>JAKAGZ010000034.1:0-14986 GCA_021815365.1 Bacteroidota bacterium
TTTGATAAGCTCAACCTTACTGATGCTCAAAAGAAACAAATAGGAAATTTAAAAGCAGATTTTGAAAAGAAAATGATCGACCTGAAAGCAAACTTGCAGAAAGATATGGTTGATCTGAAAGCTTTGCAAAATAAAGATAATGTTACGAGAAGCGAGGTAATCGGCGCTGTTGAAAAAGTAAACAAAGCAAAAAATGAAATTGCCCTCGCGGTGGCAAATCATCTGATGGACGTTCGTGAAATCTTAACACCGGAACAAAGAAAAACCGCAAAGGACCTTTTGCCCGGAATGATGGAAGGAATGAGAAGACACAAAATGATGGAAAAATTTGGCGGGAAAAGGTAAAGTATAAACACCTTGAATTATAAGAGCCGCCCCGACTCGTCGGGACGGCTTTTTACAATTATAAAAATCCTGCCTTACAATTTTTCTTTCTTTGTTTTTAATTTGCTTGTTGCTTTTCAAGGGTAGCATTAATACTTGTCTGATCAAGCGAATGCCATCCACCAGTAGCTGCGTCAATAACGACAGGAACTAAACCGCCTAGTATATCGAGTATTACCCAACCTGCTCCTACAGAATTTGAAATCCGATAGCTTTTAGTTTGAAATCCTTCTTTCTTAAATTCAATTGTGTATTCTCCTTTACGCTTAAGTTCTACTCGGCAAGGTGTTACACCAACCTTGGCTCCGTTAACCCATACTTCGGCAGCCCCGGGCCCAGAATCGAAACTTACTTCTTGCTTTGTGCCTTGGAAAATAGTACCACAGCCACCAAAGACCATAGAAATTGCTGCAATTATGCAAAACAACTTTCCAATTTTTATGAACTTTTTCATAATAACTCCTATTTAATTTGGGTAACGATTTAAATTATAGTCTGCTATTGGTTCGTTACCTTTAACCAATAGGCAAACCAAACTATCTGTCTATTCATACCTCAGTTTTGCATAACGTACTATCTAAAAAATGTATCAAGTTTAAAACAAAAAAAGGACGCAACTTCCATTACATCCTTAACCGAGGCACTGGTATGCCCAAATCCAAAGACATAAGAAAGTGCGTCCGCTTTTCGGACGCAGCTTCCTTGCTTGTTCTTGGATTTTTTGAAAATTACCAGTTTTCGGTTAAGAACATAGCAAACGCTACGTTAAAAAATTATGTTAGTTTATTTTCTCTTTAACTCCTTAAAAAAAATTATGTACTCTTAACGACAGACTTTGTCGCTTTCAATATAAAAATAAGAAGAAATCCATTCTCTTACTTATTCCAGCTCATTAATTATTTTTGATATTTCAATTTTTAACTTCGGAATATCAATAATGACGGTATTCCAGATTTCTTCTAGGTCGATTCCAAAATATTCATGAACAATAATATTTCTTAACCCAATAATTTGAGACCAGGGAGTCGATGCAGATTTATTCTGAATTTCATAAGAAATTTTGTTAGCAGCTTCACCGATTATTTGGAGATGATAGACCATCCATTTTTGAATCAGCTCATTCTGCGTATATTCCCTTTCCCCTCTGACAGCATATTTTTCAATCTGCTCTATGGCATCTAAAATATCTTTTAACCATTCAATTTGCTTCCTCATAAGTCGATAGCATCTCTAATAAGATCGTTCTTAATTTTTTCTCTCAGAGATTTGTAAGTAACAACATCAACTTCTTGTCCTAATAATTTTTTTAGATCCTGCATCAAAGCTATTCTATTCAAGACAGTTTTCCCTTTTCCCATTTCCACAACAAAATCAACATCGCTGTTTTGATTTTCTTCGCCCCGGGCAACAGAGCCAAACACTTTTATATTTTTTGCCCCGTGTAAAAGCGCAATTCTTAAAATATCGTTTTTATATTCTTTAAGTTTATTTATTGTCATAAATCATACTTCCTAAAAAGGACTGTTACAAAAATAGCATGCAGTAACCTTTATTTAAAGGATAATGTGTAAGGTAAGTTACTACTTCGGATTTGTTGGTCTTATATCTATTTCACTGATCAATGCTGTGACCGGCAATTTTAAAATCGCCATTACCGATTCTGCAACATCATCAGCACTTAAAATTTTTTCTGCATTTGGCTTCATCCCCGGCAAGGAAGAAAACTCTGTTGCCACGGAACCGGGACATATTGCAGCCACACGAATATTGTATTCACGCAGCTCAAGCATTAACGATCTTGTAAATCCAAGCACAGCGTGTTTTGACGCAGAGTACATCGTGCCTGTAACAAAAGAATTTTTACCGGCAAGTGAAGCAATGTTAATGATCGAGCCGCTTCTTCTTTCTATCATTTTGCCGGCGACTGCCCTTGTAAAATTATAAACTCCGTAAAGATTGACATCAATTTGTTTTTTAAAATCTTCAAGTTCCGAATCAACAAGTTTTTTGAATATCCCTATGCCGGCATTATTCACTAAATGATCGGCCTTCCCGTACTTCTCAATTATTCTTGAAACAGACTGGCTGACAAATTTTTCATCAGCAGCATCACCTGAAAAAAACTCTGATTCAACACCAAAATTTTTTATTTCAGTCTGCACATTTTTTAATGCCTCCCTGTCTCTTCCGAAGATCATCACGTTATAATTTTCTTTAGCAAATCTCAATGCGATCGCTCTGCCGATTCCCCTGCTCGCACCTGTAACTATAGCCAATTCCCTTCCTGTCATTATTAACTCCAGTTTAAAATAAAAAACTTAATTCACGCAATTACCAAGCCGCAAAATTCAAAAATCCTAAATCCGCAAACCACAAATCCGAAATCATAAATCCGCAAATCTGAAATCTAAAGATCTCCCTGTATCGGTTTAACAACAATCTCTTCACTTACCATATTCCCTTCCTGGAGGAACGCCCAGACGATCAGCCCCGCAATTTTTTCACTTGTCATCATTCGTTCTGAATTTTTCTTTCTTACATCCTGAGGCCACATTGGCGTTTCGGTGGCACCGGGATAAATATTGATCACCCTTATTTTATGTTGCCTCACTTCTTCTCTCAGAACATTGGTATATCCCATCAGCCCCATCTTTGAAGCAGTATAAGCGCTGCTTGAAGTAAATATTTTTTTTGCTGCACTGGAAATCACATTGATTATTGTCCCCCCTCCATCTGCGATCATATACGGCAAAACATATTTAATTGCATAAATTGAACCTAAAAGATTTGTGTTGATCACGTCATTGATTTCCTGGATGGAATTATCAGCAGCTTTCTTAAATGTGGTAACACCAGCATTATTAACCAGGCAGTTGATCTTATGCGAAGAAGTAATTTTTTTTACGACCTGATCTACGTTTGCAGAAGAAGCAACATTGCAGGGATACAAATCTATAGAAAGTTTCTCTTTGTTAAGTTCCTTTTTTAATCGTTCAAGCTCGGTTGTTCTTCTTGCGGAGGCAAAAACATCGCACCCTATTTTCGCAAATTCTTTAGCTGCGGCTCTCCCTATCCCTGAGCTTGCACCAGTAATCCATACGCCCAATTTTTTTTCTGCCATTACAAATTCTTCTGTGCAATTAAGTTCAAAAATTCGCCACGTGTTCGTGCATCTTCCTTAAATATTCCGTGAACCGCACTTGCCGTTGCGGATGAATTTTGTTTCTCAACGCCCCGCATCATCATACACATATGATATGCTTCAGAAACGACTGCAACACCCTGAGGCTCAAGATATTGGTTAAGTGTATCAGCAATTTCCTGAGTCATTCTTTCCTGGACCTGCAGGCGTCTTGCAAATATATCTACGATGCGCGGAATTTTACTTAGCCCAACAATTTTTCCATTAGGAATATACGCCACGTGAACTTTTCCGTAAAAAGGTAAAATGTGATGTTCACAGAGGCTGTAAAAATCTATATTCTTCACAAGCACCATTTCATCATATTTGACATTGAACACTGCACCATTTAAAACTTCTTGAATATTGCTGCTGTAACCGGAAGTCAAAAATTCATAAGCTTTTGCAAATCTGTGGGGAGTTTGTTTTAAGCCTTCTCTTTCAGGATTTTCCCCTATCTCTTTTAAAAGATCAATAACTAAATTCTCAATTTTCACATTCTTCAATTTTCATTCTCCTTTGTATTCAAAATAATTATTCTCCGTCTCGTATAATTTAACTGCAAATAACTTACCAGCCGGAATTTTATTGACAAGCTGCTTCCAGATTTGCACAGCAATGTTTTCTGCAGAGGGCTGAATACCTTTCATAAAATCAACATCGAGGTTTAAATTTTTGTGGTCAGCCTTTTCAATAACATTTTTCTCGATTATTTCTTTCAAAATTTTCAGATCAATTACATAGCCCGTAGCAGGATCAATTTCCCCTGCAACTACAACTTCCAGTATATAATTATGACCATGCCAGTTCGGGCTGCTGCACTTTCCGAAAATTTTAAAATTTTCTTCGTCAGATAATTTTGGATTATATACACGGTGAGCCGCATTAAACGTAGCACGTCTCGTTACATATATCATAAAAATTTCCGATAATTATCTACTGTTCAAAACATCGAGAACTTCTTTATCGTGACCATCAACTTTCACCTTACGAAAAATCTTTTTGATCTTTCCGTTCTCATCAATTATAAAAGTTGTTCTTTCAATCCCCATATATTTTCTTCCGTACATACTTTTCTCTTTCCACACTCCGTACTTTTCAATCATTTCTTTGCTTTCATCACTCAAAAGAGTAAAAGGCAAATTATATTTGTCTGCAAATTTTTTATGTGATTCAACTGAGTCAGCACTTACGCCAAGAATTACTGCATTCAATTTCCCGAACCCCGGCAGCCCGTCTCTGAAACTGCAAGCTTCTTTCGTGCAGCCTGAAGTATCATCCTTCGGATAAAAATACAGCACTACACTTTTACCCTTATAATCGCTCAATGAGATCGTTTGCCCGTTTTGATCTTTTAATTTAAAATCGGGAGCTTTCTTACCCTCTGCAACCATAATAATTTTCCTTTGAGTTCTTTTATAAATTTTTTAAATCCGGAATTTTGTTAGTTATTAATACAACGGTACTGTAGGATCAACTTGCAGCGACCAGGCTTTGATCCCTCCTTCGAGATTACTTACATTCGTAAATCCATTCTCTGCTAGAAAAGAACAGACGTGATAACTTCTTACGCCGGTATGACAATAGATAATTAGACTATCTTCGGGTTTGAGCTTTTCAAGATGATCAGAAAAACTGCTCAAAGGCATCAGCTCACAATTTTCAATCTTTGCTAAATCATATTCCCATTTTTCCCTGACATCAATCAGGCGAACATTCCTATTCTTCTCAAGAACATTCTTTACTTCAGAAGGTGACATTTGTCTGATCACATTCATTGCAGAACTTTTTTGATCGCTTCGTAATTTGGCTCGTTGCCCGGATTTTCAAGTACCTCAGCATATTTTATTTTGCCGTCTTTACCAATCACAAATGCTGACCTTTTTGCAACGCCTCTATAATCTAATTTTCCAGGGGCAAATTTATCTGTTAGAACCCCATATTCTTTTATGACTTCCTTATTAAAATCACTTAGCAGCGGGAATGTATAATTATTTTTCTCGCTCCAGGCTTTCAAGGCATAAACGCTGTCAACACTTATTCCAAGAACCTGGGCATTGAGGTCTTCATACTTTTTTAATTCATCTCTAAAATTGCACATCTCTTTTGTGCAAACGCCGCTTCCGGCAAAAGGAAAGAACAATAATACAACCTGCTTTCCGTTAAAATCATTAAGACTGACTTTTTCCATGTTCTGATTCACTAAAGTAAAACCAGGCGCTTTATCACCAACTTTGATTGACATAGTATCTCCTTATTTTGAATTATTACAAAAATTTATAGGCTATCAAGCATAATAAAATTACTTATTTATAGATGGATATTCAAGCTACAGAAAGGAATGCGAGTAATCACGTATTGAATTAAAGAAACTAACTCTTGAAAAAAATACACCACTAACACAACTTACTCTTACTCTTATTTAAGCAGCCCAAGCTTTTTAGTCCACTGCTTAAAGCCATCCTTTAATTGTTCAAAAGAATCAATTGCAAAAAGTATTGGCTGTAAATGCCAGACATCATAATCCTGAAGTACCATTGTATCGGGATTAAAATCTCTTACCTCAACTTCATTTGAAAGTGCGTGCTGAACTTCTCCTTTTGAAGAAAGCACGCCGGCTCCATAAATTCTCATTCCTTCGGGTTTACGGATCAATCCAAATTCAACTGTGAACCAGTGAAATGTCTCGAGTTGTTTTCTGTTTTTACCTTCTGCTCTCATTGCTGCTTCACCAAACAATTGATAAAAATCAGCAAAGTGAGTATCAGTTAAAAGAGGCATGTGACCGAACATATCGTGAAAACAATCGGGTGCCGGTGTGTAATCAAGTTCATCCTTTCCGCGGATGTAATCAGTTGATGGAAATACTCTTCTTCGAAGAAGACCAAAAAAATCATTTACATCTATCAATCCCGGAACCCGTGCAACTTTCCAGCCTGTAGTTTTAAAGAATACATTACTCAGATCTTTAAGAGCAGGAATTTTATCTCTTGTAAAATTTAATTTTTCAATTCCGTTCAGGTATTCTTCACAGGCTCTTCCCGGAAGGAATTTCACTTGCCTGTCAAAAAGATATTTCCAGTTTTCGTGATCGGATTCGGAATAATCAGGATATTCGATCGCGTCGTGCTCGGGAACAGGACCCTGCAATTTCTGAGGAATGCAGCGCGGATCAATACCTTCCTGTGCAGCTTTTTCATAAGCTGAAAGTTCATCTGAAGAAAGCTTTTTATCCTTTCCCTGTACTTTCATTTTCTTCCTCCTTTTTTGTAATAAGAAGATCGTTCTTCCTCATAAATTTTATAATATCCCTGAGAGAACTTATGAATAAGGGAACAGAGATTCAATGAAATTCTCTCCATCAAACTTAGACCCTGCCTGCCTTCAATTTTTATGGTGCAAGCCTGACAATCTTCCAGGCATCATTTTTTTTCAGATAAACTATTCTATCGTGCAGCCGGTTTACTCTCCCCTGCCAGAATTCAAATTCAATTGGGATCAGACGAAAACCTCCCCAGAAATCAGGAAGCGGAATATTATCTTCACCAAATCTATTTTTCATTTCCGAAAATTTTTCTTCGAGAGATTTTCTACCAGGAATTTCTGAACTTTGTTTTGATGCCCAGGCGCTCAGCCGGCTTTTATAAGGCCTGGTTTTAAAATATTCCTCGGATTCTTTTTTAGAAATCTTTTCAACAGATCCGCTGACTCTCAACTGTCTTTCAAGCTCCTTCCAGAAAAACACTACAGATGCATTAGGGTTTTCCATTAGGTCTTTACTTTTTTTGCTTTCATAATTCGTAAAGAAAACAAGCCCATGTCTATCAATATTCTTAAGCAAAACAATCCTTGCCGAGGGAATCCCTTTTTTATTTGCTGTGGCTAAAGCCATTGCATTCGGTTCAAGTATTTTTGCCTCTATAGCCTCTTGCATCCAAATAGAAAATTGATCGAAAGGATTTTCACTTACATTCGATTCATCTAATTCTTTGAGAGACCAATCCCTTCTCAAATTTGCAATTTCGTTATTATTCATATTTTTATTATCCGTTATTAAGCTGCCCGCAAAGTAAAACCTGGCGGAATTATTTGGGAATCCATCCCTTCGGGAAAAGATACTTTGTTTTGGTTAAGTTTTTATATAAAAAACTTCTTAATTTTAATCATCAAAGATATAAAAATTCTATTACAGCCTAAGCAACATACAATTAAAATAATATAATGAAAGCAAGCGATCTTACAAAGGAACAACAAGAAGAATTAGAAAAATTTGGTGCGAACACCTGGTTCGTTGAATATCTTCACAAACTTTATGAAGAAAATCCATCTGAACTTCCCGAACAGTGGAGAAATTTTTTCAGAGAAGGTAAATCAAAATCAGACAACGGAAACAAGACAAATATTAAAGAACCGTCTCCAACTTCACAAAAATTGCAGGTCAGCGCGATGCCCCAGCCGGAAAAAGAAGATGAACTTAAAGTAATTGCGGGAAGCGCTGCAAAGATACTTGATAATATGACAGCAAGCCTGACGATACCTACTGCAACTTCGCAAAGAACCATTCCGGTAAAACTTCTCGAAGAAAACAGGAAGCTCATCAACAATCATCTGAAAAAGACGGAAGAAGGAAAAATTTCTTTCACACATATAATAAGCTGGGCAATACTTAAAGCGGTTAAAAAATATTCTGCGGTCAATAATGCTTTTACTGTAATAAACGGAAAACCATACCTGATCGAAAGGTCGAATGTAAATCTTGGTCTTGCAATTGATATTGAGAAAAAAGATGGTTCGCATTCTCTGATAGTGCCAAACATCAAAAATGCGAACAGGATGAACTTCAGAGAATTCTTGGATAAGTATGAAGACCTTGTCAGCAGATCAAGGAAAGGACTTATTGATCCTTCGGAATTTATGGGAACAACTATCACACTTACTAACCCTGGCACTATCGGGACAGTTTCTTCAATAGCAAGACTGATGACCGGGCAGGGTGCAATAATTGCAACAGGTGCAATTCAATATCCTGCTGAATATCAGGCAATGTCGCAGTCAACAATTTCTGCGTTAGGTATCAGTAAGGTTATGAACATCACAAGCACTTACGATCACAGGATCATACAAGGTGCTGAATCAGGCTTGTTCTTAAAAGAAGTTCACGATCTTTTGCTTGGTGCAAACAATTTTTATGTTGATTTATTTAAAGACCTCAATCTGCCTTTAAGACCTGTTGAATGGATGACTGATTACCAGCCGGGAACTTTCAGCGGCAGCGGAACCAGCACTGAAGAAATTGAAAAACAAGCTAGGGTGCTGCAATTAATTAATCTTTACCGTGTGCGAGGACATTTAATTGCAAATCTCGACCCGCTTGGTTCTAAAACTTCTTATCACCCTGAGCTTGACCCTGCAACTTATAAGTTTACACTTTGGGACCTTGACAGAAATTTTATTACCGATGGCTTCGGCGGAATGCACAACGCAACGCTGCGCGAAATTCTTGAACGGCTTCAGAAAACTTACTGCGATAAAATCGGTGCTGAATATATGCACATACAGAATCCTGTCGAGAAAGCCTGGCTGCAAAGTAAAATGGAACCTGTACTGAATGTTCCTGATTTCGCTCCTGAAATAAAAAAAATTATCCTGAACAAATTAATCATAGCCGAAACATTTGAGCATTTCATCCACAACAGGTTTATAGGACATAAAAGATTTTCTCTTGAAGGATCAGAAACATTAATCCCGGTGCTAGATATGATCCTTAACGAAGCATGCGAACAGGGCATCCTGGAAGTTGTCCTTGGAATGGCGCACCGCGGAAGATTGAATGTTCTTGCAAACATAATCGGCAAATCTTTTGATTCTATCTTTTCTGAATTTGAAGATATACAGGATCCTAATTCAATCGAAGGTTCCGGAGATGTTAAGTATCATCTCGGTGCAACAGGACAATATAAAACAAGGAACGGGAAAACGATTTCTGTCTCTGTAGCTTCAAATCCAAGCCATCTTGAATGGGTAAACCCGGTAGTAGAAGGAATTGTAAGAGCAAAACAAACGCGCCTTGGTGACAGTAAAGAACATAAAAAAATAATGCCTTTATTAATCCATGGTGATGCTGCGTTTGCGGGACAGGGGGTGGTTGCTGAAACTCTAAACTTCTCCCAGCTAACAGGCTACAGAACAGGCGGGACTGTTCATATCATCATTAATAATCAAATAGGATTTACAACAACGCCGGAAGATGCAAGATCATCTGTTTATGCAAGCGATGCGGCTAAAATGATCCAGGCACCCATTTTCCACGTTAACGGCGATGACCCAGAAGCTTCTTTATGGGCTGCAAAACTTGCTTTTGAATTCAGACAGATTTTTAAGAAGGATGTTGTAATAGATCTTTTCGGCTACAGGAGACACGGACACAACGAAGGCGATGAGCCGGGATTTACTCAACCGCTGCTATATGAAAAAATAAAAAGTCATCCTTCGGTAAGAGAAATTTATGCAAAGACCCTTCTCGAAAAAAAATTACTCAGTGAAGATGAAATTTCTCAGATGACAAAAGAAATTGACTCAAAGCTTACTGATGCTTTTGATAAAATAAAAAAGAAAAGCTCAACGTTTAATGTTGATGCACCGCTTGCAGTTTCTAAAGACAAAATTGAATCAGTTGAACCCACTGAAGATACCAGAATTTCTGAAGACACTCTTAAACAAATCATTGAGGGAATAACAAAAGTTCCTGAAAATTTTAAGGTTCATCCAAAGCTTCAGAAATTTTTAGAAAAAAGAAAAGGAATACTTGATGGCTCAGAAATGGCAGACTGGGCGCTCGGCGAAGCAATTGCATTCGGCAGCCTGCTTCTTGAGGGTACACCTGTAAGATTGAGCGGTCAGGATAGTGTAAGAGGGACTTTCAGCCAGCGCCACACCGCACTCACCGATATCAGCACAGGCGAAGATTATTTTCCTCTGAATCATATTGCAGAGAAGCAGGCAAAAATTGAAGCACTCGACAGCTTTCTTTCTGAAGCTGCTGTGCTTGGATTTGAATATGGCTACAGCACTGCCGATCCGCTTGCGCTTGTAATGTGGGAAGCACAGTTCGGCGACTTTGCGAACGGTGCACAGGTGATCATTGATAATTTTATTGTTGCATCGTATGAGAAATGGAAACTAAGGAATAGCGTTGTGCTTCTTCTTCCGCATGGTTACGAAGGTCAGGGACCAGAGCATTCAAGTGCAAGACTCGAAAGATTTTTAATTCTTTGCGCAGAAGATAACATGCAGGTCTGCAACGTTACAACGCCGTCTCAATACTTTCATTTATTAAGAAGGCAGATCAAACAAGTAGTCAGAAAACCTCTTGTTATTATGACGCCAAAGAGTCTGCTTCGTTTACCTGAAGCAAGATCAACGAAAGAAGAATTCATCAGCGGAAAATTCCGGGAAATAATTGACGACCATTCAGTAAATGAAATCCAGAAAATTGAAAGAGTAATTCTTACAAGCGGAAAAGTCTATTATGATCTGATCAAGTACCGTTCGTTAAATAAGATTGACAATGTTCCGATCGTCAGGGTCGAGCAATTTTATCCGTACAATTCAAAAAGTTTAAAAGAAATATTCGTAAAATATTCAAATGCTAAGAAGATAGTATGGGTGCAGGAGGAGCCGAAAAATATGGGTGCGTGGAATTTTATGTCACAAAGGCTGCCTGATGATTTGCAAGAGGATCAAAAGCTCTATTATGCAGGAAGACCTGAAAGTGCAAGCCCGGCTGTAGGTTCTTCAAAGCAATCGAACCAGCAGCAAAAAATGCTGGTCGAAGAAGCATTCAGGATTTAAATAAAAAGCAGCGTTAAATAACAATTAACTGAAAATGAAACAATACCTAAACCGCTCTAAGCAAAATTACCGATTGACAATCGAAATACTAAGTATTAATTTCAATACGGTTTGTTTTTTACCTTTATCAAACGAATTAGAACAATGACATTTATACACACAAACAAGGAGTAGTAATGAAAATAAAACAAGATCTTTCCCGCATCATTTATAAAACCCTCCTACTTATTTTTATCATTTTTTCCTCAGCTATAATTACCAATGCCCAAACATTCTCAAGTGCTTCCAGAACTTTTATGCAGTCAGCAGGCGGAGGCACAAGCTGGTTAATAGGCGGCAGAGTTGGAATGGCTATAGGAAGTGGCTTTGGCGGTTCTTCTGTTGCTTTGCAAATTGGACCAATGGGAGAAGTAATATTTAACAAAAACATGGCAGTCGGCACAGAATTAAATATCAATACCTTCAGCGGTACTCCGATTGAATGGGCAGATTATTTTAAATATTATTTTAACATTCCAGGATCAAATATAAAACCTTATGCAAACGGCGGGATCAGCCTTTGGTTTTCTTCTGGCGGACCTTATTTTGGCATTAGGTTTGGCGGAGGGGCAAATTTCAAAGTTGCTAATAATCTTTATATTCCTGCTGACCTTCAGCTTGGCCCTGTTTTCTACAGTACTAAATCAACCGGATATGACCCATACACCGGTCAGTTTACTTCAACTTCAAGTACTAATACTATATTCTACATTGCTATAACAACAGGCATACGGTATGAATTACCTTAATTAACATTATCTCTCAACAACAAGGAGATCCAATATGAAAAAAATTACTGTGACAGTTTTTGCAGCTTTATTTTTGCTTACTTTTAGTAGCATCCAAGCTCAGACAACAATGAGCTTTGGCGGCAATGGGGGACTAAATATTTCTAACGCAACATTCAACCCTGACCTCCCGACGAATCAATCCAAATCATCAAGAACCGGTTTTAGAATCGGAGGTGTAGCGGAATTTAGTTTCATCCCTATGCTTGCACTTCAGGTCGAGCCGACGTTCTTAACAGGAGGAACTCAAGTGAGTGGACCATTATTTTATGATGCTAATACTGGTCAAATTGTAAATGGAAACATAACTTACAAAACCACTTATTTTCAACTTCCTATTCTTCTGAAATTTAAAGTTCCGGTTGCGGGACCTGTTTCCCCATATGTTTTAGCAGGACCAAACTTGGGCTTTATCATGTCTGCAAAGGAATTGGACGAGCCGAGCGGCGGCTATCAATCTAGTGAATCAGATTTCAAAGATCAGCTAAAAACTTTAGACTTCGCTCTGAATTTTGGAGCCGGAGTAGGTTTTTCAGTTGTCCCCGGCACAACTATAACAGTTGATTTTCGTTATTCTCTCGGTTTAAGTGATATCTCGAGTGATAAAGGGAAGCAGCAAAATGGCGGCAGATCAATTAAAACAACGGGTTTCCAAATCCTTGCAGGAGTACTGTTCGGAATTTAAAAGAATATGTGTTGCAATTTAAAAGGGCGAAGATCGTTCGCCCTTTTATTTTTTAAAGAGCGCTCGCTGAAAAGAAAAGAATTATTTTTTTCTAAATGATTTATTTTAAATCTGTTTTTTGAAATCGCTACCTTATATCAATAATTAATTTTACATTGTGGTTGTATTTTTTAAAATTTTCTTAAACAAAATTTTGCCCGCTTCGCCCGCGAGGCGAGGTCTCGTCCCGACAAAAGTCGGGACGGATTGGTAGAGCGTCAACCCTGCCTGCCAGACAGGCAAGTCCCTCTGCCAATCTGAACTGATCCTTGGGGGAAAGGAGTATGCGGCAGTAATTCAGTGGTAGAATGTCAGCTTCCCAAGCTGGACGTCGCGGGTTCAAGTCCCGTCTGCCGCTCAAAAATTTTGTAAAAAATTTTGATGTTTGCAGAAAAAAACAAATATTTACACCCTCAAATTTTAAGGGGGAGCTTAGCTCAGTTTCAGCCGCAGGCTGATCCGCCTTTGGCGGAGGTTTAGAGCATCCCGACACTGTCGGGAGGGTCGCAGGTTCTTTGGTCTTATATTTCCTTTTGGGGGGGCTTAGCTCAGTTGGTTTAGAGCATCTGCCTTACAAGCAGAGGGTCGTAGGTTCGAATCCTTCAGCCCCCACAAACATTTCTAAAAAAAATTTTACCCTAAAGTTTGCAGCTTTTCTGAAGAAATTATTCCATAAAATGATAGTTCAGATTATTTTCATTTTCATTAACTTGAACTTCAAATTATATAGAGACTATATATGCGAACGATATATTTAAGAAAAGAAAACGGGAATAACATAAGAAAAGTTTTACTTGATATGCCATATTTAGTAACTCATAAAAAGATCAGGTTTCCTAAATACTATTTTGAAGATGGACTTTATTTATTCAACAAGCCAAAGAATAGTAATAATATCAAAAAGTATTACCTGACAAAAGATAAGATAGTTAAAGAAGATGATGATTTTTATTACTTTAAATTTCCATTTAAAGCAGAAGAGGTAGAAGATTATGCAGACTGAAAAGACCTGCTGTTATTTAAAAACCCTTCTTAAAAATTAAGAAGGGTTTTTTTATCTAACCTTCTTGCAGTAGGCAAGAATAATTCTACCAGCCTCTTCGACCGCCACCGCGATTTCCATTGCCGCCGCCTTTGCTTCCGCCGCGGTGTCTTTTGTCCCCCCCTCTTCTTCTGTCATCATTCCTGGGGCGGGCTTCATTTACTGTAATTTTTTTACCCTTTAGTTCCTGGGTATTTAATTCATTGATTGCTTTCTTTGCCTCTTCCAATCCAGGCATTTCAACAAATCCAAAGCCTTTGGATTCTCCTGAAAACATATCACGAATGATCTTAATGCTTCTTACATTTCCATAAGAAGAAAATAAGTTTTGTAAATCATCATCGGTTACATCCTTTGATAAGTTACCTACAAAAATGTTCATATTTAAATTCCTTTTAATTATTAAAAAATATCAGAATACTTTAGGGACTATACCGATGAAGTAAACTGGGGTAGTGAAATATACAATAAAATTTTACACAAAAAAAATAGATTTTGTAACAAATATCTTTCTAAGCCGGACAAGAGAGACAAAGTTTCACAGCCTGTTACAAAATAAAAAAACCTCTCAAAAAATGAGAGGTTTTTTATGCGGGGCCGACGAGACTCGAACTCGCGACCTCCTGCGTGACAGGCAGGCGTTCTAACCAACTGAACTACGACCCCAGAATTTTTTCAAAAAGAGATTTAAATATATAGTTTGAAGAAGGTAAAATCAATTTTGGCAAAAAATAAAATGTAAAATAAAAAACAAGTCTTCAGCCAATACAACTATAAGAAAGGTGTTGATTGAAAAATTAGTGCCTGATAAACTTGATATATAAGACAGTATGAGATTATATTTATATTTTGGTTTGAGGATTTTTCTTAGCATTTTTTTAATATTTCATAAAAATGCCGAAGTGGCGGAATTGGTAGACGCGCTGGACTCAAAATCCAGTGGGGCTTACACCTCGTGCCGGTTCGAGTCCGGCCTT
>JAKAGZ010000034.1:15086-25823 GCA_021815365.1 Bacteroidota bacterium
TGGTTTGAGGATTTTTCTTAGCATTTTTTTAATATTTCATAAAAATGCCGAAGTGGCGGAATTGGTAGACGCGCTGGACTCAAAATCCAGTGGGGCTTACACCTCGTGCCGGTTCGAGTCCGGCCTTCGGTACAAGATTTGGAATTTATTGATGTGTGACTTAGGATTTATGACTTTAAAATTAACTTTTCAATCCGAACTCCGAAATCGCAAATTCGAAATCACAGCCTGTTCTCTAACGACAGTTACTCGGAAGTAAATCAGGACTTCGACTCTTTGAAAGCCTTCACCGCTATATCAGTCCGATAATACATATCAGTGAAATAGATTTTTTTTATTGCATCATAAGCTTTTCTTTGAGCAGTTTTTAAATCATTAGATTTTTCAACAGCAGTTACTCCAAGTACTCTGCCGCCTTTTGTAACAATATGATTATTCTTTTTTGCTGTACCTGCATGATAGATATAAATGTCTTCGTTATTAAATGAATCAAGCCCGGCGATTGTATAACCATTTTGATAAGAATCTGGATAACCTTTTGAAGCTGCAACAACACAGACGGCGCAGCCTCCGGAATATTTCACCGCTTTTTTATTTAATTTATAATTTGCAGCAGAGTATAAAAGATCAAGAAAATCGCCTTCCAGTAATGGCAAAACAGCTTGTGTTTCAGGGTCACCAAAACGACAGTTGAATTCAACAACTTTAGGACCTTGAACAGTTATCATTAAACCAGCATAAAGGCACCCAATAAATTTTCTTTTTTCCCGGTTCAATGCCTGAATAGCAGGCGAGATTATTTTCCTTTCTATTTCATTCATTAGTTTAGGTGTAGCAATCGGCGCCGGAGAATAAGCCCCCATTCCACCCGTATTTTTCCCTCTGTCATTATCCCCTATTCTTTTATGATCCTGCGAAGCGGGAAGGCAAAAATAATCCTCACCGTCTGTAACAGCAAAAACAGAGAGTTCATCACCTTGCATAAATTCTTCCACAACTATTTTCTCACCCGATGAACCGAAAATTTTGTGTACAAAAATTTCCTGAATTGCAGACGAAGCTTCCGAAAAATTATTACAAATAATCACACCTTTCCCGGATGCAAGACCGTCAGCTTTTATCACGCAAGGATATTTAATATGCTTCAAATAATTAAGTGCTTCCTCCTGTTGCGTATAATCAAATTCAACATATTCAGCAGTGGGTATGTTATACTTTTTCATCAAACCTTTTGCGAACGATTTATGAGCTTCAATTTCTGCAGCTTTAGAATCAGGCCCGAAAACTTTAATCCCTTCTGACCTTAAGTAGTCAGCCATTCCATCAACCAGAGGTTGTTCGGGTCCTATAATGACCAGGTCTATTTGGTGCATTCGGCAAAAATCAGTTATGGAATTGAAATCTGAACTATTAATAGAAATGTTCTCACAAAATTGTTCAGTACCCGGATTACCGGGAATAGTATATAATTTATCCAGTTTAGGGCTTTGCGATATTTTATGGGCAAGAGCGTGTTCTCGTCCACCCGAGCCGATCAATAAAACATTCATCATACTGCCTTAATTAAAAATTGAAATTGTTTTGTTAGTTGTTCAGTCAATATATCTCTTCTGTGTTTCTGTATAAATTCCTCATTTGGTATGGGCAGCTGGTTTTTAACGTAAAGTTCATAAATATTCAGAATCATATTTTTTATTTCATCAATATTATCTGGTTCGGTGATGAACGAAGCATTATATTCTATTAATGAATTCTTGAGTGCACCATCTGTAACACAAGCCAAAATTGGTTTGCGTGTGCCAAAATATTCAAAAAGTTTCCCGCTTGAATGTGTGTCAACGTTTTTTTCTTTACCTACCATCATCCACAACACATCACTGGAAATATTTTTGATCAATGCATCCCTGTGATTTAAATATCCATAATCTTTTATAAATCCCTGCAGCCCCAATCTTTTTATCAATTTTTTATTTTCATTTCGTAACATGCCTACAAACTGAAGTTCAATATTTGATGCAACGTCCGGTCTTTCGATTGACAGTTTCTTAAACGCTTGCAGGAAATACTTAGGTGTAATGAATTCGTAAAAGATACCGGTGTAAGTAAGCCGCATTTTAGAGTTTGATTTTTTTTCAACCGGAAGATCAATAAAATCTTCCGGATCGAAACCATGTGAAAGGATATAAACATCATCAAAAGTTAAGAACTTATACTTGAACAGAAGTTTTTCTTTTATTTTTCTATTAGTAACTGTTATTTTATCTGCAGCCTTGAGAACATTGTATTCCATTTTTTTATGAAGATATCTATGCAAAGGTGTCGGATAAAATCCGAATGGACTTCCATACCACAAATCTCTGTAGTCGACAACCAAGGGAAGATTAAATTCATTTTTTAATTTTACTGCCATATTAAAACTTGAAAAAGGTGGTCCGCTGACAAAAATAACATCAAAGTTCTCTTTTCGTAAAAGATCTCGTGCACTTAAGATTGCGATGTTACACCAGCCTTTTTTGTTATCGGGAATAAAAAAAGCTGCACTTAATCTGCTTAATATCTTCCTGATTATTTCAGAAGGCATTTTCATTGTTCCCCTTTGCTTAAGTCGTGAGTTAATATCTTTACCGCCAGCCCTAATTATTTTCACTCCGGTTTTTTTTGCTTCTTCGAGCAGAGTAAAATCGTGTGCATAATAACCAACATCAGAGGCAGTTAAAACAGTCGGTTCCCAGTTATAGTTTTTCATGTACTTAACAAATTTTAATGTCCTCTGTACTCCACTAAGTCCCATTGGAGGGAAATAATATGCAATTACTAAAACCTTAAACATTCAGAATTTTCCTCAGAACATTAATTAAAAAATCTGTGATTTTAATTATAATATTTTTCTAAAGTTCAGGTATGATAGTTTGGAGCTTCTTTTGTGATAATTATATCGTGGGGATGGCTTTCCTTCAAACCTGCTAAAGTAATTCTAATAAATTTTGATTTTGTTTTAAGCTGATGAATATTTTTTACACCGCAATAACCCATTGCTGCCCTTAGACCACCTATAAGCTGATAGATGGTATCAGATAGTGGTCCTTTAAATGGTACCCTTCCTTCTACACCCTCAGGAACAAGTTTTGCTATGTCGTCTTCTACATCTTGAAAGTATCTATCCTTGCTTCCCTTTTTCATTGCAGGCAATGATCCCATTCCTCTGTAAATTTTAAAACTTCTGCCTTCAAACAGAACTTTTTCGCCAGGTGTTTCTTCAACACCTGCAAATAGTCCTCCTATCATCACAGAATCCGCTCCTGCAGCAATTGCCTTCGGAACATCACCTGTTTGTTTAATACCACCATCAGCAATGATTGGGATTCCTTTCTTCCCTATCGCTCTGTAAACTTCTGCTATTGCTGTAATCTGGGGAATTCCAACCCCTGCAATTATCCTTGTTGTGCAAATTGATCCAGGGCCTATACCAACTTTAACAGCATCAACGCCACAATTATATAATTCAAGTGCTGCCTCATAAGTTCCTATATTACCAACAATAAGTTGAGTATATCTAAATTTTTTTCTCACTTCTTTTACTGTTTTTATTACACCTGTAGAGTGTCCATGTGCTGTATCAATAACTATTGCATCAGTGCCAGACTTAATTAGAGAAGCGACTCTTTCCACCGTATCCTTTGTAACCCCCACTGCTGCTCCAACACGAAGCCTGCCGTGTTCGTCTTTACAAGCAAAAGGGTGCTTACTCTTTTTCTGAATATCTTTAAAAGTAATCAGTCCTTTAAGTATATTATTTTTGTCAACAACAGGAAGTTTTTCAATCTTAAATTTCTGCAGGATTGTCTCAGCTTTTTCAAGAGTTGTTCCGACAGGAGCAGTAATCAGGTTTTCTTTTGTCATTAATTCTTTTACCTTCAACTTTGGATTTGGTGAAAACCTGAGATCTCTGTTTGTTAAAATTCCTACCAGCACTTCATCCTGATTAACAACAGGAATTCCTGAAATGCTATACTTTTTCATTAGGTCAAGAGCAAATCCTATTGTCTGGTCAGGAGTTAGAGTAACAGGATCCCGTATCATACCACTTTCAGACCTCTTAACTTTATCAACTTCTTCACATTGTTCTTCAATAGTCATATTTTTATGAAGGATGCCAATTCCACCTTCTCTAGCTATTGCCACAGCCATATCTGATTCGGTAACTGTGTCCATTGCGGCGGAAATTAAAGGAATATTTAATTTAATTTCTGGGGTTAAATTGGTAGTTATATCCACTTCTCTGGGAAGTACGTTTGATTTTCCTGGTTCAAGCAGAACATCATCAAAAGTTAAGCCTTCTTTTATTACCGAACTATTATTCATTCAGACTCCTCAATAGAAAAAATCTTAATATTTTTATAAAGTGAATTCTATAAGCTATTATTCAAAAGCAGAATAGCCAGTGATATCTTCACCAATAATTAGTGTGTGCATTTCATGAGTACCTTCATAAGTCTTAACAGATTCCAGATTCATTGAATGCCTCATTACCGGATACTCGTCTAAAATGCCGTTTGCTCCGAGTATCTCCCGTGATATCCTTGCAACCTCGAGAGCCTTCTCACAATTATTCCTCTTAGCCATAGAAACCTGGGTGTGCCTCAAAGTCTTGTTATCTTTCATTCTGCCTAACTGAAGATTTAAAAGCTGAGCTTTAGTTATTTCAGTAAGTATGTAAACGAGCTTCTCCTGTGTCATCTGATATGCGGCAATCGGTTTACTGAATTGTACTCTCGACTTTGCATAATTTAATGCAGCCTCATAACAAGCCATCATTGCGCCAACAACTCCCCATGCAATTCCGTATCTCGCCTGATTCAGGCACATCAATGCGTTTTTCAGTCCTTCCGTTTTCGGAAGTAGATTTTCTTCAGGAACAAATACGTTATCAAATACCAGCTCAGAAGTTACAGATGCTCTGAGTGAATGTTTCCCTTTCATTTCAGGGGCTGTAAATCCCTTAAAACCTTTTTCAACAAGAAAGCCCCTGACGATTCCATCAAGCTTTGCCCATACAACCGCAACATCAGCAATTGTTCCATTAGTGATCCACATTTTTGCCCCATTAAGTTTGAAGCCTCCATCAACTTTTTCAGCTTTGGTTACCATCCCGCCGGGATTTGAGCCAAAGTCCGGTTCTGTTAATCCGAAGCAGCCTACTTTCTCTCCTTTAGCCAAAAGAGGAAGCCACTTCTCTTTCTGCTCTTCACTGCCAAATGTAAAGATAGGATACATTACTAATGCGCTTTGAACTGAGACAAAACTTCTGATACCACTGTCACCTCTTTCTAATTCCTGCATCACCAAACCGTACGCCACATTATTTAATTCAGCACAGCCGTATTTTTGAGGAAGATTTGTACCTAAAAGTCCCAGCTCAGCCATTTTAGGAACCAATTCCAAAGGGAATTTACTTTCCCGGTTATATTTTTCAATAATAGGGATCACTTCTTCTGAAACAAACTCTCTGACTGAATTCCGAATCATTATCTCTTCTTCTGAAAGAAGAGACTCTATATTAAAGTAATCCACCCCCTTAAATTTTGGCATTATAACCTCTTTGCTTAATTAAATTTTGTTTTATTATCAAAGTTAACCTTTAGCTGATTTACAAGCAATTATTCCGATACTCCAAAATTACTCACTTTGCGGGTTGTACCGTCTGTCAAATTAGAATTGACCTATAGCAGTGAGACTTATATATTAAGAATCAGAAATGAAGTTACTTTTATATAAATATCACAAAAGATTTGGAATATTATTCCTTTCGATTTATTTAAGTTTTGTATTTGTAGGAACCCTGCATCATCACAAATACGACTTTGAATGCAAGAACACTTATTCCGATTCATTCTCTAAAAAAAGTGTAAATGATTTAAGTGTTGATTTTTTTAGCGTCTGCAGCCTCCATCAATTTGCACAAACACTGGATGATTTCCATTACTCTTCGTCTGACATTATACAATCGCTTTCTAAGTTAGAATCAAATTTACGCCAGCAACACCTGCAGTGTTTTCCTTCAGAAGAATATTCCAAAACTTCACCACGCGCACCACCATCAACAATTTCGTGAATCAATAACATTCTTACACGCAAGTTAAAGTTTAATCATCTTAATAAATTTTCCGTGAAAATTTTTATTAAGTGCGATTTTCATTTATAAAATTTAACTATCTAAAATCAGATAAAACGTAAACGATATGAATCCTTCCTTGCGTTTAGAATAATTGTTATTGTTTTATTCAAATCAATATTCAGACATTAATGAAAAATTTAAGCAGGAAATTAAGATATGAAAACAAATAAGATATTAAGGACGAACATTTATCCTACAATCACATTTTTAATAATTATATTATTATCAGTATATACACAAGCAAAAAATTTTAAAAATAACACGGATAAACCTAAAGGAGAAACAACACACTTTACGGTAACAGTCACTGACAAAAAAAATTCCCAGCCCCTCCAGCTTGTAAATGTCATACTGGAAAAAAACAACACCATCGTTGCCGGAGCCGTTACAAATCCGGTGGGCAAAGCTTCATTCTCTGACATAGAGATAGGTACTTACAAGATTATCACTCATTATCTTGGCTATGAAGATTATTCAAACATTATTACAATAGATAGAAAACATAACTCTTATAAAATTGAAATCTCAGAAAAATCTATCGAGTTAGGAGAAGTCGTAATTCAAAGCAGCAAAAGCAACAATGCAAAACTTTCCAGTTCAATTGATCAAATAAAAGGCAGACAGATTTTCCAGGGTGAAACTTATCATGCAGCCCCTATCTCACAAATGGCAACTCTTATCCAGGAAAATCTTGCTGGTGCAGCAAGAGCCACTACCGGCGAAATACACATCAGAGGTCAGCACGGCGAATTTACTTACCTGATTGACGGAATACCAATTCCACTTGGTGTGTTCGGTGGGTTGAATGAGATTGTTGATCCCAAAATTATTTCAAGGGTAACTTTCTATACCGGCGGTTTCCCTGCTGAATATGGCGGACAAATCAGCGGGATAATAGATATTCAAACGCGTGTCCCTGCAGGAAGATTTCATCTTGACATTTCTTCTTTCATTGGTAGCTATTTTACTTCCCAAAATAGTTCGCTCGGGAAAAATGTCGGTCAATTTAAAGCGATAAATTCGAATGGGCAAAGTGTTGCGCTAAGTAATCGTTCGGGCAATCTTGGTTATTTTATTTCTGCGTCAAGGCAGGAAACCGACAGAAGAATTGACCAGCCCGTTCCTGCTTTATTTCACGATCACGGGTTTGACTATTTTCTATATGGCAAGTTTGATTATTTGTTAAACCAAAACGATTACCTGACAGCAAATTTCAATTATAGTAAAACACAGACGCAGGTACCGTATAACCCCGCTGATGGCTTTGCTGCAGACGATCAGATTTCCTACAACTCATTTCAGACTTTATCCTATTATCATACTATATCATCTGAACCAGATCACGAATCAAATTTATTCCTGGGCTTGTCCGCCAGAGAAGGTGGTTTAAGATACATTCCTAACGTGAATAACAGTAAAGCTGTCTTTTATGGAAATGACACAACTAACAGTTATCAAGTTGATCAAAACAGAAATTTCACAACAATTGCACTGATAACAAAATACGACCATAGGCTTTCGCATAGATTTGAATACGCTTTTGGTTTTAACTACAGCCATACAAACGGAAATGAAAATTTCAGATTCTTCAACACATCTGGCAATGGACCGTTGGTCGCATCTGATTTTAACGGGTATGACTTCGGTATTTTTGCACAGACAAAATTTCATCCGGCTGAGTGGACGAATCTTGAACTAGGTTTAAGATACGATCTGCACAATTCGCCTTCTATTTCTAATCAGCATCAAATTAGTCCCCGTGCAAAATGGAATTTTCTCCTCGATGAATTCAATACAATTTCAGTCAGCTACAGCAGATTATTCATGCCGACAAATATTGAAAATCTTGGAGCCGTTGCACGACAACTGGGCAATAATGCCTCGCCAACTTTTCCAGAAAAAGATAATCTCTACGAAGTTGATTATATAAGGAATTGGAAAAACGGTTTTAGTTCCAAGCTTGCGGGATTTTATAAAGAATCATCTCCCGGTCTCGACGATCAAACACTCGGTTCAAGCACAATTAAAGTAAATGTTAACATTAACAAAGTAAAAGTATCCGGGATAGAACTGGCTTTAACGTATAATGATCCTGTTATTCCGTTATCAGGTTATATTAATTCTTCAATAATTCATGCTTATGGAACAGGACCTGTTTCTGGTGGATTTATCGCAGCCGATTCGAGCACTGCCCCGTTCGATCTTGACCATGATCAGAGGCTTTCCACAGTAATCGGTTTGAACTATCAGCCGGAGAACTGGTTTCTGAATCTGACCGCAACTTATGGCTCGGGTTTAACCAACGGAAACCCGGACAACATTACTTTTAAGACAGGACTTTTTGATTTTAACCAGGCTGCTCACACAACTCCAGCGTGGATATTCAATTTTTCTGCAGGGTATAGTTTCAGTCTCGGCAGAGGACATACTATAGAGCCTTCATTATATATTACAAATGTTTTTGACCATGCACATCTGATAAAAGGAGCTTTCTTTGGAAGTACAAGTTATGAAGAGAGAAGGAATATTATTTTTAAATTGAGTTATCATTTATAAAACACACATAATGTAAATACAATTTTTTCTAAACTAAAGAAAAGGCAAGAGACATCATGAAACTTTTAACATTCATAATTTTATCAATATTATTTACTAATATTTATGCAAGCTGCGGCTCTTCAAACTGCCCGCTATATCATTTTCACTACAGCAGAACCGGCGGTCTTTACCTGAGAATTTCATACGAATATATTAACCAGGATCAGCTTTATGTTGGTACAAACAGATCATTTATTGGGGCAATACCCGAACAGCATGATGAAGTAAGCACATTAAATTCACTAACTTTTTTACAGCTTCAATATGGAATCTCTGACAGGTTAAGTTTTGGATTTATTCTGCCTTTTATTCATCACGAACACAATCATATTCATCACGACAAGGGACAGGATGTTTGGGAGAATTGGAATTTTTCGGGAATGGGAGATATAATTTTGCTTGCAAACTATTCGTTGATATTACCAACAATGAACAGTGAAACGTACTTAAGCATTTCAGGCGGGATAAAATTACCAACCGGAATAACTGACGCTAAAAACACTGAAGGCGAAGAAGCTGAGGTTACAATTCAACCGGGCAGTGGATCCGTAGATGAGGTAATCGGAATTAACTTCAGACACCCTCTCTTTACTGTCAAAACTACTAAAGACGGAGTTTACTCTACAATTCCTTTGATAATCGGGTTAAGTTATCAAATAGCCGGAAAAGGAACTAATGATTATAAATTTGGCAATACATTTCTTGCTAATCTTGGTACCGACTATCAGTTAACTGATAAAGCAAGTCTTGCCTTTCAGGTAAATGGAAAATTCCAGGGACACTCTGACCCCGGCAAAACAGGTGAGCCTGAAGAAAATACAGGCGGAAAGTGGATATACTTTAGTCCAGGATTAAATTTTAGCATAGATCAAACATTATCTTTTTATGGATTTATTCAGTTACCTGTATATCAGAATGTTAATGGAATACAACAGACTTCGAGATTCAACCTTCAGTTAGGCGTAACAGCTAACACAAGTTTACTATAACTTTTTACAAGATTCAGTTATTAAAAATTATATTCTGAAAATCTGAAAATTCTTTTATCGTTCTGTAATTTTGTCTATATTTTGCATCTAAAAATTTGTAAATAATTTCACCTTGGAGAGGTGGGTGAGTGGCTGAAACCAGCGGTTTGCTAAACCGCCGTACGGGTAAAACTGTACCTCGGGTTCGAATCCCGACCTCTCCGCAAAATGAACTATTTTGTTTACATTCTTTTCTCCCCTGCCTTCAACAAAACCTATACGGGGCAGACTGATGACCTTTCCACACGTTTAGCTCATCATAATTCTGGAAAAGTTAAATCAACAAAACGATACTCACCCTGGGTAATGATCCATTCAGAATCTTTTAATTCAAGGGCAGAAGCAATGAAAAGAGAAAAGTGGTTTAAGTCTAAAACCGGAAGGCAGGAAATTTCTAAAATTCTTGCTGAGTACTTTAAGGTTCATTCTTGATTTTATTTATTGAATTTTACTTCTGCGGCTGAAACCAGCGGTTTGTCCGTCCTGCTTTTTTTTCAAAAAGCAGGACGAGATCACGTTCCAAAGGAACGGACTAAACCGCCGTACGGGTAAAACTGTACCTCGGGTTCGAATCCCGACCTCTCCGCAAAATGAACTATTTTGTTTACATTCTTTTCTCCCCTGCCTTCAACAAAACCTATACGGGGCAGACTGATGACCTTTCCACACGTTTAGCTCATCATAATTCTGGAAAAGTTAAATCAACAAAACGATACTCACCCTGGGTAATGATCCATTCAGAATCTTTTAATTCAAGGGCAGAAGCAATGAAAAGAGAAAAGTGGTTTAAGTCTAAAACCGGAAGGCAGGAAATTTCTAAAATTCTTGCTGAGTACTTTAAGGTTCATTCTTGATTTTATTTATTGAATTTTACTTCTGCGGCTGAAACCAGCGGTTTGTCCGTCCTGCTTTTTTTTCAAAAAGCAGGACGAGATC
>JAKAGZ010000034.1:25833-30072 GCA_021815365.1 Bacteroidota bacterium
GAAATTTCTAAAATTCTTGCTGAGTACTTTAAGGTTCATTCTTGATTTTATTTATTGAATTTTACTTCTGCGGCTGAAACCAGCGGTTTGTCCGTCCTGCTTTTTTTTCAAAAAGCAGGACGAGATCCCGTTCCAAAGGAACGGACTAAACCGCCGTACGGGTAAAACTGTACCTCGGGTTTGAATCCCGACCTCTCCGCTCTACTTCGCTAAAGCTTTGTATAGCTTAGCTCCTATCAGTTTTAAATGATGTACCTTTTAAGATTTACTTTTTATCTCCTGTCTGAAACCAGCCGACTCATCTAACTACAGGTAAAATTCAACACCTAAACAAACTTCTCAATTGTATCAAGCAATAATTGCATTGTAAAAGGTTTCGATAAATATTCATCGCAGCCGGCTTCAAATGCATTCGCCCGGTCTTTATCAAAAGCATGTGCTGTTACAGCTATTACAGGAATATGTGAATATTCTTTTGATGCTTTTAATTCTTTTGTTAATTCCAGTCCATCCTTCGCACCTTTAATTGATATGTCCATCAATATTATATCAACCTTATTATTTTTTAGAATTTCTGCCACACCGTCAGACGAACTGGTTATTAGTACTTTGTATTTGCTTTCAATAAATCTTCTTATTGCTATTTGATTTATCTGATCATCTTCAACCAAAAGTACTAATTTATTTTTCCCGGCAGTCTGATTTATGCCCGGCTTTTTTGCTGAAGCTTTACCTGCTTGCATACTGTGAAGAGTTCCTTTTTCTTTTGACTCCGGCGCTTTATTATTAAGTGATTGAATCTTCCTGTCAAATCTTATCGTGAAAGTTGTTCCTTCCCCTTTTTTACTTACAACAGAAATTGATGCACCATTCAAATCCAGAAACTTTTTCACTAATGAAAGCCCGAGTCCTACTCCTTCGTAAGCACGTCCGTATCCCATATCTTCCTGCCAGTATGGTTCAAATATTTTAGTGATGTAATCTTTTTCAATGCCTATGCCGCTGTCTTTTATATCAAGCATTACTTCATCATTACTCCCTTCATAAATAGTTACTTTAACAAATCCTTTTTTAGTATACTTAATAGCGTTATCAATCAGGTTGGATACTGCCTGTGTCACTGAGTATTCATCAGCAAATATTCTGGAGTCTTTGCATCTGTTTTCAAAAGACAGCTCAAGAGCTGCAGCCTTAGCAGCTATCATATACCCCTGTACCAAACTCTGGCAAATTAAAGAGAGTTCCATTTCTGTTGGTGTAGATGGATATTCCCCTACCTGAAGGCGTGAAAAGTTCAGAATAAGGTCAACAGTCCTGATTATCCTTTTACTGGAAATATTGACTGAAGTAAATAATTCCAGTTCTTCTTCCGTTGCATTCTGTGCATACGTATCTCTGATCAGGCTTGTCATACCTAAAATGCCGTTCAGAGGTGTCCTGATTTCGTGTGAGATATTTGCTATGAAAGCATCCTTTAGTTTATTAGAAAGTTCAGCCATTTCTTTTGCTTTAATCAGTTCTTGTTCTGCCTGTTTTCGTTCAGTTATATCAGTTGCAACACCACTGAGTCCTATAATATTTCCACTTGTATCTTTAATAACAGAAGCATTAAGGTAAACGGGGAATTCGCTTCCATCTTTTTTCAGGTTTAATAGTTCTCCTTCCCAGCCTCCGGCAAGAGTAGCCGGCAGGATCTTTTCAACAACTTCTTTGGAATTATTTGGTGAGCGAACAATACCGATGTGTTTTCCAATAAGTTCATGTTCTTCATAGCCATAAGTTTTTAGAAACGTTTCATTGACAAAAATAATCCTGTCTTGCGTGTCGGTAATACTAACACATTGACCAACACTTTTAACCATGTGTGCAAGCATATATATCTGTTTCTCAGACTCTTTACGTTCGGTAATATTTATAACAGTCCCGTCATAGTATAAAGTTTCTCCTTTGGAATTACGAATAGCGCGTGCGCTTTCACTAACCCAAATTTCTTTTCCATCTTTTCGTTTCCATACAGATTCCATCTCTTTAATTTCACCATATTTTTCTATTGGTTCTATGAACAGTTCACGGGGATAAAATTGTACAAACCCTTCTTGCGTCAAATCTATTTTTTTGAGTTCCTCGAAAGAAGCATACCCAAGCATGCTAACAAGGGCGGGATTAGCCATAAGAATTTTGCCATCCGGCGAAGTTCTATATATACCGACTATAGCATTAAGGTATAATGACCGGAAGCGCTCTTCGCTTTCACTTAAAGACTTTTCCGCTTTTTGCCTTTCAGCAATTTCTGCCGTCAAAGCAGCGGTTCTTTCTTCCACTAATTCTTCCAGATGTTCATGCATCTTGCATCGGTACAAAGCGGCGCCAATCTGGTTACCAATACCGTTTAACATAGCAAGATCATCATCACTAAACAATATTTGTTCTGTGCCTACTAAATTTAAGATCCCCATTAATTTATCGCCGCTTTTCAAAGGAATAGTTGCATGAGAACGCAGTCCAAAGGTTTCACCTTTTGCGTTCTTAATCCGTTCGCATTCTGTAACGTTCATTGAACGATTAATTTCCCCTGCAAGAACTTTACGGCGGCATAGGCAGTCTCCTTCCATTGCACCCGGAGCTTCTAATGCAGGCGGTAAGCCGCGTGCACCAACCAGTTTAAAGTCTGAGCCATCTTTAGCATCGCCATTGGTTCCCACATAAACAGAAAACCATCCGGCGCGTACATCGGGCAGCTCCAATGCGAGGTCTAATACTCCATCAATTACTTCCTGCTGAATCGTTGCTCTGTTTAATCCTTTTGCAATTTGATATATGCCGCGCAAAATCTGATTTGTACGGTCAAGCTGCTGTTCACGTATTTTAAGACTTCCGTATAGTTCTACAGCCTGCTCATAGGTTGAAATTAATAAATCCAGAATTTGCTGACGCTCGGATGTTATAAAATGCTTTTCGCCGCCAAGATATAATTCAACACCAACCCTCACTTTATTGCTTGCGCGGAGTTTCCTGTTCGTCAGTATATTATCAATCCGCATAATCAGGTGTTTAGCATCGTAAGGTTTCCTGATAAAATTGTCTGCGCCGCATTTCAGAGCTTCTATTACATCCGCGGGTCCGGACAAAGACGTAAGCAAAACAATAGGCGTATCTTTCAGGTTTTCATCGGAGCGAATGGCTTTGCACAATTCGTAACCGTTCATCTCAGGCATCAGTATGTCGCTTATAATAATTGCAGGCAGATATTTGCGTGCAGCTTCCAATCCTTCTTTACCATTTGAAGCAGCAATAACTTTATAGTTATTTTCTTCAAGTAAATACCTGAGCTGTTCAAGCTGGGTCGCGCTGTCTTCAACAATAAGGATTTCCTGATTGTCGTTTGAATTAATTTTCTTCTTCATCTTAAGTCTCCCATTTATTTAATTACTAACTGATGTTACGCAGATAGAGAGATGACATCTTTTATAAAAGATGTCATCTCTTGCTTCGTTATTGTTTGTGTAACATCACTTCCTAACTTTATTTTTTCCGACAATTGAAATTAACGCCTGTGCAATCTTTTCGGGTGAAAAAATATATGTTGCCGCATCAAGCTTAATTGCTTCACCCGGCATCCCGAAAACCACGCAGCTTTCTTTATCCTGAACTATCGTAATTGCGCCAAGCTCCTTCATCTGTCTCAATTCTTCAGCACCGTCTTTTCCCATTCCGGTTAACAGCACCCCTGCAGCGTGTTTACCATAAGCTTTTATAACAGACCTGAAGAGATGAGAAACAGAAGGTCTCAATCCATTTTCCGGTTTTTCATTGTGCAATGCTATCCTGCCTCCATTTGTAACGGCTAAATGAAATCCGTCCGGCGCCAGGTAAGCTTTCCCCGGTAAAAGTAGTTCGCCGTCAACTGCAATATTAATTCGAATGTTGGAAGAATTACTCAGCCATTCAGCAAACCCTCTTACAAATCCTTCCCCGATATGCTGAACAATCACTACAGGTACAGAAAAATTTTGGGGAAGTTGAGAAAGCATCTTTTGAAGAGCAATTGGACCGCCGGTAGATGCACCAATAGCAATTATCTGAATATCAGTCCTAATTTTTTCTACTTCAAGTGATTTTGATACGCCTTGTGAATCAAGTGATATTTTATGCTGAGTCTGGGGCCATCTTCTGACTACTTTAACTTCAGACATTAATTTAACCGTTTGAATTAATTCTCTCACAGCAGCTTCGTGATCG
>JAKAGZ010000086.1 GCA_021815365.1 Bacteroidota bacterium
AAAGATTTTCCAATCCATATTCTTTGGGTTTACGTGTAGCAAATACTATATCGAGGATATATTTTTCAATTTTTTCATCAATATAAACTTCGTGGATCAGTTTCCTTGCATCAAGAATATCTTTGGGCGAAATAACAGGATTAACTTTAGATGCAGTCTCATTTACATTCTGGCGCATAATGTTCAGCTCTTCCCCTTTGTTGGGATAAGTAATTTTCACTTTCAGCATAAACCTGTCAACCTGAGCTTCGGGCAGAGGATAAGTTCCTTCCTGCTCGATCGGATTTTGTGTTGCAAGAACGAGGAATGGTTCTTCGAGCAAAAATGTTTCTTCACCAATTGTCACCTGTCTTTCCTGCATCGCTTCGAGAAGTGCACTCTGAACTTTTGCAGGCGCACGGTTTATTTCATCGGCAAGAATAAAATTTGAAAAGATTGGTCCCTTCCTTATAAAAAATTTCCCATCTTTCTGATTGTAGATCATCGTTCCGATAAGATCGGCTGGCAGAAGATCGGGAGTGAACTGAATGCGCTGATATTTTGCTTTCATCGCTGAAGCAAGAGTTTTTATTGCAAGTGTTTTTGCAAGACCGGGAACGCCTTCAAGCAGAATATGCCCGTTCCCAAGCAGCCCGACGATCAGCCTTTCGACCATCGCTTTCTGTCCTACAATAACTTTACTGATCTCCTGCATCAGCATATCTATAAATGCACTTTCCTGTTTAATTTTTTCATTCAATGCAGTAATATCCACGTTTGAACCTCATTAATGTTTTAAAATATTGTTATCTGACGAAAAGTATTTTGACCTGCCTATTAATGCACGACAGGCTGTTTGACAATTTAAAACGTAAAAATGTTTCAGAAATTTAATAAAAAATCAGGCTTAGCCCACAATTTTTATAGTTCGACAAAAAGATTTGGAATACATAAACCGGCATAGCCGAAACCAAAAAGTTTAATTGCAAGATTGCAAAATTTCAATATTACAAAATTGATTTTCAATCTTGTAATCCTGGAATCTTGAAATTTTGTAATATTCTTTTCCATTTTGTTCAAAATTTTATGATGAAGAGATTATACTCAATTAATTTAGATTAGAATTTATTGTGCACACTAAAAACCCCAAACTTCAAATAAGTGGTTTCACACATCCCCGGCAGTTCAGGATGATCAAGCGATGCACCATTAAAATGAACTAACTGAATAGTCTTACCTGTCTTTAACGCCGCGGAATTTATGATATTAAAAAATTCTTCTTTCAATAAATGATGTGAACAAGAAGAAGAAACCAGAAAACCTCCTTCATTCACAGCTTGCATTGCAAGCCTGTTTAATCTCTCATAGCCCTTCTTTGCGGATGGCAGACTCTTTTTATTCTTTGCAAAAGCCGGTGGATCTATCATCACAACGTCAAATTTTCTTTTTTCTGAGATACAGCTTTCAAGAAATTCAAAAACATCACGGGAAATAAAATCTGATCCCGTCTTTAATTCATTCAGCACAAAATTATCTTTTGCGTTTTCAATCTCTGCTGACGAAGAATCAACAAAAACAACGGAGGCAGCCCCTGCTTTTGCAGCGTGAAGACCGAACCCGCCGGAATTGCAAAATAAATCGGCAATAGTTTTATCTTTACAAATCTTTTCGATGAAAAACCTGTTATCACTCTGATCAAAATAAAATCCTGTTTTATGACCTTTCTCAAAGTCAATTTTGTATTTTACTGAACCGTCGTCTATTATTTCTGAACTCATTGAGCCGAGATATATCTTATCTTCTTCAGGCAGCCCTTCCAGCTTTCTGAAATAGTCTTCGTTCTTCGTAAAAATATTTTCAGCATTAAGCTCTTCTTTTAAAACTCTCACAATGTGCTCAATATTTTTCTCCATCCCGATAGAATAAACCTGCAGCACAAAAGTAGAGTTGTATTTATCAATGATCAGTCCCGGAAGAAAATCACTCTCACTGAAAACAAGACGATAGGAATTTCTGCCAGGGTAAAAATCTTTTCTTAGCTGTTGAGCCGATAATAACTTCTCTTTTAATAACCCACCCAGATTCTCAATTTTATTTTTAGATAAAATTCTCACTGCAATCAGAGAATGTTTATTGTAAAATCCTGTCCCGCAGAAATTATTTCTTGAGTCGTAAACTTCAGCAAGGTCACCGCTTTCAGGATCCCCTTCAATGCTTCCGATCTCATTGCTGAAAACCCAAAGATGCCCGGCTCTTATTCTTCTTTCTTCGTTTTTTTTAAGATGAATTCTGGCTGTCATAATTTTTTTTACCTGGAACTAAATATACCAATTGATGATTTAATAATTTGATGAGAATGTTTAACTTTAACCGGAAAAATTAAATAAGTTATGTCGAAATTGATCACTTTGCTGAAAAAAATATTTTTCTCATTATTAGTCTTCATTTTAATCAGTTCAGTTTCCTATTCACAGAATTTTGAATATGCCTGGATAACTGATCCGGATATTGGTCAGCAGGGTGCTGATACCGCTCTGACAAACATTGTTGAAAATATTAATTTATATAAAAACCTGGGATTTGCTGTAGTCACAGGAAATTTAACCGCACACGGAAGCAGCGATGAACTGGAGACCTTAAAAACAATTTTAGATAAGCTGTTGGTTCCCTATCATATAATTCCTGGCGAAAATGATCTCAGGTGGAGCGAAAGCGCCGGACATAAAATCAAATCACTATTCGGTGCTGATCATTTTAGTTTTGAGAAAAATAATATCTTGCAAATCGGGGTAAACAATGTTGTAACGTGGCGAAGCGGCGGCGGACACTTTTCTCCTGAAGAACTCTCCCATCTCTCAGGTGTTCTAAACAAAATTGCACCTGATAAAGAGATTTTCATCTACAGCTTCTTTCCATTCGATGACAAAACAGATAACTGGTCCATGGTTGTGAATATGCTGGTAAATCATAATGTAACTACATTGTTTGCAAGTGAGGGCAGTCCTAAATCGGTTTCAACAATTTCTGTTATACCGACTGTAACCGGCGTAAAAGCTTATGACGGCAAAAGCTGGTTTTATAACGTCATTGAAAATAAAAGAGACTCCCTGATTTTTTACGAGGTAAAAGATGGTGCTTCACAACAATGGGGCACATTCCCGAAAAGATATACTAATTTTACTGAAACAGATTCGGCACAATTTATTAATTATTCAAACTATCACGGGAGAAATTTATCTTCACTAAATTCAAAAGTTCTCTGGCAGAAAAATCTCAATTCAACATCGCTTACAAATTTATTGACAGCCGGCGGGATAATCTATGCAGCGACTGAGAGTGGAAAAATTTTCTGCTATGATTCTGACGGAAAGATGATATGGCGATATGATACTAAAGAAACAATCGTAAGCAGACCTGTAGTCAGCGGGAACATTCTTGCTGCAGCTACACTACAGGGCGATTTAATTTCTCTAAATGCAAAAACTGGGGAGATGATACAGGTAATTGGGATCGGCGAACCTTTGACTTCGCAGCTTGTTACAACAGAAGTCGAATACAACGGAAACAAAACAACTGCTGTTATCCTCTGCACTTCTTCGGGAAGCATTTACTGTTACGAACTTAGCACTTTTGAAATGATCTGGGAAAACCATTCGGCTCACGGTTTAATCAGAACGCTTCCACTCGTCTTTAACCACCGTTTATTTTTAGGATCGCAGGATGGGTTTCTTTATTGCATTGACGACAGAACAGGCGATTTGTACTGGAAATGGAATGAAGGTAATGATTTTTATACCGCGCCATCAGTTTGTCCGCCATTATCGGACGGCAACAGCATTTTTATTTCAACCCCGGACAAATACGTTTCAAGAATTGATTTCCTTTTAGGCATTACGAAATGGAGAAAAAACTTTCAAAGCTGGGAATCGCTTGCACTATCCAACAACGGGAAAATTTTAATCTTGAAAAGCATTTCTAACAAGGTAGTCTTTATTTCTGCAAAGGACGGGAAAAAAATCAAAGAAATAAATCTGGATTACGGCTTCGATCTGAATCCCGCACAACCTCTTGAATGGGAAGGTAATTTTTTAATCCCCGCTGAGAATGGTACGCTTTATTTGATTGATAAAAATTACAGGTCAAAGCCATTAATGTTTTTAGGTAACTGCCGGCTGAATTCTGTTGTGAATGTTAAAGACAACATTTTTGCAGTTTCAAATATGGATGGGAAAATAGTTTGCTTTAAAATCATCAAATAGGATTTTGCACAGATTTATGAATGTTAAACAACGGGTTTGACTTAATAGTTAGGCACAATAGAGTAACACTGCATTTTGCCATCATATTCAGGGTGAGTTCATTTATTTTAAGCAAAACAGCGATCATATATTAAGGGAAATATCTATAGATTTCTCTACGATGCAATATTCTTTTAATAACTAAAATATCACCTTCTTTGTGCAAACCGACACGATAATTACCAATACGAACCTTAAAAAAGTTCTTATAACCTTTCATAGATTCAATCTTATTACGTTGGCTGAGGTTATCAATTCTGGGGAGCTCTTCAAAAATAAGTTTTTCGATTGGGATTCTTAGTTTGGAAGGAACGACAGCAAGATCTTTCAAAGATTGCCTGCTATATTCAACAGTCATTTTTCCTTCGGCAGTTTTTTATAAAACTCTCTTGCTTCATGTATTTCAAGATTCCCGCTGTTTTCTTCCTTCATTAATTTCACTAAAGCATAATTCTCAAGCACTTCTTCAATCTTCTCATACGTAGCTATATCTAGCTGAACAGCCACTTTATTATTGTTCTCATCAACTATATATTTTTTTCTGATCTTTTCCATTTTGAAATTTTTTATTACACTGAAAATTAGGAATTAGAATAACTTAAAACAATATTATTTTTCAATTACACCTAACTACCTGGTCGCATGAGTTGAAACTCACACATTTAAAACTGCATCGGGAATATCAGTGAGATCCTCGGTTCAATCCTTTTCTGCGGTTTGTAATCAATAATTTTATCGTTCACATCCCTGACAGGCGCAAAAGTCCAGTTATAGACAATTGACACGAGAAGATAAGGAGTAACTTTATAACCTAATTCAGTGAACAAATAAGAACGGTCATCAAGCCTGAACAGGTCACTTTCGCCGCGGATATTAACTTTGTCATAACCTGCTCTTGCAACGAAAGAACCGTTCTCAGGATTTATTTCTGTTCCGATATGAAGTATCCCGCTGTTAGGATCTTTGTCAAGCCTTTGATAACTGCCGGCTACGTAAAATAATCCAACAACATTAAGCCCCAGCTCACCATAGTAACCATTACCCGGATCAACTACAGAAGCAAGCCTTGCAGCTTTGCTTGTGAATGTTCCTTTTGCAGTGTCCACCTGGAATCTTTCAACTTCGTAAAGCGAATTGAAATAGGAAGGCAGGTATTGGTCTCTGTTAAATCTCCTTTCAAGTTTGATTAGTCCCTGTACGGCACCGAGTGCGTTAATATCGAACTTTAATCCGGTAGCAATGCCGCTGCCGAAATTAATAATTTTTGAATAGTCAGTATAAAGAGTAACGTCAAGCAAACCGGCTTTAAGAAGAGGAAGACCCACATCAATGCCGATAATATTCATGCTGCCATTATCGCTGGTAGTGACAAAAACTCTTTTCGTTTTATCGTAGTAGCCGCTGATAATTCCCGCTTTATTATTAAAATCGCTCGCATAAGTTGCACCGATCTCAAGCCCCCCGATTATCGGAAGATCGGCCTGTTCGGTAAACTGGAATGGTCTGAAATAGCCGCGTATACCGACAAGACCCGCCTGAAGAAAATTACTATAGATAGATTCAAATCCAAATTTACCGAAGTCTATGTCAGAAACCATTCCGATTTTTCTTGCGTCGAATGTTGGACTGTTGTTGTAATAATCAATTATTGTTCCGTGTCCGAGTGTGTAATAATCTAGTGCACCAACTTTCACAAAAACAGGATCGTTCTTAAGGCCGTACCTTACATATCTTATTATGCTGAGGTAATCAGTAAACTCGTTAAAATTTTCTGTTCTTAATTTTCCCTTCTGATCAAAATCAAGCTGAAGGTCCAAGCCGACGCCCCAATTCTTAATTGCAATTTCGGGAGTGAGATGAATAGTATAATACAATTTTCCGTCAATCCAGTTCATGCCCAATCCGCCCATAAAAGTACCCTTGCCGGGCATCGGGTAACCATAGAAGCCCCCATTGCCGCTGCCGGTGTTTGTCTGGGCAGAAATGAAAACCGGAAACAAAACTAAAGCAAAAACGATCAGCATCTTTTTCATAAATCACCATAATTTCCTGAATAATAATCTGAAGTTAATATAAAATAAATAATTTGAATATCCTGTCAATTTATCGTTCAAAAGTTTACCTCACCACAGCCAACTTTTGCGTAAGGCTTTGTGTTTTACCGCCGGATGTCATTATAACCTTGTAAAGATAAACCCCGTTCGCTATAACATCCCCGTCCTGGTCTCTGCCATCCCAGTAAATTCTGTTGAAATCATAATTGAGGTCGGAAGGACGCAGTGTAAATTCTCTTATCATTCTTCCTGCAACAGTGAATATTTTTATTCTGAGTTCGTCTGGAATTTGTGCAAGCTTAAAAGTGAAATACGTTTCGCTGCGGAACGGATTCGGATAATTATACAGATCCAGAATTTTCGGTTCACTTGAGACAGTAAAATCTTTTGTCACGTCAGAAGATTTATTCCCCAAACTATTTTTTGAAGAAATCGCAATAGAATAATTTCCATCATTCAGCGCAGGGGAATAATCAACAACCATTTTAGGATTTGTCGAATTAAATCTGTAAGTCAGAATTGAAGAATTGCC
>JAKAGZ010000035.1 GCA_021815365.1 Bacteroidota bacterium
TTCCTCTCGCGAACTACGCGAGTGGGAATCTAAAGCTCCTCACCTTGGGTGATACGCTCTGGGTGGTTGCAAGGGAGTTTGCGGCAAAGTACCGTCTTCCCGATGGATACCGGTACTGGTCTCTCCCGATACCCGCCACACGATCGTTTCAAGCAAATGGCGCGATTGACCGCAACGGCAACTTATATGTGGCTATCAGCGATGGGTACGACACTCAAAACGGCTATATTAATTTTATAGCATGGAAGGTGTCTTCGGCGGGGCGCACGGTATGGACCAAAACATGGAAGCCGTGGAAAAACGATGCGATGAATCTGAATAACTGGGCAATGGGCATGGCGGTAAGCGAATCCTTGAACGTCCTTGCCTTTTATGGGGGTACAAACTGGGCAACCGATTCTAGTAATACCGGACGGCAAAACACTTACGTTGCTCTCCTGGACAAGGAGAATGGCGGTCTTGAGTGGTCTGAAGTCTGGGACTACCCCAATGACGAACGTACTAGTGGGTGGGCAGATGGGTTCTTCGACGGGAGTAAGCTCTACCTCCTCGGAACTACCCAGCCGGCATATAACCGACTGATAAGTTTCGTGAGGGTGTACAACCTCACGGTTACGGATGTCTCACGTGAAACACCTGGAACTCCGAAGTGCTTTGCCTTAAGCCAGAACTATCCGAACCCGTTCAACCCGACGACAAGTATTCAGTATATGGTATCTCGTATGTCGCACGTAACGTTAACGGTATATGACGCGCTCGGACAAAAAGTTGCCACGCTGGTAAACGAAGAAAAACCGGCGGGAAGTTACCAGATTAAATTCAACGCAGCTGACCTTTCGAGTGGAATTTACTTATATAGAATTTCAGTGACAGGAGGCAAGGAAAGTTTTAGCCAGACAAAGAAGATGATATTACTTCGCTAAAGCTACGGAGGGCACGGTGCTCAGGAAATGATCAAAGCCCCTGCACACGCGGGGTTTTATAGTAGATGTTGACATAATTGGGGACAAAGCTCCTTCAAATTTTCCGCAAGCAGGCTTCAATTCATTTTAACCGTTATACAAAAGCATCATTCTTGCCCTGCTAACCAATAACAAATTTCGCAAGCGATACTGCAAAAAATCTAAGCTAATGATTTTCGAAAAGAATTCTTACGAAAAATAAAAACAGCGCAGACAGATTTGAGTAAACTTGTTGGGGATAAATTAATGCTTATTCTTCAATCGCCTTCCTTACAAAACCATCAGCCAGTTTTAATCGTTGCAATGCTTGGCCAGCATTAAAAATAAAAAGTCCCGCAAATAGCGGGACTTTTAAAACTAAAAAAGCTAATTATTCTAATTAGCCTTTCTTTCCTTTCTTTTCAACTTTTTTTACTTTCATTACATGTTTCATTTCTTTTTTCTCGCCTTTCTTTTCCCATTTTTCACCTTTCTTCTCTTTTTTCTCACCCTTCTTCTCCATTTTTTCGCCTTTCTTCACCAACTTAGCATTCTTTGTGTGAACCCCTTTCTTTTCCATCTTTTCACCTTTCTTCTCTATTACCTGACCTTTTTTCTCGGTCTTCGTGCCCTTCTTTTCCATTTTTTCCTGGGCATACATGTTAGCGCCTGCCAATAATACAGCGGCTGCTACGAAAAAAGCAATTATTCGCGTTTTCATTTTACTTTCCTTAGTTGTTATTAAAAAATATTTTTTACACCGTTATATTAAGAGTATTTGATTAAGGAACTCTTAATAACAAATTAATTTTTTTTAATAAACACGGAATTTTCCACCTGATTTTTGTTGGTATTTCCAATTATCTCGTAATTGTTTGTTATTTAATGATGCTGGGCAAGAAGCCAATATTATTAATAGGAAGCTGCTCAAATTAAAATTTATTTTTTAGTGTTAAACAATGAGTCAGGAAGACCCCGGTTAACTTTATAGTTTGAATAAACTATATATACTGTTCCTGTAGCAGATTTCTTAGAGTAGTTTTTTGATTGTTCTGATTCGTCCTGATTAGTAAAGCGTTTAGGGATATTTAGCTTTGAAATATTAAATTTAAAAACGAGCGAGCTTGGCAGTTGTATATAGCCTGAGTTTGCATCATATTTTAATTCAATTGTAAAAGTCCCGTTAACTTTCGTTGATACTTCAACTTTCCTGATTATATTTTTTGAAGGATCAATCCAAAAGGTTGTGAGCACAATGTCGCTTGATTCACCAAGCGGTATGGTTTTGATAACAACAGTTTTTGTGCCGTCATAAATTTCTTCCCTGTCAAAAAGCGCAGTGTAATTTCCTTTCATAAATCCGGCTGGTGAAAAGTCAAGCGCTCCTTTCGGCAGCAATGCAAAATCTTTTGATGCTATATAAATCTTATCAGGCTGCTTATAATAAATTGTTGCGTGTGTTTCCGGGACCTTTAAGAATGACACATCAAGTTTTATGTCAACGCTAACTTCGTAATCTTTAATTTTGCTGAAAGTCTTTTTGACATTATCTAAGATTATACGCGGGTCTTTTGACTGCGGGAAAGATAAAAACGGGATCAGTATTATTAGTATAAAAAATTTTTTCATTGCAAGAATAAAAAGATTAAGTCAGGATGTCTTTCTTCTTAAATATATATAAAGTTATGCTGAAAAGAATTATTATGTGCGCTGATAAAACACCAATGGCTTTCCAGGCAGTTTCAAGGTCAGCGGGCTTATCAAAAAAAGAAGACCACGCACCCATGTAACTTGTGAAAAGATAGGGTTTGATTATCCTGAAAGCATTTACATCAATTGCAGAAATGATAATGAATGCGATTATTATAGCCATCGTTGTAATGATCGGACCAATTGAATTTTCAACAAGCGATGAAAATAAAAATGCCAGTGAAGTAACTACCGACATACTTATTACAGCAAAAATGTATGCAGATGCAAATCTCCATAATATATCATTGCGTGAAAAGATAATAAGAGCAGAGCTTTTCATTACAATTAATTCTCCCGTTCCGAATATTAAAGTTCCAATGCCCAGGCTTAATACCGCCAGCCACATAACCAGCAAAAAAGTGTAGATTATACCTGCAAGAAATTTTGAAGTTACTACATTAAAACGTGAAACAGGTCGGGTTAAAAGCATTCTGTACGTTCCTGCTGTCGCTTCTCCTGCCAGAAGATCTCCGGCTGCAAGTGTAACAAGAAAAGGAATATGTATATACAGGCTGTTCATAATTAAATATGAAACGAGGTAGCTGTTCAGGAAATTTCCGACGAATAAAAATGACTGCTGAATGCTGCGGGTCATAAAGTTAAGAGTTTTTTGTCCTTCAATCGAAATTGCAATTTGAATTATCGGGACGAGAACAGTTATTGCAATGAAGCCGATGTATGTGCGCCATTTTTTAAAAAGTTTGTATAACTCTATTCCGATTAACGTAATCATATAGAGTTCTTCTCCATAATACTCAGGAAATATTCTTCAAGCGATCTTGTGGGGATAACTGCACTGACGTCAACTCCGTTTTGTATGAAAAATTTATTCAGCTCTGCAATCTCATTATGCTGAAGGGAAAAAACCAGTCTTTCTTTTGCTGATGATTTTAATTTTGTCCCCCAGGCGGTTTCTTTTATTTTCATTTCTGCTGTGCTGGCATCATCTACCTCAAAACTAACCTGGAGTACATTTCTGTTCAGCAGATCAGAAACTGAGCCTTCAACTATTTTTCTGCCTTTGTTAAGAATTATCATCCGGTTTGCAACCTGCTCAACCTCTGACAATATATGAGAAGATAAAAATATAGTTTTCTTTTCTACACCGCTCAGATGAAAGATAAGCTCCCGTATTTCTTTCATTCCCTGCGGGTCAAGCCCGGTGGTCGGTTCATCAAGAATTATTAATTGAGGATCGTGCAGCAGCGCCTGTGCGATACCAAGCCGTTGTTTCATCCCGTGTGAAAAAGTTTTTACCTTACTTTTATATCTCTTTTCAAGACCGACGAACTCAAGAACTTTCATAATTCTTTTTTGAGAGACATCTGTTTGTGAAAGCCTGCCGAGTATTTCCAGGTTTTTGAAAGCAGAGAGATACCCATAAAAATCAGGCTTCTCAACAATAGCTCCAATATCACGGAGAATTGAAATTCTCTCTTTGCGTAATGATTTTCCAAACAGCTTTATTTCACCACCGGTTGGCTTTATAAGTGAAAGCAGCATCCTGATAGTAGTACTCTTCCCCGCGCCATTCGGTCCAAGAAATCCGAACACATCACCACGGTATACAGTCAACTCGAGGTCATCAACTGCTTTAACTTCTTTGAATTGTTTTGAGAGATTTACAATCTCTATGACTTTTTCAGAGTGCAATATTTATTCCGGTAATTTCTTAATAGAAAAATAGATTTTATCAGAATGTTCGGCAATCATTTTTACACAGAAGGAAGAATTTTTGTATCGGGTAATTTTCCAGACAAATTTCACAAAATGAAATTATTTAAATTAAGATTAATAAGGGCGATATTCAGGAAAAATTTTGTCGTATTGAATTTTAAATTTTATTTTTCCTTCGAAAAAATATTTAAAAATTTAATTTGTATTTGTCTGAAATTATTGCAAACTTACTTCTGGTTATTCCACGTTCATTACATTATTTCTTTTGCCCTATTTTCTTTTAATTCTTTTTTTTATAGTTTGTGGCTGTTCACAAGTCCGGCATCTGCCGGACAAGCCTGCTTTCTGCAGGCAAGCCTGATTTCAAAACAACATCTCTGAAATGAAAATAGAAATTATACAAAACAGACAAAGTAAAGTTTTTCTTCTGATCCAAAATTCAGTTTTTAATAATTTAAATGTTTCAGCAATTAAATCAGTTTAACCTAGGGAGATTCCTATGCAAATAAAAAGATTATTTACTGAAGCCGGTAAAGACGCAGCTTCATCACTCGAGTTTGTAAAAAGAACGTCTGAAATAAGAAACCCAGATGGTTCTGTTGTCTTTAAGATGGAAGACGTATTTGTCCCTTCTCAATGGTCCCAGGTTGCAACAGATATAATTGCACAGAAATATTTCCGTAAAGCAGGTGTTCCAAAACTTTTAAAGAAGGTCAAAGAAAAAGACGTGCCTGCATGGCTTCAGCCTTCAACTGCAGATACAGAAAGACTTGCAGAGCTTCCCGAGAAAGAAAGATATTCTTCGGAAACAGATTCCAGGCAGGTTTTTCACAGGCTGGCAGGATGCTGGACATACTGGGGATGGAAAGCAAAATATTTTGATACCGAAGAAGATGCAAAAGCTTTTTATGATGAGACATTCTTTATGCTTGCCAATCAGATGGCTGCCCCAAACAGTCCGCAATGGTTTAACACCGGGTTGAACTGGGCTTATGGAATTACCGGGCCAGCTCAGGGACATTTTTTTGTTGATCACAATTCGGGCAAGTTAACAGCTTCAACTGACGCTTACACACACCCGCAGCCCCATGCATGCGCAAGAGGAAATACAAAGTTATTTACTGATAAGGGTATCTATCAAATTGAAGAAATTGTCAATAACAATTTAACTGGCTTAAAAGTTTTTGATGGTGAGAGGTATGTTAATGTAGTTGCTGTTAAAAATAACGGCATTAAAGATGTTTTCAGAGCACAACTTAAGAATGGGAATTTTATTGAGTTTACAGATGACCATCTGATCCTTTCATCAGACTTAAGACTTAAAGATAACGGGCATTATGAATGGAAGGAGTTAAAATATTGCCTGGGATGTAAGGTACAGCAATTTACAAATCAAGTAAAATTAACACAGGAAGAAGAACTAGAATTAATTAATGAATCTCTTTCGGGTAGTACAGTATCAGTCAATTCTGATGGATCGGTAAGATTAAATAATTTTTATGAAGATGATCCTGAAGATAAGGGAATTCATTATGAAGATGATATGCTGACAGCTAAAGCAGCACTCGCCGGATGGGTTATTGGTGATGGTTACTACGGAAAATATAATAAGAACAATAAGACTACTCTTTTCGGGGCAATTACAATTAACGACGATGAGTATTCTTATGTTACCAGGCTTTTCGATAAGATTTTTGGTGAGTATAAAGTCTTTACACGGAAAAATATTAATGACTTCTACCGGGTAGTTAAACTTGATTCGAACCGCGTAGATCAATATGTCTTCGATTATGAATTAAATACAAATTCATTAACTGCGCACGTACCTGATATTATTTTTAAAGGCTCAACAAAAGAGAAAAGAGCTTTTCTGAAGAGTCTTTTTCAGGCTGATGGCTGTGTAAGGATCAGGAAAACGAATGGAAGGAATTCCGGTGATGTTGTTCTTACCACAATATCAGAAGAATTAGCGCATGACGTTCAGATACTTCTGTTAAATCTTGGTATCTATTCCTGTGTTTCTCCTGTAAATGATTCAAGAGAAAACCGCAAAAAGTCTTACCAGGTTATAATTTCCTACCATTCTGAAAGGATAAAGTATGCTGATTTAATTGGATTTGTTTCAAGCACCAAAACTGAAAAATTAAATTTATTAAATAATGAAGTAACCGGAAAAAATAAAAGCTTTCTCTCAGAGGAAACGGTAGTATCCATAGATTATATTTCTACAGAAAACGTATATGATATACAAACTGAGTCGGGAAAATTTTTAGCTAACGGAGTAGTAGTTCACAACTGCTTCATCCAGTCTATTAAAGATGATCTTGTTAATGAAGGTGGAATAATGGACCTTTGGGTTCGTGAAGCGAGGCTTTTCAAATACGGTTCGGGAACAGGTTCAAACTTTTCTGAAATCCGCGGCGCAAATGAATCACTGAGCGGCGGCGGAAAATCTTCCGGGCTGATGTCCTTCCTTAAAATAGGCGACCGTTCTGCAGGCGCAATTAAATCAGGAGGCACTACAAGGAGAGCTGCTAAAATGGTTACTGTAGATCTCGATCATCCCGATATTGAAGAATACATCAATTGGAAAGTTGTTGAAGAACAGAAAGTAGCAGCACTGGTTTCAGGCTCAAAATTATGTAATCTTCACCTGAACGCTATTATGAAAGCCTGCTATGACGAACATCCTGAAAATGACAGGTTCAATAAAGCGCTGAATAAAAAATTGAAACACGCAGTTCTTGAGGCGAGAAAAGCTTGTATCCCGAATAATTATATAGAAAGAGTTATTCAGCTTGCAAAGCTTGGGTTTAAGTCAATCGAATTTCCTGTGCTGGATACTGACTGGAATTCTGAGGCTTATCTGACAGTCTCAGGACAAAATTCTAATAACTCTATCCGTGTTACAAATGAATTTATGAATGCTGTGATTAATGACGAAGACTGGAATCTTTACTGGAGAATTGAAAAGCGAAAAGCCAGGAAGGAAAACAGAAATCCAAAACCATGTAAAACTTTGAAAGCAAGAAATCTGTGGGAGGAAATTGCTTATGCTGCATGGTCCTGCGCAGATCCTGGTATTCAGTACCATACAACTATTAATGAATGGCACACCTGTCCTGAAGGCGGAGAGATACGCGCATCTAACCCCTGCAGCGAGTATATGTTTTTAGATGACACTGCCTGCAATCTTGCTTCATTAAATCTCGTAAAATTTTACAATACAGCTTCGGGCAAGTTTGATATTGAGACTTACCGCCATGCTACGAGACTCTGGACGATCGTTCTTGAAATAAGTGTTCTGATGGCGCAATTCCCAAGCAGGGAAATTGCACAGTTAAGTTATGATTACAGAACTCTCGGCCTTGGTTATGCTAACCTTGGTTCGCTATTAATGCTTCAGGGGATTCCTTACGACAGTAATGAAGCATTCGCAATCTGTGGGGCTTTGACATGTATTATGCATATGTCTGCTTATGCCGCATCTTCTGAAATGTCAAAAGAGCTGGGCCCGTTCAGCAGGTATAAAGAAAATAAAGAACACATGCTCAGAGTGATCAGGAATCACAGGAGAGCAGCATATAATGTTCCCAACGAAGAGTATGAGGGATTAAGCATTTATCCTGTCGGAATAAATCCAAAGCACTGTCCTTCAGATTTATTAAAAGCCGCAAGAGAAGACGCAGACAAAGCGCTGGAGCTTGGCAGCGAATACGGTTTCAGAAATGCACAGGTTACTGTAATCGCTCCGACCGGTACTATCGGTTTGGTTATGGACTGCGATACTACCGGTGTTGAACCTGACTTTGCTCTTGTTAAATTCAAAAAATTAGCAGGCGGAGGATACTTTAAAATTATTAATCAATCTATTCCTCCTGCACTCGAAAGATTAGGTTATAACAAAGATCAGATCAATGAAATTGTAAAATATGCTAAAGGTGCAGGAACATTGAACGGCTGCCCGTATATCAATTACGAATCCTTAAAATCAAAAGGATTTACAGACGATGCTCTCGCTAAGATCGAAAAACAGTTACCCGGTGTCTTTGAATTAGGATTTGCTTTTAACAAATTCACTCTCGGGGCTGATTTCTTAATTAAAAAATTAGGAATGGACCCCGAGCAGATAAACTCCTATGATTTCAATCTTCTCACTGCATTAGGATTTTCAAAGCAGGAGATATCTTCTGCTAATGATTATGTTTGCGGAACGATGACCATTGAAGGCGCACCATTCTTAAAGCACGAGCATTATCCTGTTTTTGACTGTGCAAATAAATGCGGCAAAAAAGGTTCAAGATTTATTCGTCCATCGGCACACATTAAAATGATGGCTGCAGCTCAGCCGTTCATTTCAGGTGCAATATCAAAAACCATTAATATGCCTAATCAATCTTCTATTGAAGATATCAAAGATGCATATATGCAATCCTGGAAACTGGGGATCAAAGCCAATGCGCTATACAGGGACGGCTCAAAACTCTCTCAGCCATTGAACTCCATCAGCGAAGAAGAGATCGAAATAATAATGGAAGAAAAGGAACATAATGATATTGTAAAAATCGCCGAGAAGATAATTCACCGTTACATTGCAAAAAGGAGAAGGCTGCCTGACAGAAGATCCGGTTATACTCAGAAAGCTAAAATCAATGGTCAGTCTGTTTACATTCGTACAGGTGAATACGAGAACGGGCAGCTTGGTGAAATATTCATTGATATGCACCGCGAAGGCGCAGCATTCAGAAGCCTGCTCAACTGCTTCGCTATTTCTATTTCGCTTGGATTGCAGCACGGCGTTCCGCTTGAAGAATTTATTGACGCTTTTGTATTTACAAGGTTTGAACCCAGCGGTATAGTTACAGGAAATTCCAAAATTAAAATGTCTACTTCTGTGATTGACTACATTTTCAGGGAGCTGGCTGTTACTTATCTTGGCAGGAATGACCTCGCTCACGTTGAACCTGAAGATCTGAAAACAAAGGCATCCCCGGGAATCGTTAAAAAATTAAATGAACCTGATTTTATAGAAGAAGAAGTTGTAAGCGAAAGATTGGTAGAATTAGATAAAGACGCCGGCGATAGTTTTAATTATTCTGACTCTGCGGCAGTAAGACCAGCAGTAATAAAAACTGCATCGAAATCAGGTAACAATGACATGTCTGTTAAAATCCGCCAGGCTATTGAAAGAGGTTACACAGGGGATATTTGCTCTGAATGCCAGAGTATGACAATGGTCAGGAACGGCACCTGTTTGAAGTGTATGACATGCGGTTCTACATCGGGTTGCAGTTAAGAATTAAAAGAAAGTAACTGCAGAAAAGTTTTGGTAAGTGTACTTGCGTCACGTTACGCATCTTTCGTACTCTCGTTCTTAACACGATAAAGGTTATGATTAAGGGTAAGATTAAGAATAAGAACAAGATTATATAGCGTAACGTGAGTTACAAGAATAAATTCACTCACAGGGCTATCAATTCTGACCGGCTGAGTGAATCAAACAGAATAATAATCAGAGTCCTAATTTTTCTCTTATTTCTTTCGGTATTGCGTCTTTGTGAACCATAATAGCAATCGTCCGCAATTTTATGAAAGACTCTGACATATACCAGTAGCCATCGTATCTTTTATCTTTTGTTCCCCAGGAATTTTTCGTATAATAAAATTTAGTACCGTTCTGGTCTTTTGCTAAACCGGTTATGTGCATCAGGTGATCATCTGTAGTTGTGTAATCGTCATAAGCTTTTTGTCTCATTTCCTGGGTGACATTTTTTTCTTTTTCAGGACCTGTCTTTGATGTATCGCCGTCAATAGGAACAACTGCGTATCCCTCTTTCCTGTAAAAATTATCTTTGCCAACATCTCCATCCCATGCAATTGAGTAGCCATTTTCAAGGGCGTTATCCATAATTTTTATCAGCTCATCGAGAGGAACATTGTAGTATTTTCCTTCAGCCCAGTTGTCGGGCACTTCGAGCACATATTTTGTATAGAAAGGATGATCTGTGAATGAAGTTATTTCAACATAATCTTTTGTGTTGATGCCAAGGCTTGCAGCAAAACTTTTAGGGGTATACTTCTTTCCATTGTAATCAAATTCCTGCGGAACTTTACCGAGATAAATATCGCACACAGCATTAACAATATCTTTATAATGCTGTGAGATTTTATTTCTGCTTACAATTGTATTAAGCACGGCTTTAAGCACAGCATCCATTTCAAAATTATCGTGCAGAGAATCGCCAGGCTCAAGCCCCGGATAAACATAAGACGGCACAGCTCCGTAAGTATCGAAAACTTTCAGAACATCGTGAGCCTGTCCGCCTTCTCCAAACTGAGCTTTACCATGATATCTTACATACCTTTCCGCTTTTAATGGATAAGTATATCTTACATTGAACATTTCAGAAAGATCATATTGACCCTTGCCCATTCTCATCAGTTCGCTTTCGAGAAATGATTGAGTAGCAAAATCCCAGCACGTTCCTGTGTTAGCCTGGTTTTTTACTGAAGTAGCACCTGCTTCGTAGAGAATTGTGAAAGTATGCCTGTCATTCTTTTCTTTATTCTTATCGTTCTGCTGCGGATGTATTGCGCAGATGAATAATACTGATAAAAATATTGTGTAAGCGGTAACTCTTAATTTCATTTTTCCTCCTTCAAAAAAATTTGTTGTTACGATGTTAATTTAGGAATATTAAAAGAAAGAAACAGTCATTGCGAATGAGCCAATGAGTCGCAAAGGAATTAACCTGATTTTTGTAGTACCAGAAGTCAGATAAGCAAAGAGGCAGGGTTAAATCAATTTTTAAGTTAACTGAAAATATGCTAAATTTACTTAACCTAGTTTTATGGTGATGGAGTTCACCTGGAACCGTCCGTAAAATCATATCGAGACTAATGACTCCTACAGGATTAAATCAATTAAGAAAATATTTAAGGAGAGGTATATTTTGCAGAATTATGTAGTCGTATTTATTGGCGCTGGTCTTGGAGGAATACTTAGATACTGGAGTTCGGCTTTTGTTTATAAATTTTTGTCGACTGATTTTCCATACGGAACTCTTTTTGTAAATGTGCTGGGCAGTTTTTTGATTGGTATTTTTATGTACTATCTTGATGCAAATGAAATGATAAGTGTTGAAACGAGAATATTTCTTACAACAGGTTTTTGCGGCGGGCTTACAACTTTTTCTACTTTCTCTTTTGAAACAATTAATTTCCTGAAAGAAAGAGAATTTTTATTTGCCGGCTTGAATATTCTTTCCAACGTTGTTATTACTCTGCTTGTGCTTTTTATAGCTTATAAACTTTCAAAATTTATTTCAGGAGTTTAATATGGAAATAAAAGGAGAAGCAAAGCTCGTAAGAATTTTTGTTGGGGAGAGCGATATCCTTCATCATATTCCTGTTTATGAAAGAATAGTACAGGAAGCAAGAAAATTTCATCTTGCAGGCGCTACAGTATTTAAGGGGGTAATGGGATTTGGCGGAGCGAGTATAATTCATACTGCAAAAATTCTGAGGCTCTCAGAAGATATGCCCCTGGTTATAGAAATTGTTGATGAAGAAGAGAAAATTGAGAAATTTCTGCCGGTTGTTCATGACATTTTTGAGGAAGCAAACTGCGGCGGATTGATTACTATGGAAAAAGCAGAAATAATAAAATATGTGTCAGGTAAAAAATAAAAGGAATTCTCGTTCCTTATTTTTGCAGGAACTAAATTTTTAGAAAGTACAAATCAAATATTTAAGTAGGCGATGGAGTTCGCCTGGAAACGTTCCCAAATATTCGGGAATTAATAACTCCTGCCATCCGATGTAAATCGGTATGATAGGAGTTTTTTTTATTTAGAAGTGTAAATATGCACGCTTTATCTGCTAAGAATATTGCTAAAAAATTTAAAAGAAGAGAAGCCGTAAAAGGAATTACTCTTGAAATAAAGCAGGGGGAAATTGTAGGCCTGCTTGGACCGAATGGAGCTGGCAAATCCACTACCTTTAAAATAATTACCGGTGACATTACTACTGACAGCGGGCAAATATTTTTTGATGGAACTGATATTACAAATTTTCCTATGTATAAAAGAGCAAGGCTAGGGGTCGGTTATCTGCCCCAGGAATCTTCTGCATTCAGAGGACTTACCACTGAAGAAAATGTTGCCGCAGTGCTTGAATTGAACCATTGTACAAAAGAACAAGTTGCAGAAAGATTAGAAGAAGTGATAAATGAATTTGATATGGATTCGAGAAGGAAAATAAAAGCTAAAGATTTGTCAGGTGGTGAGAGAAGAAGACTTGAGGTAATGCGCGCAATGGCACTTCATCCTCATTTTATACTGTTAGATGAACCGTTCTCCGGTCTTGACCCAATAGCAGTTATTGAGCTTCAGCAGATTGTTGCCCGCCTTAAAGGAAGAAACGTTGGCGTTTTAATTACAGACCACAATGTACACGAGACTTTTGAAATTGCAGACAGAGCCTATGTAATTAATGAAGGTGAAATATTGATCCACGGTTCACCGATCGAAATAGAGAAGAATGAACTGGCAAGAAAAATATTTTTAGGTGAAAAATTTCATATTCGAGGATAAGATGATTACTGAAACGATAAAAAATATTGATATTGAATTAAAAGAAAAAATAGCAGAAGTGAAAAGCTGCCCCTTGTGTTCTTTGATCATGGATTACGAATTTAACGGGCTTGCTCAGATACAATACGAAGTTACTCACTCAGAAAAGACCAGGAAACAAATTGCACAGGAAGGCGGGTTTTGTGATTTTCATTTCAGGCAGTTCAAGAAAATCGCAAGCGGTAAAACCAATATTTTATTATTAAAAGCCTTTATTGAAGAGGGCTCTTACAAAAAAGAAAATTTTACTATTGAGTGCAGGATTTGTAAGTATATAAATGAATACGAAAAAAATCTTCTGGAAGCTTTTACAGATATTATATTATCTGAAGAAAAAAGAATTGAGTTTAATAGAACCAATGGAATTTGTTTTGTACATCTCAGACAGGTAAATACTCTAATCAGGGATGAAAATACCAAAGCTTGGTTACATCGTACCCATATCGAACAAATTGAAAGAATGAAGGCAGATTTTAATCTTATGAATACCATTAATTCGTTTTACGAAATAGATATTGAAAAGAGAAGCTTGATAAATATACTTATTGAAAAGATTGCTGGAAGAAAAACCGGCGCTTTATAACCTGCTTGTTTTGTATGATCAGGATAACTGATAGAGATAAAATGGATATTGAGTTCGCTGTGAAAGTGATTAAAGAAATTTGCGGGAAAAGAAATTATGAGGAAGCTGAGATTAAATGCAATTTGTTACTGTGTGAATTAGAGATAATAAATGAGGTAGTTTCAGTTGAAGAGTTTTCTGAATTAAAAAACTCTATTATCGATCTGATAGATGGGTTGAAGTTTGTTATTCAGACTGAGATACGATTTGTTCTTTTTCCTCTGCCTGATATTAAAAAAGAAGCCTATGAAATCGGCAAAAAGTATATGAAAAATTTTCTTGAATGGATAAAACCTGAAGATGAATATACGCCTGAACAATTGATGGGGATTCTGGAAGAAGAAATTTACAGGCTTGATGAAACAAGAAAAATAATTTTAAGTTTAAAAAATAAAATGGATTGACCAGCTATTTTAATATGGTTAGTAAAATTACTATAATTACAGGCATAAAAAGTGATCAAGCCTTTACACTCTCAAACAGGTTTGGTCATTACAATTGCTTATAACTAATTTACAGATTGCTTTTGTATAGAAATTATATTTTCAAATATTCTCTCTCTCTGAACAAATTTACAACCATTAAACAATGAGGAAATCTTGGTGAAAAAAATTAAAGATGATTTTGTTGAATTATATAAAAACGCAGCCTCATATTATTCTATTCCATTTAAATGGAGTAGGAAACAATGGCAGCAAGCAATAATCATTATTTTTTCCTTTTTAATTTTGTTCCTGGCAGATGAACCTATGCGGACATTTTTTTCAGGAATACACAATAAATATTTTGATTCTATCTTTTCATTTGCTCACTGGTACGGAAAACCGGCTCTGACAATTACAGTCTTTGCTGTGCTGTATATGTTCGGTTTAGTTGTGGGTGATGAAAAATCAAGGATGGCAGGGTGGAAAATATTTCAGGCTTTTATTATTTCAGGAATATTAGTCACCGCTATTAAATCATTATTTGGGCGCTGGAGACCTTACACCGAGCATGGAAGTTTTGATTTTGTCTTTCTAACCACAGGTCCCAATGCACATCTTTCACTTCCTTCCGGTGATGCTGCTGTTGCATTTGCTTTCTCAACTATCGTTGCTGGTTTTATTGATAATAAATTATGGAAAGTTTTTTGGTTCTCTCTTGCAGCCCTGACTTTATTCGGCAGAATATACCATGACCAGCACTGGCTTACAGATGTAACTATGGCTGCATTTATTTCTGTTTCAGCCGGTCTTCATATAAACAAACAAGCACAGATTAAAAATATACACAATGAATAAAATGTCAGAAGATATAAATCAAAAAAATAAAAAATCAGGCTGGCTAAACAGAAATGTTATCGGCATGGGATTAACAAGTTTCTTCTCAGATGCCTGCCATGAAATGGCTACTGCAATTCTTCCCGGATTTTTATCAACAATCGGAGCGCCTCCTTCTGCTCTCGGAATAATCGAAGGAGTTTCAGACGCAATTTCAAGTTTTACAAAATTATTAGGCGGATGGATCTCTGATAAATTTGGGCACAGAAAAATTTTAGCCGCTTTCGGATACATTACAACAGGTTTATCAAAAGCTTTATTTGCGCTTGCAGCTACCTGGCATTTGGTTTTTGTTGGAAGAGCTGTGGCATGGTTTGGAAGGGGGTTTCGTGGTCCCATAAGAGATGCAATGTTGTCGGATTCTGTTGATGAATCTCAAAGAGGAAAAGCATTTGGATTTCATCGGGCTGGCGATACACTTGGCGCAATTTTAGGACCAATTCTGGGAGTCTGGCTTTTATCATATTGGCAGCCGCTTTCAATTAATGATCCGTCACAACCATTTCGAAATGTTTTCCTAGTTACAATAATTCCGGGTATTCTGTCTGTTTTAAGTTTTGCAGTTTTTATAACTGAAAAGAGAAAAGAAATAAATCATGATTTAAAATTCTGGATAACCCTGAAAGGTTTGCCATCGTCATTTAAAAAATATCTTGTAGGCATCGGCGCATTTGGTATGGGAGATTTTGCGCCAACTTTTTTAATATTGGCTGCTACAACAATTCTTACACCGCAATACGGCATTATAAAAGCAGCACAGTTTGCCGGAATAATGTATATAGTCAGAAATATTACTTATGCAGTAGCTTCATTCCCAATCGGTGCATTGAGTGATAAAATAAAGAGAGTTTATTTATTGTCAGCAGGATATTTCCTTGCGGTAATTACAATAACAGGATTTGTATTTGCTTTTGTTTTTAGTTATACGAACATAATCTATCTATTTGTACTTTTTGCTTTAGCCGGAATTTATATTGCTGCAGAAGATACGCTGGAAAGTGCAATTACAGCCGATCTGGTTTCATCGGAAACTCGCGGAATTGGAATGGGGGTTCTTGGAACAGTAAATGGACTAGGTGATTTTGTCTCAAGCATTTTGATCGGCTTTCTTTGGACAGCAGTTTCTCCTGCGATCGGTTTTATTGCTGCAGGTGTATTAATGTTGTTGGGTGCGTTTACAATATTATTTTATAAATAATTCGCCTGCAGAGGGCGATATTTTTGCGAGGTGAATTTTATGTCAGCTCCAAAATTAACGGCAAAATTCAGAATAAAAGAGAAAGTCCCTTTCTCAATCGAAACTTTCAGCGGGAAAATATTCAGATGCGGTGTTTGCGGGAAGATTTTCTTTTCGAGAGAGGAACTAGATAGACATTTACCTGCTGAAAAAAATCAAAGTTATGACAACCTTCAATTCCCGGAGTTGAATAAGAATTTAACAATAAGTGTGGTTTATACGCAGGATATAAGGGATCTTACAAACCCTAAATATCCAAGACTTCAGAAAGGTGATAAAATGTTTAAGCATAAAGAAAATAATAAATAAGAACTTTTTCCGCTAAAATAATTAAATCCCTGTTACATTATTAGCAGGGATTTTTTTATTTTGTACCGATCAAACTTGGATAATAAGAACATGTTCGAGAAGGAAATAAAATTTATATCTGATTTTTCGCTAAACAGGATAAAGAGGCTCGGTGCCTTTTTTACTTTCGAACAACTGTGCGGCGCCGGTCTTCATCCTGCAATTACAAAATATATTGATTCAGAGTTTGATTACCTTATATACCAGGACAGAAAAAAATTGCTTCAGAAATCCGCATTCGACTATTCAGGTCCTGAGATTCAAAAATATTTCCGTCTTATTAACCAGGAAATAAAAAAGAATAAAAAAATTTCTTTTGAAGATTCAAGAAATCTTATTATGCAGGCAGTTTCGTTCACAGTAAATTTTCTTGTAAGACCTAAATGGTCTCTTACAAAATTCATTTACAACGAAGATCAGCTTAAGTCTGTTGATGAAATAAAACTCTCGCTGAATTACCTGTACTATTATGATTATTTGAAGTCTGTCCTAACTATTTATATTGAAAAAAAGAAGTCTGTAAATTTTAGTCTCATTGATTTTGAAGTTGCATTGAATAAAATTGTAAAAGAATTACTTACAGCCCACCCGCAGAAAATTATAGATAATGCTCTTCTGTCTATGGCAGATTTTTTTAACCTTGGGGCATTAGATAATACAAAAGTTTCTTCAAATTGTGTAGAGATTTTTCTTAAAGAAGAAGAGATGATAGATCATCTTTTCCGGCTGAGAAGAGCATTGCCTGTAAATGTAAAACAGCAGTATGAGATTGATGAGATAAGAAAAATTATTTATACCCCGACCAGTATAGACAAACCCGAAGTTCTCCCTTCAAGAAGTGAAATTACAGCACCTGAATCGGAAGTCGAAATTAAAAATGTTTCTGAACCAGGAGATCCTGCCTGTCCGGCAGGCAGGGAAGTAAAAAATGTAAATGAGAATTTCGATCAAAAGAAAACTGAGAAAGGAGAGTTACCTATTGCTGAAAATAAAGAGATTGGAAAAGAGGCGGAAAATCCTGGTGAGGAAATAGAGCAGGGGAAAACTGATAGTAATGAGCTTGATAATTTGCTTGAAGAAGATTTGTTAACTGAGGTTTCTACAGACGATGATTTGCTGGAATCTTTTGATTCACAATTGAAAGCGCTTGAGGAGGAATCTGGTCTGATGATTGCCGGGGATGAAAATACTCCTTTTGAAGATGATGCGCAAAAACAGAGAACAGGCGAAAAAGAAGATCGGAAAACAGAGAATAATGTTAGGGACGAGGGGCATTTTGAAATTGAAACAGAGTCGGCAAAAGAAACAAATAAAGTAAATAAAGAACCTGAGCCAGATAAAATTCTGTTTAACTCATCGGAATCGACCACTTCGCGGCAGGAAGAAATAAATGAAGGAAATATTCAGGAAGAAGAAAAAACAGAAGTGATGCAGCAGCCTCACACAACATATAAAGTACCACCGAGAGAAAAAGATGTTTTAAGTTTTCTGAGTGATAAAGAAATAGGAAAGATAATTAATAATGTTTTTAACGGCGATAGACAGGATTTTGCAAATACTATGGAAAAAATAACAGAGTGTTCTACTTATGATGGAGCGACTGAGATATTGAAATCGGTTTTCTTTTCTTATCGTGTCAACCCTTATATAAGAGATGCAGTCACTTTGACGAACGCTGTCTCAAATTATTTTAACCAGGCTATCTGAAAATGTTCATAGATTATGCTGAAATTGAAGTGACCGCCGGAAGAGGCGGTGATGGTGCTGTCACTTTCAGACGGGAAAAATATGTACCCAAAGGGGGTCCTTCAGGTGGTAACGGAGGCAATGGGGGAAATATAATTTTAAGAACTGATCCCAACTTGTTTACACTTCTGGATTTCAAATACAAAAAGCGTTATAAAGCAAATAACGGCGAACCTGGCGGAAGCTCGAGAAAAGATGGTAAGTACGGCGATGATGTGATTATTAAAGTTCCTGTTGGAACTATAGTAAGAGATGCACAAACAAAAAAAGTTCTTTTTGATATGAGCAGTGTCAACCAGGAAGCGATTCTTGCCAGAGGCGGAAGAGGCGGCAAAGGAAACAGTAATTTTGCGACTCCAACAAACCAGGCACCAAGATATTCTGAACCGGGAAAAGAAGGCGAATCATTAAAAGTAATTCTTGAGTTGAAGTTAATTGCTGATGTTGGATTAGTCGGATTTCCAAATGCCGGTAAATCTACTTTAATTTCAGCAATCACGGATGCGAAACCTAAAATAGCAGACTATCCTTTCACAACTCTATCTCCAAACCTTGGCATTGTGAAATATAAAGATTATAAAAGCTTTACTGTTGCTGATATTCCCGGAATTATTGAAGGTGCTCACGAAGGTAAGGGGCTGGGATTAAAATTTTTAAGGCATATTGAAAGAACAAAAGTCCTGCTGTTCCTTATCGACATTACTTCGAAAAATTACCAGAAAGATTATGATACACTTTACAATGAATTAAGAAGCTACAGCAAAAAATTAGCTGAAAAGAAAAAAATTATTTCCCTTTCGAAATCTGACCTTGCAGGAGATAGGGATCTAAAAAAATTGGCAAAGAAAAAAATAAAAAATGCTGACTCTCCACCTCTTATATTTTCTTCTGTAACCGGGCAGGGTATTCATGAGTTGTTAGATTATTTATGGAATGTGCTGACTGAATAACATTTTGCTTTGACAAAATCGGGATATAAAAGCCCTCATTTTTGATGCTTGACTGTAGCTGTAGCTGTGCAGGATTTTTTGAAAATAAAATGATTTGTGCCTATATTTACAAGCTTAAATTAAAGATCAGGCGGGGTAGCTCAGTAGGTTAGAGCAGTGGAATCATAATCCACGTGTCGGGGGTTCGAATCCCTCCCCCGCTACAACAGAAAGGAGTTATATTATGTATACATTATTTGTTTTTTTGTCCTCAATAATCGCAGTACTGCTGATAATTATTGTTTTATTACAATCAAGTAAAGGCGGCGGTTTGGCGGGGTCATTTGGCGGTGTCGGAAATATGGGTTCAATGTTTGGTACGAGAAGGACTGCTGATTTCCTTAGTAAGTCTACCTGGTGGTTAGCCGGTGCATTAACTGTTCTGGCTATTGTAATAAATTTATTTTTCTTACCCGGACAGACAACAAAGGAACAAAGGGAAAGCATAATTCAGAAATCTGGGCAGCAAATACCTCAGCAGCCTACTTTACCACAGCAGGTTCCACAAACAAATCAGCAGCAGCCTAACAAATAAGGATTAAAATTTTAAAATAAGCCCGGGGAAATATTCCCGGGCTTTTATTCAAGTGCAGTTAGAGCCTCAACTATCTCGTCTTCAATCTTTCTATGAAGATTAGTTTCTCCCATCTGAAACTGAAATATCATGCTAATGATAATTTTTTCATTTTTATTTGTAGTAAGATATCCTGATAGAGAAGTAACGCCTTTCAGTGTTCCGGTTTTTCCGCGAAAATTATTTTCTGCTGCAGTTCCAACCATTCTGTCTCTTAAAGTTCCATCAACGCCAGCGATACTGAGTGAATTATAATAATCCGTATAGTGCTTCAGGTCGAAATACATTTTCTCCAGCGTACCTGCAATAGCACCGACAGTTATCTGGTCGAATCGTGATATTCCCGAACCATCAACAACTGAGGTCCCTTTTGAAAAGATACCTTGGTCTCTGATAAAACCAACAACAGCCTGTGTTGCATAAAATGAATTTCCTTGTTTACCCGAAGTGACAGCGCCGATGGTTTTAAAAAGGCATTCAGCCAAAAAATTATCGCTGTGTTTGTTAATTTTTTTTATTAGTTCACGGAGAGTAATTTTTGATTCAGCTAAAAATTTTGCTTTGGCGGGTGTTACCCCTGCTACCGTTTTCCCTGAAACATGTATTCCCTTTCTTTCAAGCTTTGCTTTCAGCATGCGGGCGGCATTAAGAGGAGGATTGCTGACATTAACGTAATATGCTCTTAGCCTGTGTCTTCTTCTTTTATAAATTATTTTCCTGTTTCTGTCAACGACAAGAGCGGAAACAGGGGGGAGCTTTACATTTGCTTCTTCCTGGTATATCCAATCTTTACGGCTGTAGATATTATCACAAAAACTATCGTCGCCTACAATATTACCTGTAATTTTTTTTATACCTTCTTTTTTAATAACGTCCACAAGAGCATCCATATCGGAGGATGTAAATAATGAATTGCCGTAACCCTTGATATAAAGATTACCCCTTATCGCACCACTTGAATTACTTTTATCGTCGGTAAGTAATTTTGTTGAGAGTATAAAATTTCCACCTAATAATGATAGAGCCGCTGCAGTTGTAAATAGTTTTGTATTAGAAGCAGGGATCATGGATTCTGATGCATTTAATTTAAATATAGTATCCTGCGTTAAAGGTTTTAATATAATAATTGCAGCCTTGGTTGACGATGGAAGCTTTGATAGTATATTTTCAATATGTTTTTTTACAGCTTCAGGTGTAGTTGCAAATATTTGCGTAATTATGAAGAGGGGGAGAAATACTATTTTTTTTAACCTGGACAATTCAGCATCTGGGAAATATTGTGTAATATTTTGGAAAAGCTTTTAAGAATCTTATTTTAAGTTGCAGTAAAGTTAAGTATTATTATGAAAAAATTCAGGACAAGAAATCAGGACCAGAAAATTGCAGCCTCAATTTCAGTTATTAATCATTTTATACTTTTAATTTTTTAACGTAGGATAATTATGGCAAAGAAAAAAGATATTCTCAAAGCTTATGAAGATCTTGATTTCCTTAATTCTTCTGATGGAAGGATAATCAGGATACTCAGCGAATTCTTGCAGCCCCAATCAAGATTTAAGAAACATAAAATTGTAGATACCATTGTTTTTTTTGGTTCCGCAAGGTTAAAATCAAAAAAAGACGCATTGGCAGAGTACAATAAATTCAAAACGCTAAATCCTAAATCAGATTTAAATTTTGCAGAGAAATTACGGAAAGCAGAACAGCTTGTTGAAATGTCAAAGTACTACGAAGACGCTGTTGAGTTATCAAGAAGATTAACCAAATGGTCATCTGAACTCGGTACTAAAGCCAGCAGATTTATAATTTGTACGGGCGGTGGACCAGGAATAATGGAAGCGGCTAACAGAGGTGCTAAGCTTGCTGGTGGAAAGTCAATCGGTTTGAACATCAGCATTCCTTTCGAACAATTTATTAATAAGTATGTCCCGCGCGATCTGCAATTTGAGTTTCATTATTTTTTTATGAGAAAATTCTGGTTTGCCTATCTTGCAAAATCTTTAGTTGTTTTTCCAGGTGGTTTTGGAACAATGGATGAATTCCTGGAAATTCTTACTCTTGTTCAGACAGGTAAGATCAAAAAGAAACTAATGCTGGTTGTCTACGATGAAAAGTACTGGAGCAAAATTATTAATTTTAAAGCATTAGCTTATAATGGAATGATAGGCAGTAATGATCATAAAATATTTAATTTCTGTAATACTGTTGATGAAGCATTTGAAATGATCACAACTTTCTTTGAAAAAAATTACCTGATGAAAAAAGAGGAGAAGGAACTTGAAGAGCCAAAATTACATTTGGAGTAGAAACAAAAATGCCCCTCAACGAGGGGCCTTTTTTTATTCATTATTATCTGAACGATGTGCCCTTCTTGCGGCTTTCATTTTTTCCATTCTTTTTTTGATCGAAGGTTTAACAAAAAAAGTTCTCTTCTTATATTCTTTAAGTATTCCCGATCTTTCGTATTTTTTCTTGAATCTTCTGAGAGCTTTATCAATGGATTCGTTGTCGCCAACTGTTATCCCTACCAAATTATTTCACCTCACTTTGTGGTTATTTAAATGTTAATTGATTCTATTAATTTCTTAAAACCTGATTTTTGAAATTCAACTGCAATAGCTTTTTGACCATTGGAAGTTATTTCTTTCGAGACAACTTTACCAAAATCATTCCAGTTTTCGTGATAGATAGATTCTCCGATATTAAAACTTTTAGTTGGAGAATAAGTTGTGCATTCCCCATTTTCGATCCCTTCCAGAGAAACTTTGCTTTCTTTGACGTCTTCGGTCATATCAATTATCATCGTCTGTTTGCATTTCTTGCATTTAGCCCATCTTTTATGCCCCTCTGCTTCTGTAGTAGAAACTTCCCCGCCTAACTCCATTTTTCGCATACCATTACATACGCTGCAGAAAGCCTCAATATTTTTTATTCGTGCCATTAAAACACCTTCCTTTGGGATAGTATGATTCTAAATATATCAAAGCTTGTGAGGATAATCAAGTTTGACGGGGTTGGAGCGTAACTGAAAACGGCTGATAAATAATTTATGCCTTTTGATGATAAAATTAAGCTCAAATTTTTAATTCTTCAGTAAAAAACATTTAGTTTTAATTTTTTTCTTGACAAAATAAAAATGAATGGTTATGTTATACATTATTGTATACAATCATATTTTTTAAATTTATGTGACTTACGGGGCGAAGCTGTGTCCTGACTTAATTGTACGAAAAATCATTTTATTAATAATTTTTAAAGCGAAAGGAAAAAGTTGGATATAATAATTTCTGAAAATATCAGGGGTAAATCCATTGATGCTCTTCAAGAAAAATATGAAGTCGGTTTTTTCCAGGATCTATGGAAAATACCGAACGAACTCTCCAGGCTGGTTTGTGATGCCAAAGCATTAATTGTAAGGAATCAAACAAAAGTTGACAGCAATTTATTAGTTAATGCCAGGTCTTTACGCGTAATTGGTCGTGCCGGCGCTGGATATGATAATATAGATATCGAAGCTGCAAATGAAAAAGGCATTGTAGTTTGTTATGCCCCGAACGACAATACAATTTCAACCGCCGAACTTTCCATTTCGCTGATACTTTCTCTTTTAAGAAAAATACCTCAGGCTGATAATTCTACAAAATCGGGGAAGTGGGAAAGAAGCAAATTTATGGGTAACGAGTTGTATTCTAAAACTGTCGGACTGCTGGGGTTCGGAAAAATAGGGAGAGCAGTTGCATTCAGATTGAGATCATTCGGAGTAAACTTATTCGCTTATGATAAATTTGTTCAGGCAGATGATAAACTGGCGAAAGAATTAGGAGTTAATATTACAACTCTCGAAGATACTCTGTCAAATTCTGATATTATATCAATTCATTTGCCGCTTAACAAAGAAACTTATAGAATGATTAATTATGAAAAATTAATGTTGATGAAAAAGGGAGCTTATCTTGTGAATGCAGCTCGTGGAGAAATTATAGATGAACAAGACCTAATAAGAGTGTTAAAAGCAAATATTTTAAAAGGTGTCGCTTTAGATGTCAGGGGCAAAGAACCTCCCGTTATTTCTGAAATTGAAAAATTTGAAAATGTAATTTTAACTCCTCATATTGGTGCTTTAACAGAGGAAGCACAGGAAAAAGTTGTCTCTACAGTAGTAAAAGATGTAGACCTGGTATTAAACAATAAACCTGCCCTGAACTATGTTAACTTTCCCTTCCCCCAACACTAAGAGATTGACTATTCATATATTTATATAAATGTATTATTTTATACCAAGGAGTTTTTAAGTATTGTTATGCTTATTTATAAGGTTTAATATTTTGTATGTCGAATAAGGATGGTAATAATCATATAAGTGATGTTAATTCTTCGAAAAAGGAAAAAGTCTACAGGCAATTAAAATTAGAAATCATATCGCACAGGCTAAAAGCAGGCCAGCCAATAACAGAAGAAGAAATTGTAAAAAAATATTCAATCAGCAGGACCCCCGTTAGAGAAATTTTCAGGAGATTAGAAAATGAAGGGTTAGTGAAAAACATAGCTTACAAGGGTACCTATGTTGCCGATCTCTTAAAAGAAGACATTGAAGAAATTCTTGATATAAGATATGCTTTAGAAGGTTTGGCTGCTAAGTTTGCGGCAAATAATGTTACAGACAAAGAAATCGAAGAATTTGTTAAGATAGAACATTTACTACTGAAGGCTATGCAGGATGAAGACAGCGTACTTTCTTTTGAGGCTGACACGAAATTGCACGAACTAATACTCACCATTGCTGGTAATCACAGAATTCATACTATCATAAATAATTTGCTTGCTCAAATACACAGGATCAGGTTTATTTCCGGGCATATGCCGGGCAGAATCAATACTACTGTTCAGGAACATCTGAATATAATAGCTGCCATCAAAGAAAGGGATTCAGATAAGGCAGAAGCGATGATGCATACTCACATAGAGAACACAAGGAAATTGTTTTCACAATCCTCTGAGATGGATGAAAAATTTAAACTAAAGCTTTCATTCCTTCTCTGATTTCTTATACAGCCAAATCTGTATTTAACCCAACCTGTGCTGAATACATTAACGATAAGAAAATAAAAAAATAATAATTAGCTGTTCTAAACTGACTTTACGAGGAAATAATGGATAAATTAAAAGTTGCACTTGCAGGTACCTTTCGCCCGATCTTCAAAGGTGATATGAAAAGCGTCCTTAATCAAAGCATTGAAGCTCTGAAAAAGAAGAGCATTGAATTAGGATTTGATTTTACCCCGATACACAAAGGAATGGAAACACTGAGCGATGCAGAATCTGTAGCTAAACAGCTCGAAGCAGAAAATATTGATCTGATTATAATCCAGAATTCTTCCTTTGCTGACGGCGATATGATCCTTCCTTTTTTTTCAACATCAGCACGGTTAGCAATTTGGGCAGTTGAAGAAACTACCGTAAGTGGCCCCCTGCCTTTGAATTCCTTCTGCGCTACTAATCTATATATGAGTATTACAGCTAGGTTCAGCGACGGTTATAACAAACCGGTAAAATGGTTCTATGGAAATGCCGGTTCTGATGATTTTGCAAAACGATTCGATATAACTATAAGATCGCTATCGGCAATTAAGAATCTTAAGCGATCAAAAGTTTTACTGATCGGGGATTTGGTTCCCGGCTATCATGATGTAAAGTTTGATGCAGAAAAACTTAAAAAAATCTTCGGCGTAACTGTTGAAAAAATTTCACTCTCAGAGTTTTACGAAGAATATGAGAATGCGTTGAACAATAAGGAAGTGGCAATAAAGACAAAAGAGATTACGGCAGAAGCTGAGGGTATAGATGCTGCCTTGCCGGATATTTCAAAAGCAGCAAGAGCTGAAATTGCATTTCAAAAAATTATTGCAAAGCATCAGGCATCTGCAATAACCTTCAGATGCTGGCCGGAGGTGCCGGGTAAGATTGGCTTAATGGTTTGCTCGACAATCGGCAGACTAAATCAAAATTCGATTGTTGCAGCTACCGAAACCGACGTGCTTGGTGCAGTATCTATGTTAACTTTGAAATATCTCAGCAGCCGCGAAACGGTGCTTATGGATTTATCAGCCTGGGATAAGAAGAGCGACTCAGTTTACATCTGGCATTGCGGTAATATTCCTAAAAACTGGTTTGATAATTCACGCTTCAGGCTTGCGAACCATTTTAACCGTAATACTATTGGTGTTGTCCGTGAGGGCAAAATGAAATCCGGTGATGTTACTGCCTTGAGATTTCAAGAAAGTGATTTAAGTGCATTCCTGGTGTCCGGAAATTTTTCAGACAAAAACTCCCCGATGTACAAAGGCTGCAGCAGCTGGATGAATAATCTGAAAATGAATGGTAAAAATATATCAAGTGAAGATTTTATGAATACTTTGCTTGTTAACGGTATCCCTCATCATTTAGCTTACGTAGATAAAGATATTACAGATGATGTGAATGAGCTTTGTGCATGGCTTGATGTTAAAATTATAGAGCCAATTCAGTATAAAGATTATTTACAAAAACCTCTGCGCGTTATTTAATGATAAGAAGAAATCTGATGATAGCCCAGGGCGGCGGACCGACAGCAGTAATTAATTGCAGTCTTGTCGGTGTAATAGAAGAAGCTAAACGTATAAACTCAGGCAGGATTATTGGCGCTCTTCATAGCATTGATGGCATTCTAAATGAAAAGCTGACCGACCTTGGAAGAGAGAGACAATCTGTTCTTAAAGAAATTCGCAACAAACCGGGTGCTGCACTTGGTTCCAGCCGTAGAAAGATCCAGGAAGAGGATTATGGTCATATACTCGATGTCTTCAGGAAATATGATGTCCGTTATTTCTTTTATATTGGCGGCAATGGTTCAATGCACACTGCACATAACGTTGATAGGCTTGCCCGCTCTATCGGCTACGAATTAAAAGTTATCGGCATTCCCAAAACTATAGATAATGATCTGGCTTATACTGATCATTGCCCTGGTTTTGGAAGTGCTGCGCGGTATGTTGCTTCAGTTACCCGCGAAATCGGGTTGGATGTTGAATCGCTGCCTCCTCCGATTTCAATAATCGAAACCCTGGGAAGAAATACAGGATGGCTTGCCGCAGCTTCATCGCTTGCGAAAAAACAAGACGGGGATGCGCCTAACCTGATTTATTTTCCTGAAAGACCTTTTGTGATGGAGTCATTCCTTTCGGATGTTGAAAAAGTTTATGCAAAATACGGACGGGCTGTGATTGTGGTGAGCGAAGGGCTAAAGGATGAGTCCGGTTCATATATTGGCGGTGTGAAAGCTGAAGCTTCAAAAGATGGATTTGGCAGAAATTTACCGGGCGGGGCAGCTTCTTTTCTTTCTGAAAAAATTTCCGAAAACCTCGGACTTAGGGCAAGAAGTGAAAAACCCGGTCTGGCAGCAAGAACATCTATCAATTATATATCTTCTGTCGATCAAAAAGAAGCTTATCTTGTTGGTAAGATGGCATTACGTTCTGCGGTTAAAGGTAACAGCGGGGTAATGATGACTCTTGAAAGAGAGAGAGGAAAAAAATATCGTTGTAAGGTCGGTGCAGTTCCTCTTGAGAATGTTGCAATAGCTGAAAAGTTACTGCCCTCTGATTATATAAATTCTGACGGCAATTATGTAACAGAGGCATTCTTAGAATATTGTCAGCCGCTCGTTGGAAAACCGATCAGGTCTTTCTCTTCTCTGAAAGGATATAAAATAGTAGATTATACTTAAACATTACTACAACATGAAAATTTCGACAACTGAAGGAATGACCAAAATTGTTACAGAGCATCTGGAAAATGATATTGATGTCTTCTCTCTGACAAATCAAAAAGGTTTCAGTGTAAAAATTCTGAATTATGGAGCTGCAATTACCGGGGTTGATGTTCCGGACCGGCATGGGAAAATTGAAGATGTAGTACTCGGGCACCATAATCTGATGAATTTTGTCGGGGGACGTTTTTATTTAGGTGCTACTATTGGGCGATATGCAAACAGAATAGCAGGCGGGCGTTTCAGTCTCGATGGTAAAGAATATCAACTGAGTAAAAATAATAATGGGAACTTATTACATGGCGGCGTGAAAGGTTTTGACAAAAAGATCTGGAAAGCGGCAGTAGTCCAGGGAACGGAAAATCCATCTCTTGAGCTTACCCTCATAAGTCCTGACGGTGAGGAGGGTTTCCCGGGAAACTTAGAAACAAAAGTCATATACACTGTTACCAATGATGATGAACTGAAAATCGAATACAAAGCTTTTACTGATAAACCAACCATAATTAACTTAACAAACCACACTTATTTTAACCTGACAGGATCGCCGGCTAACTCGATACTCGATCATGTTTTAATGATCAATGCTGATAAGTTTACACCGACTGACAGTCAATCAATTCCCACAGGAGAGATCGCTGATGTTGAAAACACTCCAATGGATTTTAGAAAGCCGTTCAGAATTGGCGATCGCATTGAAGAAAACTACAAACAATTGGAATTTGCGAAAGGGTATGATCATAACTGGGTGCTGAACAATTTTAATGGCTCTGTGAGAAAAGCAGCAGCATTATATGATCCATCAACAGGTAGATGCATGGAAGTGCTGACTGATCAACCCGGTCTGCAATTTTATTCCGGCAATTACCTTGACGGAAAGTTACAAGGTAAAAACGGTATCTGCTACCAGGCAAGGTCAGGTCTTTGCCTTGAATGCCAGCATTATCCCAATTCTCCGAATGAAAAAAAATTTCCATCTGTTATTCTTCGACCGGGGCAAGAGTATACACAAACAACTATTTATAAATTTTCAGTAGTTTAATGATGAGGTTATAAATTATTCAGAGGCAAATTAAATGGAGTACACAACCGGAAGTTATAAATTTATTTTAGATGATTTTTTCCCCAAAAAATTATTTTATCAGATTACAGAAGCAAGGGTTGAGCAAACAGATGCTATACTTGAGCATGCCAAAGAGAGGAAGAGAAGGCAAAAACTTACAAAGGATGGCAGGCTTATAATACTTGCCGCCGATCATCCGGGCAGGAGAGTTACGTCGCTCAGAAATGACCCGATAGGTATGGGTGACAGGTTTGAATACTTAGGAAGAGTTCTTCGAGTAATAACTGACGAAGAGTTTGATGGCGTCATGGGTACGACTGATATGGTTGAAGATATATTAATTGTGGATTACTTATATAAGCAAAAGACCGGCAAAAGTTTTCTTGATGATAAAGTTGTTACCGGATGCATGAACAGAGGTGGTCATGCGGGTTCGCTTTACGAAATGGAGGATGTCTTTACATCATTCAGCGCACAAAGTCTTAAGAAGCTGAACCTTGACGGCGGGAAGATGATGTACAGGCTGGAACCATCAGATCATGGTTCTTTGATAACTATTAGAGAATGTGCTGATGCAATAACAGAGTTGAGCCGTTTGGGTCTTTATGCTTTTATCGAACCGGTTACTGTTGAAGGCAGGGATAAAAATTATGCTTTTAAAACAGATCTTGAAACACTGGTAAAAGATGTTGGTGCAGCGGCGTCGTTGGGGGAAACATCTTTCTTAGCAGCAATTCCAATTGCAGCATTTGTTATTCTCGGTCTTCTGAGCGGCTGGGACGTTGTGAAGAACTATATTCCTCTGCTGATCCTTTGCTGGCTGTTATTTCAGTTTGGTAAAGCAAATGC
>JAKAGZ010000036.1 GCA_021815365.1 Bacteroidota bacterium
TTAATATTTTTTTATCACTTTTCTGTTGCCTGAAGAACGACAATCTATTATTATAGTATAATCAATTAAAAAGAGGAAAAAATGAAAGCAAAATTCTTTGCAGTCTCTGCACTTTTTCTGTTCGTTAGTTTATCGGCTTATTCACAGCTTAAATATCCCCACCCGAAAAAAGATAACGTTAAGGATAATTACTTCGGCACCGTCGTTGCTGATCCTTACAGGTGGATGGAAAATGATACTTCAGCCGCAGTAAAGAAATGGGTTGAGGAAGAAAATAAAATCACTTTTGGTTATCTCGATAAAATTCCTTTCAGGGATAAAATAAAAGACAGGCTTGAAAAACTTTATAACTACCCGCGGTACTCAACTCCTTTCAAAGGCGGGGAGAGATATTTCTTCTTCAAAAATGACGGCTTGCAGAATCAAAGTATCCTTTATATTCAGAATGATCTCGATTCAGAGCCGCAGTTATTTCTTGACCCCAACAAACTTTCCTCTGACGGTACTGTCTCATTAACTACTTATGCTTTTTCAAAGGACGGGAAATATTTTGCCTATGGTACTGCATCCGGCGGGTCTGACTGGAATGAATTTCACGTGATGGATGTGCTGAGCAAAAAAGATCTGAGTGATGATCTTAAGTGGATAAAATTTTCCGGCATTGCCTGGTACGGCAGCGGCTTTTTCTACGGGAGATACCCTGAACCGTCTAAAGGTAAAGAGCTAACAACTTCAAATGAATTCCAGAAAATCTATTATCATAAAATAGGTACGCCGCAGAAAGATGATATATTTATTTACGGTGATGATAAAAGACCTAAAATGATCTTCGGCGCACAAACAACCGAAGATGAAAGGTTTTTAATTATTTATCCTTCACAAGGCACAAGTAATAATGCGTTGCTTGTTTCCGATCTGACGAACCCGAATTCAAGAGTGATACCTGTTATTACGAACTTCGAAAATAATTACAGCGTAGTTGATAACGTAGGCGATAAGCTTCTGGTTCTGACTGATAAAGGAGCTCCGAGATACCGACTTGTTCTGATAGACCCGCTTCATCCTGAAGAGGCGAACTGGCAGACAATTCTTCCCGAACAAAAAAGTGTTTTACAATCTGCTTCAATTATCGGTGAAAAGCTTGTTGCAATTTATATGCAGGATGCCAGCAGCCACGCTTATCTTTATGACCTGGACGGCAAGCCTGAAGGTGAAATAAAGCTGCCGGCATTAGGAACTATCAGCGGATTTTCGGGGAAAAGAAATGATAAGACTGCATTTTACTCTTTCACTTCTTTTACTTTTCCGCCGACAATTTACAGGTTCAATGTAGATACAAAACAATCAACACTTTTCAGAAAAGCAGAGCTTAATTTCAGTTTTGATGATTATGTTACCGACCAGGTCTTTTATCAGAGCAAAGACGGCACAAGAGTTCCGATGTTCATCGTATATAAAAAAGGAATGAAGAGGAACGGAAAAAATCCGACTTATCTTTACAGCTACGGAGGTTTTAACATCAGTCTTAATCCTTCATTTTCTCCATCAAGATTAATTCTTCTGGAGAACGGCGGAATTTTTGCAATGCCAAATATAAGAGGCGGTGGAGAGTACGGTGAGGAATGGCATAAAGCAGGGACGAAACTTCACAAGCAAAATGTCTTCGATGATTTTATTTACGCTGCAAAATATTTAATTAAAGAAAAATATACTTCGCCTAAATATCTTGCTGTTGCTGGGGCTTCAAACGGCGGATTGCTGATCGGGGCAGTATGCAACCAGGCACCGGATTTATTTAGGGTTGCTTTTCCTGCTGTTGGTGTGATGGATATGCTTCGCTTTCAGAAATTTACAATTGGATGGGCTTGGGTGAGCGATTACGGCTCAAGCGATAACAAAGAAGAGTTTAAAGCTCTCTATAAATATTCACCGCTACAGAATATACGCGCAGGGAGAAATTACCCTGCAATGATGATTACAACTGCTGACCACGATGACCGTGTAGTTCCTGCTCATTCATTTAAATATGCAGCGACGCTTCAGGAAAAGTATAAAGGAAAAAACCCGATATTGATAAGGATTGAAACGCGCGCAGGTCACGGCGCAGGGAAACCAATCTCTAAAATTTTAGAAGAGCAGGCTGATATGTGGTCGTTTATGTTTTATAATATGGGAATAACGCCGAAGTATTAGACTTTTTTCAAATAGATAAGACCTCTGAAAAATTAAGAATAGAACAGAGGAGGCAGGTTATCATGATTAGCAATGGTATCTTTTCATTTTTTAATTCTGCCGCTACAATAATTATTTTTTTTGCTTGTCTTAAAACATATTTACTTTGATTTAAGTTGACCGCTTTCATTTATAAACCCTGCCTTGCCGGCTCACCTCGTCTCCGACAAGTCTGAGAGGGCAGGCGTTAAAACGGTTTGAAGTTTTATTTTCTCTCATTAACCCACGGATTAATCCGTGGGTTAATAATACCAAACAATTCTGATTGGACAGCCCAACCTTCCTGAAAAAACCTGACGGCTATTTTATTTTTTCAATTTCTCTGGTCAGTTTTTCCACCAATTCCTTTTCACTTATGCCGGTTATGTGAACTTTCGTATTTCTGACCATAACAGAAGGATGATCCCCCTCACCTTTCATATATTTGTAAAGATTGAACGCAAGACGATTCCTGTCATTCGTGATAGGCAGATAGTCTTTAAGATTTTCAACAATTGTGTAGACTTTCTTCTCCAGCGAAGTTTCCGGGAATTTTTCAACAGCGGGCGGCGGTAAAGTGCTCATAAAATCTCCCTTTAATAGCTTTAAGAATAATCTTCTTAAGTTTTAGTTTTTATTATTGGAAGTAAAATCGCTATTTAACTAAATTGAACTTGTCAAATATAAATTATTTTAAAATAATTATCTTGATAAATTTACAAAACACAAATAGGATCCTTATTATACGCCTGAGCTCTCTCGGCGATATTCTTCTTACAACGCCGGTGCTGCGGTCTCTAAAAAAAAAATTCCCTGATCTGAAAATAGATTTCCTGCTTAAAGAGCAATATGCTGATGTGTTAAAGTATAATCCGAACTTAAATGATCTTTACACTTTTAATCCGGACAACATTAACGAACTCATCAACTCACTAAAGCAAAACAGGTATGATCTTGTAATTGACCTGCAGAATAATTTTCGTTCCCAAAAGATCACAAAGAATATAAAACCTGTTCAGAAGGTTATAAAATTTAAGAAACTGGACATTGAAAAGTTCCTGCTTGTAAAATTTAAAATAAACAGGTTAAGAAATGTTCCTGACATTCCCATCAGGTATGCACAAACGATTGATAATTTCGAGCTTGATGAGAAGGGACTGGAGATTTTTATTCCCGGGAATGTTAAATCACAATTAACTTCAGATGAAAAATTTATCGGGCTGGCTCCCGGCTCACGTCACTTTACAAAAATGTGGCCAAAGGAATATTATATTTACCTTGCAAAAATATTATCAGCAAATAACTTTAAGGTAGTCCTGCTTGGAGGTAAAGATGACAGACAGATCTGCGGCGAAATATCAAAGATGGTACCGGCTTCGATCAACCTTTGCACAGAAGATGACATTCTTCAGACTGTGGCTGATATGAAAAAATGCTTTGTAATAGTCAGCAATGACTCCGGGTTGATGCACGCAGCATGTGCCGCAGGTACGCCGGTTTTAGCTTTCTTTGGTTCGACTGTTAAGGAGTTCGGGTTTATGCCGTATAAAAGTAAAAATTTAATTTTAGAGAATGATTCTTTGTCCTGCAGACCTTGTACACATATCGGAAGGAGCCAGTGTCCTAAAAAACATTTCAAATGTATGATGGAACTAACCCCACAGACAGCATTTAATAAAATAAACATCCTTTTAAACACCTGATGAAAAATTTTTGGACCTTATTTTATAACTATGTGATAATTCCGGTTTTTTATACGGGGATTCAACTTGCCGGTTTGTTCAATGCAAAAATTAAAAAAGGAATTAAGGGGAGGAAAAGAATATTTGAAAACCTGATTGTAAATTCAGGCGAGCTTGATAAAACAAAAAGATTGATCTGGTTCCATTCCTCTTCGTACGGAGAGTTTGAACAGGCTAAACCTATCATAAAAGAGTTGAAAAAGAATAAAGGGCTGAACATCCTTGTTACATTCTTTTCACCATCGGGCTATGAAAATTCTAAAAAATATCCTTACGCTGATCTTGTTTCTTACATACCGCTGGATACAAAATCAAACGCAGAAAGATTTATAAAAATTGTAAATCCCGATCTTGCCGTTATGATGCGCTACGATATCTGGCCCAATCATATCTGGGCATTAAATAAAGCTAATATCCCCTGCTTTATCGTAGATGCAACAATGAAAGAAAGATCAGCCAGAAAATTTTTATTTATTAAAAACTTCCATAAAAATCTTTATAAAAATTTTTCAAAAATACTGACTGTATCACAAAAAGATGTTGAAGGATTTAAGAACTTCGGGTGTAATGATGAACAACTTAAAGCTGTAGGCGATACAAGATTCGACAGGGTTTACCAGCGGAGTATAACTGCAAAAGAAAAAAAACTTATAAGGGACGAAGTTTTAAAAAATAAGAAGGTATTTGTTGCAGGAAGCACATGGGAAGCTGATGAAGAGGTAATACTCCCTGCATTCAAAAAATTGGCTAAAGCGGATAGCAATGTCATACTTATAATAGCTCCACACGAACCGACTATCCTGCACCTTGAAAATATTGAGAATGAATTTATCGGCGAACTGGAAACAATAAGATTTTCTTTCCTGAATAATTACAATAATGAAAGAGTAATTATCGTTGACTCGATAGGGATCCTGCTCACTCTTTATATTTATGCTGACACTGCTTTTGTCGGCGGCGGATTTAAGCAGAGCGTGCACAACGTTCTTGAAGCGGCTGTTTACGGCGTGCCTGTTCTGTTCGGACCCAAAATTGATAATTCACAGGAAGCACAGGAGCTGCTGCGAAGAGGCGGAGGAATCCTTATCAAAAATAAAATGCAGGCTTACAGGCAGCTAAGAACTCTCTACAAAAATGACGAGCTGAGAAAGTCAAAAGGAAAAATTTCTTTCGAATACGTTCAGGAAAATTTAGGCGCCTCAGAAAAAATTCTTGAAGAGATAAACAGAATTATCTGAAAGTCAGTCCCCTTTAAGAGAGATTTAATATTCTCAAACATATTCTATAAACCGGCATAGCAGGAACCAAATGGTAAAGTAAACTCAGACGATTAGTCTTTCGGTTACGGTAATGATACCCGTTTCGTCTAACGGTTATGGAATTCGGTTGCTTCACCCGATTCACCTTTTACGCTTTACGATACGGGCTTCTTAACCGATTAACGCTAAACAATTTCTTTCCCATTTTGTGCAAAATTTTATGACGAATAGAATATTCCCTATCACCCCAGGTATTTCTCTTTCAAAATATTTATATGATGAATCTCGTGACCTGCAGTTATAAACAAAATAGCTCTCACAGTAACTTCATTATTATTTGCAAGACCCCTTTTGTTCAGCATATCTTCTGTAAACGAATTGAACAGAATAATATTTGATTTTCTAAGTTGTATAAATTCGTCAATCAGGCTCATTAGTGTACGATTATTGAAATTGCCTCCACGCACATAATCATCCTGCTCGAAACCCGGCAAAGATTTTTTCTCTCCTCGTGCTATACATAATGCGCGGTAAGCAAAAATTCTCTCAGAGTCAGTGATATGCCCCAGAACTTCTTTAATACTCCATTTCCCTTTGGCATAAGCGTAGTTTCCTTTTTCTTCGGGAATTGATTTAACTAATTTTACAGTTCTGCTTAATTGATCGCGAAGGATTTTAATAATATTATCTCCTTCGATATAATTTACATAGTCTTTGTAATAAGGTGCGTAATCATTTTCTGTCGGACGTGGCATTTTTATCTCCTGTTTTTTTTAATTTTATTCCCAAATCTTTACTTCAAACTTTCCTGAAGAAGTAGCAACACCGCGGAACATACCTTCGGTATTAAAAGAGAAAGCATAATTTCCGTCTTTGTCTACACCTATCACTCCTCCGTCGCCGGGTTTCAGCCTGTGATGTATCATTTCATCTTCCGCCTGCTGAAGCGACATTCCTTTATATTCCATAAGGGCTGAAATGTTGAATGCTACATTATTTTTTATAAATAATTCACCGGTTCCGGTACCTGAAATTCCGCACGTTTTATTATTTGCATAAGTGCCGGCACCAACGATTGGCGAGTCACCCACTCTTCCGGGCATCTTACCTGTCAATCCGCCCGTGGAAGTGCCTGCAGCAATATTTCCATATTCATCAAGAGCAACACACCCAACAGTGCCGTGTTTTTCTTTATCCATTTTTGCTTTCCATTTTTCCCACGCAGCTTTTCTCTGGGGCGTATCGAAATATGAATTCTTAACCCATTTCAATCCAAATTTTTTACCAAGCTGGTCGGCGCCATCTCCGGTAAAGAGCACGTGCGGAGTTTTCTCCATTACCATTCTCGCAAGCTCAATAGGATGAGCAATATGTTTAACGCCGGCAACAGCACCGGTTGAGAGATCTTTGCCTTTCATAATACAGGCATCAAGCTCGTGCGTTCCTGCAGAAGTAAAAACCGCTCCAATCCCTGCATTAAATTTTGGATCGCTTTCAAAATATTTTATTACCGCCTCTACAGCATCAACACTTTTACCGCCGTTTGCCAGGATATCCTGCCCTATCTTCAAAGCATATTTTAATGAACCGATATAAGCCTGCTTTACTGAATCGGGAATATTTTTACTGATCGTTCCGGCTCCGCCGTGAATTACGATCGTGTATTTATTACTCCTGGTTTGTGCAAATATCTTATCGCTGTTGACAAGGGTTTGAAAAGCCAATATCAAGATAATTGCAGCAAAGATTTTCAAAGATAGATATTTCATATTGGAACTCCTTATCATTGCTGGGTAAGATTAAAATTTTACTTCTTTCAATAATATCGCCAAAACAACTTCACAATAATAATAATTCTTTCCGATATTTTTAATAATTTTCTATCGGTAAATTTATCCAAAAAAATCCTGAGAATATACCGATGCCTGCTAAACAAATCATAATGTGTCCGCCTGAATATTACGATATCGAATATTCAATAAATCCCTGGATGGATACAAATAATAAAGTAAAAAAGAAAGAAGCTCAAAAACAGTATAACAATCTGAAAGAAGCTTTCAGGAAAGCTGGCGCAGAAATTAATGAGCTGACTCCTGTGAAAAATCTGCCTGATATGGTATTTGCCTGCAACGCCGGTTATGCCGAAAGCGATATTTTTGTTAAGGCAAACTTCAAAGCTCAGCAGAGAAAACGGGAGGCTGAAGCAGCAGAAAAATATTTTAAACAGAAAAACTACCGGGTCTTCAGCCTGCCTGAAAATATAATATTTGAAGGCGAAGGTGATATAATCCGTACACAATCAAAATATTTTTTAGGATGGGGACAAAGGTCTGACCTGATGGCTAAAGATTATATCGAAGATATAACAGGAAAGGAATTCATTCCTCTGGAATTAATTGATCCTTATTTTTATCACCTCGATACCTGCTTCGGTCCTATAAACGATGAGCTGGTAGTTATAAACGAAAAAGCATTCTCAGAAGACTCACTGACAAAAATCTACGACAGGTTTCAACATGTAATTTCCGCAAATGAAACTGATAACTCAGTGCTTGCTTGCAACCTTGTGGTTTTGGGGAAAAATGTTTTTATCGGGAAGGGAACTTCTGAAGAGTTAAAAAATGAAATAAGAAAATTCAGTTATAACGTGATAGAAAATGATATGAGCGAATTCCTGAAAGGCGGCGGCAGCGTTAAATGTCTTTCGCTTGAAATATTTTGAAAATTTTTTATGAAAGAAAACATACAAGGTAAAGAAGAATGGCTTGAGCCTGATAATATGATACGCCTTTATTTGAGGGGCGCCTTCCCTATGGCAGATGAGATAACAGGCGAAATAAACTGGTATCTGCCCGAAGTGCGCACAATTATCCCGCTCGATAATTTTAACATCCCGCGGTCACTGAAAAAAATATTTAAAGAAAACAAATTCGAATTCAGATTCGATTATAATTTCCTTCCTGTTGTTAAGGCTTGTGCAGACCGCAGCCAAACCTGGATATCAGGTAAGCTTATCGAGGCTTATCTCAGATTAAATGACCTTGGTTACATCCACACAGTAGAATCATGGCAAAATGGAAAGCTTGTCGGCGGCTTGTATGGTGTTTCTTACGGTGGAGCCTTTTTCGGTGAGTCGATGTTCTCGAAAGTATCCCAGGCATCGAAAGCAGCGCTGGTAAAATTAATCGAGCATCTTAATGAAAGAAAATTCGTTTTGCTTGATGTTCAGTATATGACGCCCCATTTAAAAATGTTCGGCGCGAAAGAAATTCCTTTCGAAGAATACAACAGGCTGCTGCAGATCTGCTATAAGGCAAACTGTAATTTTTAATTATTGGTAAAGGAAAGCATAAAAAGTAATGTTTCTCTGTGAATCATTGAGATTTTTTAACTTTGCGGCTCTTCGTGTCAGAAAAGAGTTACACGAAAATCCACAAAGCAGGCACGAAGAATTACAAAGCAATAAAATCAAGTCCTTAAGTTTTTTAACAAATTAATCGCTAATTTTGAGCAAGTAATTATTGAGATCCCTGTTGGTAATTTTTTCAATGGTAAATGTAAAATATTTGTCAGTATATAAAACTTCTGAAGAAGGGATGCAGCTCCCAAAAATCTCATCGTTAACTATTAACAATCCGAAATAAAAATTTTAAAATAAGAGGTTTCAATGTCAGAATACACAAAAAGTCTGGTGGCTAAAGTGAAAGCACAAAACATGAACGAGCCGGAATTTCACCAGGCAGTTGAAGAAGTGGTAGAATCGCTTGACCTTGTTTTAGAACGTCATCCTGAATACCGCTCAGCAAAAATTTTAGAAAGAATGGTCGAGCCTGAACGAATAATTATTTTCAGAGTACCGTGGATGGATGACCAGGGTGAAATTCATATTAACCGCGGTTACAGAATTGAAATGAACAGTGCAATTGGTCCGTATAAAGGCGGGCTAAGATTTCACCCTTCAGTGACATTGGGAATTTTAAAATTCTTAGCCTTCGAACAAGTATTTAAAAACAGTCTCACTACTTTACCAATGGGCGGAGGTAAGGGCGGATCAGATTTTGACCCGAAAGGAAAAAGTGATAATGAAGTAATGCGTTTCTGCCAGAGCTTTATGACAGAACTATTCAGGCATATTGGACCCGATACGGACGTACCTGCAGGTGATATCGGTGTTGGAGGAAGAGAAATTGGTTATTTGTTTGGTCAGTATAAAAGATTAAGAAATGAATTCACCGGCGTTCTTACAGGCAAAGGATTGAACTGGGGAGGCTCACTGATCAGACCGGAAGCAACAGGTTATGGCGCAGTATATTTTGCTCAGCAAATGCTTCACACAAAGGGTCACGATATAGAAGGAAAAGTTTTTGCAGTATCAGGTTTTGGAAATGTTGCCTGGGGCGTTGTTCAGAAAATAAATCAGCTTGGAGGAAAAGTTGTTACTCTTTCAGGGCCCGATGGTTTTATTTATGACAAAGATGGGGTACGCGGAGAAAAAATTGATTACATGTTAAAGATGCGCTCAAGCTCAAATGACAGGGTAAAAGACTACGCTGACAAGTTTAAAGTTGAATTTTATCCCGGCAAAAGACCATGGAGCGTTAAAGTTGATGTTGCAATGCCTTGCGCAACACAGAACGAATTGAACGGAGATGATGCTAAAGAACTTGTAAAGAATGGATGCATCTGTGTATGTGAAGGAGCGAATATGCCAACAACAATCGAAGGATATAAATTTTTCACTCAAGCGGATGTTCTCTTTGCACCGGGTAAAGCTGCTAATGCAGGCGGCGTTGCTACTTCAGGTTTGGAAATGTCGCAGAACAGCATGCGTCTTCCGTGGTCTAAAGATGAAGTTGACAAAAGGCTGCACGAAATAATGGTAAGAATTCATAACACCTGTATCTCTACCGCAGAAAAATATGGAACACCCGGCAACTATGTAAACGGTGCTAACATCGCAGGGTTCCTCAAGGTGGCTGATGCAATGTTAGACCAGGGATTGGTTTAGAAAAAAAAATCAGAAATAAATTAAAGTCTGTTAAGATGGAAAAAATCCGCCAGTTAGATACTGATGATATCTTTGGCAACAGGATAAAGAAATTCCAGAAACTAATGCACTTTAAGATCAGGGAAATTCTGCTTGTATCCAGCGTTTATGATAACTACCTGTTCGAAGAAGACGGAAGGTTATATGAACTGATCAGGCAGGAATATCAAAACCTGAACTTAAGCCACTCCCCTGAAATAACACACGTCACAAGCGGTAAAGAAGCTATTGAAATCACATCCAGCGAAAATAATTTTGACCTGATAATCACCACACTACATATAGAAGACGTTCACGTTGTAAGGTTCGCACACATGGTGCGCGAAGCCGGAATCAACACACCGATTATTTTACTCGCTTACGATAACCGCGAACGAAAAGAGCTAGTAACACAATATGACGCTTCGATCTTTGAAAGGATTTTTATCTGGCAGGGTGATTATCATCTCCTTATTGGTATAATTAAATATATGGAAGACCGCCTCAATGTCGAGAACGATACTAAAACAGCAGGCGTTCAGACCATAATTCTTGTAGAAGACAACGTAAAATTCTATTCCTCTTATCTGCCTTTGATCTACACAGAAATTTTTAAGCAATCACAAAGGCTGATCGCAGAAGGAGTAAATCTGACACACAGATTTCTGAGGATGCGCGCCCGACCGAAAATTTTACTCTGTACAACATACGAGGAAGCATGGAACTATTACGAAAAATATGAAGAATATATTTTAGGAATTATTCTTGACATAAACTTCAAACGCTACGGTGAAAAAGACCCGGAAGCAGGGATAAAGTTTGCTAAGGCTGTAAAGTCAAAACAAAAAGATATTCCTATACTTTTGCAATCCAGCAATGCAGAATATATGACCATAGCTCACGATATTGGTGCTTCTTTTCTTTTAAAGGGATCGCCTACTCTTTTGCACGACCTCCGCGATTTTATGTTGAAAAATTTTGGCTTTGGCGATTTTGTCTTTCAGTTGCCAAACGGCAAAGAAGTTGGCAGGGCAAGAAATCTAAAAGAAATGATGGAACAATTAAAAACTGTTCCCGAAGAAAGTATCCTCTATCATGGCGAGGGCAATCATTTTTCAAAATGGCTTAAAGCAAGAACAGAGTTCTGGCTGGCACACAAACTTCGTCCACGACAAGTATCTGAATTTCAATCAATCGAGGACTTAAGACAATTAATTATCAATTCAATTAAAGACTACCTCGAAGCGCGGCAAAGAGGAGTCATAACTGATTTTGATAAAGAAAGTTTTGATCCGAAAAACAGCTTTGCAAGAATTGGCTGGGGATCCCTTGGCGGAAAAGCACGCGGGCTTGGCTTTATCAATAATATGATCATTAACTACAACATCAGGAATAAATTTGAAGGAATAGATATTTCGGTTCCATCTGCAGTAGTTATTGCTACTGATGTTTTCGACTATTTCGTTGAGAAGAATAACCTGGAAAATTTTGCTTTGAACGAACCGGATGACCTGAAGATCACAAAAAGATTTATAGAAGCTTCAGATTTTCCTAAAGATATTTTAAATAAACTTTCCGACTTCCTTGAAATAAGCTACGGACCTCTTGCAATAAGATCGTCAAGCCTGCTGGAGGATTCACAATTTCAGCCGTTCGCAGGCGTATATCAGACTTACATGATACCAAACAGTAATCCGGATAAGTATATCAGGCTTCAGGAGCTGCTGCAGTGCATAAAGAGTGTTTATGCTTCTACATTCCACAGAAAAGCCAAAGACTATATAAAGGCAACTGCCTACAGGCTAGAAGAAGAAAAAATGGCTGTAATAATTCAAAAGCTTGTGGGGTCTGAAAGGAACGGGAGGTTTTATCCCGATTTTTCAGGCGTAGCAAAATCATTTAACTTTTACCCGATACCGCCGCAAAAATCTTCCGATGGTATTGCACAGGTTGCATTAGGTTTAGGTAAAACAGTAGTCGAGGGTGGGAACTCTGTCAGGTTTTGTCCGAAATATCCAAAGCATCTCCTTCAGTTTTTCTCTACAAAAGAAACAATTAAAAATGCTCAGCAGGATTTTTTTGCTCTTGATATACAAGGACATCTCGAATCAGATATACATGAAATTTCCGATACATTAGTAAAAAAATATGACCTTCATAAATCGGAAGAAGATAATACGCTGTATTCTGTCGGGTCTACTTATTCCCCGGAAAATGAAGTCGTGTATGACGGCATATCAAGAGACGGCATACGTGTTGTAACTTTTGCGCCTGTATTGAAACACGGTATTTTTCCTCTGCCGGAAATTCTTGATCTCCTTCTGGAAATTGGTACGTGGGGAATGGGAACACCGGTTGAAATTGAATTTGCTGTGAACCTGAATGTAGAGCCGGGTAAACCGAAAGAATTTGCTTTGCTGCAAATGAGACCACTTGTAATTCATAGAGAGACCGAAGAATTAAAAATAGATGAGACACCAAAAGAAAATATTATCTGCCAAAGCACACAGGTACTCGGTAACGGAATAATTACGGATATACACGATATAGTTTTTGTTGATGTGAATAAGTTCGACAGGTCAAAGGGCAAAGAAACAGCATCAGAAGTCAGTTCGATAAATACTAAATTAATAAATGAAAAAAGAAATTATATTTTGATAGGGATCGGCAGATGGGGCTCTCTTGACCCCTGGCTGGGAATACCGGTTACTTGGGATCAGATCTCCGGTGCAGTTACAATAGTAGAGGGCGGATTTAAGGACATGAATGTAACACCTTCACAAGGCTCACACTTTTTCCAGAATCTGACCTCGTTCAGGGTTGGATATTTTACAGTAAATACATTTACTCATTTTGGATTTATAGACTGGGACTGGCTCTTATCTCAAAAGCCAGCGTATGAAACAAATTATGTAAAACATCTGTATTTTAAAGAGCCTGTTTCTGTAAAAATAAGCGGGCATCAGAATAAAGGAATTATATTAAAACCAGGAAAATAAATTTTACTTCTAAACCGGGGGTAAAGAATTGACTTCATAAAAGCGTATATTACACTAACTTACCGTACGCTGAATAATACACATACCATACACATAAACTCAAGGAGGCAGTCATGTCCGCTTATGTAAAAGATCTGATTGCAGAAGTTAAAGCTAAAAATCCTGCAGAGCCTGAATTTCACCAGGCAGTAGAAGAAGTTGCTGAATCACTTTCTCTGGTGTTTGAAAAGCATCCCGAGTACCGTGCGGCTAAAATCCTGGAACGAATAATCGAACCGGAAAGAGTTATAACTTTCCGTGTTCCATGGGTTGATGACCAGGGGGAAGTAAACATTAACCGCGGGTACAGAATAGAAATGAACAGCGCCATAGGTCCCTACAAAGGAGGTTTACGTTTTCATCCTTCTGTAAATCTTGGAATTTTAAAATTCCTTGCATTTGAACAAGTATTCAAAAACAGCTTGACAACTTTGCCGATGGGAGGAGGAAAAGGCGGCTCGGATTTCGATCCGAAAGGCAAAAGCGATTTAAAAATCATGCGCTTCTGCCAGGCATTTATGAGCGAGCTTTTCCGTCACATAGGTCCTGATACGGATGTTCCGGCCGGAGATATCGGAGTTGGCGGAAGAGAGATCGGTTATCTTTTTGGTCAGTATAAAAAATTAAGGAACGAATTTACTGGCGTACTTACCGGTAAAGGATTGAACTGGGGCGGCTCTCTTATAAGACCCGAAGCAACAGGATACGGTGCTGTTTATTTTGCTGCGGAAATGCTTGCTACTAAACGAGATTCCCTTCAGGGAAAAGTTTGCCTTGTTTCCGGCAGCGGAAACGTTGCACAGTACACGATTGAAAAATTACTGTCACTCGGCGCTAAAGTAGTAACCGTTTCAGATTCTAACGGATATATTTACGATGAGGAAGGTATTAATACTGAAAAACTTCATTTCTTAATGGAACTGAAAAACGTAAGACGCGGAAGGATTAAAGAATACAGTGAAAAATATAAAAAGGCTGTTTACACTGCTGTTGATCCTAAAGATGATTTTAATCCTCTGTGGAATCATAAAGCTCATTGTGCATTCCCCTGTGCAACACAAAATGAAATCAACGGAAAGGACGCGCAAAACCTTATTAACAACGGCGTATACGTTGTTAGTGAAGGAGCTAATATGCCGACAAACCTTGACGGCGTAAAAATATTCCTCGATAAAAAGATCCTCTACGGACCCGGAAAAGCTGCCAACGCCGGAGGCGTTGCGGTATCAGGGCTTGAGATGACACAAAACAGCATGCGTCTTCCCTGGAGCAGAGAAGAAGTAGACAACAGGTTAAGATTAATAATGAAAGATATACATACAACCTGCGTGCACATGTCAGAACGTTTCGGTACACCTGGTAATTATGTAAATGGCGCAAACATCGGCGGCTTCCTGAAAGTTGCAGATGCGATGATGGACCAGGGTGTTGTATAATTCAGTTCTTTAACAACTTAATGAGCCGGGAATAAAAATACTTTATTTTATCTGAACTTTTTTGTTTATTCAATTAAATATTTCCGGCTCTTGTTATAATTCGTCATTCAAACGCAGGTTAATATGCGCGGTCAATATGGCGTAATAAAAAATAATTTTGATGACTACTGGATTGAGCACGGCTATGGAAACCGCTTCCAGGGTTTTCAGAACCTGATGAGACTGAGGATACGCGATATTCTTCTTGTCTCAAGCCTCTATGATCTGTATCTCTTCGAAGAGGATGGAAGGCTTTATGAATTAATCAGAAACCAGTACCAGGGATTAAGCCTGAGCCACTCACCTGAACTCACGCGTGTATCAAGCGGTAAAGATGCAATTACATTAGCCCGCGAAGAAAAACGATTCGACCTGATCATAACCACTTTGCATATTGAAGATATGCACCCGATTAATTTTGCTGCTATGGTTAAAGAATCAGGGTTAAATATTCCCGTTGTTTTATTAGCACACGACAATAAAGAATTAAAATACCTGCTGCTGAAACCTGAAATATCTGCTTTTGACAAAATCTTCATCTGGCAGGGTGATTTCAGGATTATCATCGCTATAGTAAAATATCTTGAAGATATGATGAATATTGACCACGACAGCAGGATTGTCGGCGTGCAGAATATTATTTTCATTGAAGACAATGTTAAATATTATTCTTCCTTTCTCCCGATCATTTACACTGAAATTTTAAACCAGTCACAAAGATTAATCTCAGAAGGGATTAATCTTTCACACAGGTTTTTGAGAATGCGTGCAAGACCCAAAATTCTGCTCTGCACAAATTATGAAGAGGCATGGAACTACTACCAAAAATATAAAGAGCTTGTTCTCGGCGTCATCTCTGATGTAGATTTTCCGAAAAACGGAGAGCAAAATCCAACCGCCGGGATTGAGTTTGCAAAAAATGTCAAGAGCGAGCATCCTGATATTCCTGTACTTTTAACTTCCAATAATTCAGAGCATTTAAGCGCTGCAAAACAAATTGGTGCATCCTTCGTTTTAAAAGATTCGGCACTTCTTTTCAATGAGCTGCAGCAGTTTATGATCCACAATTTCAGCTTTGGTGATTTTGTTTTTCGCACGCCGGAAGGCATGGAAGTAGGAAGAGCAAATGACCTGAAAAGCCTCGAAGAGCAATTAAAGATCGTACCCGAAGAAAGCATAAAATATCACGGGGAGAGAAACCATTTTTCAAACTGGCTGAAAGCCCGGACAGAATTCTGGCTTGCACACCAGCTTCGACCACGAAAAGTTTCAGACTATGCCTCTGTTGAAGAATTGCGTCAGGATCTGATCACTTCACTCCATAATTACAGAAACCTGCGCCAAAGAGGAATCATAGCTGATTTCGTTAAAGAATCTTTTGACCCTGACAGCAGCTTTGCACGGATCGGCGGCGGTTCACTTGGAGGAAAAGCAAGAGGATTGGGATTCGTAAATACTCTTATAAACAATTATAACGTGCGCGATCAGTTTAAGGGAATACAGATCTCGGTGCCGGCAGCAGTCGTAATTGGAACGAATGTGTTTGATCAGTTCCTTGATGATAACCACCTGAGAGAGTTCGCTTTAAGGTGTGACAGCGATGAAGAAATTACAAAGAAATTTCTGGAAGCTGATAAATTTCCCGAAGAAATTCTGGCAGAGCTTGCAGCATTTCTTGATATTGTTCATACACCTCTTGCTGTAAGATCATCAAGCCTTCTCGAAGACTCACAGTACCACCCGTTTGCCGGCGTGTATGAGACTTACATGATACCGAACAATCATCCGAATCCACTTATAAAGTTGAATGATCTGCTGACAACGGTAAAACGAGTTTATGCTTCTACTTTTTATCAGAATGCAAAAAATTATATCAGGATAACTTCCTATCGTCTTGAAGAAGAGAAGATGGCAGTAATTATTCAAAAGATGATCGGCTCTGAACATGCACAGAAATTTTATCCTGACTTTTCAGGCGTTGCGAAGTCGTATAATTTTTATCCGATTGCTCCGCAAAAATCTGACGATGGGATTGTTTCTGTTGCTCTCGGGCTTGGTAAAACAGTTGTTGACGGAGGGAATGTAGTCAGGTTTTGCCCCAAATATCCAACAGACCTTATTCAGTTTTATTCAACGAAAGAATCTTTGAATAGCAGTCAGAAAAATTTCTTTGCATTGAATCTCAAAGGCAAATCTGATTTTGGATATGCGACGCACGATATGCTTACTGAAAAATACGATCTCAGCGTAGCAGAAAATGACGGGACTCTTAATATTATTGGTTCAACATACTCGCCGGAAAACGATTCAATCTCAGACGGGCTTTCGAGAAAAGGAATCAGGGTTGTGACATTCAGCCCGATGCTGAAGCATAAATTATTTCCTCTTGCAGAGATAATTGAATTATTACTCGATATGGGAACATGGGGAATGGGTACACCGATAGAAATTGAATTTGCTGTTAATTTATCAGTGCAGGATGAAAAGCCTAAAGAATTCGGCTTGCTTCAAATGAGACCTCTTGTGATAAGCCGTGAACACGAGGAATTAACGATAGATAAATTTGAACAGAAAGAATTAATATGCTACAGCGACCATGTGATGGGAGACGGTATAATAAATGATATATATGATGTGGTCTTCGTTGATTATCATTCATTCGACAGATCGAGAAGTACAGATGTAGCAAAAGAAGTGAGCATTTATAACAATCAGTTGATTTCTGAAAATCGTCCTTACCTTTTAATCGGTGTTGGAAGGTGGGGATCACTCGACCCGTGGTTAGGAATACCGGTCAACTGGCAGCAGATTGCAGGCGCCCGTGCAATTGTTGAATCAGGATTCAAAGATTTTTCAGTTGAACCTTCGCAAGGCTCTCATTTCTTTCAAAATATATCTTCATTTATGATCGGTTATTTCAGCGTCAACAGCCATAAAAAACAAGGGATGATTGATTGGGACTGGCTGCTGGAACAAAAACCGGTTGCGTCACAAAACTTTACAAAACTTCTTCGTTTCAAACTCCCGATCACTATAAAAATGAACGGGCAGCAAAACAAGGGAGTAATTTTTAAACCGGGTGAAAATCTTGGAAAGAAATAAATCTGAAATAATTGAATACTGCCCACACTGCGGTCACAGGCTCAGTCCCTGGCAGCAGGTTCTGTTAAGCGTTGACCGGGCACTGACCTGCAAAAATTGCTGGTACAAAATAATATTAGACGTGCCCATAAAAGCAGATGAACAGAAAAAATCATCAGAGCTTAAAACCAAGCATAAAGGATGACAACATGGAATCTTATAATTCTTTTAAAGTAGCACAGCAGCAAATTCTTGAAGCAGCAAGAATCTTAAACCTTGACAAAGCTACTATTGAATTACTCAGCCAGCCGCAGAGAGAGTTTAATTTTACACTACACGTAAGAATGGATGATGGGAAAATAAAAATTTTCCAGGGCTACAGAATTCAATATAACTTTGCACGAGGACCTGCAAAAGGAGGAATCAGGTTCCATCCTGATGAAACTGTAGACACAATCAGGGCTTTGGGCTGCTGGATGACATGGAAAACTGCTGTAGTTGATCTTCCACTGGGAGGCGGGAAAGGTGGAGTTTGCTGCGATCCAAAATCTATGTCAGAGAGAGAATTAGAAAATCTTTCACGTGAATATATTCGTGCGATCGCTCCATTAATAGGTACAGACAAAGATATACCAGCTCCTGATGTTTATACAAATCCTCAGACTATGTCATGGATGATGGATGAATACGAAACAATTATGAATCGTCATCAGCCGGGAGTAATAACAGATAAGCCTCAGCAAATAGGCGGAACTGAGGGAAGACGGGATGCAACAGCACGCGGCGGAGTAATAACCGTCCGTGAAGCATGCAAAGTTCACGGTTTCGACCCTACAAAGACTTTTGCAATACAAGGGTTTGGAAACGCCGGTCAAAGAGCTGCGCTGCTGCATCGGGAAATTCTTAATGGTGGTAAATTAGTTGCTGTCAGCGATTCAAAAGGAGCTATATACAATCCAGATGGATTTAACCCCAAAGATCTTGTTACCTATAAATTAAAGACCGGCTCTGTGCTTGGATTCCCCGGCTCAAAAGCAATCCCGCACGACGCTCTTCTTGAACTTGATGTTGAAATACTTTATCCCGCAGCACTTGAGAATACCATCACTTCAAAAAATGCACAAAATATAAAAGCCAGGGTTATTTGTGAACTTGCAAACGGACCGACAACTCCGGAAGCAGATATCATATTAAACAAAAAAGGTATTCATGTAATTCCGGATATTCTGGCAAGTGCCGGCGGTGTTACTGTGTCCTACTTTGAAATGGTGCAGGATAACTATTCGTATTTCTGGAGTGAAGAACTTGTACATCAAAGACTTGATGAGAAATTGACAAAAGCATACCACACGGTTTCAGAAGCAGTAAGAGAAAAAAATGTTCACCCCAGACTTGGTGCTATGGTCGTTGGTGTTGCAAGAGTAGCTGAAGCCTGCAAGCTTAGAGGATGGGTTTAAACAAAAAAATTTTCGCCACCTGCTGCCAAAACTTATAATTATTTTTTTCTCTTTTTACAATCCAAAAAATTTGAATGAATAATATTTTGGAATATCCATCACTAATGTGAAGAGAGCGGAAAAGATAAGAGATACCATCACTTCGGTTAAGGTAAGTGCGGGAATAAAAATACCGTAAATACCTAAAAAGATAAAAACAATAATGCTGGCTAATGATGAAGTCATTAGTGCTTTGCCTGGCAGCGAATACCAAAAGAAATTTCTTTCCCTTACAATTAAAACTCTGAACTGACTGGTAAATACAAGCGTAAGCATCATAAAAGATTGTAACCCGCGGAGATCCAATTGAAAATAATTTTTACCAATCAGCATAGCTGCAATCCCCTGGATAACCAATAATGCACCGATGATCAATGACGCAAAAGTAATGTTTTTAACATCCCATTTATTAGGATCGTCTGTATGTTTAACATTATCAGTAGCAAGCGACATCGTAACAAAATCGTTCGCAAAAACCAGCAGCGACATTCCAAGCAATGAAAGGACCATTTGCTTCACCATAAAAAATCCTATGGTCAGTAAACCAACCACCTGAACAACTTTTGTAACTTTGTTAATTACCCAGGTTAACATACGCTGATAAGTCTCACGGCTCCTGATAATTGCTTCAACGATTTCGCTCACACCGGGCTCAGTAAGCACAACACTGGCAGAAGCTTTTGCAACATCTGTAGCATTGCTGACTGCGATGCCCATCTCTGCTTGTTTAAGAGCCGGTGCATCATTTACACCATCACCGGTCATTCCGACCAAATAACCCTTCGACTGAAGAAGCTTCACAATTTTATATTTATCTTCAGGGTAAATTTCTGCAAAGCCGCTTATCTCATTTATTATTTTTATTTGTTCATCAACGCTTAATCCTTCAATATCTTTCAGCCTGATAATATTATCACCTAATCCAACCTGCTGAGCAATTTCTTTCGCGATTGAAATATTATCTCCGGTAAGCATAATAGATTTAACACCCAGTTTCTTTGCCTGCTCTATCATTGTTTTGGAGTCAACCCTGGGAGGATCAGCAAGTGACAGTAATCCCACAAACTTAAGGTCTTCAAAATTTTCATTTTCGGATTTGGCGACAGCAATTGTCCTGTACCCCTTCTGTGAAAGCTCATCAATCGTACTATGAATTAATTCCAGAGCTTGTTTTTCTATACTCGCACACATTGGTATAATAACCTGAGCTGCACCTTTTACAACTTTATATTTAGCTCCATTATATTGGATCATTGCTTCTGTTCTTCTGATAGATGGATTAAACGGTGTGTAATCAACCTGTTTGTGAGAGTTATGGTCAACGCCGGTACTTTTTGCATATTCAATTATAGCAGTATCTATCAAATCCATCCCTTCGGCGCGTGACGCAAGACTTGCAGCGGAGATCACATCTTCTTTTGTAAAGCCGGAAAAAGAAATACTGTCTATAACGGATAACTTGTTCTGGGTTATGGTACCGGTTTTATCGAGGCAAAGTATGCTGATAGAGGCTGCATCTTCAATCGAATCAAGCCTTGTTACAAGTACTCCCTCTTCAGCAAGCTTTAATCCTGTTGCAGCCTGAACAATTGTAAGCACAGCAGGAAGTGCGACAGGAACCGCACCCATAAGAAAAATTACTGCAAACGTCATTATCAATAAAACACTAACCTGAATATAGATTGCATAAACAGCCACTAGAATAGATGCTGCAATTCCAAGATACATCATGTATTTTACAATGGCAAGCATAATCTCTTCCTGGTGAGATTTAGGCTTAGCGATTTTTACTAATTCTGCTGTTCTTCCGAAATAAGTATTTGCACCTGTGTTTATAACTATACAGCGCGCCTCTCCACGCCTGACGACCGATCCCGAATAAATAATATTCATTGATTTGCTCTCCACCGGCAATGATTCGCCTGTAAGAGCTGATTCATCAACTGAAAGATCTCCGCTGATTATTTTTGCATCTGCAGGAATGATGTCTCCAAGCTTTACAACTATTATATCGCCCGGCACAATTTCACTTGATTCCACCATTCTCCAGCCTCCGTTTCTTAAAACTTTAGCTTTGATGGCAAGCCTCTGTTTTAATAATTCAACAGCCTTTTGAGAACCCCTGGAATGCATAAATCCTATTATCGCGTTTACTGTTAACAAGACAAAAATTATAATACCTTCAATATCATGACCAAGGAAGAAAGATAAAATCATCGCAAGCTCTAACAGCCATGGCATTGGGCCCCAAAAACGACGGGCAAACTCTGCAACAGGGTTTTTCTTTTTTTCTTCAATCTTGTTATGTCCAAATTTTGCGAGTCTATCTTTCACAATGGAATCATTCAATCCATCTTCTGTGGTTTCCAGAAATTCAAAGGTTTCGTCAAGAGAAATTTTTTTATATTCAGTTGTCGGTTTGATCTTTACTTCCATTAACTCTATCCAAATAATATAATATTGTTTACCTGCAGAAATTATTTAATTAACTGTACGCATTAAACCTTCACAGCCATTTATTTGATCCTTAAAGGCTGTGAGAACTTTAACCTCTATTTGATCTGCGAGCCGGTGAAGCCATAACCTTGAAGGAACAGTTTCTTTGCGTAAGGTGAGCTGCTAATATAAATATTTCTGTTTATTATATCTTAAATTTTTTATTAAGAATTTTCCAATCGTTTATTGTGCTTATTAACCTTGCATGAAACCAACAACAATTCCGACAAGCAGTCCGTATAAAAGATGCGCACCCCAATGCGCAAGGGCGACAGAAAATCCTGCTTCTCTGAATTCTGGCAGAGGGTGATGTTCGGCAACGGTAACCACAAGGATAAAGCCTACTACAGCACCGTGAATAAAACCTATTAATAAACCTGCTGCTGCTGAATTTAAAAAACCATGTACGCCAATAAGTGAAATAATCATAGTATATACAAACGCAAAAATTATTCCTGAAATAGTATGAATTATAATTCCGACCCTGTATGCTGTATCTAAAGACCTGGTAAAAATACTTCCGATAGCTCTTACCATATCAGCATTCGCCCAGCCTGCCCTGGTTATTTTCCTTAAAAGCATCTCCATTCCGAGCGTCGCTATAATTCCCGCAACAAAAGACACCCATAAAATTCCGCCAACTGATAAATTGCTCATTTGATCCTCCGGGATTATTTCTATAAAGTTTCTGGCTACTTTACTAAGTATATCTAAAAAAAAGAATTATAGCACTATAATTTTAAAGACACATAATTTTTTATATAGCTGTTCAAATTAAATTTAGGGTTAAAAAAAGATTATCATGTTGTTTACATTAGAACCGATTTTTTCAAAATCAAAATTAAATTCACCTTCACGCAACTGCTTCTTTAGTACATCAGCGGCCGGATGTTAAATTAAAGTGGTTCGGTTATATTGTGGACTACGACAGGCAATTATTTGCGGCAGGTAATAAGGTTCGCTGTTATGCTTTGCTTCTCTTACTAATGTTTTGTTTAACAATAAGGTTAAGACCTTATGATTTGTTCAAAACCTTAGTTTAAAAATAAAGAACCAGTAGAAAAACCTTATGGCGAAGCCATCACTACGTGATTACATTATTCCTGAAAACATCTGATTACTAAATCAGGTTATCAATCCTGCCTGTCGGCAGACAGGTTCCAGGTAATTTCCATAATTTGTTTTGGACAGATGTGAATTTTTAGAAAAAAAGCATCCTCTATACACACTTGATTATTCAGGTAAATGAATAATGCTCATCGGCAGGTCTCTTATTTTATCTAAGCATTAAAACTAGAAGATATTCCATCTATTATCTGTGAACGGGCGTGGATCTCATTCAGTTTCTGAACTATCCTGAGTATGCTTTTTCTTTTTTCTTCTATTTGTTCGGCAACAAAATTGCCTATATCTGGAATGTTGCATTGTCCCAGGATACTTTCATAAAATTTGCTGATAGCCGTTTCCTTGCGCAGCGCTTCATTAAGCATTGCACAGGTATCTTTGCAGTTACGCATGCAGACAACTTCTTTTTCTATCATATTCGACCCCCGTATATTGTTACTTGTTAAATTTTTCATAATTTCATTATCAAAATGTAATTGCCCGCCTTTTATAATTTAATTTCTTCGTTCACAAGTTCTTTCCCCTTTGCCAAAGCATCCTTGTTTACCGGTATTAAATGATGATGCCTTTCTGGTAAAACCTTTTTAAGTGCGTTCAGGATGTTTTCAATTTTTACTATAGGACGTTTTTCAAGAAACGCACCGACAAGAATCATATTGGCAACTCTTTTCATATTAAGTTTTAATGCTTCTTCATTAGCAGGTATGCTCAATATTTCTATATCTGATCGGGTTGGCAAATTAATAATAGCAGATTCCTCAAACAGCAATAGGCCACCCGGTTTAACTGCTTTCTCAAATTTGTCAAGCGAGGGTTGATTCAGGACAATCGCAGAATCAAACGTTGAAATAATCGGCGAACTTATTTTAGAGTCAGAAACTATTACAGTGCAATTTGCTGTTCCGCCGCGCATTTCAGGTCCATAAGAAGGCATCCAGCTTACCTCTTTATCTTCGATCATTGCAGCATAAGCAATGATCTGCCCCATTGACAAAACTCCCTGTCCGCCGAACCCTGCAAAAATAATTTCGTGTGCCTTATGCATTGTTGCTTCCTTTTTCTTTTTCAGTACGCGGTACTTTAAGATCGCCCAGAGGATAATACGGGAACATATTCTCTTCCATCCACTTGTTTGCTTCAACAGGCGTCATTCCCCAACCCGAAGGGCAATTTGAAACTACTTCTATAAAACAAGTTCCTTTATTCAATTTTTGAAATTCAAAAGATTTTTGAAATGCTTTTTTTAATTTCCTTACATTTCCTGCTGTATTTACTGATTGCCGTGTTACATAAAATGCACCGGGAAGTATTGCAATCATATCTGTGATCTTTAACGGGTAACCAATTAATTTCTCATCACGTCCGTAGGGTGAAGTAGATGTTATTTGTCCGATCAGGGTTGTTGGTGCCATCTGTCCACCGGTCATTCCATAGATTCCGTTGTTGATAAACACTATCAGTATATTTTCGCCGCGGTTCACAGTATGAATCGTTTCAGCAGTTCCTATTGCTGCAAGATCACCATCGCCCTGGTATGAAAAAACAAATTTATCAGGAAGAACTCTTTTAATGCCGGTAGCGACTGCGCTTGCTCTTCCGTGTGCTGCTTCCTGCATATCAATATTCATATAATGATAAGCAAAAACCGAGCAGCCTACCGGAGCTACACCGATTGTGTTTTCTTGTATTCCCATTTCTTCAACTACTTCCATCAGCAGTTTGTGTGCCACTCCGTGACCACAGCCGGGGCAATAATGGAATGGTGTATCAGTCAGCGTCGCCGGTCTCTGATAAACTAATTCAAGACCTTCTATAGAATCATTTATTTGCATTACAAATTCCTATTGTTAATCAGTTATCTTCCTGTTGAAGTATTGCTAACGGATTGTGTTTCGAGTATTTCTTCAACTTTGCTCAATACTTCTTCCGGTGATGAGATCATTCCTCCCATTCTGCCATAGTGAAAAACAGGTCTGCTGCCGTTAACAGAAAGCTTTACATCCTCGATCATTTGCCCTGCATTCATTTCAACAACAAGATAAAAATCTACCTTCGATGCAAATGAGGCTACAGCTTCTTCGGGGAAAGGATAGAGAGTTATTGGCCGCAGCAGTCCCAGTTTAATTCCCTTCTCTCTTGCAAGATCTATTGTCTTCTGGCATATCCTTGCTGAAAGTCCATAAGCCACCATAAGAATTTCCGCATCATCAGTTGATACTAATTCATAGCGCACCTCTTCTTTAAGTCTACGGTACTTTTCCTGAAGTTCAAGATTTATCTTTTCCATTTTTTCAGGTTGAATGAACAGTGAAGTGATAATATTTCTTTCACGTTCTTTTGGTTTGCCGACAGTAGCCCAGGATTTTTCGGGATATTCAAGCGAACCTTCTTCAGGCAGTTCAACTTTTTCCATCATTTGCCCGAGTGCACCGTCAGCAAGAATCAGCGCAGGATTTCTGTATTTTTCTGCAAGAGTGATAGCATCAAAGACAAAGTCAGCCATTTCCTGGACAGATGCCGGAGCCAGAACAATAAGATGATAATCGCCATGCCCGCCTCCCTTTGTAGCCTGGAAATAATCCCCCTGCGAAGGCTGAATAGTTCCCAGTCCGGGTCCACCCCTGTTTACATTGACAACAAGACAGGGCAATTGTGCTGATGCAATGTAAGAAAGACCTTCCTGCATTAAACTTATTCCGGGACTTGAAGACGAAGTCATCACTCTTGCGCCGGCTCCTGATGCACCGTAGATCATATTTATTGCAGCAAGCTCGCTTTCAGCCTGAAGTACAATCCCGCCCCGCTTTGGCATCTCACGTGATAAATACTCAAGAATTTCGGACTGAGGTGTTATCGGGTAACCAAAATATGCCTGCACACCTGCGCGTATTGCAGCTTCAGCAAGGGCTTCATTACCTTTCATTAAACGGGCTTCGCGAATTAATTCCAATGTCTGATCCATTTTATTAACCAATTATTACTGAATTTACTTTACTTCAACAGCTTCTTTTCCGGATTTCCTGAGTGCTGATTTAGGTTCTCTGTAAACGGTGATAGCTGCATCCGGGCAAACAAGAGCGCAGTTAATGCAGCCCGTACAGTTGTCTTTTATCAGTTCGGCAAATCTGTATCCCTGAAGATTTATTTTATTCGATAAACCCAGACTTTCCTGCGGGCAGGCAACTATACAAAGTTCGCATCCTTTGCATATTTCAATTTTGAAGTGTACTGTTCCCCGGATCATAGTGTTTTCTTTTATATATTATAGTTAATATGTTTTTGTCCACATTTTACAATATATATGCCAACAATAGCTTACGCTTTTTTCAATAGCATATAATTAGAATATTGTCATTTTATGCGTTTTTAATTCAATTCTCATTTATGCAAAGCAATCTAATTTCCTATCAAAGAGAAGGGTATGCCATGCCTGAGAAGAATGACAACAAGATTAGCCGGATTTTAAATATTTAATATTCATATTTGCTATAGACATTTTTTCTTTTTCTTAACGAGGTATTTCAAATGAAAAATTTATTTATGGCGTGTTTATTTATCCTGATTATATCCGTTTCAGTCGAAGCACAAAATATTAAACCATACACAATGACTGATCAGTTAAAACTGAACATCCCCTTAAACCCGGTGGTTTCGCCAAAAGGTGATAAAATTTTATTCACTATAAAAAAGGCTGATCTGCAAAAAAGCAAATGGGTCACACAGGTTTGGCTGATGGACATTGCTGCTAAAAAATATTTTCAGTTTACACAAGACGGCGAAAGCTGTACAAACCCAATATTCTCCCCGGATGAAAAGTGGGTAACTTTTCTTTCAGTCAGAAAATATTTAAACAGGGAAAGTGAGACTATGGAGTCTGAAGCTGTTCAGCTTTGGGCAGCACCTTTGAACGGCGGCGAAGCTCACAATCTGACTTTCCTGCCTGGCGGAGTTGATGAATATTGCTGGTCACACGATAGTAAGAGAATTGCTTTTTTGTCAAATGAATACAACGAACAAAAGGAGAAAGAAAAATCTATCAACTTAAAAATTAAAAAAGACGATTATGTTTATCCCGAAGAAAAGCCCGCTAAAATTTTATTCTTGCTCGATGTACAAACAGGAAAAATAATTTCATCTTTTAAGCTTGATGCCGGAGCTGAGGATATAAGTTTTAGCGCTGACGACCAGAAAATAATTTATCAGACAAACTATACCGGCGAATATAATGATGAACAGAAATACGATATTTATTCAATTGACCTGAATGGAAATGAAACTCAATTGACAAACGAACCGGGACCTGAAACTTTACCAGCATATTCAACCAGTGGGAAGCTGATAGCCTATATAACACAGACTGTCCCTGATATTGAATTTGCCCAGACTGACCTCAACATTATGAACCCGGATGGAACCGGGAAGAAAAACCTGACTAAAGACTTTGATCTGAGCGTAAATAGCTTTGTTTGGAAAGATGACAATACAATTTTATTTACGGTTAATGAAGGCACTAACGAACAGCTTTACAAAATAACTATTGCAAACGGTAAAATCGAAAAACTCACGAATGGGAATATGGTAGTTTCAGATATTTCAGTTTCTGACAAAGGTGATCTATGTTTTAAGAGTGAAAGTGCAAATACAATAGGTGATATCTTCTTAAATTATAAAAAGCTGACTGACTTCAGCAAACAGCTTGAGCGATTCAACCCGGGAACACAGGAAGTTGTAAAATATAAAAGTCAGGATGGGAAGTTTGATATTGAGGGGATTTTATTTAAACCAAAGGACTTTGACCCAGGGAAAAAATATCCTATGATTCTGACAGTCCACGGGGGACCTTACGGCTCATTCAAAAATACCTTTATGCAGGTTTACGGTACTAAAGTTTGGACGGACAAAGGATATATAGTCTTTGCACCTAACCCGAGAGGCAGCAGCGGCTACTCAGATAGATTTGCCCAGGCAAACAGGTATGATCTCGGTGGCGGGGATTACAGAGATATTATGGCTGGTGTGGATTATTTAATTTCAAAGGGATTTGTAGATACCACGGAAATGGGGGTTACCGGGGGAAGTTACGGCGGTTATATGACTAACTGGATTATTTCACAGAACAACCGCTTTAAAGCCGCTGTTTCTATGTATGGACTTTTTAGCCTCTTCACCGATTGGAGTAACTCTATTCAACCAAGCTGGGAGAAAATGTATCTTGGTTACTACTACTGGGAAAAACCTATAGATATGAATAACCAATACATAAGCAGGTCGCCCTCCTTTTATGTACAAAATATCAATACCCCAACACTGATAATGCACGGGGATAAAGATCTTTACACAAATCTGTCCAATTCAAGAGAAATGTACCAGGCTTTACATTCAAAAGGTACGCCGGTTGAATTTGTGATTTTTCCCAGGGCAGGTCACGGGCTAAGGAATGAGCCGAACCAATATATAGATGTGGTAGAAAGAGCAACGAGATGGTTCGAAAAATATATTCCAGTAAAAAAATAATTTAGTTAAAGCAGAAGTATAATTTTTATACCTTTATTAATCAAAAAAGACAAGAGAACGCCTTATTTCGACTTTTGCACTAATAAAGTTGAATGTTTTGTCACCCTTGCTTTAATTAACTGAAGTAAAATATTTCATTGATATTACTTAAAGCTGTCATTAAATTTGAGAGGTAAATTATTTTATTCACAAACAAAGAGGTACTAATTTGAAATCATTAACGAAAGTATTTATCATTTTTGTTATGATTTCCTTAGTTGGCTTTACACTCGTATCTAACGATGAGAGCAAAACTGCACGAAATCTTACGAATAATGAGGTAGTTCCTGTTAATGAAGCAGATAACTCTGTAAGTGAATCTGTTGTAGATTATACTGATAAAGGTACAATGATTGCTTCATGGTATGGGCCCAGATTTCATGGTAAAGAAACAGCCAACGGTGAAATATATGACCAGATGGCATTCACCGCAGCTCACAAACGGTTCAAATTCGGGACGTTATTGAAAATAACCAACTTGCGGAATAACAAATCTGTGATCGTAAGGATCAATGACCGGGGTCCATATATTCCGGGTAGAAATCTTGATCTGTCAAAAGCTTCAGCGATGGCTTTGGGAATGGTACACAGAGGGGTAATAAAGGTTAATGTTGAACAGATAAGCCTCAAGGGAGTTAATTTCCCTGTGGTGGCTCTAAAGTAAAATATTTATGCGTTAAGAGCAGAACCCCGGCTTGATCAGTCGGGGTTTTTTATTTTAAAGTTTTAGTGTGCAAAGGTTTTCATTTGCTTCTTGAAGAAATTCATATTAGATTGTTATAAAGATAGTTATTGATCAGTTTATCGGCGGGGATAAAATGCAAAGAATAAATACAGT
>JAKAGZ010000087.1 GCA_021815365.1 Bacteroidota bacterium
CCCAAAGATATTCTTGATGCAAGGAAACTGATCCACGAAGTTTATATTGATGAAAAAATTGAAAAATATATCCTCGATATAGTATTTGCTACACGTAAACCCAAAGAATATGGATTGGAAAATCTTTCAAACCTCATAAGCTATGGCGCATCGCCGAGAGCTTCAATCAATCTTGCGCTCGGTGCAAAGGCTATGGCGTTTATAAAAAGAAGAGGGTACGTAATTCCTGAAGACGTAAGAGGAATTTGTCTTGACGTACTTCGCCACAGGATCGCTGTGACTTATGAGGCTGAAGCTGAAGAAATTACAACCGAGTATGTAATCCAGGAGATTTTGAATAAGATAGAAGTTCCGTAAAGATGGAATAAGTAATATGGAATATGGTATATGGTATATGGAAGGGCTTGTCTTCTGTTCTAATAAATCGTTGAACAATATTTTTAATTTAACAGATGGATACGAAAGAATTACTTAAACAAGTACGGCAGATTGAAATAAAAACAAAGGGGCTTGTGAACCAGGTCTTCTCAGGTGAATATCATTCTGTCTTTAAAGGAAGAGGAATGGAATTTTCCGAAGTACGCGAATACCAGTTCGGTGATGATATCAGGAATATTGACTGGAATGTTACTGCAAGATTCGGTCACCCGTTCATAAAAATTTTCGAAGAAGAAAGAGAACTCACGGTTATCTTAATGGCTGACCTTAGCGGCTCACTTATTTTCGGAACGGAAGATAAAACCAAGCAGCAAATTGCAGCGGAGCTTAGCGCTATACTTGCTTTTTCTGCTTTGAAGAACAATGATAAAGTAGGACTGCTTTTGTTTACAGATAAAATTGAAAAGTTTGTTCCCCCTAGGAAAGGGAAAAAGCATGTCCTCAGGATCATCCGTGAAGTCCTGTCATTTGAACCTGAAGGGAAAACCACGAATATCCGTGAGGCGCTTGAATACCTGAACCACGCAATAAAAAAGAGAAGCATTGTTTTTCTTCTTTCTGATTTTATGGATGAAGGCTACGAGAAAATTTTAAGAGTTGTTGGGAAGAAACACGATTTTATCGGGATAGTGATGAGCGACAAACGTGAAAGTGTAATTCCTTCAATGGGACTTGTGAAGTTTACTGATGCTGAAACCGGTGAAGAGAGATGGATAGACACAAACGATATTAGAATAAGGGAACATCTCACGCAGGTAAGACAAAGAATGACGGCTGAAAGAAAATCATTATTCATTAAAAGCAGGCTGGATAGTATTGAAATTCAGACCGGGCAGAACTATGTAAAACCACTTGTACAATTTTTCAGAGTGCGCGGCAGAAGATGGTAAAGAAAATTTTTCTGATTTTATTCTTAGCAATCTCCAATTTTAATTTTGCACAAAGCATTTCGGCAAAAGCTTCGGTTGATTCTACCTCTTATCTTATTGGCGACTATATTCATTTTAAAGTTGAAGTTAAGTATGATAAAAGCATAAAAATAATTTCTCCTGTTGTTCAGGATAGTTTGAAGGCTCTGGAGATAATTAAAGCTGATAATCCTGTTTATACTGAAAAGAACGGAAAGAAAAATGCAGTATTTAATTTTATTTTATCCAGGTATGATTCCGCTGATATTACAATTCCACCAATAAATATTTTTTACAGGGTTGGTAAAGACACTTTAAGCCGCGCCGGCATTGATTCTAACGATGTTACTTTAAAATCAGTTCAGACAAACCCTGTGCAATTTAATGTTCGTCTTGTAAAAGTTGATCTTCAAAAAGATATTAAAGACATAAAAGATCCGCAGAAAATTCCGCTTGACTGGAAGATCATTTTAATCTGGCTTCTTATCGGTTTGATTATTATTGGGATTCTTTTTTACATATACAAAAAATACAAGCAGGAAAAAGCTGGCAAGCCTGTTATAAAAAAAGAGATCGTTTTGCCGCCACACGTTGTTGCTTTAAATTCTCTTAAATCACTTGATGAAAAAAAACTATGGCAGAATGGAATGATAAAAGAATATCACTCAGAGATCACTGAGATAATCAGGAAATATTTTTCGGAACGGTTTGGTCTGCCTGCACTTGAATTAACTACTACTGAAACAATGCAGCATCTGCGTACAAGGAAAGAAACAGAAATTATTCGGGATATTACCGGCAGCTTTTTAGAGAATGCAGACCTCGTGAAATTTGCTAAATTTTCTCCGATGAGTTCAGTAAATGAAGAAATGATGAAGCAGGCTATTGAAATTGTTGAAAGGACAATACCGCCGCTGTCAAATCTGAAAGAAGAGGAGAAAACTGCGAGGGAGACTGAAAATGTTTAAAGGCATTACCTTCGCTTATCCGTGGATATTATATTTTCTTATTCTTGTTCCTGCAATGCCGGTGTGGTACTGGCTGAAAGGGAAAAAGAAACAGCCGTCAATTACATATTCTTCACTGAGTATATTTAAAGATATCCCTGCATCGTGGAGAGAAAAATTCAGACACGTTCCGGTAATTCTCAGAACACTCGCTGTCTTTTTACTTATTGTAGCACTAGCCAGACCGCAAAGTTTCAATTCAGGAGAAAATATTTATACTGAAGGAATTGACATTGCAATGGTGCTGGATATTTCCGGAAGTATGCTTGCTGAAGATCTGAAGCCTAACAGGATCGAAGCTGCGAAAAATGTAATTGACAATTTTATTGCATCAAGAACATCGGACAGGATCGGGCTGGTGATTTTTGCAAGACAGGCTTTCACCCAGTGTCCGTTAACGATTGACTACGGTGTCCTGAGAAATTTGCTTTCACAGGTAAAGACGGGAATGGTTGAAGACGGAACAGCGATCGGGAATGCAATTGCAGACGGAGTAAACAGGCTGAAAGACAGTAAAGCAAAGAGCAGGATCATAATTCTTTTAACCGATGGAATGAACAATGCCGGTGAGATAGACCCGCTTACCGCAGCACAGATTGCGAAAACTTTTGGGATAAGAATTTATACAGTTGGTGTTGGTACAAGAGGAGAAGCTCCTTACCCTGTGCAGACGCCTTTCGGCATACGTTACCAGATGATCCCCGCTGATATTGATGAAGGAATGCTTCAGCAAATTGCTGATATGACCGGCGGTGCATATTTCAGGGCTACTGATACAAGAACCTTACAGGAGATTTACAAAAAAATTGATAAGCTCGAAAAAACAAAAGTTGAAATTACATCATACCGCCAGGCTAAAGAACTTTTTTATAACTGGCTTGGCGCCGGATTGATATTAATATTTTTAGAAGTTGGTTTATCAAAAACTATTTTCAGAAAAGTACCCTGAATTGAAATAACAAATTACGAATGGCCAATTACTAATGACTAATTACAAATAACGATCTATGTTCAGATTTGCACATCCCGAATATTTGCACGCACTTTATATTATTCCTGTTCTAATAGGAATTTTCTGGTACCTGAACAGGAAGAGAAAGAAAGCGCTCGAAAACTTTGCCGACAAAAAGCTGTACCACATTCTCTTACCGGCTTACAGCAGCGCAAAAGAAAAAATGAAGCTCGGCATTTTTACTCTGGCAATTATTTTATTAATTGTTGCTGCGGCAAATCCACAGATCGGTACGAGAATCCAGGAGGTAAGGCAGGCAGGAATTGATGTTTATATTTGTCTCGATGTTTCACTGAGTATGCAGGCTCAGGATATAAAACCGAGCAGACTGGAGAAAGCCAAATATGAAATTGCAAATCTTATTGGCAAACTGCGGGGCGACAGGATCGGGCTGATAATTTTTGCCGGGCAGGCTTATGTGCAATTTCCTTTGACGACTGATTACTCTGCCGCCAACCTCTTCCTTAATGCTGTGGATGTGAATTCTGTTCCGCAGCCCGGTACTGCTATTGCTTCGGCAATTAATCTTGCGACAAGCTCATTCGAATATAAGGACGAAACACAGAAAGTAATTGTGGTGATTACAGACGGTGAAGATCACGAAGGAGATATAAACCAGGCAGTAAACAATGCTGTTGCAAAAGGAATAAAGATTTATACGATTGGTCTTGGTTCGCCGGATGGAGTTCCTATTCCGGTTTATAATGACAGCGGGCAGCAGATCGGTTTTAAGCAGGACAGCCAGGGGAACACTGTACTGACTAAACTTGACGAAGCTACTCTGCAGCAGATCGCCTCAGCAGGCGGCGGAAAATATTTCAGAGGCTCAAACAGCCAGGATGAGTTGGACCTTATTTATAAAGACCTTTCCTCAATGCAAAAAACTGAGTATGGCGTGAAAAAGGTAACTGATTACGAAGACAGATTTTATTATTTTTTAGCACCAGCGATAATCCTTTTACTGGCAGAGTTTTTCATAACGGAACGAAAGTCGCCTTTATTTAGTAAACTAAATAAAAAACTTGGGCTTTAATGAAATTATGCTCAGAAAAATTTCTGTATACATATTTTTTTTGATTATTACTTTAACATCCGCTGCTTTGCCGCAAAGTATGCGCGAACTGGTGAATAAAGGAGTTGATTTTTATAAAGAGGGCAGGATGACTGATGCAGAAGTAAATTTTAAAAAAGGCATTGAGAAAGCACCGAAAAATTATATCGCTAACTTTAATCTCGGCGACGCTTATTACAAAGAACAAAGATTTGATGAGGCAGTAAAATCATATCAGAAGGCTCTGGCTGAAAGTAAAACTGCAAATCAGAAGGCACAGGTTTATCATAACATCGGCAACTCGCTCCTTAAAGATAAAAAGATTGATGAAAGCATTGAGGCATACAAGCAGGCGTTGAAATTAAATCCCGGCGATGCTGAAACAAAGTATAACTTATCTTATGCTCTTTCTCAGAAGAATAATCAGCAGAATAAAAAACAGAACCAGGATAAAAACAAGAACGATAAGAATAACAAGGACAATAAAAACAAGCAGGACAATAAGGGACAGAATAAGAATAATCAAAATGACCAGAACAAAAATCAGAACCGGCAGGATCAGAACAAGCAGGACCAGCAAAAACAGCAGCAGCCCCAAAACCGGATCTCAAAGGCTGACGCTGAAAGAATTCTAAATGCATTAAAGAACAATGAAAAAGATCTTCAGAAAAAATTAAGAAAAATAAACGGGAAAGCTGTAAAGACTGATAAGGACTGGTAAAGAAGAACAAGTGTAAGTTTAAGAGTAAATGTAAGAAAAAAATATGCTGTTAAAAATTTCTAAAATAATATTAACTGTTTGTGTATTTATTTTTTCGGAGTTTGTTTACTCGCAGACTTTCACTGCATCTGTTGATAATACTACAGTCGGGCTGAACGAACAGTTCCAGGTTACTTTTACATTCGACGGACAGGATATAAATGGAGTAAGGAATTTTAATCCGCCTTCATTTGGAAATTTTATTATTCTGTCTGGTCCGAATCAGTCCTCGAGCATGCAGATAATCAACGGTGCTGTTTCAGGTTCGCTTTCCTATTCCTATATTTTACAACCAAAAAGCATGGGCAGATTTAAGATCGGCGAAGCCTCTGTAACTTATAACGGCTCAACTTTAAAATCTTTGCCGTTGGAAATCACTGTGGTTAAAGGAAGTCCAAAGCCAAAGCAGCCGCAAAGCAGCAGTAATACTATTTCGACAAAAGAGATTGCTGATAATTTATTCATTCGTGCAGTAGTTGATAAAAGAAGGGTTTACCTTGGTGAACAGGTTACGGTAACTTATAAACTTTATACCCGTCTGAATATTGCCGCACAAATGTCAATCTCAAAACTTCCTCAGTACGAAGGCTTCTGGGCTGAAGAAATTTCAACACCAAACACTATAAATTTTACTACAGAAGTTTACAATGGAAAGCAATATAAAGTTGGCGTGCTGAAAAAAGCTGCATTGTTTCCGAGCCAGACAGGGGTGCTGACCGTTACACCGTTTGAATTGAATGTGCCTGTTCAGATCAGAAAAAAAAGACAGAGCAATAATTTCTTCGATGATTTTTTTAACGATCCTTTTGGGATGTCACAGACTTATAATTACGATGCAAAGTCTAATTCTGTTAAAGTGGATGTAATACCTCTTCCATCTAAAGATGTGCCGAAATCTTTTAACGGGGCAGTAGGAAATTTTTCATTTAATGCCGGCATAGATAAACCGCAGATAAAAACGAACGAGTCGCTGACTTTAAAGTTAAGTATTTCCGGCAGCGGCAATATTAATCTTACCAACCTTCCTGAAATAAATATACCGAACGGGTTTGAAAAATATGAGCCGAAGACTAATACACAGATCAACAGGACAGGAATAATTTCAGGAACAAAGACCGCTGAATACCTGCTCGTTCCAAGAACTCCGGGCAAAAAGGAAATTCCCCCGATTGAATTTTCCTATTTTGATCCGAACAGGAGAACGTACGTTACACTTTCATCAAAACCTCTTATGGTAAACGTTGCACAAGGTGAGAATATAGCCGGTGCTTCTGATATTAACGGTTATTCAAAAGAAGATGTAAAATTACTCGGCGAGGATATTCGTTACCTGAAAACTTCATTTAATGATATTAATAAAGATACCGGCATAATGCTTTTTCAAAAAAGCTTCTGGGCAGCAGCAGGATTGCCTCTGCTTGCATTTATCGCACTTGTCGGCTGGAAAAAAAGAGAGGACAAACTTGCAGGAAATATTCAGTTGTTAAAATTCCAGAGAGC
>JAKAGZ010000037.1:0-10626 GCA_021815365.1 Bacteroidota bacterium
AAACGACAAATGTGATCTGGGCTGCGGGTAATATTGCTTCACCGTTGGTGAGATCACTTAATACAAAGCTTGACCGCGCCGGAAGAGTTTATGTTTCGAAGGACTTAAGTATCGAAGGAGACCCTTGTATTTTTGTGATCGGTGATGCAGCTTTATTTTTTGACGATGATGGAAAGCAGCTTCCCGGAATTGCACCAGTTGCAATTCAACAGGGCAGATTTGTCGGAAAAATTATAAAGGAAAAAATACCCCTCCAAAAGAGATCGTCTTTCAAATACTTTGATAAAGGCAATCTTGCTACGATAGGAAGAGCAAAAGCGGTTGCAGATATACACGGATTTAAGTTGTCCGGATTTACTGCATGGCTTGTCTGGTGTTTTGTACATATTCTTTTTTTGATAGGTTTCAGGAATCGTTTCAGGGTAATGGCGGAATGGGCATGGTACTATATAACTTTCAGGCACGGGATAAGATTAATTGTCGGCAGGCACAGTAACAATGATCATTAATTTATAAATTCAGATCAAGCTGTACACTAATTTTGTTATCGAGGCTGCCGTTAATTTTTGAGTAGCCGCTGCCAATAAATTTTTCCCCTGGCTTGTAAGTCTCTGCATACTTAAGTGAGATTTTCAGAATTTCGGTTAATTTAAATTTCAATAATGCATACCATCGTATTCCTTCGCCGCTCAGTCCATACAATGAAAAGTAACCATCGAGATCATTTTCATATTCGAATATTGCTGAATTGTAAGAGTCAGTTCTGAAAAATATTATCCTTCCATTCAGATAAAGTTTTTCCGCGGGCATAAATTTGACATCCTGAAAAATCAAGAAACCATTTTCTTTTTTTGATAGTGCGCTGATTTTATAAAAACTCAACTCGACCCTGTTTTTCAATTCGATAATTTTGCTGGCTGAATAATTCAGTTCTAAGCGGACCGAAGTTTTTGCCTCCTGATAAATTTCCACTGACTTAGCCGTGTTTATTCCTGTTTCCCGTGTCCCTGATTTTATTTTTAATGTGCTCTTTAAATTTCTGAATGGGGCAGTTTCATAATAGAGCAGAAGTTCATCACCACTTAAAGGCAGGGGAGAAGAATAACTTACAAAGGGAAACTTATACTGATCATAATATAAATTAAGTAACCCGATAGGAGTTCTCCATTTTATGCCGTTATAGATCCCAAATTCGTTCTGAGTAATATTTTTCTCGCCAAATCCGTAGCTGTGAATGTTAAAATAATTTCTGGGATAATTTCTTACGGAAGAGACAAAAGAAAAGTCATCTGTAAGATCAATTTCAAGATTCAGTATTGAAGCTAAAGACTTTCCGTTAAATGCACTTTCCCCGAAAATATTTATATTCTTGTGATAAACATCAAACGTAAAAGAATAAAAGTTAAATTTCTTTCCGGTTAAGTCATATACATTCTTTGAGAAAAAATTATTGCTGAACTCTGAGTGATAGTAAAGCATTCCGACTTTGACATCCTGCGAAATCGAAAGGTTCAGCATTCCTCCGATCATCTCTTCCGAGACAGTATTTTTATTTTGTAATTCTTCTTCTGTTCTGTGATAACCATCAATTGGTGTTGAAAGTATATCTAAAGTAAGAGTATCAATTCTTGCATCAATCCTGTTTCTTGAAAAAAATAAACTGATTGATTGACCCTTTAAATTAATTTGCGAAGCTATACCTCTGAAAAATTTATTTTCATCTGTGCTTCTGTATTCGCTGATCAAATGAGCATGCTTTTTTACAGGATAAACTGCATCAACGCCTTTTGAAAAAGAATAAGGGCTCCATAAAGCAAGCCCCTGCCCAAACTCCGTCAAAAAATCGCCGGCGATAACTTTTTCAATTAAGCCGAAATTATTGATTGAAAAATATGCTGAGCTCATATCGCTGTAAATTCTTTCTCCCGGGTCCTTATCAACTATAAAACCTGCTTCATATCTGCTGCCGTAGCTTGCTTTTAACCTGCTGTATGTTTTTAACCTGTTGCCGTAAAATTTATTTCTTATAAATCCATCTCTTTCCTGAAGGTCAGATACAACTCTGTTCCTGAATTGTAATGAATACTTTTCAGGATAATTGTTTGGGACATTTTTTTCATCATTAATAGTGGTGAACAAAATAATTCTTTTTATAGTCTTATCATCCAATCCTTCAACGGAATAAAGCTCGGCAGTTGAAAAAAATTTCCCGTATTTATTTCTATATTCAATAATCTTATTTGCGGTTAGCAGATTTATTCCCGGGATTTCCATCAGATCAGTTATTGAAGCTTTATTCAGATCAATTGGATTACTGGTAAGCCCTTCAATTTTATCTATTAAGCCTGAGCGGTCTGTTTCATCGCCGGACTCTTCAAGCAAGCTGTGGATAATTTCATCTTCCTGACTTTGCACAGTATCAGCCTGTGGTAAAATCACGCAGAGAGGAACCATAATTATGAATATTGTTGATAGTAACCTGCTGCCCATGAACAAATGTTAATTTAATTTTTTTTGAACGATATTATAATACCAACCTGGTGCGTAATTCCAAGCTCCTGGTGAGTAAACATTGCATAATTAAAATTGAAGTAAAGGTAATGAATACCAATCCCGAGCGAATAAGTGTTTGGCTCTTTTGCAAAACCGCTTCTGAGAGAAAGATATTTTATTATCCTATAATCAATACCAAAACGCGGTGATGCTTTATACCTTATGTCTTTTTCAACTGCAAAGCTCAATGTGCAATTATTAATAATTTTGTAACTCAGCCCTGATTGAAAAATTACCGGCAGTTCATCGTTATCGGAAGAAAGAGAAGAACGTGCAATATTCCTGTAGCTGAAACCAAAGTGTAATTCTTCAGTAAGTACAGCAATTATTCCAAGGTCGAATATCATCGCATTTTTGTTTCCGTAGTTTTTAATAGAAATATTTTTATAATTCGCTGCGGCACCGAGGTAAATTTTTTGCTGGTAATTATATGATACTCCAAAGGTGATCTTGTTTTCGCGGTACAGCTCAAAGCCGTAGGTCATTGCGCCAATAGCTAAAGCACCGAAACTCATTGGTTCGGAATATGCAGCGAAAATATTTTTTAGCTCAGCCATTCCGAAAGGAGATGGGGAATAGAACACTCCAACTTCGCGGTGATCTATCTGTGCAAGACCCGCTGGATTATAAAATAATGCAAATACATCGTCACTCACCGCAATATCAGAATTAGAAAGGGCAATTTGTTTTGCCCCGGGGTCCTGCTGCGTAAAAATATTTACTGAACAAGTTAAAAGCACAATTAAAACAAACAGGGATTTCATTGGGTCTCCCCCTAAAATCTGGTTGTTGATTGTTATATATTATTGAAAATTATATATTAAATCAACAAAAAAATGAAAAAATAATTTAGGTTATGAAATCAATTATTCTATCTCTAATCTTGTTTTCTTCTGTTGTTTTTTCCCAGGAATTAAATTGCAAAGTTACAGTTAACATGGATAACATTCCGATCTCTTTGCGCGACCGCTTGAGCGATTTTAAAGATGTAATCGAAAATTATTTGAACAAAACAAGATTTGTCGGCGATAGCTGGGAGGGTCCGAAGATAAACTGCGCACTTGATATTTTCTTTACTGCTGTAACCAACGAAATTAATTTTACAGCACAGGTTGCTGTTACGAGCCAGAGGGATATTTATAACTCACCCGGCAAGTCCCTGATGCTAAAAGTTAATGACAATAACTGGAACTTTGTTTATCAGAAAGGTCAGGCGCTGTATTCTAATCAATCAACTTTTGACCCGCTCACAAGCTTTCTTGATTTTTATGCTAACGTTATAATCGGTCTCGACCTTGATTCGTATGTAGAACTTGGAGGTACTGATTATTTTTCAAAAGCTTTGGGCATTGCTAACTTTGGCGCTTCGAGCCAGTTTTCAAGCGGGTGGACTTTAGCCAGCGGCGCTTACAACAGGAGAAGACTGGTTGAAGAATTAACAAACGATTCTTACAGACCTTTCAGAGAAGCTGAGTTTGATTATTATTATGGCATTGATGTTTTTGCTATGAATAAAGAATTGGGACAAAAATATATTGTAAAACTGGTCACTGCAATTGACAACTTGAAAAATAAAATTGATCTGACAAGCGTTCTGATGAAAACTTTTTTCAGCACTAAGAACGAGGAAATAGTTGACAGACTGAAAGATTACCCCGGCAGATTTGAAGTATTCAAGACATTAAAAAGATTGGACCCCGCACACGCATCAAAATATGATGAAGCGATGAATCAGTGAAATAATCTTACCGAAATTATTTTATCACCCTGATCTGTTTTATTCACGACTTCCATCCCTTCTTCTATAAAACCGAAAATGGTATACCGCCCGTCCAGATGAGGAAAATCACCCGTTGTTACAAACCACTGCGAACCTTCAGTATCTTTGCCGGCGCTTGCCATACCAACAGTACCGGGTAAATAATGAAGCGGAGAAAATTCAGAAATAATATCGTATCCTGGTCCGCCCCAGCCTGTTGCAGTCGGGTCTCCGCCTTGAATCACAAATCCCGGAACAACCCTGTGAAAAATTATATTATTGAAAAATTTTTTTCCGGCAAGCAGGCAAAAATTACCAACAGAAACCGGCGCATACCACGGTGTAAAATTTATTCTGAATTTTCCTTTGTTGGTCATTACTTCTGCATATCTGTACTTAAAAGCATCTGTCCAGATCAACTTAAAAAGAGAATCATTGTTTTGGTGATCAGCAATCTCAATATTCAGTTTTTTCTTCGCATAAGTACGCACTGAATAAATATCTGAATTAACTAATACCTCAAGCACTTTCCTGTGAAATTCATTCCCAAATTTTTCGGCTAATGAGCTTAGTGATTGCAGGCTCTCCAGGTAATCAGGATTGTTGAGATATTTTAATGTTTGACCAAGAATAATTCTTTTCAATTCTTCATAATTGTTTTTTATAAATGTGGAGTCAACACCATCTGCCGAAATAGAAATCAGCGCAGGCGAGTTTGAGTTCATAGCATCAGTTATAACTTTTGAAAGTTCTGGGATTGTTCCGAATGTATGTTGAAAATTTAAAAGATACTGCATCGAGTTGATCTTTTCTTTTTCATTTCCGCCGGTATAGCTTTTGGTTAAATAATTAAATGCTGAAATCGAATCGTGAAAGAGAGAAGCGCTTTTGCACAAAAATTCATTCCTTATTTTCCCTTCAAAAGTTTCTATAACTTTTGAAAAAGATTGCGGGTACAAATTCAGGTAACTAAAAAGCAATTCTCCTTTTGTATTTTCAGAAAGCCCGCTGCCGATTAATCTTTTGTATAATTCATCCCCGAGTTCATTTTTTATTTTTTCAGAGACATTTATTTCTTTGATCGAAATCGCGGCTTGTCTTGATACGTTCGGATTTACATCATCAAGCAATAACAGGTAGTTAAGAATGTCTCTCTTGCTTTCAAACTTATAGCAAACCAAAGCCTTTGCAGCTTCTACTCTGATTAGTGTATTTCTGTATTTGATGAGGTTTGTAAACAGTGTTGAATTCTTCGGGAAGTATTTTGCTCTCCTTAAACTCTCGAGCAAATACTGAAGCAGTGAATTCCCTTCGCTGATGACAAAGTTATTTGCAGCCAATTTGGTAAGTGCGTCAGTTACAACATTTTTTAATTCGTTTACCAGGTTCATCCTGTAAATTGCAAACGCCGCCTGACCTTTCCTTTCAATTGAAAAATTTTTATTTGTTAATTCATTTACAAGAATTTTTGCAGATATGTTTTTATCGAATATTCCTCTGTTATAGAAATCGAAAAGAGTTATTGCGATTCCTTTATACTGAAGTGCATTATCGTTTTTACTATAATCTTCGGATAGTTTTTCTAATGTTTCTTTATTGCCGGTTTTACCAAGTGCTTTTAAAATAAAAGCCCTGAATTGCGGAGCTAAATTTTTGCTGAAAAATTTTGGAAATAAATATGAAGTGCTCACAGAATCAGGACCAAGCTGCCCCAGTGCAAAGCAAATATACTCGGCATTCTTTGTGAAATCAGTTTTGAAAATATAATTGATGAATGAATGGTTGCCGCTTTGAGCAATACTTAACAGTGCTGCGTTTACTTTGCGTGTGTCATTTGATTGCAGGTAATTTAAAATAATATCCTTGTTAAATTTCCTGTCGAAAGTTGTTTTGATGAGAGCACTGTCGCCGGATGAGTATTGTGCTCTCATTGAAAAGGAAGCAAATAAAAAAATAATAAGACAATTAAATGCTCTTTTCATAAACCCTGTATTTTTTGTAAACAACACCATTCATTACTTCAGCACCCCTGTTCATCATTTCGTTGTCTTCGAGGATCCAGCTCGCTTCTCCGAGATCAATTCCTATTGCGTGTGCACGGTTCACAATTTCCCAATAGAAAACTGCATCCAGACCTCTCTTCTGATATTCCGGGATGATACCGAGAGTAATGATACGTCCCCATTTAATTTTTTTCTTTTCGGTAAATAATTTTATGAAACCAAACGGAAATAATCTTCCGTTTATTTTTTTAAAAATATAGTTATAATCAAGCATCACAAGCGCAAAGCCGGCAAGCTGTCCGTTGATCTCACCAAACAAAACAAGCGAAGGCTCTACAAGAGGCTTCAAGTCTTTTGCCATAGCGTCTATCTCTTCGTCTGTCATAGGAACAAAACCCCAGTTAGGCGCCCAGGCTTTGTTGTAAACATATTTAACTTTTTCCAGTTCAGCTTTGAAATTTTTCATGTCAAGCTGGGTTATTTTTAGCCCTGATCTTTTCTGAGCTATTTCTGCAACGCGTTTCAATTTATCTGAAGACATTACTTTCTTATTTTCCAGCTTGTAAGCATAAAGGTCTTTCGCTTTTTTGAATCCGTAGTTTTCACACAACAGCAAATAATATTCCGGGTTGTATGTCATAAGCAATCTTGGAGGGTCGTTAAATCCTTCGAGAAGCATTGCATATTCATCGTTGCTCGAAGGGTTAGCTGGTCCACGCATCGTGTCAAATCCTTTTGCCTTTAACCAGTCTTTAGCTGCATCGAATAATTTATTTGCAGTTTCCTGGTCGTTGATACATTCGAAAAATCCGAAGAAGCCAACGTTGTCATTGTGGTATTTGTTATGCAGATCATTTTTAATTGCGGCAATTCTTCCAACAAGTTCTCCGTCTTTTTCAGCTAAAAAATATTCAGCTTCTGCATGTTTGAAAAAAGGGTTTTTCTGCCTATCGAGGATTTTCTTTTTATCCATTAGCAAGGGTGGGACCCAATTCGGATCGCCGTGGTAAATTTTCCAGGGGAATTTTATAAATCTCATCAGGTCTTTTTTCGAATTGACTGTGCTGATTTTAATATTCATAGATATTGCCTCAATAAAAAAAGTCCCGCCTGCCTGTGCATTCAGGCTTTTAGCGGGGCTTTTAGTTCAAAAGAATTTAAAAGATAATTTTAAATAAGTCCTAATTTTTTTCCTACATCAGTAAAAATATCAATGATCTGGTTAAGGTGTTCTTCTTTATGAGTAGCCATATAACTGGTTCTCATCATCTGTCTTCCCTGGGGAACACCGGGAGAGATGAAAACGTTCACAAATAAGCCGGCATCGTATAACATCCTCCACATTTTAAAAGCTAATTCATCATCTCCCACAATAACTGGAACAATAGCAGTTCTTCCTTCAATGATTGTGAAGCCTGCCTTTTTTAGATTGGTTCTAACGTAATCTGCATTTTTTATAAGCTGGGTAACTCTTTCGGGTTCTTTTTCAAGAATATCCAGTGCAGCAAGAGCAGAAGCTACTGAAGCCGGGGTAGGAGAAGCACTGAAGATCAAAGCAGGCGAGAAGTGCTTGATATAATTTATTACTCTTTCCGAACCCGCCACAAATCCGCCAAGAGAAGCAAAAGTTTTGCTGAAAGTTCCCATCGTCATATCAATTTCATTTTCCAAACCGAACTCGCTTGCAGTTCCTCTTCCTCCTTTACCAATTACTCCAACAGCATGGGCGTCGTCAATGAGAATTTTAGCTCCATATTTTTTTGCAATGGAATTCAGATGTGGCAGGTCAACGATTTCGCCGCCCGTGCTGAAAACACCGTCACTGACAATTAATTTCCCTGCTTCTTCAGGAAGTTTTGAAATCACTCTTTCAAGATCATTCATATCGTTGTGTTTATATCTTGCCATTTCAGCCGTAGCGCCTTTTGCCATAAGATTTCCTGCAACAATGCAGGCATGATTATCTTTATCCGATATTACATAATCGCCGCGCTGAACTAAGGTAGGGATTATGCCTTGTGCAGTCTGATAACCTGTACTGAACAAAAGAACTTTTTCTTTATTGAAAAATTTTGCCAGCCGTTCTTCAAGTTCAATATGTAGATCAAGGGTACCGGTAAGATACCGTGAACCAGAACAGCCGGTTCCGTATTTTTCAACTGCCTTGATTGCTGCCTCCTTAACTTTTGGATGTGCTGTTAGTCCGAGGTAATTATTTGAGCCTGCCATTATAACTTTTCTCCCCTCAAGCTGAACCACGGGACCTTCGTTTGCTTCGATAGGTCTGAAATAGGGATATAATCCGAGAGCTTTTATATCATCAGCTCTTGTAAATTCATAACACTTTTTAAATAAATCCAATAATTCCTCCCTCGCTTGTCTCTGAAGTTTCCTTCTTATGTGATGTAAATTTAATTTAGTAAATTTAGTTACAGAATCTATACTTTAATAGTTTCAAAATCAAATTAAGAGATAATGAACACTCAACCAATTGCAGTTGTTACTGGCGCTACGGGTTTTGTCGGCAGTCATTTAGTTGATCAACTACTTCAGAAGAATTATAAAGTAAGGTGCATAACAAGAAAAACCAGCAGCTTAAAATGGCTTGAAGGAAAAAACATCGAAATTTTTAATTGCGGTTTAAACAACAAACAGGGATTAAGGACAGCATTTGAAGATGCAGAATATATTTTTCACGTTGCGGGTGTTGTCAAATCCAAAACTCCGCAGGGATATTTTGAAGGAAATGTTGATACGACCAGAAACCTGCTTGAGACTGCAGTAGAATTTAAAAATAATATTAAAAGATTTTTAGTAATCAGCAGCCAGACTGCAGCGGGTCCCTCGCTGAATGGAAAACCCGTAACAGAAAATGAAACTCCCCATCCAATTACAACTTACGGCAGAAGCAAGCTCGCCGAGGAAGAATTGGCAAAAACTTTTATGGATAAATTCCCTGTTACTATTTGCCGTGCACCGGCTGTCTACGGCGAGAGAGATACCGAAATATTAATCTTTTTCAAAACCTTCAACAAAGGATTGATGACAACAATCGGGTTTGATTTAAAAAAGATCAGCCTTATACACGTGGACGATCTTGTCAGAGGGTTTATCCTTGCTGCTGAATCAGAAAAAGCAAAAAATGAAATTTATTTTATCAGCTCCGAAAAATATTATACCTGGGAAGAAATCGGCGAAGTAACTTCAAAAGTGCTGAATAAGAAACCATTAAAAGTGAAAGTGCCTCATTCAATTGTTTATACTATTGCTGCCCTCGCTCAGTTTTTTGCAATGTTCAGCAGTAAGCCTGCAACTCTGAATATTGAAAAGGCGAAAGATATAACTCAGGCAAACTGGATTTGTGATACGTCAAAAGCTGTAAGAGATTTTGCATATCATCAAAACATCCCGATTGAAGAAGGAATAGAAAGAACCTGCGAGTGGTATAAAAAAATGAAATGGCTTTGAAATTTTGAATTATGAATTTTGAATGTTGAATTATGAACTTTAAAAAAGATTTTTAAATCTAAAATCCGAAATCAATTATTCTTTGCACCTTCTTTTATCCAGGTTTTAACTCCCTGAATTTGTGCACTCGTAAAAACGTAAGCCGGATAACTGGGAGGAGGCATTGGTGATACAGCCGGGTTTCCTTCGATTGCCCAAACAAGGCTGCTGTTCTCAGGCTTGCCGGGGAAAACAACAGTCGGATCAGCAGTTGTATTTGCCCATGTTGTAAAGCTTATCCCTCCTGCTCTCGAAATATCATCGTGACATCCTGAAGTTGCGCACTTTACATTAAATACGGGCTGCAGGTTTGCAGAATAGCTGACGTTTGTTAACGGTATAGGGCGCTTATCAATTTCCAATCCGCTAATCGTATCTTTACACCCCGCGTAGAACAGGATTGAACCGAATAAAATAAATTGAGAAAGTGAAATAATTTCTCTTCTTGCTGAATCGTTTGTGATTTTCATTAAATATCTGAATGATTATCTGAAATATATCATTGATAATTAGTCCACGCAAGGCTTATATTGCTGCTTGATTTGAATTTGACAGGAACAATATACTTGACTATTTTTGAAATGAGGATAGAAATTTCGGGGCTATAGCTTCCCGATTATATCGGGAGGAGAGCACCCCGATCCCGACAAGTCGGGAGGGAGGTCATCGGTTCGATAAAAAAACTAAGTGTTCTGTACAGCATTAAAAAACAGGTTAAAAAATTCTTGGGGCTATAGCTCAGCCCGTCACGCAAAGCGTGACGAGGTCTCGTCCCGACAAAAGTCGGGACGGATTGGGAGAGCG
>JAKAGZ010000037.1:10726-28623 GCA_021815365.1 Bacteroidota bacterium
AAAAAACTAAGTGTTCTGTACAGCATTAAAAAACAGGTTAAAAAATTCTTGGGGCTATAGCTCAGCCCGTCACGCAAAGCGTGACGAGGTCTCGTCCCGACAAAAGTCGGGACGGATTGGGAGAGCGTCCCGACAGGGTCGGGGAGGTCATCGGTTCGATAAAAAAACTAAGTGTTCTGTACAGCATTAAAAAACAGGTTAAAAAATTCTTGGGGCTATAGCTCAGTTGGGAGAGCGTCTGAATGGCATTCAGAAGGTCAGCGGTTCGATCCCGCTTAGCTCCACAAAAATTCCCGGCTTTGCCGGGATTTTTATTTTAAATGAAATTTTATATTATCTTGCAACCGGAGGGTATAATTATTTATTCTATTTGCAACTTTTCTAAATTTTAATGAATCCTTTTCCGGTTAATAACTACTACAAAAAAATCCTCAGCATCGCTATGCCTGCTATTGCAGGGCTTTCAACACAAATGATACTTTCACTTGTTGACACAGCAATGGTTGGAAGGCTGCCTGAGTCAACTTATGCACTTGCTGCTATGGGAATCGGGGTGCTTGCAACCTGGGCGCTGATAAGTTTTTTTTCGAGTCTTGCAACCGGAACTCACGTATTGGTTGCAAGAAAGTTTGGTGAAAATGATTACGCTGCATGCGGAAAAATTCTTAATAACTCTATCTACCTTAGTTTTGTTATTGGATGCATTGTGGCGATGATTGCCATTTTTGCCGCACATAATATTTCTCAATTTTTTGCTTCTGACCCGATAGTAGGAAATTATGCCGGCGATTTTATTTTTTACAGGTTCCTTGGTATTCCTTTTTTTCTGATTTCTGTTTCTTACCGCGGATTTTATTTTGGGATAAACAAAACAAAAGTATTTATGTTCTCAGGCATAATAACAAACCTGCTGAATATTTTTTTTAACTATTTGCTTATCTATGGAAAATTCGGACTGCCAAGAATGGGAGTTGCAGGTTCCGGGCTTGGTTCAACAATTGCAACAGTCTTCGATTCGCTTTTTTATTTTATAATTTTATTCATGCCGCAGTACAGGCGCAAGTTTGAGAACCTGAGCAATCTTAAAATAGATTTCGGGCTGATAAAAAAAATTTACAGAATATCTATTCCCGTTTCATTTCAAAATGTTTTTATCCTCATTGGCTTTTTAAGCTTTATAGCCATTACCGGGCTGATCGGAACAAAAGAACAAGCGGCAACACAAACGATAATGAGTTCATTGTTCCTTTCACTTCTTCCCGGCTTCGGTTTTGGAATTGCGGCGCAGACTCTGGTAGGTAATAATCTTGGTTCAGGAAAAATTCAGCTTGCTAAAATTTATGGCTATGAGACTGCTAAAGTTGCTACCTACTATACACTTTTTCTTGCTGTGATATTTATTTTTTTCCCCGGTGCGATACTTTCAATTATTACTACTGATAAGTCGGTTCTTGAAATTGCAAAACCAGCTTTGAGGGTAGCAGGTTTTGCCCAGATATTTTATGCAACAGGCATAGTTCTTAGCAATGGCTTGCAAGCCGGCGGAAAGACTATGTTCGTTATGATTTCTGAAGTCGTTACAAACATATTGATTTTTGTCCCGCTATCGTACTTTTTAGGGGTCTACTTGCATCTCGGACTGACCTGGGCCTGGGGTGCGCTGCCTGTATATATTATTTTATTTTCAACAATAATTTTGCTGAAGTTTAAGTTTGGCAAGTGGGGCACAAAAATATAGTTCCTGCATTAATGTAGTGGTACGCTTCCTCTATGTTAATATAGAATTATATTGTTAACTTTAATGAATAAAACTATTAACTATGGAAGATTAATGAGATAATCAATTTTTCAGAGATTCTCTCCCTTGTTAAAAAAGGAGAAAAGGTTAAAATACTTTATGGTAAATCTAAAAAGCTTGTAGCCATGCTCATTCCATTAGAGAATAAAAGTAACCGGAGAAAGATAGGTCTCCTTGACGGGAAAGCTTTTTTTAAGATGAAGGGTAACGGGAAAATTAGTGAGGAAGAATTTCTGGGGAAATGATTTATTTACTTGATACACATACTTTTATATGGTCGACACTTGATTTGGACAAGTTAAGTATTAATTCAAAACAGATCATTACAAATTAAAGTAATGATGTTTATGTTAGTACCATTTCTTTCTGGGAAATATCATTAAAAGTAAGAATGAAAAAATATTCCTTTGATGGGATAGATATAAAGCCTTTCCAGGCTTAGCCCGAAAAATGGGTTTTAATATATTAGCTCTTGAGTTCGATAAAGCAATTACCTATTGTGAACTAACTTAAGTTAAAAAATAATCATAGAGACCCATTTGATAGGATGCTGATTTGGCAAGCCATAAAGAGAAACTTTACATTGATTAGTAAGGATAGTCTGTTTGAACAGTATAAAGAAGATGGATTAAAACTCGTGTGGTAACTGTAATCAAAATTTGTTGAACTCACACAAAAATTTCATATTTTTACATTTCAATTAAATCGGGGCTTAAAAGATCAAGCCCTTTTTCATTCATCATACCTGATTTATGATAAACTTTAACGAGCTAAAAGAAATAATCACCGCCAACAATTCATTTCTACTAACAACACATGTAAATCCTGATGCAGATGCTATCGGCTCTGAGGCTGCTTTTTATTTTATACTTACAAAACTTGGGAAGAAAGTAAGAATTATTAATCACAGCGCAACCCCGTATAACCTTAAATTTCTTGACGCAGATAATGTTATTGAGAAATACGATCCTGAAAAACACAAAAATATTTTAAATGAAGTTGATGTTCTGGCTGCACTTGACTTTAACCGTTCTGACAGAATGGTAAGTATGACAAAAGCTTTTAACGAATCGCCAAAGCTTAAAATCTGTATTGACCATCACCAGGATTCTGAGAATTTTGCTGATCATTTTTTTGTTGATACAAATTACTGTGCAACAGGACACATTCTTTTCGATTTCATCAGAGAGACAAAAATTGTTGAGCTTACTTATGAGATTGCGTACCCTCTTTACGCTGCAATTATGACTGACACAGGCTCGTTCAGATTTGAAAGAACTACACCGCAGATTCATACAATCGCTGCTGAACTTCTCAAAACAGGAGTGGACCCCGGCGAGGTATACGACAAAATTTATGATCAGAGTAAATTCAGTAAAATCAGATTACTCGGTAAAGCTCTCGACTCGATGCAGATTTACGGAGATGATAAAAAAATTTCATATATGAAACTAACACGCAGGGATTTTGAGCAGACACAGGCTGTTGAATCGGATACAGACGGGTTCGTTAACTTTTGTTTGTCAGTCGAAAATGTTATGCTGGGTTTACTCTTTATAGAATTAAAAGAGGGATTTAAGGTAAGCTTCAGATCGAAAGGAGAAATACCTGTCAACAAACTTGCGGCAGAGTTTGGCGGCGGCGGACACATAAACGCTGCAGGTGCAAGAATATCCGGCGGTGAAATTGACAAGCAAATTCCTGAGATCTTAAAAAAATCAGAAAAATATTTGAACCAAAAATAAAAAGGTAAGCAATGTTCAATCTGAAATTTAATACCGGAAGAAAGGAAACAATTCAAAAATCTTTTTCGATCATCATAAAATATTTTTTAAAAGATAAATCGCTGAATGGAAACCTTAAACAGTTTGAAAAAGAATTCAATTTAAAACTATCTGAATTGCAGCGAAAAACTTTTCTTTCAGAAAATGGAAGCGAAGTCAGAATTTCAAGACCGGAAGGTAAACCGGAAGAGATCGTTATTGTAAAAGTGAAGTTGGATGACAGCTTCTCGCCGGATTTCTTCAGGAATCATCTTGCAGGATTTATTCAGAAGATCGGGAACGAAAAATTAAACAATCTTCACATTGCTATTCCCGGCTATGGTGATTTTAAAAATACTTTTAAGGATGAAGAATATTTTTGTCAGACCTTTGCAGAAGGCTTAGCATTAGGAAATTATTCATTCGATAAATATAAATTCAAAAAAGAAAAACCGATTGATTTAAATGTTTACTTTTATTCGGATAACAATAAAAAATTAAGTTCGGCAATCGCGAAAGCACAACAAATAATTGATGGTATCAGTTTTACAAAAGAGCTGCAGAATGAACCAGGTTTTGTGATAACACCGGAAGAATTAGCAAGAAGAATTCAAAACAAATTCAAAAATAAAAAAGTCAGAGTAACAGTTTTCAATGAAAGAGAAATTAAGAAAAGAAAGATGGGCGGACTCCTCGCAGTAGGAAAGGGCAGCAGTAATCCGCCGAGATTTATTGTGCTTGAATATAACGGGGCAAAAAAATCAAAAACTGTTGCCCTGGTTGGGAAAGGTGTTACATTTGACTCCGGCGGCATTTCAATTAAACCTGCCGATAATATGGGAGAAATGAAAGCTGATATGTCCGGTGCGGCAGTTGTAGCCGGGACTATACTTGCTGCTGCAAATGCAAAACTTCCTGTCAAATTACTTGGTGTAATCCCTTCAGCAGAAAATATGGTCTCCGGAAGTGCGATGAGACCGGGTGATATTGTTGTAACTTCGTCGGGGAAAAGTATTGAAGTTGATAACACAGATGCAGAAGGACGGATGATATTAGCTGATGCTCTGCATTACGCCTCACTTCGGAAACCAAATGTAATTATAGACCTTGCAACTCTTACGGGTGCGTGTGTAGTTGCACTGGGGGAATTTGTTGCCGGTCTGTTCACTAAAAACGATAAACTTGCTGATCAGCTTTATCGTTCAGGATTAAAAACTCACGACCTGCTTTGGCGCCTGCCAATGTGGGATGATTATAATGAGCTGAATAAAAGCGATGTTGCCGATGTAAAAAATGTCGGTGGAAGATGGGGAGGTGCAATAACTGCTGCAAAATTTCTTGAAAATTTTGTTGATAAAAATATTCCCTGGGCACATCTTGATATTGCGGGACCAGCTATCGCAAATAATTATAATAATTATACCAAGAAATTTATGACAGGTTTTGGTGTCAGGTTATTGTTTGATTATTTATCTGATGGATCGAATTAGTGCTGTGTAAGTTTGCCGTCTTTCATTTCGAAAACTTTATCGGCTAATTTTACAAGTCCTTCGTTATGAGTTACTATTACAAATGTCTTTTTGTATTTATCTCTTAAGTCTGCAATAAGTTTATGAATTGATTCACTGTTTGCAGAGTCTAAATTCCCGGTAGGTTCATCAGCAAAAATTATTTCGGGGTCGTTTGCAAGCGCCCGTGCAAAAGCAACTCTTTGCTGCTCTCCGCCAGAAAGTTCAGCGGGCTTGTGATCAGTTCTTTCTGAAAGCCCGACAGCCTCTAATAACTCTGCCGCTTTTTTTGATGCAGTATGAAAAGAAATCCCATTGATCATTTGTGGTATAGAAACGTTTTCAAGTGCAGTAAATTCAGGCAGCAAATGATGGAACTGGAAAACAAGCCCGACATTTTTATTTCTGAAACCTGCTAATTTATTATCGCTCAGTTCAAAAATATTCTGACCGTTGTAATTCACCGTTCCGCTATCCGGTCTGTCAAGTCCTGCTAACAAATGAAGCAGTGTACTTTTCCCGGCGCCTGAGGCTCCGATAATTACAGAAATATTGTTTGCTAAAATTTCAAGTGAGACAGACTTTAAAACTTCGAGCTTCAGATTTTTATTATTCTGATATGATTTGACCAGACTATTTGCAGTGACCAAAATATTATTCATTAAAAATCATTCCCATTTTATTGCTTCAAGCGGATTTACCTTTGCAGCTTTTTTCGCCGGAAATATAGATGCAAGATATGAAAGCAGAAGCGAAATGCCTGCTATGAAAAAGAAATCTGAAAATCTTACCTGTAACGGCAAGGCATCAATTTTATATTGAGTTGGATCAAGCGGATAAATCTTATAATGCAATTGAAGAAAGCAAATAAAATATCCGACGATAGATCCGGCAATAGTGCCGGTAATCCCAATCAGCAAGCCTTCAAAACGGAAAATTTTCAGAATTGATCTCTCTGTTGCACCCATCGCCCTGAGAATTCCAATGTCGCGCTGCTTTTCAATTACCGACATTGAAAGTGAGCCGAGAATATTGAATGTAGCTACTGCGATAATTAATGATAAAATTATATAAGCAGTCCATCTTTCTATTTTCATCACCGTGTATAGGTCGCGGTGAAAATCATACCAGGTAGATACGCTGAATGCAGACGGTTTTAATTTTGAAATTAATTCATCTTTTACTTTAAAGGAAGAGCTGACATTTTTTAATCTGACATCGTAGCCTTGAATGTTTTGACCATAGCCAAGTATGCTTTGTGCAAAGCTTAATGATGCAAAAATATAATTAGCGTCGTAATCGTTATTGTTTGAGTTGTAAATGCCCGATAAAATAACTTTTCTTGTCTGCGGCATTGAGAATTGTGTTATTGCGTTTTCAATTCCTGCAGGCGAGACTAAAGTTAATGTGTCTCCTATAAGTGCCTGGAGTTTGTCTGCCAAAGTCAATCCCAGTATCACACGAGGGATGTTGTCTTTCACTGATAGATCGTACCTGCCGTAAAGTACACTGCGATTTATCCCATAAACATTATTTCCCTCATCGGCAGCTATTCCTTTCAGGTCTATTATTTGAGTCAGTTTGTCTCTGTACACCAGAACCTTTCCGCTAACGAATGGCGATACACCAGTTACTTCAGGATTGCTGAGAATTATTTTTTTTGCTTTTTCACTTTGTGAGTAGGCATCTTTTGAAATTATTTCCACGCGGATGTCCGGATCGAAATTCATCAGGAAAGAAGTCACCAGGCTTCCAAATCCGTTGAATACAGAAAGCACAACAATCAGTGCAGCGACGCCAATTGTTATTCCCGACACAGACAGGAAAGAAATTATAGTAATAAAATTCAGCTTGTGTTTACTGACTAAATATCTTTTCGCTATGTAAGATTCAAATTTCATCAGTTGAACATTATTGCGCTTACAGGTTTTATCTTTGCTGCTATATAAGCTGGTATAACCGAAGCAAAGATACAGAGTAAGAAAGTAATTGCCGAAACAAGCAAAAAAGTATTTACAGATAGTAATATCGGAACAGTTGACATCATATAAACCGAAGAAGGAATTGAAATGATTTTGAAATGTAACTGAAGATAAGTGAGAATATATGCCAAAATATTTCCGCAGATAATTCCGGTTAAGGCAAGAAAAATTCCCTGGTAAAGAAAAATAGAAATTATTTGTTTCCTTTTCGCGCCGAGAGATTTCAATATTCCAACCGATTTAGTTTTTTCAAGCACTATCATTAGGAGTGTTCCGACTATGTTAAACGCAGCTACGATGATTATTAAAGCAAGGATAATCGGTATCGGTTTTTTTTGCAGTTCGATCCAGGTAAAAATATTTCTGTGAGTTTGATAAATTGATTTCACATTATTCGGGTAGCCCAAAATTTTTGAAAGGTAGTTAGTCAGGCTGTCAATTTTTGAAATATTTTTTACTTTAATATCGTATCCGGTAATGTTGTCGCCAAGATTAAATAATTCCTGTGCTGATCTAAGACTGACGTAAGCGTTGAGGTCATCATATTCAGCCATCCCGCTTTCAAAAATTCCTGTGACTATAAATCTTTCAATATTCGGCGGATTTTCCGGTGTGGGAATTTTGTCAGCGTTTAACCCGAAGAGGGTTACTTTATCTCCAATTTTTATCATTAATTTGTTAGCTAATTTTTTACCAATGACAATCGAAGGCGGGTTGGCATTGCTTAGTTCGAAGCTGCCTTCGATCAGGTTGCTCTTAATGCCGTTCCATTTGTCAGAAGATCTTATGCCTTTAATGTTCACTCCTTCTTTCATTTTCCCTGAACTAATTATTGCCAGCTTTGAAACAAATGGATTTATTGTCTGAACCGCCCCATAGAGTTTACTTTCCAGTTTGGGAAGAACGAAGTGATAATCCGGCAGTATGGTTTGATATGAGTTGATAGTTATATGTGAATCAAAATCAATAATTTTAGTAGTCAATGTATTTGCGAATCCTTTTAAGATGCTCAATGCAATTATTAATGTTGCTACACCCAATGCAATGCCGAAAATTGAAATAGCAGAAATAAAGCTAATAAATTTTGAATTTTTCCTGTTGAGCGTATATTTTTTTGATATGAAAAACGGGAAATACATTTGAAACTTATTAAATAGAATTTTACAACAAATTTAACAATGATTATAAAGAAGAAAAAAATTTTTATTATTGAGTTAAGTAAAAAAATTTCCAGATGACAATATAGCTCTAAAGATTGTTTTTTTGAAGCCTTTAGTCTATATTTGAAATCTCTTTTTACTTCAAAATATGCAAAAAAGAAGATTATTTAGTAAAAGTCGGCGAGAGCGTAGCCCGGTTCATCGCGTCCCGACTTTGTCGGGAAGGTCGCAGGTAGGGTAAAGCTTTTTAGTTGCATTAGGATAGAATACGAAGTAACAATAACAAACAATGTTTTTTGAAGTTCTTGTGAAGAGGGGAAAAGGAATATGTTCTTTAATATTTTAGAGTAGAAAAATATCGGGGCGTAGCGTAGCCCGGTTCATCGCGCCTGCTTTGGGAGCAGGAGGTCGCAGGTTCGAATCCTGCCGCCCCGACTGGGAATTGATTTCGGATTTACGGATTTCGGATTGAAAGATTTTATTTCTAAATCTAAATAAATTAAGCGCCCATAGCTCAATTGGATAGAGCAACAGCCTTCTAAGCTGTAGGTTAGTGGTTCGAGTCCACTTGGGCGTACGGATAGTAGAAAATTAAACAGCTCAATTGGATAGAGCACCCCGACTAGTCGGGGAGGTTAGTGGTTCGAGTCTATTTGGGCGTACGAGTATTATTTGTAAGAATGTTATTCTTTTTAACTTTTGTTTTTAATTGATGGTGAGTATAGCTCAGTTGGTTAGAGCACCAGGTTGTGGCCCTGGGGGTCAAGGGTTCAAATCCCTTTACTCACCCGGTGATTAAAATTTATTCATAAGGCCCCATCGTCTAGTGGTTAGGACATCGCCCTTTCACGGCGGTAACAGGGGTTCAAATCCCCTTGGGGTCACAAACAAAAGCCGTCTGAAATACTGACGGCTTTTGTATTTTTAAATGGAATAAGCAAAGCAGAAAAACAAGCTTTTATCTTTTTATTATATTATTTTTACGTAGCATGCTTAAAACATGAAAGTAAATGCGAAAAATCAGAGCTATTATAATAGATGACGAAAAGCACAGCAGAGAAAATTTAAATGCTTTGATAAAAAATTATTGCTCTCAGATTGAAATTGTTGGGGAAACAGGTTCCGCAAAGACAGCAAAAGAAATGATTAAAACACTCGATCCTGATGCGCTTTTCCTTGATATTAACATGCCTAAAGTTTCAGGATTTGATTTGCTGAATTCTCTGGAAGAGAAAGATTTTTGCGTGGTCTTAGTAACTGCTCATAATCAATACGGTATACAAGCGGTAAAGTCAGATGTGGTTGATTATCTTTTAAAACCTATTGATATACAAGAATTGCAAGCTGCTGAAAAAAAAATAGTTGAAAAAACAAAATTTTTGAAAAAGCACAATAGCAAAAATGCCGCATCAAAAATGATACCTCAAAAAATAATTATAAATCATTGGCAGGGATTTTCTGTTCTGGATATCGAAAACATAATCAGGCTGGAGGCAGATGGTAACTACACAAAAATATATGTTAACAATAATTCTGAAATTGTTTCTTCAAAAACCTTAAAAGAATTTGAGGATATATTAGATCAGGGGGCGTTCTATAGGATACATAAATCGCATTTAATAAATATAAAGCACCTGAAAGAATATTCAAATCATGAAGGCGGATATGTAATAATGAGTGGCAATTCGAAGGTTCCTTTTTCCAGGAGAAGATATCACGAGTTTTTAGAAAGGTTAAAGGATTTTGCTCTTAATATAAAATAATATTTTATGAAGAGAGTAATAATTATATGCCTTTCATCAATTCACTTTTTTACCATTACTATTTACTCACAACAAACCGCGGGTGAATTTCCTTATCGTCATTTTACTGCAAAAGATGGATTAGCCGGTTCTAACGTATTAGCTTTTTTGCAGGACACAAAAGGATTTATATGGTTTGCTACTTCGAATGGTCTAAGCAGATTTGATGGACAGGAATTTAAAAATTATACAACAGAAGATGGATTAGTTTCAAATAATTTAACCGGGTTAGCTTCTTCAGGAGATACAATTTTTATTTCATCTTATGATAAAGGAATCAGTTATTGGTACAGGGGGAAATTCTACACTTATGAAATTCCAAACAAAAAATTTCCTTTGATTCATCATCTGGTAAATGATCAACTTCATCTTTATGCTTATGGCAACTATCTTTATGAAATTTCAAATCATAATATCAAAAATGTTATTGAAGGGATAAATTCTCACCCTAAAGGCAGTAATGCTTTCCTGATTAACGACGTAGAGATAATTAGGAAAGGGACTTTACTTTTTTGTTCTTCTTATGGATTATATAAATATAGTAACACTGTTTGTTCTGAACTCACAGTGCCTGATAATATGGGACAGAAATTATTTACTTGCATATATAAAATAAATGAGAATGAAATATTGTTAGGAGGTGAAGGCAAAATTTGGAGATTAAAGAACAAAAGACTTTCAGAAATTTATAGAAACATAAAACTACCTAAGGACAAAGCTGTTCAACATTTATTAATTGATGATTTCAATAACTTGTGGGTGTCATACGTAAATTATGGACTTTATTTAGTTAAAAATTCTGTTCCCATTGATATTGGCGCAAAGATCGGACTTAAGCAAGGACAAATAAATTTTATCAGGAAAGATGCCGAAGGCAATATCTGGGTTGGAACATTTGGTAATGGTGTATTTTGTTTTTACAATCTTGCAATCACAAACTATACGACCAAAGATGGATTAGGAAATAATTATATACTTGCATTAGCTTCAGATAACGCAGGCAAAATTTTAGCTGGTACATTTAATGGATTAAATATATACGATGGGGGGAGCTTTAAGAAAATTTCTACCGGCTTTGCTGGTTCGTATCATTATATAAGAGATATACAGAAATGTAATAACGGAAATATATTTGTTACGCTGTCTGTAGATATTAGCGAGAATAAAGATTTAAAGGTTATTACAAAATTGCGTAATAATAACAGGTATTGGTTTTTTAATTCAGCGGCATCATTTGTAACTAGTGATGGTTCTATAATTACAGGTGGTTGGGAAAATAATGTAAGTTATATTAGCTTTTCTGATGGTTTACAAAAAGTAAAATCTGACATAAAATTATTTGGAACGTCACAAGAGTTATACACAATTTACAAGGTATTCCAAGACAGCAAAAGTAGAATATGGGTCGGCACTAGCGGGGGTCTCTGCCTGATAAGCGAAGGAAAGCAATCTCACTTTAATCATAACCCTGTTTTATCCAATACAATAAATGATATTCAGGAATCACCTTCCGGAGAAATATGGATAGCCGGTGCCGGCGGTGTTTCTGTTTACCGTAATGGGAATTGGGAAAATTATTCTTCAGAGTCTACCCCTATGGGACAAGAAGAAGGCTTCGATTTTAGTTCATCAACATCTGTTGCTTTTGATAAAAGCGGCAATACATGGATTGGAAATTCGAAAGGTCTTTATAAGATAAGCAGCAGTAAGATAAGCAGGTTTACTGAAAGCTTCGGTTTGATTTCGAATGAAATTAATGCCCTTTATTATAGTAATAAAACTAATTCGTTGTGGGTTGGCACAAACGAAGGACTTTCAAAAATAGACTTAAAGTTGTTAAAAAATTATGAAAATATGATCCCGCAGGTAATAATAAGTGAAGTAGAGACAAACGATTCCATGTATTACAATTTTACTAATTTAAGTTTCAAGCCCGATGTCAAAAAGATAAAAGTATATTTTAAGGCAATTAATTTCCGAGAGCCTACGGGTATTATTTATCAATATAAAATTGTGAACAAAGATGATAAGTGGAATTATACAGAAAACCCAGAAATTCAGTTTACTTCCCCTTCTCCCGGCAGCTATCAACTTCAGTTAAGAGCCAGAGCGGTCAACTGTGGATGGAGTAAACCAGCACAAGTTACTTTTTTTATAGCCACCCCATTTGAAAAGTCATATTTGTTTTATTTATCAATAGCTTTAAGCCTAACAATATGTGCAGTATTTCTTACAAGAAAGCTGGTAGTATTGAAACAAAAAAAGATCAACGAAAAAAAAGAAATTGAAAATAAAATCATCGAGCTGAAACAGCAGGCATTAGCAGCAATGGTAAACCCTCATTTTATTTTTAATTCATTGAACTCTATACAGAACTTTATAAATCATCATAATGTGAAAGAAGCTAATGCTTTCCTTACTAAGTTTGCAAAACTTATCAGGCTGAATCTTGATATGGCGCAAAAAAGTTTTATCACTTTGGAAGAGGAAATCGGCAGATTACACCTTTACCTTGCACTTGAAAAAATGAGGTTTGATGATAACTTTACTTATACAATAAATATTGGTGATAATGTCCTGACTAATAAATTGCTGATTCCTAATATGATTATGCAGCCATTTGTTGAAAATGCAATCTGGCATGGAATATTGCCAGGCGCAAAAAAGGGTAATTTGGAAATTAGTTGTAATTTCGATAATGACTCAAATTTAATTATCAGCATAAAAGATAACGGTGTTGGTTTCGATAAAAACACACCTGCAAAAAAGTCTGCTCATGTATCAAGAGGAATCAATATCATAAAAGACCGGTTAGAATTATTGAATAACGGTTATCTCAGCAGTGAAGTAGTAAGAATAATCTCAAATGAAGATGAAACCGGGACTGGAACAACTGTAATAATTACTCTTCCTCAGAGTTTATATAAGCTGGTAGCCTGATTTTTGCTCGCCGTACAATAATTAATACCCACCATTCACTCAATAACATACGTCATTTGCTAATTTATTGTTGTCATAAATATATATGCGGGTTATATTTTGTGTTGAAAATGCTAATTAAAATATGCTATTGGTTCTAAGGCTTTTTCAGCGATGACAAGATTTTGGACCATTTGTTGGATTGATGACGAACGGGGAATCGTCATCAGTCCTGTTTATATTAAACAGGTATGCGTCTAAGATCACAAAAATTATTATTTAAAAAAGGTATTTATGAATAATTTTAAAAAAATAGGCGGAAACAGCGTCCTTGAGTTATTGAGCGATTATATACTTAAACCTGCAGCATCGGGCTTATATGGGTTTGCGGCTTTCTTTTTGATTATTGTTATTTCAAAATTTTTGGGAGGTTTAATTGGTACAGTCAAAGACTTTCAGGTGGATATTTCTGATATCAGTCTTTCATTTTTAGGCTTTTTCTTTATTTTTTTGATAACATTGCTGAAAAATATTCAAAAGAACCACCCTCAATCTTGAATATCTTTTATATATCAAAAATAAAACACAAACCACATCGAATTTATTTGTTTGATTTGATTTCATTTCTTAAATTCCTCACGTTTTTTAAATTCTTAAAAACAAACGACTTATAACAATGAGAATAATAAAACCTCAAAGACTTAAGAAGGGCGACCTGATCGGAATAATTTCCCCGGCTTCTTCACCAGAAGATTTTTCTACGATAGAAAGCGGAGTAAAATATCTCGAGGGCTTAGGTTATAAAGTTGAATTAGGAAAAAATGTCGGACAGAACTTTGGTTACCTTGCAGGAACCGACCAGCAGCGGTTAGACGACATTCATTATATGTTCAGGAATAAAAATGTTAAAGCAATATTTTCTGTAAGAGGTGGATACGGAACACCAAGACTTCTGGACAAAATTGATTACAGCCTGATCAGAAGAAATCCTAAAATATTTGTAGGCTACAGTGATATTACTGCTTTGCAAATGGCTCTTCTAAAAAAAATAGGTTTAATTACTTTTGCAGGACCAATGGTCTCTGTTGATTTTCAGAATGGAGTCAGCGAATTCACAGAAGAAATGTTTTGGGCTTTGCTTACTTCAAATAAAAAGTTTGGTAAAGTGCGTCAGCCTGAAAACGAAAAACTTTTTGAACTGCATAAAGGGCAGGCAAATGGACGAATCATCGGCGGTAATTTAGCTGTGTTTACTTCTTTAATCGGAACTCAGTATTTCCCGGACTTAAAAGATAAAATTCTTTTGCTCGAAGAAATTGGAGAGCTGCCTTACAGGATTGACAGAATGCTGAACCAGCTAAGATTGAATAAAGTTTTCAGCCAGGTAAAGGGGGTTATCTTAGGAGCTTTTACCGATTGCAATGAACACGATCCATTGGTAAAAACTCTTTCTTTGGGAGAAGTTGTGGGTGAATACTTAAATGAGCATAAGCTCCCCGTTATCTATAATTTTAAGCACGGGCACGTCAGGGATAAAGTTACTGTTCCATTCGGAATTAGGATAAGAATGAATTCATCAAAGGGGATAATTGAGTATGCTGAGAATGCTGTTAGTTAATTTTTCTAAAAAAATTACATGTAATGGTAAGTCTATCTTTGTAAAAAAGTAAAATATTTTCCCCCGATATTTTTTATTGCTTCCTCAGCGGAGTTTATATTTTCAAATAGTGCAAACAATGTCGAGCCGCTGCCTGACATAAGTACAAAACCGGCTCCCAGCTCGTACAATTCTTCTTCTAATAATTTTATTCCCGGGAATTCATTCATTACAGGTATTTCAAAATCATTTTTGATTAGTTCTCTGAAATTTTCCATTTGCAATTTTCTTTTTCTGTATAATTCGATTAATGAAATTGCTGGCTCCACCGGCGTTATCTTTTCATAAGCCCATTTAGTTGAAACAAATATTCCCGGGTAGACAAGTAAAATCGGGTATTTAATTTTAAAATCAATTTGTTCAAGAATTTCACCGCGTGATGATGCAAAAGATGGGTAGGGATTTAAAAAGAATGGGACATCCGAGCCTAACTTTGAAGCTAAGTCATTAAGTGAAAAAGAATCCAGGTTAAGTTGGAATATTTTATTTAATGTTTTAAGCACTGCTGCCGCATCCGAGCTGCCGCCGCCAAGCCCCGCTCCGATCGGAATATTTTTAGTTAAATGGATTTTAACGTTCAGCTTTTTTTTTGTAAAATCTTCAAGTAAATTTTTTGCTTTTGTGATCAGGTTATCTTTCTCTGAGCTTAAAATTTTATTGTCAGTCTCAAGAATATATTTTTTGGATCTCGAAAAAGTAAGTGTGTCGAAAAGATCAACGGGGTAGAATATTGTTTCGATATTGTGATAGCCATCGGGTCTTTTTTCAATAACGTTTAACCCGAAATTAATCTTTGCGGGTGTTTTAACTATTAGCTCTTCCATCCAGCATCTTTTTAATTTCTTTTATATGTAAAGGAGAAGAGCCGCAGCAGGCACCGATGAAAGAAGGTGAATAACTTAAATATTTTTTTATTTCTTCAGAATAACTTTTGGGAGAAATACCGCATTTGATATTTGTATCTGTGTATGCGCCGTCGCCGCAATTTAAGTAAAATCCCCAATTGCTTTTGCTGCTAAGAATATTTTTTATTTTGTTCATTACTGAAGGCAGTATACAATTAAAACTTATTGCTAAGGAACCGGAATCGTTTAAATATTTTACTACCTCGGTTAATTTTTCTCCCGATAATATTTTCAGAGTGCTGTCAAAAAACAGGCTTATCACATAAGGAACTTTATTTCTGTCACAATATTCTGAAATAATTTTTATTTCATCAAAATGACTTTGTGTTTCATTCAGAATAAAGTTGCAGCCGTTCTTAACTAATTCGTCAATGTGCGCTTTGTGATTAAGCTCAAGTTCTTTTTTGCTGATCGTTCTTTCTCGTTGATAGCAGTCTTCTGCCGGCGCATTTGATCCTGCAATTATGACGGGTAAATTTCCTTTAGCTTCCTTTGCAATATTTACCGATGCTTTCACTAACTGCTTAAAGCTAATTCCTCTTGTGTTATTTACTGCCAGAGGGTTTGTGCGAAATGTATTTGTTGTAATAATATCTGCACCGGCTTTGATATATTCGTTATGGATCTTAGAGACAATATCCGGCTTCGAAATATTTGCAAACGACATCCATAATTTCCCTTCAGCTTTTATTCCTTTTTGCTGAAGTAAACTTCCCATAGCACCGTCGAGTATCAACGGGCGGTTGATTCGTTTTGCTAATGAGAAAATATTAATTTCATTTTGCAAGTCTAACATTATCAGAAGATTTAACTTTAATATAATAATTATCAACTTCTTCGATCATTCTATCCAGGTCTATCATCTGAATACATTCAAGATTATAAGGGCAAACTTTCTTCCAGCAGGGCGAACAGAAAAGGTCTTTCTGAAATAATTTTATTCCCCGGTCATACAGATCAATTTCTGTCCAGCAGCTAACACCAAACCAAACGATAATAAATTTTTTAAGGGCTATTCCCAGATGCATTCCAAATGAGTCGCCGGTGATGATCACATCAGCAATGCTTTCATAACAGGCACCTTTCCTGACGCGGTCGTCAGTCGGGGTGTTTATTATTTTCCCTTTGAACCGGGCAAATATTTTTGCGTTTCTTTCTCTGTCTTCAGGACCTCCTAACAGAATGATCTTGTATTTCTTTTTCTTTAATAATCTGCTGATTAATGTAATGTGCTGTTCGATAGTCATTTTTTTATTTGGATAAAGATTCGAGCAGCCGGTATTGAAGCCAACTACAAAATCAGTATTCCTGATTTTAACCTTCTTTTTGTACTCACTGATAAATTTTAATTCGTCATCAGTAAAATTGAAAATATAATCGTCCCTTTTATAGTCTAGTTCAAAAGTTTCTGCGAGGTAATCCTGTCCTGTCCTCTCATTTATTTTAAATTTAAGATGATCATCCATCCCGAGCTTGTAATTATAAAAGGCTCCTTCATTCAGAGGAATTATTTTCCCGTCCTTGTCCAGTCCAAAGCCGAGTTTATTTTTTGCTTTTACAGAATTAACTATCGCACAGGAGCGCTGCGATTTATCCACGTTCATCACATAATCAAACTCCATTGCAGAAAGGACAGAGAGCGACTCGGCATTATAGCTGTAAACTTTATCAATGTACTGATTGTTCAAAAGCAGTCCCGCAGCATTCGATAAAGTTATCCAGTAAATTGTTGAGTCCGGAAATTTTCTTTTGATAGCTGGAAGCTGAGCAGTTGTCATCAGCACATCGCCCATTGCATCAAGGTTCACAATTAATATTTTCGTTCCAATAGGAATATTTTCTTTGCAGCCTTCTTCCCAGCAATTGTGATCGGGGAAACAGGGTTTATAACCGGTGAACCTTTTGCAGGAGGGTATCTTTTGTTTCATTTATCACAAAAATTATTATTATTTGATAATTCTTTTTCTTCTTTTTGAATTGCAAAACAAATATAAGAAAAGAAATTTTTTGAAAATAGGAAACACACACTGATGAAGTTCAAAATATTTCAGTTCTCGTTTGGCGACGGCTATGCTGGCAGTGCAAAGGTTGCTATACTCAGCTCAAAGCTTCTTTCGGAAAAAGGACACGATGTGACATTATTTGCTTCCCAAAATTCTCTTACAAAAAAACGCGCAGGTGAAATAGGAGTAAAAGTGGTCGCTTATGACTCCTCACAACCGTTTAAAGATTTAATGAAAAAGATCAATGAACATTTTGAAACGGCAAAACCTGACTTTGTAATTTCACACCATTCGCTCGATAGAAAAATAGGGTTTAAATTAAAAAGTAAATTCAGGAAAGATTTTATAAGTCTTGGCTACAGGCACAACATCACAAAAACATTTCCGCTGATAGGTCCCG
>JAKAGZ010000038.1 GCA_021815365.1 Bacteroidota bacterium
GCAAGGTATGAATCAAGCCTTTGATCCTGAGTCGGGTTTACATCTTCCCACGATTTGCCGAATGCATTAAGCATATTATACTGAACGCCAACATCAAATGAGAGTCCGGCAAAATTGAAAATCACTCCACCTGAGAATCCGAATCCAACCCTTGACTCTGTTTTTATCGGAAAATTTCCTGATGGTACTTTTGAAACTCCCTGGAATGTTACGTCTCCGCTGAAACGATTGAGGGATAAATTTGCCCCGACGTAGGGGGTTAGTGGGATCAGAGGGAAATTTAATTTGAATTCCGGACCGACTTTCATTGAAAAAACTTTTTGGGAAATGTCTATGCTGCCCTTCCCTGGTTCCGAATTTCCGCTGTTGCTGAAAGATGCGTAATCTATTTCACCTACGATGTTGAAGCCAAGAATTCCGAGTCTTGCTTTACCCTGGTAATTTATTCCTCCGGATTGACCATAGGTTGTGCCTGAATAATATTCCATTGTTGTTCCGCTGAAATCTCCGCGGGGCGATACACTTCCGATCCCGCCTCCGATCTGTAATGTGATTGGGCTTGGTATCTGAGCATACATCGGAGTGAGCATTAATAAAGCTGTAATAAATATATATGTAGTTCTGTTTATCTTGTTCATAGTTTTATCCTTTTGAATTATCAGGTAACAATATTACGAATTATAAGTTCATTTTCAATGAGTACTTTAGAGAAATAAAAAAAGCCCCGCTGTGTGCAGGGCTTTCGGATAGTTTCTTTTCAACAACTCACTTTAGCAGAATTAATTTTTTTACATTAGTGAAAATTTTACTTCCATCAGATGACACTGCATTTATTCTATAGAAATAAATTCCTGATGTTAAATTTTTAGCATCGAATTCCACTTCGTGAATTCCTGCTGCATTAACAGCGTTCAGCAGTTCTTTAACCTCACGCCCAAGTATGTCGTAAATCATAATTTTTACCTTGCTTTCGAAAGGCAGAGCATACCTGATAATAGTTGAAGGGTTAAAGGGGTTCGGATAATTCTGGTACAATGAATATTGTGTAGGAATACCTGCACCATTGTCCGTTATGCCGGTTAAATCTGCAGATACATTGTCAGAAAAAACACTTACATTATTTGAAACATCAAATGCTTTTATTGCAAAATAAAATTTTGTGCTTGCCAAACCGGAAATTGTGAACTGGTTTACTGTTGAGACTGTAATCGGGGAATTACCCTCTGTAGCTCCTGTACCGTTCCAGTTTACGCCGTCAGGTCCATAATAGATTTTATAACCACCAAGGTCGGTCTCAGTATTTTTCGTCCAGCCAAGCAATGCTTTGCCTGATTTTAGAGAAACAGCAAGCCCTGTGGGTTTTGCGGGTGCTGTTGTGTCAAGAACGATTACTGTACGTTTAACTTCTTTTACTGCTGCACTGTCTGAACCTACATTAAGAGAGTACAGGTTATAACCGGATGAATCCTTGTTGCTTGAAAGTGTCCAGGTAATTTTAGCTGATGATCCGACCGAAATGCTGAGTATAGTTGTATCTGCCGGACCCGACACAACTGTTAAACCATTCTGCGGATTAAATTTTACCTTAACATTTGTTTCAGTGCTTTTTCCAATATTAAAAATGTTAGATGTAACTGATAACAAACTCTGTTGACCTTCAACTTTGTAAACGGAATTTGGAGATGGTGAACTCGGATTAACTGCCGACGGTGCAGAAATTGTTACAGCAAGAGGCGGCTGAAGATCTGCATTAGGTCTGAAGGGACGAAATGCTTTATTATTTGATTCATTCCCTTCTGCAATTAAATTAGACGGGTCAACTTTTACATACACAAAATGATATTGGGAATATTGCGGAACTATAGCCGGAACTGAAAATGTAAAGCTGCCGCCTGCAGGAATATTAGGAATTAAATAACTTCCGATAGGTGGAGCAGAGCCGGACTCAGGATCGCCATCATAAAGCTCTGCATTAATATTTGAAGCAGCTATCGTTCCCTCGTTCCGAACAGTTACATTGATTTTAATCTGGTCGCCGTCCTTAAAAATATCGTCAGTCGGGTCGAAATTAATATCAGATCCTGTTACGGCAAGGTCAGGTAAGTTCATTGTATATCCAAGAGGCATAAAATCTGCCCCATATCCGTAATTACTCTGTAAGACAGATACATTTTTGTCCGAATAAATTCTGTAAACTTTATTACCGTATGGAGTAGAAAATATATATCCTTTACCTTTCTGCAGAAGAGTATCAACGATCGAAGTTGGTGAAGTGTAAGGGTATGTTGTATCGCCTAACAGCACAATATGTACTTTGTTATTGTCTTCATAGGAAAAAATACTGATTGTGCTTGCTATAGTAGGAACTATAAATGAGGTTCCGAAATTGTTCCCTGTAGAATCTGCTACCCTTGCCATGTAGGCGTAACTGCCTGTCCATCCTGCAAAAGGTATATTTGCAGCGGTGACAGTTTTAGTTGATTGGACTTTCCAATAAGTGTCTTTTGTAATCGGAATAGTTCTAACCTGCCATCTGTTTAATGTAAAAGATTTAATTACAGTGTCTGCTGCAAGATCTTTAACAATTATAACATTGTTAGTATCATAAGACGATATTGTTATTGAATTGGACCAGTCACCTGAATAGCCTGAAAAACCATAAAATAAAGTGCCGGCAAAAGTTCCGTTTGCAGATGGTACATAATAATCCTGATCGGTATATGAGAGTACCGATACAGGTCTATTACTAACTATTTGCAGTGCTTTTGTCTGTATAGTAGAAATATTCGGGAAGTTAAGGTACTGTCCGTTATTTAATGTACCGGCATAAACAAAATTACCTGTAGCTAACTCTTTTATAATGTATCCTGTACTGTCATTATAGGCGAAAATAATAAAATGCGGGTCATAATATGATGAGCCTTGCATCATCCACGTATTTAATTTAGTACTTGTACCTCTGCCTCCCTGGTCAAGCGCAAAATAACCGTTGACATAGTTTGTAATTGCATCACCGATTAAAACTGCGTAAGGTTTGTTGCCTTCTATTGTGTAAATACCCTGACCTGGGCTTATTGAATAAAGCGTATCTGCTTTTAATGTTGCAGCACCAACCTGTGTACTTGATGAATTTGTGATCGTTACTGTTGTGCTGTCGAAATAAGAAAATATAGTTATGTCCTGGAATGTAAAAGTTGTAGTTGAGTATGGTGTGCTGCTGATTTTCCCCGCTGAAAAGATTCCGTTTGGCATGGTAGTTGCCTCGTTGAATATAGCTCCGGCAGGAGCGCCAGGCATCTGGTTATTTGTGTTGTTCTGTGCCTGTAAATTCCCCTCTAAAGTCATTAACCCCAAAAACAGGAAAATGTATAGAATCCTTTTCATATCTTACTCCACTAAAAATTTTGCTGCAAAAGTTATTTATTGAAAAGTACTAGTTACAAGCCATTAACAATAAGTTGGCGGTGGATGGTATCTTATGAATAAAATTATAAGTTTATTATTAAACAGGGGTTGTTTGTCAATGTAAGAAATACTGAAGTTCTTAGCGTAGTCTTTATAATTTGTTGTAATTAAATAAGCCGGCTCAACAAAGTATTGACAATATTTGTTGAATCTTATTTGTCTTGCTTTGTGAATAACCTGGCTTAATTTAACAGGGGTAAATTGTCCGGGAGGGTTTATTTTTAATACTGCAGAAAAATTTACTAGAAAGGATGCTAGTAAAAAAATTATTAAAAATTTCTTAAAGTGTAACTGAAGTATCTTCCTTGCCATAAAATCTCTTTATAAAAAATAATGGCGTACAGGATTGAGAGTTCAGAATTTTAACTTATGATACTTATATAAAAAATCACTCAGAGTCAAATGGAGTTTAATGTATGAAAGCTCAGCAGAATGAGTGGGCTAAAAGGCAGGTGGTAAAAATAAAAATACGGAATCTAATTTTTAATATTTTTGTTATCCGATCTGCAGATAAAAGTCAGGAGAACTATTTTAGTAACAAGCAGACATTTTAACTTTATTCCTTTTACGTATTTGGAAACTAACAATAATATTATCAAACACCGTGGTGTGAGAAAACTTCGCTACTGGTTAAACTACAATATTTCAACTTTTTTCCTGTTTATTGTGGGTTTGGTTTTACCTGCAGCAATTTTTCTTATGGTTGCTGCTGCTGTAATTTTCACCCTCTTTATGCTTAACGTTTTATTTAAAGAAAAAAAATCGGCTGGATAATTTTCTTCTTTGTATTTGTAATCATTCCCTCTGCCATTGTAATTCTGTTTTTCAGACATTCCGGTTATTTTAATACCCTCGGGCTTATCCCACTGGCATTATTTTATTTTTACTGTTTTATTCTTCGGCTTTCAATAGACGATTGGCTGGATTAATTTCTCTTCCGGTCTATTTTTAAAATTTTGAAGTGTTTATTGAATAATCACAAAGCGCTGTTTATATTTGTCAATAAATTTTTTCCAATGAGATTTCCGAACGGACTCCTATGGAGGATACCCAATGGATAAAGCTATGGATACAGAAATAATTCTTGAAACAAATTTCCCCGGTCTTAAACTTGTAAAACGTGGAAAGGTAAGAGACGTTTACGAAATCGGTAAATATTTTCTGATAGTTTCAACAGACAGGCTGTCTGCTTTTGATGTGATTATGTCGCAGGGAATTCCAAATAAGGGGAAAGTGCTGACTAAAATTTCAGAGTTCTGGTTCAACAAAACAAAAAATATTGTTCGTAATCATTTGATCACCACCATTGTTGACGAATACCCTGAAGAATGTCAGAAATATAAAGCTCAGCTTGAAGGGAGATCAATGATTGTAAAAAAAGCAAAGGTGATTCCGATTGAGTGCATTGTCAGAGGATATATTTCAGGCACCGGCTGGAATGATTATCAAAAGACCGGGAAAATTTCAGGAATAAAATTACCGCAGGGTCTTCGTGAATCAGAAAAATTACCTGAACCGGTCTTTACTCCTTCAACCAAGGCGGAGATAGGAGAGCACGATGAAAATATTTCATTCGACAAGGCAGAAAAAATAATTGACAAAGAAACCCTGAAAGAAGTTAAGAAAGCTTCGCTTGATGTTTATAATGCAGCGTCAAATTATGCAAAGGGGAAGGGAATAATAATTGCAGATACAAAAATGGAGTTCGGGCTTATTGATGGTGAACTTATATTAGTTGATGAACTGCTCACACCGGATTCATCCCGCTTCTGGCCGGAACACACCTATAAAGCAGGTGAGATACAACAAAGTTATGACAAGCAGTTCGTCAGGAATTATCTTTTGTCTATCAACTTTAACAAGCAGCCTCCTCCTCCATTACTTCCCGAAGAGATAATACAAAAAACCAGCGAAAAATATCTTGAGGTTCTCTATAAATTAACAGGGGAAGAAATAACTTAACTATGGTTCTCCCTAATCAGCTAACGATATTAAGAATTATTTTAACACCGGTTTTCCTGTTCCTTTTTCTTTCAGAAGATCCCCTGCTGAAGCAGCTATCACTTGCGGTTTTTATTATCGCTGCACTGACTGACTGGTATGATGGCTGGCTTGCAAGAAAATTTAATTACATAACAAGCTGGGGGAAGTTCTGGGATCCCTTTGCTGACAAAATTCTAACTTCTGCAGCATTTATCGGTTTTGTCCTGGTGAAATTAATTCCATTGTGGATGGTAGTAATTATAATCGTTCGGGATCTGCTGGTTACAGGGCTTCGTGCCTATGCTGATTATAAAGACAAAACTTTCCCGACAAGTTACTATGCTAAATGGAAAACCTTTTTACAAATGACTTTTCTTTATTACCTGCTCATTTTACACGTGGGCAGTTCAATACCGGAACTCTATTCATTTAATAAAAAATTTTTTGATATGCTCCTTAACCAGAATTTTATTTATTTTTTTATGCTGTTTATTACAGCAATTACTTTTCATTCAGGGCTTACTTATCTTTACACAAACAGATATCTTATAAAGGGGCTTTTCAGCCGTGAAGATTAATTTTTTAGAAAAGATATTAGGAACTGGATTTTATACCGGCTACATTCCTTTTGCACCCGGTACTTTTGGCAGCCTGGCAGCATTGCTGATCTATTACATACCCGGTTTTGAAAATACATTCATATTGCTTCCGGTTATTATTCTTTTTACTTTTTATGGAATTTATACCGGGAATAAATTAGAAAAGATTTACGGCAAGGACCCAGCCCAATGTACAATTGATGAAATGGTCGGGATGTGGATATCGCTCCTGTTTTTACCAAAGAGCATTTTTATTTCAATCCTTGCTTTTTTAATCTGGCGCGCGCTTGATATCATAAAACCTTTCCCTGCAAGAAATCTTGAAAGCCTGAATGGTGGGCTGGGAATTATGATCGATGATATTGTCTCAGCGATTTATTCTTTGATTATTATGCATCTCATCTTATTTATTTTTAAGTTTTAGGTCATTAACAAACTGACGAGTATATGAATGCTCATATAATTACAATCGGCGATGAAATTCTAATCGGGCAGACTTTAAATACGAATGCGGCTTACATCGGAGGCAGACTTGCTGATTGCGAGGTCTACGTGAAAAAAAGCTCTGTCGTTGCTGATGATGAAGAGGAGATCTTGAAAGAATTCAAGCAGTGCTGGGAAGATAATGATCTTGTAATTGTTACAGGCGGATTAGGACCTACGCACGATGATGTAACGCGCCAATGTGTAGTTAAATTCTTTAATACTGAATTAGTTCAAAATAAAGAAGTGCTTGAAGATATAAAAATAATGTTTGGAAAGAGAGGAAGAGAAGTAACAAAAATTAATAAAGAACAGGCACTCGTACCCAAAATTGCAAAGGTCATAAGAAATTCAAAAGGCACAGCACCAGGCTACTGGATTGAAAAAGGGAATAAAATATTTGTAGCGATGCCGGGTGTGCCGTTCGAAATGAAAGAAATGATGGAAGATCACGTCTTGCCAGCTTTGCAGAAAAAAGTTAGTAACCCTGAATTTATTACTATGAGAAAAACCCTGCAAACGACTGGCATACCTGAGTCTTTTCTCTTTGAAAGGCTCGGGAATTTAGATGAACTGCTTGAAGGAGCAAAGCTTGCCTTTCTTCCGAGCCAGTTCGGAGTTAAATTGAGGATAACAGTCAGAGAGAAAACAGAAGAAGAAGCTAAAAATAAGCTTACAGAAATAGAGCAGAGAATAAGAGGAAAAGCAGGAAGGTACATTTTTAGCAGGGAGGAAGAATCACTGGAAGAAGTAGTCGCCAGATTATTGAAAGAACGTGGATTAACGATTTCAGTTGCAGAATCTTGTACCGGTGGGGGCTTAGCAAATCAGCTGACAAATGTTAGTGGAAGCAGCGCTTATTTCGAACGAGGGATAGTCTCATACAGCAATGCTTCAAAGGTGGAGATACTGAAAGTTATAGAGGATACAATATTGGAGCATGGCGCTGTTAGTCTCGAAGTAGCAAGACAGATGGCTGAGGGGGTAAAATCAATCAGCGGGACCGACATCGGTGTTTCGGTAACTGGAATTATGGGACCAACAGGTGCAACAACAGGAAAGCCTGTTGGTTTGGTTTATATAGGACTGTGTGACGATAAAGTTTGCACTGCAAAAAAATTTATGTTTGGGGATGACAGGCTCTTAAATAAACAAAGAACAATCCAGGCTGCGTTAGATATGATTCGCAGGCATTTGTTAGGAATACCATTTAATGAGTAGGCTGTTTATAGCTCTCAATATTCCTGATGAGATCAGAGAAAGGATAAATTCTTTAAGAAAAGAAGCCGGGCAGAAACACGATAAATTAAAGTGGGAGCCAAAAGAAAAACTTCATCTTACTTTAAAATTTATCGGTGAGGTTGAGGATAAACTTGCAGATGAAATTGCGGAGGGATTAAATTTTCTCGCGGGTTACCCGGTAATAAAATGTGAGTTGACAAAATTTGGATTTTTTTATGCCTTAGGTAAACCAAGAATTTTATGGATCGGCTTGAAAACCGATGAAATTATTTTTAATCTTGTAGAAGAACTAAATTCCCGTCTTGAAAAATTTTCAATTCCCCGGGAAAAGAAAAAATTCAATTCCCATATCACAGTTTTAAGGATAAGGGGAAAAGCCGGCGGTCATTTTATAGAAAATTTTAATAGGTTTGAAATTCCCAAAACGGAATTTATTGCTGATGAGATTTCATTGGTCAAAAGTGAGCTGCTGCCGCTTGGCTCAAGGTATACTGAAATTAAAAAATATAATTTAACTGAGAGGAGGAAGAATGAACTCTGATAAAGAACAAAAATTAAAAATTATTGACGACGCAATTGCCAGCATAGAAAAAACCTACGGCAAAGGCTCAATAATGAAACTTGGTGATGGAGTTATAATCCCGGTAGAAGCTATTTCGACCGGTGCTCTTTCACTGGATTATGCATTGGGAATAGGCGGAGTACCGCGCGGAAGAGTGACTGAAATTTATGGGCCGGAATCGAGCGGCAAAACTACTTTGTGTCTTCACATAATTGCTGAGGCACAGAAAGCAGGAGGGCTTGCAGCTTTCATTGATGCTGAACATGCACTCGATGTTAATTACGCCAGAAGGCTGGGAGTTGATACTTCCAATCTTTTAATCTCGCAGCCGGATTTTGGCGAACAGGCTCTTGAGATCACCGATACTCTTGTAAGAAGTAATGCGCTCGATATAATTGTAATTGACTCGGTTGCGGCGCTTGTTCCGCGTTCGGAGATTGAAGGAGAGATGGGTGATGCAACAATGGCTGTCCAGGCAAGGCTGATGTCCCAAGCTTTGAGAAAATTAACTGGCGCTATTTCAAAATCTAAAACATCTGTGATATTCATAAACCAGTTGAGACAAAAGATCGGTATTATGTTTGGTAACCCTGAAACAACTACGGGGGGTAATGCACTTAAGTTTTATGCTTCATTGAGAATGGATATAAGAAGGATTGCAGCAATAAAAGAAGGCACAGATGTTATTGGCAACAGGACAAAAGTTAAAATTGTAAAAAGTAAAGTAGCCCCGCCTTTTAAGGAAGTTGAGTTTGATATTCTTTATAATGAAGGGATCAGTAAAACCGGCGACCTGCTTGATCTCGCTTCTAATTTTGGGATAGTTAAAAAGAGCGGTGCTTGGTTCACTTATGAGGAGGAAAGATTCCAGGGCAGAGAACAATTCAGGCAGAAGCTTATTGAAAGTCCTGAACTTTACAAGAAGCTTGAGAAGGACGTGAAAATAAAATTGGGCCTCGTGAAGCAGGATGATAAAGACATTAAAGATGAAACCGATGAAAAGTCAAAAATGAAAAAGACTACAAAATAATTTTCAAAATGAAAATAACCCGCATAGCTAAGAAAGACGAAAATAATGTAGCTATATACCTCGATAATGACGAAGTGCTTTTCTTAACTTATGAAGTATTTCTGAAAAATGGTCTCAGGAAAAATGTTGAAATTCCTGCAGACCATTTTGATTTTCTGATCAGAGAGAACCAAAAATATCATATCAAAAAAAAAGCGTTTTCGTTGATAGCCCGGAGGCTTCATTCTGCTTCTGAAATCCGCATGAAACTGAGGCAGAAGAAATATGATAAAGAGCTGGTAGAAGAAGTAATCAACGACCTATCTGCAAATAAATATATTGATGACAAAAAGTTTGCAGATGAGTTTGCTGATGAGAAAATCCGGCTTAAGCTCTGGGGAAAAAGTAAAATTAAAAACGAATTGATGAAAAGGGGGATTGATCTGCAAATAATTTCAGATGTTCTGGATGAGAAATTTCAGGAAGGAAACGATATTAACAATGCTGTTGAGTTGGCTGAGAAAAAGTTCAACACACTGAGAGGAAGAAATTTAGAGGAAATAAAGTTAAAACAGAAGCTGTACGCTTTTCTTTCAGCCAGAGGATATGATTACGAGACAAGCAAGGATGCGGTTGATAAAATAATCGGGGAAAGCAAAGAATAGCACACGGATAACACAGATGACGCGGATTTAACACTGATGTTAAATAAACAAAGGAGGAAAAATGTTACACTCAGATTTAACTGGTAGTGTTATCAAGGCTTTTTATAAAGTTAATAACACTCTTGGTTTTGGGTTTCTTGAAAAGGTTTATGAAAATGCAATGTGTAGCGAACTTCGAAAGATGGACCTAAAAGTTGAACAGCAGAAAAATATCAAGGTTCATTATGATGGTAAAGAGATTGGGGATTATTATACTGATTTGTTAGTTAATGATCTCGTTATTGTCGAATTAAAAGCTGCTGAATCATTATGTCATGAACATGAATTACAATTAATCAATTATTTGAAAGCAACAAAAAAGGAAGTGGGATTATTATTGAATTTTGGTAAAAAAGCTGAATTCAAAAGAAAAATATTCACTAATGATCAAAAAATATAAAATCCGTGTTTGCTCTGTGTTATCAGTGTCATCCGTGTGCTATCTTCTTAAAATTGTTTATCTTTTTGTATAATAATCTTCTTAGTCAAATGAATATTCAGAAAAATTATTCTCTTAAAAATCGTAACACCTTCGGGATAGATGTTAAGGCACAGTTTTTTGTGGACATAGCTGCAGAAGAAGACTTGCAGTTGATTCTTACTGATGAAAATTTCAGACACCTCCCAAAACTTATTTTGGGCGGCGGGAGTAACATACTGCTCACAGATAATTTTCCAGGGCTTGTGATAAAAATCTCCATCCCGGGCATTGAAATTGTTAAAGAAGATAAAGAATCAGTTTTCATTAAAGCGGGAGCGGGAGAGATCTGGCACAGCCTTGTCTTGCACTGCGTTGAACGAAATTTTGGCGGGATAGAAAATCTTTCACTCATCCCCGGAACAGTCGGTGCTGCGCCGATGCAAAACATAGGAGCGTATGGTCAGGAAATAAAAAATGTTTTTGAAAGTTTGGAAGGATATTACACAGAAAATGTCGGGAAAAAAATCTTTAACAAAACTGAGTGCAGCTTCGCTTACCGTGACAGCATATTTAAACGTGAATTAAAAAATAAATTCATAATTACAAGTGTTACATTACAGCTCAGTAAGAGCCCTGTTCTGAACCTTGATTACGGGACAATCAGGGAAGAGATTGAAAAACTATCCGGCGGCCGCCGGATTGATGAATTATCTATCAAAAATGTGAGCGATGTAATTTGCAACATACGCAGGAGTAAACTGCCCGACCCTGCACGGATTGGAAATGCAGGCAGCTTCTTTAAGAATCCTGAAGTTGAAGAAGAAAAGTTTGCTGTACTAAAAAAAAGTTTCCCTGAAATTCCAGGCTATAAACTCAGAAACAAGAAAGTTAAAATTCACGCAGCCTGGCTCATTGAACAATGCGGATGGAAAGGGAAAAGAGTTGGAGAAACCGGTGTGCACGAGAGACATGCGCTTGTGCTAGTGAATTATGGAAATGCAAAAGGCAGCGAGATTCTATCTCTTGCAAACAGCATCCGGAAATCGGTAGAAAAAAAATTTGGGATACGATTGGAAGAAGAGATAAATGTGGTTTAATAGCAGCATAAAAATCTCTATAGTAGTATTTGTCGAAAGTTCTTTGGTAAAAAAATAATTGATTCCAAACACTGTACTCTATAATTTTCATTAAGAATCTTTAGGTAAAAGAAAATATTACGAAGAAAATGAAAAAAGATACTGATATGTTCGAAGAATATGATTCCAGCAATGGGATAAGAGGTCAGTATTCAAAAGAGTATGAAGAGGGAACTAATGTGGTTATTTATAGAACCTGACGTCGCTGAAAATTTTCCTGGCCATGATTCTGTAAACGAGGCGCTGCGTTCATTAGCTAAAATTATTAAAAAGCAGAAGAAAATTGCCTGAGTAGATTTTACAACAAACAAAGAAGGTGTATTCAGCGATTGCCTTGGTTTCTTTTCGCTCTGACAGCCCCAATTTCTTGCAAAGATTAAGCTCTTTCTCTATATTTACACGCTAAAATTGAATTAGTCTGCTTAAAGATTTAACCAGAATTAAAATTCTTTTGATGTTATAGTGCACTAATAATCGCTGGGATGGCGGAACCCGGCTACGTCAAGACTTTGCCGGCAGGCGCGCTGGAGTAAAATCCTGTGGGAAATTTTCTGCTAAAGGAAGAGGTTCTGAGAAATATTGTGGTAATAAAATTTGCCGGGATGGCGGAATTGGTAGACGCACAGGACTTAAAATCCTGTGGGAAATTTTTCCCGTGCCGGTTCGAGTCCGGCTCTCGGTACTAAGATTTCGGACTTGCGGATTTTTGATTTCGGATTGAACTCAAATCCGCAAACCTGCCTGACGGTAGACAGGTCCGAAATCCAAAATACGAAATCAACCAGGGGCTCTTAGCTCAGTTGGTTAGAGCGTCTGCTTGACGTGCAGAAGGTCAAAGGTTCGAATCCTTTAGAGCCCACACAAAGTTTAGATTTTGTTGCTGATTGTCTTTAAGGTCGGTGACTTCTCTGAAAATATTAAAATAGAATTCCTGAGCAATTTTTTAGAGCAGCTTAAGTCGGGGTTCTCTCCGATTTTTTTATAACGGGTTTATGGAAAAAATAAAAATTACATTTCCAGACGGTAGTACAAAAGAATTTGAAAAAGGCGTTACCGGACAGCAGATTGCAAAAAGCATCTCCCCTCAATTATTATCTGATGCGCTTGCAATTGAAGTTAACGGATTAGTACGCGATTTGAGTTCTTCACTAAACAGCAATGCTGTTGTAAGAATTTTAACTTTTAATGATGAAAAAGGGAAAGAAGTTTACTGGCATTCTACTTCACATCTTATGGCTCATGCTATTTTGTCTGTTTACCCTGAAGCAAAATTCGGAGTGGGACCTGCAATCGAGAACGGTTTTTATTATGATTTTGATATTAATGCAAAACTGTCTGAAAGTGATTTGCGGATTATTGAAAATAAGATGATGGAAATTTCTCAGCAGGATAATTCTTTTGAACGGGTTGAACTTTCAAAAAGCAAAGCAATTTCTTTTTTCAGGGATAAAGGGGACCAGTATAAGCTTGAAATACTGAGTGAGATTAATGAGAACGAAGAAACAATAAGTATTTACAACGAAGGGGATTTTACCGATCTCTGTACGGGACCGCATCTTCCTTCAGCCGGTAAAATAAAATACATAAAACTTCTCAGCGTTTCAGGTTCTTACTGGCGCGGCGATGAAAAAAATAAACAGCTTCAGAGAATTTACGGAATTTCTTTTCCTAAAAAGAAAATGCTCGATGAGTATCTTGAAAGACTTGAAGAAGCAAAGAAACGTGATCACAGGAAATTAGGGAAAGAGCTTGAACTGTTTTTAATTACAAACACTGTCGGAAGCGGTCTTCCAATCTGGCTGCCAAAAGGGGCTATCCTTCGGGAAACTTTAGAGAATTACTTACGTGAAGAACAACGAAAAAGAGGATACGAACCTGTAATTACTCCGCATATCGGAAATATAAATCTTTATAAAACCAGCGGGCATTATCCTTATTACAAAGACAGCCAGTTTCCTCCAATTGAGCTGGAAGATGGAAAAGAAGAATATCTTCTTAAGCCGATGAATTGTCCTCATCATTTTCAGATATATGCTTCAAAACCCAGAAGCTACAGAGATCTTCCTATCAGGCTGGCAGAATTCGGAACTGTTTACAGGTATGAGCAGTCGGGTGAATTGAATGGATTGACAAGAGTACGATGTTTTTCAGTTGATGACTCACATATTTTCGTCAGGGAAGACCAGTTGAAAGATGAAGTATGTAATGTGATTGAATTAATTCAGGTTGTGTTTAATCAAATGGGCTTTAAGGATTTTACCACACAATTATCTTTCAGGGATAATAACACTGAAAAGTATGGCGGCGATATTAAAATGTGGGAAAGAGCACAGAAAGAAATTCAGGAAGCAGCCGACGAAATGAAGTTGAGTTACTTTGTCGCTGAAGGCGAAGCAGCTTTTTATGGACCGAAGATTGATTTTATGGTGAAAGACGCTTTGGGAAGAAAATGGCAGTTAGGTACTGTCCAGGTTGATTATGTAATGCCTGAAAGATTTGACCTTCAATACGTTGGAAATGATGGACAGAAGCACAGACCGGTTGTGATTCACCGTGCACCTTTTGGTTCGCTGGAAAGATTTATCGGTGTTTTGATAGAACATTATGCCGGAGAATTTCCTTTATGGCTATCGCCAATACAGGCTGTGGTTATTCCTGTATCACAAAACTTTTTAGAATACGGCAGGTTAGTTTTTAATGAACTGAAGAAAAACGGAATACGCGCAGAGTTTGATGAAAGGAATGAAAAAATCGGATATAAAATCAGGGAATGGGAAACGCAGAAGATCCCTTATATGCTTGTAGTCGGAGAAAAAGAAAAGGAAGCCGGAACAGTGTCTGTACGCAGGCATAAAGAAGGCGATAAAGGGGCTTTGTCTTTGTCAGAATTTATCAATAATATTAAATCTGATATTAAAAATAAATTTTAATTTACAGGATTCAATTAACAAATAAGAGAGGTTTTCAATCGCTCAAAAAGATAACGTTAGGGTAAATGAGGAGATCCGGGCTCCTCAGGTAAGAGTAATAGATGTTGATGGTACGCAGTTGGGCGTTTTTACCGTAAAAGACGCCTTAAGATTATCAAACGAAAGAGGACAGGATTTGATTGAGATTGCGCCTCAGGCAAAACCCCCGGTCTGCAAAATTATTAATTATGGTAAATTCAGATACGAACAACAGAAAAGAGAAAAATTACAGAAAAAAAATCAGACTGTTTCAGTTTTAAAAGAGATCAGACTTCATCCTAATACAGATGTTCACGATTTTGAATTTAAAGCCAAACACGCATTAAACTTTCTTGAAGAAGGACACAAAGTAAAAGTTTCAGTTATGTTTAAAGGAAGAGAGATGGCTTACACTGAACAAGGCGAAGAATTACTGAATAAGTTTATTGAGAAAACTGAAGCTGTAGGAAAAATAGAAAGCCCGATAAAAATGGAAGGGCGAAATATGAATGTAATCTTGATTCCGTCTAAAATAAAAAGCAAAAAAAATAATTAAAGAATATACCAGGATAAAAAAATGCCAAAAATGAAAAGCAACAGCGGTGCTTCAAAAACTTTCAGAAAAACCGCTTCAGGTAAATTTAAGAGGAAAAAAGCTTTTAGAAGTCATATACTCACTTCTAAAAGTACCAAGAGGAAAAGAAATCTCCGTCGCGCTACACTTGTTTCAGATGCAGATCATCAGCGCGTAAAATCAATGCTTCAATAAAAATAAAAAGGATGAAAAAATGCCACGTTCAAAAAATAAAGTAGCTTCGCATCGAAGACGCAAAAAAATATTAGACCAGGCAAAAGGATACTGGGGAAGGCGCAGCAAAGTTTATACTGTAGCAAAAAACCACGTAGAAAAAGGACTGGTTCATGCTTACAGAGACAGAAAGCTGAAGAAGAGAACTTTCAGAGATATCTGGATAGTTAGAATCAACGCTGCTGCAAGGCAGAATGGAACTACTTATTCAAAATTAATTCACGCACTGGATCAAAAAGGTGTGAATATTAACAGGAAAGTTCTGGCTAATATCGCTTTGGAAAATCCATCTGCATTTACTGAATTAGTAAATTTTTCTGTTAACTAATTTTATAGCCCCTTCGGAACAAAAAAATGTTTCGAGGGGGATATTCTTTTTAAATTAAAAGACTACTCTGATGCTTGAAGAAAAAATCAAACAAATTACTGATGACTTCAATTCAGATATAAAATCTGTAGAAGATATTCAAAAGCTTGAAGAAATAAGAATAAAATATCTTGGCAGAAATGGGGTGGTATCTTCTCTCTTTGATGAATTAAAAAAAGCTTCAAATGAAGAAAAGCCTGCTCTGGGGAAATCTCTCAACTTATTAAGGAATAAAATTACCGAAGATTTTAATTCGATTAAAACACGGTTTGAATCACTGGATGATTTAAAAGAAATAAAAATTGATCTTACTCTGCCGGGAACTCGACGGCAGATCGGAAGCAAACACATTCTGACTCAAACTCTTGATGAAATAAAAACAATATTTCAGAGCATGGGGTTCTCGGTGTATGAAGGACCTGAGCTTGAATCCGATTATTATAATTTTGAAGCGCTTAATTTCGCTCCCGATCATCCTGCAAGGGATATGCAGGATACATTTTTTATTAATAAAGATTTTGTTTTAAGGACGCACACCTCTCCTGTACAAATAAGACTCATGGAATCACACAAACCACCGGTAAGGGCAATAATGCCCGGAAGGGTTTACAGGAATGAAGCAGTCAGTGCCAGAAGTTATTGTATGTTTCACCAGGTTGAAGGGCTTTATGTAGACACAGATGTAACTTTTGCTGAATTGAAAGGAACCCTCGTTTCTTTTGCAAAACAATTTTATGGTGATGATCTGAAGTATCGTTTCAGAACGAGCTTCTTTCCATTTACAGAACCAAGCGCAGAAATGGACATAACCTGCTTTTTGTGTCACGGTGGAGGATGTAAAGTTTGTAAACAAACCGGCTGGCTGGAAATTTTAGGCTGTGGAATGGTTGACCCTAATGTATTTAAATATGTCGGTTATGATTCTGAAAAATACACAGGCTACGCTTTTGGAATGGGAATTGAAAGGACTGCAATGTTAAAATATGGAATTGACGATATAAGGGTCTTCTTCGAAAATGATTTAAGATTTCTTAAACAGTTTTGATACGGAGCTTACAAATTGAAAATTTCACTTAATTGGCTGAAAGAATATGTTGATCTGAAAGGGATTACGACAAAAGAAATCATTTCGAAATTAACGCTTGCCGGTCTTGAAGTTGAAGATGTTTTTGATGAAACTGAGATTTACAAAAATTTTATTGTCGGGCTTGTAAAAGATAAACAGAAACATCCGAATGCTGACAGGCTGTCACTCTGCACTGTTTTCGATGGTAAAAATGATCTCCAGGTAATTTGCGGCGCTCCGAATGTTGAAAAGGGACAAAACATTGTTTTCGCTCCGGCAGGGACAATTATTCCCAAAGGAAATTTTGAAATCACTAAAGCTAAAATAAGAGGAATTGAATCGAATGGGATGATTTGCTCTGAAGACGAATTGTTATTGAGCGATAACCACGAAGGAATAATTGTCTTAGATTCCAGGCTTAAGCCCGGAACAAAAATTACAAAAGCTCTTGGGCTGAATGATGTTATTCTTGAAATCGGAATTACGCCAAACCGACCTGATGCACTTTCGCATATCGGTATTGCAAGGGACCTTGCTGCAATATTTAAGCGAAACCTTCTTGTACCAAAAAGAAAGCTGAAAGAATCAAAAGAGAAAATTAAATCTGCTGCAGCTATTGAAATTCAGGATACTATAAACTGTCCAAGGTATTCAGCAAAAGTTGTAAAAGATGTTGATGTAAAAGAGTCGCCGGAATGGTTAAAGAACAGATTGACTAAGATTGGTCTGCGCCCAAGGAATAATATAGTTGACATTACAAATTATGTTATGCATGAATGCGGGCAGCCGCTGCATGCCTTCGATCTTAATTTGTTATGTGGGAATAAAATTATCGTAAAAAGTACTGAGTCAGAATCTGTTTTTGTAACGCTCGATTCAAAAGAAAGAAAGTTACCAGCCGGCAGCCTGATGATATGTGATGCCGAAAAGCCTGTGGCTATCGCAGGAATTATGGGCGGGGAAAATTCTGAGATTAAAGATGCCACAAAAAATATTCTTATCGAAAGCGCATATTTCAATCCATCAGTAATAAGAAAGACCGCAAAAGCTTTGGGGTTGAATACCGATGCCTCCTATCGTTTTGAAAGAGGTACCGATCCGAATAACACTGTTTATGCGGCAGAAAGAGCAGCCCAATTAATTTCTGAAGTGGCTGGCGGTAAAATCCTTAATGGTGTAATAGATATTTATCCTGTAAAAATAAAAGAGAAAAAATTAAGATTAAGAATTGAAAGGATAGAAAAGGTTCTTGGCTATACTATCCCGCTGAAATCAGTTTCTTTAATTTTAAAGAAGCTCGGATTCAAAATTCTTTCTGCCTCAACAGGATTTATTACTGTTTCCATACCGGCTTTCCGCCCGGACATAGAACGTGAAATAGATTTGATAGAAGAGATCGCAAGGATCTACGGTTACGATAATATTCCCACTGTTTCCAAAATTTCTATATCTCTCGGAGAAAAAAATGACAGTTCAGCTTTTGCTGATAAAGCAAGAGACGCTGCTCTCTCACTTGGTTTCTATGAAATGATTAACAATCCGCTGCAGAGCGAGGAACTCTCTGCACTTACCGGAAAGCCGATAAAAATTATGAACCCGCTTAGCACAGATATGGAATATCTGCGAACATCACTTCTGCCAGGTGCATTAACAGTTGTTTCGCAAAATATTAAACACGGCGAGAAGGATCTGCAATTGTTTGAAATAGGTAATGTCTTTAACCTGAATTCTGATTCCGGGATAGAAAGTTTTAAGGATTTTACCGAAGTTCAAAAGTTCATTTTCGTTTTAACAGGGAAAATCCAACAGAAAGAATGGTGCCAAAGTGAGAAAAATGCCGACATTTATGTACTTAAGGGTTTGGTTCACAGTTTTGAATGTAAGATTTTACTTGACAATGTTTTGAATGATTCATATTATCACGATGGAAATAGTTTGTTCGATTTGTTTTTCACTAAAAAGTTTGGTGATTTAGAAATCGGAAGTGGTGGAAGGATCAGAAAAGAGGTTCTTAAAAAATTTGATATTCAGCAGGATGTTTTCTGCTTTGAATTTTCTCTGGATGAGCTGAAGAAAATTAAAATAAAAAGAAGGAAATATACTGAGCCATTAAAATTTCCGAAAGTTATCAGAGACTTTGCTTTTATCTTTGATAAATCTGTTCAGTGCAATGATGTTGAAAAATTTATCAGGCAGCAAGGCTCAGAATTACTGAAGTCAGTTAAGTTGTTTGATCTTTTTGAAAATGATTCTATCGGAGCTGATAAAAAGAGTTTGGCATTTAATCTTGAATATTTTTCTGAGGAAAGAACTTTGACCGAAGAAGAAGTAGAAAGAGAATTCAACAGGTTAATATCAGAAGTTACAAATAAATTTAATGCTAAATTAAGAGGTAGTTAATTGGCAGAGCCAACAAAATATGATATGCTTTTGAATGACCTTAATTCAATTGAAGCACAGGCTGCAATGCTTGCAAACAAATGTAAGGAACTGATACGCCGGAATATCGAACAGGAGGAGATTGTAAATAAGACAAAAAGAGAGGTTACAATGTTATCGCAAAAAATTGTAACTTTGGAACGAGAGTTGGAAAAAGCGCAGGCTCAGCAAAATGAGCAAGAGGGAAAGTTATCTAATTTATTAAACACAAAGGAGACTGAAACGTTAAAGATTAAGTTGCAAAATTTAATTTCACGGATAGATTATCACCTGTCTGCAGACAGGCAGGTTTAAGTTCTTAAAAAAATTGTAAGGGACTGGTACGAGATTAATGACAGATAGAAAGAAGCTTAAAATAAAAATATTTGATAAAGAATATTCTTTATTGGTAGAAAATGAAGATATCGCTAAAGAATTAGCTATATATGTTGATAAAGTTATGGAAGAAACAAAGGAAGAACTTCCTGATCAACCTGCACAAACTATAGCGATAATAGCATGCCTGAACATTGCTTATGATTTATTTCTTGAGAAAAATAAAAACAGGGAATTTCTTATTCAGGCTACGGATAAAGTAAAAAAAATAAAGCTTCTTTTGAATGAGCCAGGGGTCTCGCAGCCATCCTAATATTTCCGCACTGTTAGTCCGTATAAATATGAAAAACTAACTTATAAGCACCAGGAGTTGGACTTTCGGCGTCTATTGCAGGCCTCACCCCGGCTTTTAGTCGGGTTCCTGATCTTTGATCCGGACAGTGGAAGCAAAAAGCGCTTGGGCTGATTCCCATTATGTGGCTGAATTGAAAGTTTTTCTAGAATCACCGGACTGACAGATGCGGTTAATCTAATTTATATATCCTTATTTAAGGAGGGAAAATGGCGGTAAATCTAGACATAATTATTCTGATACCGATGGCTGTTATTTTAGTAGCTTTGTTTTTTTATCTGGGCTGGCAATTCAATTCGAGGATCGGTAAAAAAAGTTTACTTTCGGCTGAGGAAAAAGCTAAGCAAATAATTGCTGATGCTCAAAAAGACGCTAATAATATCAAGCGTGAAAAATTGCTCGAGGTAAAAGATGAATGGTACAAGAAAAAAGTTGAATTTGATAACGAAGTTAATCAGAAAAGACAAAAGATCCACAACCTCGAAAAGCAGCTAACGGCTCGTGAAGAAAATATTGAAAAGAAATTTGACCTGGTTATCAAAAAAGAAAAAGAAACCAAAGAGGCAGAAAGAGAACTGCACGAATTTAAAAAGAAGCTCGACGTGAGGATGCAGGAGATCAGCAGGATTGAAGCAGAACAAAATGAAAAACTTGAGAAGATTTCAGGCTTAACAACTGAAGAAGCCAAGAAAATGCTGATGGAGAATATGGTCAACCAGGCAAAAACAGATGCTGCTGTTGTGGTAAAAGAAATTCACGACCAGGCAAAAGCAGATGCGAAGAGAGAAGCACAAAAAGTTATTGTGCAGGCAATTCAGCGCACTGCTGCAGATCACTCAGTCGAAACAACTGTATCTGTTGTTCAAATTCAGAACGATGATATGAAAGGACGCATCATCGGAAAAGAAGGGAGGAATATCCGCTCCTTTGAAGCTGCTACCGGTGTTGATGTTATTGTGGATGATACGCCTGAAGCTGTTATACTTTCTTCCTTCGATCAGTTTCGGAGAGAAGTTGCAAGGGTATCACTTGAAAGACTAATTGCAGACGGCAGAATTCACCCGGCAAGAATTGAAGAAGTTGTAGAAAAAGTAAAACAGGAACTCGAAGAAGATATGGTCCGCGAAGGAGAAAACACTATCCTTCAGCTTGGACTTCATAATATGCACCAGGAATTAATCAGACATATCGGTAAAATGAGATACCGTTCCAGTTACGGGCAGAATCTCCTGCAGCACAGTGTTGAAGTTGCTTATCTTACAGGAATAATGGCAGCCGAAGTTGGACTGGATGTCAATCTTGCAAAGCGTGCCGGCTTGCTGCACGACATTGGAAAGACCGTTGACAAAAGTGTTGAAGGACCTCACGCACTGATCGGGTACGATCTCACAAAAAAATATAAAGAGCATCCGATTGTTGTGAATGCAGTCGGTTCTCACCACGAAGATATTGAAATGGAACATCCTATAGCTCCACTGGTACAGGCAGCCGATGCAATCAGCGGTGCACGCCCTGGTGCAAGAAGAGAACCTCTTGAAGGTTATGTTAAACGGCTTGAAACTCTTGAAGCGCTTGCAAAATCTTTTGAAGGTGTTGCAAAAACTTACGCAATTCAGGCTGGCAGAGAGGTAAGAGTAGTGGTTGAACACGATAAAATTGATGATGTGGTAGCTGACAAGCTTTCTCATGATATAGCCGCAAAAATTGAGGAGGAGATGGAATATCCCGGGCAGATAAAGGTTACAGTGATTCGTGAAGTTAGAAAAATAAGTTATGCAAAATAACCAGAGCGGTTCTGCCTGTGCAGGCAGGATTTTTACCTGTCTTTTCCAGCCGGGAAATCTATTATGAAATCTCACACATTAAAAGTTGCTGTGACAGGAAGTATTGGTTCGGGGAAATCTGCTTTCTGTAAATTCCTGACTGAAAAAGGATACCGCGTCATCAACGCCGATGATCTTGCCAAAGAATTGCTTGTCAGCAATGAAAAAATAAAATCAAGAATTATAAAAGAATTTGGCAAAGAATCTTTTATCGGCAGCCGGGTAAACAAAAAATTTTTAGCCGAGCAGATTTTTTCTCAGCTTGAAAATGTCAGTAAAATTAATTCCATTATTCACCCTGTAGTTATTTCTGAAATAAGAAAAATATTCAGCAGGAATGAAGGGAAAGGAAAAATAATTTTTGTTGAAGCGGCTTTAATTTATGAAGCTGAGATGGAAGGTATGTTCGATTACGTAGTTTTGATCACAGCAGATGAACAGGTACGTAAAGCTCGCAAGGCGGGTATGAGTGAAGAGGATTTCAGGAAAAGGGACCTCAACCAAATACCAGACTCAGAAAAAAAGAAAAGAGCGGATTTTATTTTTGAAAATAATTTATCTATTGACGAGCTGAAGAAAAAAGCTGGAATACTTTTAACTTTACTTACAGGAAGTGAACCATGAAAAAAGTTGCATTCCAGGGTGAAAGAGGGGCCTTCAGCGAGATTGCCGCAGTCAGGTATTTTAATAATAATATTTCACTGTCTCCATCACTTTCTTTCAGTGAAGTTTTTGAAAAAATAAATCATGGTAAAGTCCAGTACGGTGTTGTGCCGATTGAGAATTCCCTGTACGGCAGCGTCTTCGAAACTTATGATCTTTTGTCAGAATATTCCTTCCCGATCATTGGGGAGCTTAATTTGCAGATAAAGCATAATTTGCTGGCAAAGAAAAACTATAATTTAAAAGAAGTCAAAAAAATTTATTCTCATCCGCAGGCGTTGGGTCAATGCTCAGCCTTCCTAAAGAAAATTAAAAGTGCAGAAATATTTCCTTTTTATGATACAGCAGGTGCAGCTAAAATTATTTCAGATTCTGAAGAAGTTTCTGCCGCCATTGCCAGCAGCGAGGCAGCAAAAATTTATGGTTTGAAAATACTTCGCAGGAATATTCAGAATAATGAAAATAATTTTACGAGATTTTTAGTCCTTGGGAAAAGACCTGCTGCAAAAAAATATAAAAAGCCTAAGTCATCTATTTGTTTTGAGCTAAAGAGCATCCCAGGTGCTTTGTTCAAAGCTTTAAGCGTGTTTGCATTAAGAGAAATTGATCTGCTGAAAATTGAATCGAGACCTATTCCGCATAAACCATTTCAATATCTTTTCTATGTGGATTTCCAAGGAAATCTTGATGATGAAGTTATAAAGTTAGCTGTAGCTCATTTAGCAGAAATTTCGTTGGAGATACAAAAATTTGGTACTTACGAAACAGGTAAAACATTTTATGGCTGAAATTGATTTACCTAACATCAATTACTAAATATAGGTGGTGGAGTGGACCTTCTGAATAAATTAGTTGTTGCAGTTGTGCAAATGATGCCCAGATCAATGGTTTGGGTCTTTTCAAAAAAATATATTGCCGGTAAAACTTTAGATGATGCTGTACGTGTAGTAAAACAATTAAATAAAAAAAATATTTATGCAACGATTGATGTACTTGGCGAAGCGATACAGAATAAAGAAGAGGCTGTCGCAGCTAAAAATGAGTGTCTGAAAGTGCTTAATGCAATTGAAGAACATAAACTGCTTGCAAATCTTTCATTAAAACCGACTCAGCTTGGGTTGAGTATCGGTGAAGAATTTGCTTATCAGCAGATCAGCGAGGTCTTGAAAAAAGCAAACGATATGAAAAATTTTGTCAGGCTTGATATGGAGGATTCGTCATACACCGATGCTACCATTAATCTTTATAAGAGATTAATTTCTGATTTTGATAATGTGGGTATTGTGCTTCAGGCTTATCTGAAAAGAACATTTAACGATGCTGTAATTCTGAACAAGCTAAGCACTAACTACCGGCTGTGCAAAGGGATTTATGTTGAGTCGCCAACTATTGCGTACAAAGACAGACAGGTCATAAGAGACAATTATTTAAAGGTTCTTGAATTCATACTGAAATCGGGAAATTATGTGGGCATTGCAACTCACGATGAATATTTAATTGACAAAACTTACCGGCTGATAAAAGAACTCAATATTCCTGTTGACAAATTTGAATTTCAGATGCTGTTGGGTGTAAGAGAAGACCTTCGTGATAAGATTAACGCAGATGGATATAAGATCAGGATCTATGTTCCGTTTGGTGTACATTGGTATAAATACTCGGTCAGAAGATTAAAAGAAAATCCGTCAATTGCCGGACACATTTTCAAAAATATTTTTTCAATTAATAAGTGATGAATGTACTTGGAATTGAAAGCTCCTGTGATGAAACTTCTGTTGCTGTAATTTCAGATGATAGGTTAAAAGCAAACCTGATATCTTCTCAGGATTTTCATAAAAAATACGGCGGCGTAGTTCCTGAGCTTTCAAGCAGAGCACACCTTCAGATAATTACACCTTTGGTCAGAGATGCACTTGCAAAGTCTGATTTAAAATTAAATGATATTGATCTTGTTTGTGCTACTGCGGGACCCGGACTTATAGGTGCGCTGCTTGTTGGCTTAACTTTTGGGAAGGCTCTGGCTTATTCACTTAAGAAAACTTTCATCCCGGTAAATCACATTGAAGGTCACATTTATTCCGGCTTTTTAATGGACGATAAACCAGAATTTCCGTTTCTCTCACTTGTAGTTTCAGGTGGTCACACTTTGCTTCTTCTTGTTGAAAGTTTTATGCAAATCAAAAAATTAGGCTCAACAGTTGACGATGCTGCGGGTGAAGCTTTTGACAAAGTTGCAAAGATGCTGGGTATGGGCTATCCGGGCGGACCTAAAATTCAGAATGCGTCTCTTAAAGGCGATCCTTCAAGAATTAAATTCCCTGTTGCAGATTTACGGGAGCCGTATAATTTTTCATTCAGTGGTCTTAAGACCTCTGTGCTTAGATATATTCAGAAAAATTTTCCGGATAAGAATATTCCTGAAAATGACCTGGCTGATATAGCATCTTCTTTCCAGAACGCGGTGACGCTGGCATTAGTTAAGAATACTAAAAGAGCTTTGGAAAACTACGATGTAAAAACAATTTCTCTTGCAGGAGGTGTTGCAGCTAATTCATTTATAAGAAATTCTTTTATTGAACTGGCAAAAACTTATGACAAAAAAATTGTTATTCCCGATCTGGAATTCTGTGGTGACAATGCTGCTATGATTGCATTCAGAGGTCAGAAATTATTTGAAGCGGGGATGAAATATGATTTAAGTTATGCCCCCTTCCCGGCTTTGAAGGAAGATCAGTACAGCGGTTCATAAATTATCTTTCCTGATTATTTTTTATTTTAGCCTTGCAGATGTTTAATGATTCAACTGGTTTGTGATGAATAATCTTTTTAATAAAATTGAAAGTGAATTAACCAATTTATCTTTTGAGGAGAGGGAGGAGATACTTGAAAAACTTCGCAAAGATGTGGATGAAATTGATGAGAAGATTGTAAATCTTTTAACTGAACGAACACTTCGATCTGTAATGATCGGTAAAGTTAAACGCTCCCTGAATCAGCCTACTTACAACCCTGAACGCGAGAACGAGATCAGCAAACGGATAGCAGGCTTCGCGAAGGAGCCGTTAACTTACGAAGCGTTAAAAAGGATTTATGAAAGAATTCTGGATGAATCACGCGTTGCTCAAAAGCTCGAATCTGTCAAAGGAAATATTTCAGTGGCGAAAAAAACTAATACGAAAATTGGATTTAAGAATCTTCTGACGAAAGGACAATTCCTGGTTATCGCTTTATTATTTACAGCCTTACTGTTTTTGTTCTATTATATTTTTTTCACTCCAAACTATTATCAAGGTCAGTCGCCAGTTCAGTTTGAGATTAAAAAAGGAGAAACTTTATCCGAAATAATTAATAATCTTTACCAGGACGGCATTATTCCTAACAAACTTAATATGAGAATCGCAGCTTTTGTTTCAGGCGCAGATAAAAGTTTAAGGACAGCGAGGTATGAGATACCAAATGGTTTAAGCTATATTGATCTGGTAAAATTATTTGTGGATGGCAAAGCAGATTTTCAGAAATCAGCATATATAAGAGATGGGCTTTCAATTAAGTGGCTCGCTTACACAATTAAAAAGGATGCCGAGATAGACTCGGCTTCATTTGTGAACCTTGCTTATGATAAAGAGTTTGTTGATTCATTAGGTATCGATGCAAAAAATCTTGAGGGATACCTGATGCCGGGAACTTATGAGTTTTATGAAAGAAGCCCTGCAAGAGAAGTAATTGGTAAAATGTACGAACGATTTAAAAATTTTATGGTGGATTCGCTTCAGCAGCGCGTAAAAGAAACTGGTTATTCTATCCACGATATTCTCACGCTTGCTTCAATTGTAAAAGGTGAAACTAACGACAAAGATGAAATGCCGTCTATTGCTGAAGTATATTATAACAGGTTAAAGATCGGTATGCCTTTGCAGGCAGATCCTACTGTGCAGTTTGTTCAGCCTAATGGCTGGAAAAGATTAAATTATCATGATTTGAGGATTAATTCTCCTTACAATACTTACAGATATAAAGGGCTGCCACCAGGACCAATTAATAATCCTGGTAAAGCAGCAATACTGTCTGCGCTTTACCCTGATACAAATAAATATTTATATTTTGTTGCTGATGGAAAGGGAGGTCATACTTTTTCTAAAAGTTATTCAGAACATTTGAAAAAGGTTATAAAGTACAGGAAATGGTTAAAGGCACAAAAGAAACAATAAAATATTTATCAGCACTTGTCCTCCGAAGCTTTAGCGAAGGAGGATTAATTCTTATTCTGCTGATGCAAGGGTGTGCAAATCAGCTTCCGCCGGGCGGCGGGGAAGTTGATAAAGTACCGCCTGAGATAGTTGATGTTTATCCACCGGATGGCACAACAAACTTTCAGGGAGATCATTTAGAGATTGAATTTTCGAAATATGTGGTTAAAAGTTCTCTCAACGACGCATTGTTTATTTCTCCGGCTGTCAACGGTCAAATTACTTTCGACTGGACTGGCAAAAGTGTTGATATAAATTTTCCTGAACCGCTGAAAAAAAATGTGACCTATGTTATTACTGTCGGGACTGATCTCGTTGATTATAATAACCATAACAGAATGGCAAATTCATATACTTTTACTTTCTCAACCGGAAATGAAATTGATAAGCGTACATTAGCAGGAAAAGTCTACGATCAGAAAGCTGACGGCGTAATGATCTTTGCGTATAAAATTGGAAGTAATGAAATAGACCCTTTGCATGATAAACCGGATTATATTTCACAGACAGGCTCTGACGGGACTTTTAAAATTTCCGGTCTTGCTGAAGGTAAGTACAGATTATTTGCTATAAGGGATCAGTATAAAGATATGTTGTTTCAGCCATCGCAGGATGAATACGGGTGCCCTTCGGAGGATATTTTTCTTGCAAGAAATGATTCTGCAAAATCAGGAATTAATTTTATGCTGACTAAACGCGACACAATTCCACCAAGATTAATCTCCTCTACAATGACCGACGAGTATCATATCCTTGTTGGGTTTACCAAAGATATTGATTCAAGTGTGATAAGAAGTAATAATTTTTATCTTTTTGATTCGACTGCAAGTAAAAATATTTCTCCGGTGTTCGCATTTAAGGGCACTGCCAAACCTGCTGAAATGGTTCTTGTTATTCAGGATAAAATTCCCCTGCAGGATGAAGTTTTTCTGTTCGCCAGAAAGTTAAAGGATACATTCGGAAATATTTTTGAACACGACCATTCGCAGGTTACCATCAGCGACAGGGCTGATACGAGTAAGCCGGGGATCTTAAAAACAATTCCTGATAACGGCTACAGCAAAGCTGATTTCAGCAAACAGAATTTCGTATTTTATTTTACTGATGCATTCGATACTGCTCAGGCACGTACAGGAATTTCTCTGACAGATACGCTGGGGCATTCCTTCGGTTATGATATAAGCTACATTGACGATGCCTCATTTAAGATAATGCCCGTAGGAAATCTGGAAAAAGTTAAAGATTACAGGATAAATTTTGATCTGTCAAAATTCCGGGATAAATCCGGCAATAGTTATGATACAACCTACGTTTATAAATTTAAAACAATTTCGGGAATTGATTTTACAGGAGTGTCAGGCAGACTTGAGGATTTTGATATTTCGAAAAACCCGGTTTTGGTTCTGCAGGGTATTGACGGCGATAAAGCAAGGTATGAACAAAAAATAAAAGGTGACGGTAAATTTAATTTTACAAGAATAGAACCAGGGAATTATAATCTTTGGTGTTATTATGATTCAGATGACGATGGCAAATACACATACGGCTGGCCCTTTCCGTTCAAACCTGCAGAAGAGTTTTTTGTTTATGATTCAAACCTGAAGCTGAAGCCAAGATGGACATTGACTGATGTCAGCTTTAAGCTAAAATAAATTTCAGAAATTAAGCAAGTCAGATTTAATTTTCGAAATTGATTTTGCAGTGCCGCTTTTTATTTCTTCGCAGATGATTTCAGATTTTTTAATAAATTCATTTCCCAGAGCCTTGTTCGTTAGAGAAGAACAATTTATCAGTACGTTCATATAAGCGCCTTCGGATGCCGCGGCTAATAAAGATAATGCTACGCCTGAATCCGAAACAGAATTCTGATTTCCTTTTTCAGCAATTTTTTGAAGATATGGCAAAGCCTGTCTGCAAGTATCAATTACCTCTGAAGGAACAACAGCCGCCGCGAATGTTGCCTCTT
>JAKAGZ010000088.1 GCA_021815365.1 Bacteroidota bacterium
ATTAAAAAGTTCTGTCAGATTATTTACCACGAGAATTTTTACATTCAGAAGCTTGTTATAAATTCTTAATTTTAATAACAAAGTCTTTAATGTCATTCAGATGACTGAGGTATTCAAACAATTTTTTAACATCTATAAAGCCGTATTCGTGAATAAGCAGGTTCCTCAGTCCAATCATACCGCTAATTTTATTGCCTAAGTTTTCATCAAGATATTTGTTAATCACCAGCAATGAAATACAGTCAGCATAAGATTTGGGAGACCCAAGGTTTTTATCAGCTACAATGTGGCAGGCAATATCTATAATAATTTGTATTGATTCAAACAAACCATATCTAAGCCCCCACTCATCAACTTTGCTGGCTTTTATTTTTTCAGCAGTTGAATTCGCTCTTATATACTCCAGGGTAACTAAATTTTCTTCAAGCTTTTTCAACTTATCTGTCATCTTAACGCTCAGCGAATCTGTTATTTTTCAGTCTTTGTAAAAATTTGTCGTGATAAATACTCAGCATAGGTTTAATGTCAAGATAGGCAATGAACACCGAACTTTTATATTTTGTCAAAAGCTGATTATTTTTAGATAATACCAGGATACCACTGCTGATAATATTATAAGCAAGTTCAGGATTTTTATTATATAGATTATTCAGTGATACCAGGTCAATCTCCAAATCAATTGATCTCTCGAGTTCGGAAACAATTCTGCCTATTTCCATCAGCGTCGGTTCTCTGTTAAAGAAAACTGCTATGTCAAGATCGCTTTTAAATCTGTGAGTTTTTTTTACCTGTGAGCCAAAGACATAGGCAAATTCAATATTTGTTTCTTTAAATAAAAGTTCTTTCAGAATAACCTGAAGCTCTGATATATCTGCTCTATCGTTTTCTTGTTGTACCATATTTACATTATTAAAGCATAAGGGTCGGCTATTTTAATTTTCACGCCTTCGGAATCGACCACCTGGTGGAAAGATTCAAACTGATTACACCTTTTTTTCTGCTTACTTCAGATTCCTGATCGTCAGCACCAGGACAGCCGTTGAGCTTACAACAGTAACAATATCTCTAATCGTTGGCCAGACATCCGATGGCGTTTGCACTTTAGCAGGAACAATAATAGTTGCACCAGAAAGAATGTCTTCATTGGGAACAAAGAACCAGCCGGATTTTTCCCACTTCCTGCCATTCGGTTGAATCACTATTTCATCTCCCTTTGCTGCATTGTCCGCATAACCTCCTGCCTGGTTCAGGTAGTAATCAAGCCCCGCGCCTTTTTTGTAAGGTATAGTAGAAGGGATACCAACTGCACCGAGTACATAAACTTCGTTGTAATTCTTCGGGACCACAAGAGAATCTCCCGGCTGAAGCACCAAATTATAAATAGAGTTTGAATCATCCTTAATATCCGACCAGAGTATCGGTATTCTTTCTGAATATTTACTGATCAAACTATTTTTGTTATATATCTTGCTTCCGGTCAGTTTCGCTTTTGTGCTGTCAGGAAGTCCTGTGGTATCAGCTATGCTTTGGCTAAAGATCGGGTTTTGCCTGTAAACATAAATACCTTCTCGATAGGCTGATTCCTTAAAACCGCCTGCGCGGCGAAGAAAGTCAGTTAATTTTTCATTTCTATATAAGATTGAATAAGCCCCCGGGTACATCACCTCGCCGTTGACAAATATATTTTTGGTAAATTTCTTTAACGGATCCAACTGAACAAAAACTTTATCATAATCCTGCAATTCAAAATCCTGGCTTTTATCTGCATTCCAGTAATCATCGGGCAGATTTATAGTATATTGTTTAGAGTAAACGGATTCATCAGTTGTGCTAAGCCTGCTTACTTCGATATTTTTTGTGGTTGCCGAATCAGTTAATCCACCCGCAAGAGTAATAAGATCAGAAACGGTCATACCTTTATAGCTTGTATAAGCGCCGGGGTTTCTGACTGGTCCATAAATTTCTACTATCCTGTTCGGTTTGAAAAGAGTTTCTTTAAATACTCTCACAGAGTCGCGATTTTCCAGGAGTAAATTATTAGCAGCATCTCCGCTTAAAGCTTTTCTGACATTGAAATTTAAAACACTTTGCCTGTTATCGGGACTCGTTCTTATTATCAATGCTTTTTCCAGAAATGCATCAGGGAATAATGTATCAGCTTTAATGATAAGATCCTTCACGGTCATATTATCAGTCAGCTCGTAAACACCGGGCTTTTTTACATCTCCCGTAATTGTAACGCGGTTCTGAGGCAGGTTGTTTATTCCCTTTATAGTTACAACATCTCCGTCAGCAAGCTCGTAGCTGCTGTTTTTGAAATCATCAATGGTTTTAAAATTAAGATCTATGCTGAGAATATTATTCAGATAATTTTTCCGTTGGTTGAAAGGGATCACTCTTTCAACGTGAACAGTCTGAAAGTATGTACTGAAGTTAACGCCGCCAGCATATCTAAGAAGATCTTTTAACAGCTCACCTTTTTTCAATTCGTAAATAGCTGGCCGGAAAACCTGTCCGGTAATAGCGACTCTTGCTCCTACCGGTGGAACAAAGATGACGTCTTCATCTTCAAGCCTCACATCACTGGATTGATCACCTTTAAGCAGATAGTCATATATATCTATAGTAGAAACTATCTTCCCACCGCGCAAGACCTGCACATTTCTCAAACTACCGTTCAGGTTTGGACCACCGGAATAATACAAAGCAGTGAAAGATGTTGACAGTGACGGTAATGTATAACCGCCGGGTTTATTCACTTCGCCAAGAACGAAAACTTTAACGCTTCTTAGTTTTCCTGTTGATACATCGAGATGCGTCTTTGCACCGCCGTTTGCGGTTACACCTAAAGAAGAATAACTTTTTGAAAGTACGGAAAATAATTTATTGCGGAGTGCGTTCATCGTAAGTCCATTTACGTAAACAAGCCCAACATCTGGTATATAAATGCTACCATCTTGTGCAACTGTCAGCTTGTGCACCAATTGAGTTTCACCCCAGAGAGTAATAACTACCTCATCACCCGGCCCGATAACATAATTAACAGGAACGGGAATATTTACTGAAGGCTGAAATGTTGTAGGTGAATAATTAAAAATATCATACCCAAATGCGGGCAGACTGCTGACATCTACGCCTCTATCTGCAAAAGCTGGCACAGTATTTTTTAATTCCGGTTTTACATTTATCGGGACAATTACACTTGTATCAATTCCCGATCTTACTCTCAGTTGATTTAAGTTCTGGCTTTGCTGCTGCTGTGATTGCTGGAGCTTAAGATAGTCTTCAACGTTATAGCCCATTGCAGCGGCTTTTTGTTTTATCTGCTCGTCAGTCATACCGCTTTGTCTTGCTTTATTCAGCAAGTCCTGCTGGGATTGTGAATGAAGTAAGGTAAAGGCAAATGCAAAGACAAAGAACGATGTTAATAATAGTTTTTTTGTGTTCAATGTAAATTCCTTTCTCAAATTAGATTTTAATTAAATAGAAAAACACATAGCAAGGAAGCAAGGCTGGAAGATTGCAAGAAAGCAAGTTAGTTTGATTGATCGCTTTCGTACTTCTCTGCTATTTCTTTAATCAAATAATTTTTATCCCAGTCCGCCTGGTCTTTTAATTTAGTGATTAATGAACGATTCAAATTTATAAGCTTATTTTCCAGGCAGTAATGTATATCATCATATTTCTGGAACCACTCTTCTTCTATTTTGCCAGTCTTCTGAAGTGCAAAAAGCTGGGTATAATTTTCACTCATAGAAGCCAAAGAAATATTTATAAATTGTATGTATTCTTTTAAGGATTTTCTTGAATATCCTTCTGCAATATTTGAAGAGACAGACAATGCTGAGTCTTCAATTTGTGCTTTAACTTTGAAAGATATTTCTTTAAAAGCATCTAACCTTTTGCTGACATACACAAACAAATCAATCCCTTCATTCCACACATCTAATTTCCTATATCCACGATTAATATTTCTATTTCTATTTAAAAAATCCATTATAACTCCCACAAAATTTATTTAAAAATCCTTGCTCTCTTCCATCCTTCCAACCTTGCATTCTTCCCCACCTTCGTTAAAACTCCTGCCTTCATTATTAATTACTGCAGGCGGGCATCCTTCCAACCTTGCACTCTTCCTTCCTTGCATTCTTCCGTTTTTATATCTTTTATGCTTTGAATATCTTTTTGTTTTTTATTCCAGCTTTGCCGAATAAGTTTCTTGTATCTACAATTAATTTTGAATTTTGAATTATGAATTTTGAATTTTCTTTATAATATGTGTGATCAGTACTCAGTAAAACAAGATCATAGTTTTTCAAACTTGCAGCAGTGAGCGGTACAGATTTCATATTGTAGTTGTACTTCCGCATTTTAAAAAGCTTTGGAACAAAAGGATCATTGTAATCAACTTTAGCTCCTTTCTCTCTCAGCAGTTCAATCAGCCTGAGTGACGGAGATTCCCGCATATCGTCAATATCTTTCTTATAAGATGCGCCAAGTATTAATACCTTAGCTCCGTTCAGCGATTTCTTATTTTTGTTTAATGCCTCTGCACATTTTTCAACTACGAAATACGGCATTGAGGTATTTATTTCACCTGCAAGCTCGATGAATTTAGTATTAGCTTCATATTCACGCGCCTTCCACGTCAGGTAAAATGGATCGATCGGGATACAGTGTCCTCCCAATCCCGGTCCCGGATAGAAAGGATGAAATCCAAATGGTTTTGTTGATGCTGCTGAAATAACTTCCCAGACATCAATTCCCATTCTGTCCAATACAACTTTTAATTCATTGACAAGAGCAATATTTACAGAACGATAAATATTCTCCAAAAGTTTCGTTGCTTCAGCAACTCTTGTGGAAGATACAGGAATAGTTTTAACGATTACCTGGTCGTATAAAGTTTTTGCAGCTTTGAGGCAATTACCTGTAACTCCGCCGATAACTTTTGGAATCGTTGCAGTTGAGTAATTCGGATTGTTCGGGTCTTCACGTTCGGGAGAAAAAGCAAGATAGAAATCAATACCAACTTTAAGATTCCCTGCATTCTTCCATCCATCCTTCCTTCCATTTTTCCTCTTACTTTTATCAGCAAGGCTGTCCTGCCGGAAGGATGCAAGAGAATTAGTAAACATAGGCAGCAGTATTTCTTCCGTTGTTCCGGGATAAGTAGAAGATTCTAATACTACGAGTTGCCCTTTTCTTAGGTACTGAGCGACAATTTTTCCTGAACTTTCAATATAAGCCATATCCGGTTCGCGGTGCTCGTTCAATGGAGTAGGAACACAGATTATAATTGCATCGCAGTTCGTAAGCTCAGAAAAATCATTAGTAGCTTTAAATTTTTTACTGTCAACAAACTTTTTTATTCTCTCTTCTGAAATATGCTTAATATAACTTTTACCGGAGTTGAGTATTGGTATCTTTTTTTCGTCAACATCAAAGCCGGTTACGCTGAATCCTTTATTCGCGAATTCTAATCCAAGAGGCAGCCCGACATAACCCAGACCGATTATCCCGATTACTGCTGATTTATTTTCTATCTTTTTTACTATTTCCATATTGTTTTTTTCTTTGCGTTCTCTGCCTACCGGGCGTGTTGCAGAAGTTTTTTTGTGTCATCCCCGTAAAAACGGGAATCTATTTTCTGCACAAATTACAGACTTATTAAATTCCCACCTGTCTGCCGTCAAGGCAGGCTTTCGTGGGAATGACGTTTTGAAGAGTTGTGCAACAGGCTCTACCAGCTCGCCTCGCTGCGAAGCGGGCAGGCAGGTTTGCGTGAAATTAATTTACACTAATATGTATGCAACATTTGGCTGCGCGTCAGATTATCATTTAAGATTGGGCTAATGTGAAGGAGCTTCAGGCATGGCTTCGCCATCATGAGTCACACTCAACACATAAAACCTGCGTTTTGTAAGTTCTGCATCCTGTTAACTTAATTTTCAATAACAGCGAAACGGGATTCCCTGTACAATTTTATTCCTTTAAAACCGCTGTTATTTTTTATCAGGGCTATAAATATACTAACCTTAAATAATAAGGTAAAGTTCTGGAAGAATTCGTTTTAACTTATATTTTTCGCGTGGGGTATCTCCCCAAAGAATACGAAAAACGAGGCTAAATATAGGTATTAATATTTCATATTCAAATTTTTGCTCATTCTCATAACTTCCAAAATAATTTTTGATTGTCTACCCGATGAGATTTTCATTGAAATAAGGCACACCGGATTAATGGGTGGCAAAAGATGATTAAGCAAAATATTGTATAATTCTGAAAAAGAAGAATGCCTTATCAGCAACACCTCTAATTCTTTGTCTGAACAATTTTAACTTTGCATGAAAA
>JAKAGZ010000039.1:0-21132 GCA_021815365.1 Bacteroidota bacterium
TTTGTAATTTCACACCATTCGCTCGATAGAAAAATAGGGTTTAAATTAAAAAGTAAATTCAGGAAAGATTTTATAAGTCTTGGCTACAGGCACAACATCACAAAAACATTTCCGCTGATAGGTCCCGCGCTGTATAACCATTATTACGATTACCTGATAGCCTGCAGTAAGGGTGTTGCTGATAGTCTCATCAACTCCGGCATAAAAGAAAAAAAAGTCAGGCTGATTTATAATGGCATTAGTGTGCCTGAAAACATTTCTGAAATTAATGGAAACTCAGTTAGGGAGAAATATAATTTACAGGATAAAATTGTTCTCGGGCTTTCAACCTGGTTTCATAAAGAAAGAAAGGGGTTTGATATTTTATTTAAGTCGTTCGCAGAGCTTGATGTCAGAACTGGTTCCTATGGGAAAAAATTTATTTTATTTCTTGTCGGGATTAAAGATGAAATGCAAAATGAAGTTTTTCAATACGCTTCTGAATTTGGAATCGGAAGAGAAAAAATAATTATGCCCGGTTACGTGGATAACATCTGGGAGTATTACAAAGCGATGGATATTTTTCTTCTGCCTTCGCGCTCGGAGGGATTTTCACTTGCGCTGCTTGAAGCAGCCGCAGCAAGACTGCCGATTATTGCTTCAGATATTCCGGGTACAAATGAATTTATAAAAAACGGGGTGAACGGAATTTTGTTCGATGTTGAAAATCCCGCTGAGCTGACTGAAGCGATAAAAAAATTAGAAGCGGACAAAGATTTACAGGAAAGGCTCTCAGCCAACGCTCAAAAAGATGTGATGAACAATTTTCTGATTTCTCATTATGCAGATAAGTTAAATGGGCTGTTGACAGATGCTAAGAAAAATTAGCGGAAATTTTCCCTGCTTTGCATTGGAGGTAGCTGATTAAATAGTTTTTTGAATGTTAATCTTTTTTGTTAAGTTGAACTTTACAAAGTGACCGCATGTGACAGGTTATTGAACTAATAAAGCGGGATAGATGAGAGGGCAAAAAATACAAGTACTAAAAACAAAAAGTGTCTCAAACAGCGTGAGAATATTTACAGTAGATAGATCAGAAAATAATTCTTAAATAACAACCGGATTGCAAACCGCCAATCCGGTATAAGTAATAGTTATACTTTTTAATATGAGAGTTATCTATGGAATGGGAAAAGGTAACAAAAAAGGAAGATGATTCATTTTCAATACCATCTGATTGGTTATTTATTTATTACTATGAAGCACTAAATATTTTGTTTAGATTCGAAAATTCTTTAAGGGTATTTGTATATGTTGTTCTTAAAAATGTTTTTAAAAACGAATGGGTGAATATTAATTTTAGAATGGAAGAGCTTGATACAACAATTGGTGCAATTACGAAAAAAAGAATTAGCCAAGCAAAGGTATTTGGATATCTCGGCTACGAAACGCTAAGTCCTCTATTACATTTGACAAGTGGCGAATTGGTAGAATTGATTACTTCTGATTCTTACTGGAAATATTTTAAGGATTATTTTTATGGTAGCAGAGATATTATGAAGAATAAATTACTTGAGATAGGAAGCGTTAGAAATTCTCTTGCCCATTTTAGACCAATACGAGAAGATGATGTAGACGTTATAAAACAAAATGTTAAGCAAACTATGATGGGAATTGAAAAATGTTTTGCTGAAATGTTCCAAGCTTATAATTATGTCCCTTCTAACACACCGGATGATTGGTATAAAGCATTGCATAATATTGGTTCTGAATATGTTCAATTGGATTTTAGGCAAAGTAAAAATGAAGAATGGATTACCATTTTATTTAGATTTTACCCAGAGATATTACAACAAGAAAACCGTGGTGTAGAAGCTTTCTATAATCATATTACAAATCTAAGAAGTTGCGATTTACTCTTAAAGTATGCAAAACTTAGCGAATCTATGATTTATATGACAGAGTTTATTCCATCTGCAAGTATCAACGAAGAAAAAAAGATAAGTTATTATAAAATATTATCTATGATTTATAGTAGAAAATGTTTGCAAGAGAATTATGAATCAATTGCATCGACACTAAATGAAATATTAAATACTATTACTAGTGAGACGGAACTTATAAAAAGTGATAGTTTGGCAAGAGGAACAATAATTGAGTCTGTTACATCATATGTCTATCAGTCAGAAAAAAACAATAAAAAAGTGTGGACTATACCCACTAATAACTTGATTACACCTTTGCTACCCAATAATCCAATTGAGTTTTGGGGTAAAGATAATTTTAGCTCTTATAGATTTATTACTAGCTCAAGTAGGTATCCTTGGATGATATCAGAAATATCTGAAGAAGGATTACCTTTTTAGAAAAAAGTATAACCAGCTTTTCCACCCGACCGCGTTTTCAAAGCGGCATTGATTAAGTTTTCAGGTTTGGTAAAAAATGTAGGCGTAGTCGTTCAAGGTTATTCTGTTAAATAAAATTGTTAATAATTATTGGCAGTAGCTTTTCAGTTCGGGACGGACGGGTGAAAAGCCACGCCGTTATACCGCTACTCAGAGATAAGAAGGAACAAAATTTCAAATATCAAAAACAATCCTCAAACAAATCGCAAAAAAAATGTTAAAGATTGCTTGAATATAATAACGTAAAGCGTTATTATGAGGTCGTATGATAAATAGTTTTTCAGATAAATCAACTGAAGATTTATTCAACAGAAAATTTGTAAGGCATTTACCACCAACGATTCAGAGGTTAGCTTATAGAAAGCTATTACTTATTGATGGTGCAGAAAGACTTGATGATTTAAGAATGCCACCCAGTAATAGACTTGAAAAGTTAACCGGTGATTTAACTGGGAAATATAGCATGAGAATAAATGACCAATGGAGAATAATTTTTAGCTGGAAAGAAAATAGTGCTTATGAAGTTGAAATTATAGATTATCATAAAGGATAAATATTATGAATAAAAAAATTGAACCCATACACCCCGGTGAAATATTACTTGAAGAATTTCTAATTCCAATGGAAATCAGTCAATACCGATTGGCTCAGGATATAAATGTTCCAGCAAGAAGAATAAACGAAATTGTTCTTGGAAAGAGAGCAATAACAGCAGATACAGCATTAAGGCTATCGGAATATTTTGGCTTGTCAGAAAAATTTTGGCTGAACTTACAGATGAGATATAATTTAGAAATGGAAAAAGATAGATTAAAAAACAGACTAAAAAGAGAAGTAAAAAGCTTAGCAAAAGTAAGTTAGGTGAGCGGTATAACCTCTTCAAGCCAATCGTGTCTTCTATGTTCGTCTGTTCAGGTTTTTCAGACCGGTTAACAAAACTAAGTTGTAGTTAAAAGTAACTTCCTTCTTAGTAAAAATATCAATCGGAATATCTTTATAAAATCCCGGCACCTATCTTCTCAATCTTTTCCAAAACTTTTTCAACGGGAAGCTGAAGCATACACTCGTGGTGGTAGGGGCAGGTTAGCTTGTTGCAAATTATGCAGAATAGGTCTTCCTTAATTACAAAATCTGAGTTTGGTGAATACGGTCTGTGATTTTTAGGATTAGTGGGACCAAAAATGCCAAGCGTGGGAATTCCCAGCGCTGCAGAAATGTGCATCGGTCCTGAATCATTTGCAATTATAACGTGACAGTTTTTTATCAGTCCGCTCATTTGCTGCAGATCTGTTTTCGGCGCAAGTACAGTAATTTCAGGCAAATTATTTTTTATAAATTCAGAATCTCTTTCATCTCCCGGTCCCCATAAGATTAAAAATTTTGCTTTATATTTGCCTGCAATTGCTTTACAAATCTCAACCCATTTTACAGCATCGCATCTTTTCGATTCCCATCCGCCGGAAGGAATTATTCCGATCACTTTTTCTTCTTTAGAAAAATTCTTGCTGATAAAATTTTTTGCCCGCTCTTCCTCTTTCGCGGAAACATAGTATTGTATTTTTTTTGAGATTACGGGAACGTTCAGCGCTTTTAATATTTCAAGATTGTGTTCAGCAGAATGTCCTTCGCCCCGCCCGGATGCAGCAAGAATATTATAAGCATATTTTCTTCCCCTGTAAGCAAAACCTGCCCGGTATTTGACACCCGACAAAAAAGTTATCTGCGCACTTCTCGGGTTTGACCAGAGGTCTAAAATTAAATCGTAATTTTCTTTTTTTATTCTCCATGCAGCCTTTAACGGGAATTCTGTTTTACCCATAGTAATTACTTTATTTATGTTGGGGTTGTTCTCTATTGCCGGCTTGACGAATGTTTCAGTCAGGTAATCAATTTTAGCAGCAGGGAAGTGTCTCTGTAAATTATCAATAACGATTGTTGAAAGGACTACATCGCCGATGCCGCGCGGCTTGATACAGAGGATTTTATTTATTTGAGCTTTAGAAATTTCCATTTAATTATATTTTCAAAAAGTGGAACGGCGATTGAAATGATTAAACAGGTTTGAACAGATCCATTAAGAATTCAAAATTCAACATTCAAAATTCCACATACACATCTTCCATCAACCATATTCCATCCTCCATATTAGTGAGCATCTAACCAGTTGTCTCCGATTCCGGTATCAACAACAATCGGTACTTCCATCGGAAGAGCAGTTTCCATTAATTCTTTAATAAGAGGTCTCAGTTCTTTTACTTCATCTTTGTGTGCATCGAATAAAAGTTCATCATGAACCTGCAGGACCATTTTCGTTTTTGTTTTTCTTTTTGTCAGTTCTTTGTGAATTTTTATCATAGCAAGCTTTATCATATCTGCCGCCGTTCCCTGAATAGGCATATTGATAGCAACTCTTTCTTCAAATTGCCTTACGACTCTGTTTTTGCTGTTGATGTTCTTCAGAAATCTTCTTCTGCCGAGCATTGTTTCAGCGTAGCCTTTTTCTCTTGCATTTGCTACTGCTTCATCCATAAAATTTTTAACACGCTTAAATGTATTGAAATATGTTTCAATTATTTCTTTACCATGTTTCTGACTTATTCCAAGCCTGCTTGCAAGCCCGAATGGACCAATGCCGTAAAGAATTCCGAAATTAACTTCTTTTGCTTTGCGCCGCATATCAGCAGTAACGTCTTTTGGATCAACCATAAATACGAGTGCGGCTGTGCTTCTGTGAATGTCTTCTCCTTTTTTGAAAGCCTTTATCAGTTCCTCGTCTTTACAGATGCTCGCCATAATTCTCAATTCAATCTGGCTGTAATCTGCACTAAGGATCACATAATTTTTATCCCGCGGAATAAAAGCCTTCCTTATTTCTTTTCCTCTTTCAGTTCGTATTGGTATGTTTTGTAAGTTGGGATCGTTGCTCGATAATCTTCCGGTCGAAGCTGCAATCTGATTTAAAGTAGTATGAATTCTTCCTGTGCGGGGATTGATCATGGTTTGTAATGCGTCTGTATAAGTAGATTTTAATTTTGTGATTTGCCTGAAATCAAGAAGAGCTTCAATAATCTCGTGTTCGCCTCTGAGAAGTTCAAGAGAACGGGCATCAGTCGAAAATCCTGTCTTTGTCTTTTTACCTGACTGCAATCCGAGCTTGTTGAATAAAATTACCTGCAGTTGTTTCGGAGAATTGATATTAAATTCCTCACCAGCAAGTTTGTATATTTTTTTTGTGCAATTATTAATCTCTTTTTCAAAATCCTTACTCAGCTCTTTCAGAACATTTTTATCAACATTTATTCCTGTGTATTCAATATCTTCCAGGACCGGGGCAAGAGGAAATTCGACTTCGTATGCGAGCTTTTCAAGTTTTTCTTTTTTCAACTGCTTGCTTAAAATTTCATAGAGCCTGTAAGTAATGTCTGCATCTTCTGCTGAATACATTGCGAGTGAATCAAGCCGGACATCAAAAATATGTGAAGGATCTTTTTTTTCTCCGATAAGATCAGAGAGGGGAATGGGTTTATACTTCAGATATTTCTCAGACAGATCGTCCATACCATGTTTCTGATCAGGATCGAGTACATAACTTGCAAGCATCGTATCGAAATAAAAGTTGTGGACATCAATTCCAATACTTCGCATAACTGATATATCAAATTTCCCGTTCTGACAAACTTTTTTGATTTCTTTATTTTCAAAAACCGGTTTGAATATTTTTACAAAATCTTCCTGTGGAAGTCTGTCTGAAATATCAGCAGAAAATAAATTCCTGGAATCCCGCGCGGGGTTTATCGCAACGAAGTAAGCGTCTTTAGGTTTAAAAGAAAATGAAGCTCCCGCAATTTTCAGTTCGTATGGATTGAGGCTGTCAGTCTCTGTATCGAAAACAAAAAGTTCCTGCTTTGTTAGTTTCGCTGCAAGTTCTTTTGCAGCCTTAATATCTTTTATTAATTCGTATTTTACTTTTTTCTTGTCAAACTCTTTTACTTCGTCAACTATTTCGTTTTCTATGCCTTTTTCTTCGCCATCTAATTTGTAAACGTTTAACAGCCTGCTGAATAATCTTGTGAATTCCAGTTCGATAAATATTGATTTGATTTTTTCAATGTCAGGTTTGGAGAACTTTGCATTTTCAAATTTGAATTCAAGCGGCACGTCGCAATGAATTGTAGCAAGCTCTTTGGAAAGGAAAGCATTTTCTTTTCCTTCAATGAGTTTATTTCTTAGCCCTTCTTTTTCAATTTTATTTATGTTTTTATAAATCCCTTCAATACTTCCGTATTCCTGAATTAAAGGTATTGCAGTTTTTGGTCCGATGCCGGCGATACCGGGGATATCATCGGACTTGTCACCTATTAATGCCAGGTAATCAATCATTTGTTTAGGCTCAAATCCGAATTCTTCCTTTACTTTTGCGACGTCATAGATGACAATTTCGTCAATGCTCTTTCCGCCTTTAATTATTTTCACTTTATCCGTTACTATCTGGTTATAATCTTTATCAGGTGTGATCACATAAGAAATCATCCCGGCTTTTTCAGCTTTTTTAACTGCTGTGCCGATTATGTCGTCTGCTTCAAATCCTGGAAGAATGTAAATAGGAATATTTAATGCTTCAATAATTTCTTTAATACGTTTTATCTGGGGGATCATATCATCTGGCATAGCTTCGCGAGAAGATTTATATTTATCATATTTTTCGTGGCGGAAAGTTTTTTCCTTAGAATCAAAGGCAACTGCAATATAGTCGGGTTTATTTTCTTCGAGAATTTTCAGCAGTTGATTTAAGAATCCGAAAATTGCCGAAGTAGGCTCGCCTTTTTTTGTAGCTAATGGTCTTGCAATGAAAGCGAAGTAAGCTCTGTAAGCCATAGCCATTGCATCAATGATTATGAATTTTTTATTTTTCATGTTGTAGTATTAAAAATTAAGGTTTCAGTATCTGTAAGATAGAAATTAGCTGTCCTTTTTCAAAGGTATTGCAGAAAGTGATTCACCGCTTATAACAATTTTTGTGCATTATAAATATTTCCTGTCCTCAGTTGCTAAAAATAAATATTGACTTTTTAGTTTTAAAAAATAATTTGCAGGATAGTTAATTTTGAGTATATTTGCACTTTACATTATTAGGCTAGCAGAATTTAACAAGAACTATATCAAATCTTATCCCGTGAAAAAAAATTTTAGAACTTTTATCTTCATATATATTCTTATATGGCAGGCAGGGATTTTTGAAATGGTAGCGTCGCCATCGTGTGATAAGCCGGGTAAAATTGTTAAATCTGCAAACAAAGGTTCAATCAGTATCAACGTAAACACTCCGGTAATTATAATCAATCAGTTTTCGGAAGCAGAAAGAATCATACACCTGATTACATTTAGATTTAACTATTCTTTTACTGCCTCAGGTTTTGATTTTCAAAATAATTTCAGGAATAAAGAGACTGATATTCCCATTGTTAAAAAATATATTATTAATTTGTGCGAAGGCGTTCAGAATACCATCCCCCGAAGCCCTCCACCAGCAACAGTTTAAATTTCTCAAGAACAAGTCCGAAGGCTATATAGAAAACAATATTGCATTAAAGAGGGCTTAATGTAAATTTTATGCTACCAAATTATTTGGGTTTAAATAATAATTAAAAATAATTAAATTTAATCAACTTAAAACAATCACTTTAGGAGACAACAGTGAAAAACGATACTCAGATCAAAACAATCTTCACAGGGTTTGCAGCATTGGTAATTCCCTTAGCATTTGTTGCAGCTGTATCTATCTATATTTTTGTTCTTGGCAATCCTGCAAATTTTCAGGGAGGAAATAATGCTAACCAGCCGCTGCCAGGAAATTATCTTGGTGTTATGTTTAAAGGTGGTATAATTGTGCCAATCCTGCTTACACTTCTTTTAATGGTTTTGACTTTTGGATTGGAAAGGTATATAACTATTAATAAAGCAAAAGGTAAACATAGTGTAAACCGGTTTGTTGCTAAAGTCCATCAGCTTTTAGCTGCTAAAAATCTTGATGAAGCAAAAACTGAATGTGACTCACAGAAGGGTGCTGTTGCAAGTGTCTTGCGTGCGGGGCTTGAAAAATATGGCGAACTGATCTCGGAAAAAACTTTAAACAGAGATCAGAAAGTGATTGCTATTAAGCAGGAAATTGAAGAAGCAACTTCTCTTGAGCTGCCAATGCTTGAACAGAATCTTGTTATATTGGCAACAATAGCTTCTATTGCAACACTTATGGGACTTTTGGGAACAGTTATAGGTATGATCAGAGCTTTTGCTGCTCTTGCTAATGCTGGTGCACCGGATGCTATTGCTCTTGCAACTGGTATTTCTGAAGCACTTGTAAATACTGCTCTGGGAATTTTAACTTCTGCTCTAGCGATTATTCTCTATAACTATTTTACAACTAAGATAGATAAGATAACATACAGTATTGATGAAGCCGGAATGGCTGTTGTACAGAATTTTGCAGCTCATTACAATTAACTAATTTTTAATTTTTAACTAATGTATATGATATGCCAAAAGTAAAGATTCCGAGAAAAAGCACTTTAGTCGATATGACGGCTATGTGCGATGTAGCATTTTTGCTGTTGACTTTCTTTATGCTAACAACAAAATTTAAACCGGATGATCCTGTAATTGTTGATATGCCAAAGTCAATATCTCAGATAAAATTACCTGACTCAGATATTATGGAAATTACAGTCAATAAAGAAGGCCAGGTTTTTTATGGGATAGACGGGCAGTATACAAGAAAAAAGCTGCTTGATAAGATCGGTGAAAAATTTAATATTCAGTTCACAGATAGAGAAACATATAATTTTTCATTGTTGTCGAGCTTTGGCGTTCCAATTTCAGGTCTGAAGGCGTTTTTAGATATGGATGTGGATCAGCGTAAAACTGAAAAGGAGCCTGGTATACCAATAGATTCAACAAATAATGAACTTGCCTGGTGGGTAATTTTCGGGAGGCTTTCTAATCCAAATGTGAGAATTGCTATCAGAGGCGATAGGGAAACAAGTTATCCGGTAATAAAAAAAATAATGGATACGCTGCAGTCTAAAAATGTTAATAAATTTAACTTAATCACTAATTTAGAAGAAAGACCTAAAATTTAAAGGATTTTAAAATGGCTGAACTAGATACCTCAGGTGGCGGTAAGAAGAAAGGTAAAGGCCAAAAGCATAAAGCCAAGAAAAAGTCAACTAGGGTGGATTTGACACCAATGGTTGACCTTGCATTCCTGCTTGTTACTTTCTTTATGCTTACAACTACCTTTAGTAAACCGCAAACGATGGAAATAAATATGCCTGTCAAGGATAAGGAACAAAAAGAGCAGCAGGCTGTGAAAGAATCAAAAGCAATGACAATAATCCTTGGAGGTAACGATAAAATATACTGGTATATGGGTATTACAAATCCGCAAATAGATACAACAAATTATTCTGCGAATGGAATGAGAAAGATACTCCTTGAAAAAAATCGTGAAATTACTGATCTTGTAGTACTTATAAAACCAACTGAAGAAGCTAAATATAAAAATGTAGTAGACATGCTTGATGAAATGGATATTGTTGGAGTTAAACGATATGCTCTGGTTGATATAACTCCTATGGAGTTAGATTTAATTAAGAAACTTAAATAATAATAAAAAGATTATTAATATGAATACTAACACAGCACTGCCAGTAGATATTACCGAAATAGTATTTACGAACAGAAATAAAAATTACGGAGCCTACGTTTTAAGAAGGCTGTATCCGAAGCACTTAACAATAGCAGCGTGGAGTGCAATAATCTTTTTTTCACTTGCTGTCAGTTCACCTTTATGGCTGAGTTATATTCTTCCTAAAAAGCAGGGAGCAGAAAGAAAGATAAAGATACTTGACTATACGCAGCTTTCACAACCGCCATCCATTGACAAGAATCAACCGCCACCACCGGTTGTAGCTCCTCCGCCATTGAAGTCTACGATAAAGTTTTTACCCCCTGTAGTAAAACCAGATGCTCAGGTTCATGATGAATACATCCCTACTCAAACAGAACTGAAAAATGTAGACCCCGGGACTAAAACTGAAGAGGGTGATAAAAATGGTGTAGACTATTCTTTGCTTGATGTACAGACTAAAGTAGTTGAACCTAAAAAGGAAGAAGTTTTTACCTATGCAGAAGAAATGCCGTCGTTCCCCGGCGGTGAAGATAAGCTTTTGCAGTACTTTGCTACTCACATTGTTTACCCGGAAATTGCTAAACGTGCAGGTGTTGAAGGGAGACTCTACATCAGCTTTGTTGTAAGATCAACCGGTGAAATAACTGATATATCTGTCATTAAAGGTTTGGGTGCGGGATTAGATGAAGAAGCCGTCAGGGTTGTAAAGTCTATGCCTAAGTGGAAACCTGGCAAACAAAATGGAAAGCCGGTAAGCGTAAAAGTATCTATACCTATGGTTTTCAAACTCCAACAATAAGTGGGGTATATTTTGCTTGATAAGATTATGGCCATATTTACAAATAGTATGGCTATACTTTACCTGGCGGTGGGAATATTCATTTTCATCAGAAAAGATTTTTTTGATTTGCCTGAACTCCAAAGATTAGGACTTGGGGCAATTATATCGGGATACGGAGTTTACAGAATTATCAAAGCTGTTATCAGATACAGATCCCTGAAGGACGATGAGTGATGAGAACTAAATTCTTATATATCTTTTTTTCTGTTTTGTTTTTTTTACCTGCTGCTTGTAATCAGAATCAAAATAAAGTGCCGGATGACGGACCCACCTACGGGCAAATTGACATTTCTGCCGATGAAACACTTCAGCCGCTTGTTGACTCGGAATTATTTGCATTCCAGAGCTTATACCAGAGGGCAAAAGTAACACCTCATTATAAACCTGAAGCAGAGGTGATCAATGATCTGTTAAACAATAAAGCAAGGATCGTTTTTGTAACCAGGAAATTGAATGAAGCAGAATTAAAACATTTTGAAGATATTAAAATTATTCCAAGAACCGTAAAAATTGCCTACGATGCGCTGGCTCTTATCACAGATAAATCCGATAAAAATCTTAAACTAACTTTTAACCAGCTTGTGAAAATTATTTCGGGTAAAATAAGTAACTGGAAAGAACTGGATAAGAGTTTCGTCTCCGAAAAAATTGAGTTAATTTTTGATAATAAGAACTCAAGCTCAGTCAGGCTGCTGAAGGAAATAAGCGGACGGGCTTCTCTTCCTTCAAATGCATTTGCGCTTAATAATAGTTTAGAAGTAATAAATTATGTTGCTAAAAAGAGGAATGCTATCGGGGTAGTAGGTGTAAACTGGATTTCAGAAAACGATTCAGCTACCACAAAGTTTTCTGACAAAGTAAAATTAGTTTCTATCGCTCCTCCAGATACTTCCAAAGGTGCAGGAGAATATTATGAACCGTACCAGGCTTATATTGCTGAGAAATTTTATCCTTTATGGAGGAATGTGTATATTATTAGCGGCGAAGCAAGGAACGGTTTAGGCTCTGGTGTTATTGCATTTACTGCTGGTGAAAAGGGGCAGAGGATTGTGCTGAAAGCCGGTTTGGTGCCGGCTACAATGCCGGTCAGACTTGTAGAAGTTAAAGATCAATTATAAAAAAATATCAAACAATGAAAACAAATAAACTATTTTCTTATCTGCTTGCTGCTGTTCTGTTAATTCCATTTGTGAATATTTTTTCTCAAAATCTTGAGGAAGGTAAAAAATTACTTTGGAATGAAAGTTATCAGAAAGCTATTGCAGTTTTACAGTCATATAACAATTCACATCCAGGGAAGGCAGATGGATTTTATTTTTTAGGTAAAACATATTTATCTGAAGGCAATATTGATTCTGCAAAGATTAGTTTTCAACAGGGAATAAAAGCTAATTCTGAATATCCAATGAATTATGTCGGGATGGGCGGGATATTCCTTGCAAGCTTTGATACAAATAGTGCAGTGAGTAATTTTAATAAAGCTTTGGATTTAAATAGTGACGATGCTTCGATACCTGTCAATATTGCTGATATGTATCTGCTTGCTAAATATTTCCCTCCTAAAAGAGCTTTGGATTATTTAGAACAGGCTCTTTCGCTGAATAGAAAAAATCCTTTTGCATATTTAAAACTTGGCGACGTTTATCTCGTTCTTAATAACGGAACGCAGTCAATTACTAATTATCAGAAAGCAATTGATTACGACTCAGCAAGAGTAGAAGGCTACGTTGGTCTTGGAAATGTTTACACAGCAGTCAGGAACTATTCTGAAGCTGAAAAATATTATTTGATAGCAGAAAGAGTTAATCCTTCGTATTCCGTTACTTTCAGATACCTTTCTGATATGTATTCTTTGTCAAGAGAAAATGATAAATCTGTTGATGCTTTCAAAAAATATATTGCCCTTTCAGAAAACAGCAATACAAACTTGAAAAAGCTGGCTACTTTACTTTATACTGCAAAACAATATAAAGAATGTGCCGACGTACTTTCAGAAGTTCTAAAGTCTGAATCGGATAATGTTGCAGTATTACATTTATTAGCTTACACTTATTCTCAGGTAGAAGATACTGCAAATGGTATCCCTGCTTTTAATAAATATCTCGCAAAAGCAGATGCAAAAGATATTACAGTTACTGACTACGAATTACTTTCAAAATTATATTTAAAAAGCAAGCAGGATTCTCTTGCTATTGAAAGTCTGAAGAAAGCTGTAAATCTTGACAGCACAAGATTGGATCTTGTAAATACTATTGAAGTTATATATTATAAAGACAGGGATTGGCCTGGTGTGATTAGCATTCTTCAGAAAAAATTACAAGCTCATGGTTCATTGAACGCCCAGGAATATTTTGACCTTGGCAAAGCATATTATTTTAATAAAGATTATGGTTTAGCTGATACTGCTTTTACTAAGTTAACAGAATTAAAACCAGACCTGCCTATTGGTTATAGATGGATTGCGGCTTCAAAAGCTAATCTTGATCCTGATTCAGAAAAGGGGCTTGCAAAAGCTGATTACGAAAAATTTATTTCACTTGCCGAAAGTGATACTGCAAAATACAAGACAGAGTTAATAGAAGCTTATTCATACCTCGGGTATTATTATTTCATTAAAAAAGATATGGAAAATTCCAAACTAAACTGGCAGAAAGTTTATGCTTTAGATCCGACTAATGCTCAGGCAATTGAGGCAATAAAGAAAATTAAATAATAATATCAGGTGAAAATTGAGTTTTAATCCCTGGCACTCGGTTGATATCGGAAATGATGCGCCGGAGATAGTCAACAGTATAATCGAAATTCCAAAAGGTTCGAAAGCTAAGTACGAATTAGATAAAAAAAGCGGTCTGTTAAAACTGGATCGTGTTTTGTTTTCTGCCGTACATTATCCGGCTAACTACGGATTTATTCCCAAAACTTATTGTAATGACAGAGACCCACTGGATATCCTGGTGATTTGTTCTATTGACGTTGAACCAATGTGCATAATTGAAGCAAAAGTAATTGGTGGTATGCATATGATGGATCAGAATGAAGTGGATGATAAAATTATAGCGGTGGCAAAAAATGATATGTCTGTTAATTACATTAATGACATTGATGAACTTCCTCCACATACTGTTGTTGAGTTGAAGAGATTTTTTGAGGATTACAAGTCACTTGAGAACAAACATGTGAAGGTTAGCCATTTTATTAACAAGGAAGATGCGTATAAAATTGTAGATGACAGTATTAAGCTGTACCAAAAGACCTTCGTTTCAGAAAAGTAATTATATTCAATAAAAAACTTTAAAGGATCAGGCAATGGATACACAGGAAAAAAAATATAAATTTTCAGATAATTTGTTTTACATATTTGTAGGGACGCTAGTTTTAGGTTTTATTGCTGCTTTAGGATATTTATTATATTCAGTTTTTTCGGGCTGACCTTCTCTGAAAATGACAGTCAGAAGTGGTTAATTTTATTTCATTAATTAATCCTGGCGTTTCTATTTTTTGCTGTCACATAATATTCTTCCACTTGCATTTGAAAATACAAGTAATTATTTTACATCCGACTTTGTTCTAAGGTCCTCCCCTGCCTTAGAACTTTTAAAAGTTAAAGCCTCTTAGCCTCCCGGTTAAGGGGCTTTTTATTTAACATCAATTACCCGTCAAAAATGAAAACACTTTTTGCCTTCGGTCGGTTAAAATCCTCACTTAAAAGATTCTGGATGGACTTGGTTGAGTTATACTGTCATCTCTGCTTTTTGTAAATTAAATTGTATTCAGCTTCTGAATAAATTCTTTTTCTTTAGGAGTTAATAGATACAACGATAGGATATTACAACGTTTTAATATTCTTTTGTTCAATTCTTTCATATTTAAGCGAAGTGAGGAGGGGATTATTTTTGCATATCGTGTGTGAGGAAACTCCGTCAAGGAAGGAACAACTGGTATGCAAGAAAAAGCAACCGTTTAAGCCCTCTAAAACGGTTGCATATTTATAATAACTAACTGTAAATTTTTCGCCTGCTTCTTAATTTAACTTCAAAGGCACAAAATCATAATAAAGCTTTTTTCTCACGCCTGTGTTTTATAACTTCAATAATTGGAGGGAGTAATGATATAAGGATTATTATTAAAATCACTAAAGAAAAATTATTTTTTATAACAGGAATATTTCCAAAGTAAAAACCACCATAAGAAAAAATACCAACCCAGAGAATTGCACCGATTATATTATATGAAATAAATTTTTTGTATGTCATACTGCCGGCGCCCGCAACAAAGGGTGCGAATGTTCTCACTATCGGAACGAACCGGGCTATGATAATTGTTTTGCCTCCATATTTCTCAAAAAATTTGTGTGTCTTTTCTATATGAGTTTTGTTTACAATACGGATGTTCCTGCTCTCTATTATTTTTAAGCCAAAAAAATTTCCGATCCAGTAGTTTAATGTATCGCCAAGTATGGCTGCGGACGTTAGTATTAAAAATAAAATATGTATACTGAATGATCCTTTTGCAGCAAAAGTTCCTGCTGCGAAGATTAGCGAGTCTCCCGGCAGGAACGGGGTAACAACAAAACCAGTTTCAGCAAATATTACAAGAAAAAGAATTATATATGTAAAGGTTCCATACTCAATGATCAACTGGTTAAGATGAACATCAAGGTGGATAATCAGGTCAATGATTTCTTTTATAATACTCATTACTCTTTTTTCACCCTTAATTTTTGAAATATAAAAATACTGATATATGTCGTGAATTTGCAAGAAGTTTGTTAGAAATGTGCGTTAAAAAAAAATCTTTTATTATATTTATTCAGGATTTTTTAATAAGAATTATAAGGTAAATATGACTCAATTTTCTTCCACTGAAAAAAGCAAAGTAAAACGTCTTGCTAAGCGAGGTTGTTATGACAGAGAGACGATTTACAAAATTCTTGACGAAGGCATTATATGTCATGTAAGTTTTGTTTTAAACGGACAGCCGTTTATTATTCCTACAGCTTACGTAAGGGCAGGCGATGATCTTTACATTCATGGCTCAAAAGCAAACCGAATGATGAATCTTCTGAATGAGGGTGCTGATGCGTGCATTTCCGTTACATTGATGGACGGCTACGTGCTGGCTCGCTCGGCTTTTCATCACTCAATGAATTACCGTTCAGCTGTTCTTTTTGGTAAAGCAAAAATTGTAGAAGACCGGAATGAAAAAATTATGGCATTGAAAGAATTTTCTGAACATTTTATTCCCGGCAGATGGGATGATGTCAGAACACCGAATGATAAGGAACTTGATGCAACTATTGTGCTGAAGTTTTCTATAGATGAAGCTTCAGCAAAGATAAGGACCGGTCCACCTGCCGATGATAAAGAAGATTATGCGTTAGATATATGGGCTGGTGTAATTCCATTTAAAATTACTGCAGGTGAGCCTGTGCCGGATTCAGTGCTTAAAGAAAGTATACCCATTCCCGGCTATCTGTCAAAGTTTATATCCGGCAGAAAATAATTTATTTTTAAAAAGCGAGGTTGAAATGCAATCATATCAAAACGAAATTCTGTACCCAAGACTGGTAGGGAATATGCGCTTTATAGGAATATACTATATGGTTGTTGGCGTGCTGTCTTCCCTTACTATTATTGGTGCAATATGGGGAATCCCGGTGTTTATTGCCGGTTCGAGGTTGAGAGATTCTGCAGAAAATCTGAAGTTGTACAGCGAAAATAAATCTGACGAGACTTTGAACAGGGCATTGAATTTACAGAACTCCTCTTTCCTTATATATAAAATAATTATTGTGGTGTCCCTATTTTTATTAGTTGTTTATATTATAGGCATCATTGCTTTTTTAGCTTCTCATGATTTTTCAAATTTTCCGAGAGTTTAATCTTTTCATAAGTCCGTATGAAAAGCTGAGACAGCAGGCAGCCCGTCTCTGCTGCAGACAAAATTAATACTGGTAACCGGAATTCCAGGTATTATTTTTCTCATTAATATCCGGAAGAGCTGAATCAGGATCGAGAGTGACTGAGCTGATCATTCCTGTTGACCGATAGTAAAAATTAAATTCATCGGACCTAGCCCATATTTCGACAGGCAGCTTAATTTTTTCTACTTTGCCATTTGTTTGTGTGATTTTTAAAACAACAGGCATAGGCAGCATCTCATTGTTTTTAATTTTAATCACTGCACCTTTGATAGTATCATTATCAACATAACTTACATTTTCAACAGACTGGTCTATCTTCCAGTTATTCACAAACCAGCCTTTCCAAAAATAGTTTAAGTCTTCTCCTGAAGCAGAGTTCATCGCTCTGAAGAAATCATCCGGCTGCGGATGTCTGAACGCCCAGTTCTTTATGTAATATCTGAATGCGTAGTCGAATCTTTCGGGTCCCAGAATATATTCGCGAAGTATCACAAGCCCTAAAGCAGTTTTGTAATATTGGGTTGGGTGTACATATTTGCCGCTCATATTATCCGGGTAAGTAATAATTGGTGGAAAATGTTTATCGGTAAAATAAGGTACGAACTCCTGTGCAGGGTTTCCTCCTTTTGGTGCGTACTCGCCGTCACGCTTAGGTGCATATTCGCCATGATTAAAAGCATCCTGTGCATATATATCAACAAATGTATTGAAGCCTTCGTCCATAAATGCATATTTTCTTTCGTCAGAACCAACGATCATCGGGAACCACGTGTGCCCGATCTCGTGAGAAGTTACTGCATATAAACTTTTTCTTTTTGCACGCCAGTAACAAAATGCTAAAGCCGGGTATTCCATCCCTCCAACTGGTCCACCGACATTTACCGCAACAGGATAAGGAAATTCAAACCATCTTTTTGAAAAGTCTTCAACACTCTGTTTTAAATACTCAGTTGATCTGCTCCAGGCAGAATCGCCGGCACTTTCCTCAGGATAAACAGACATTGCAAGAGCCTTTTTCCCACTCGGTAAATTTATTCTGGCTGCATCCCATATAAACGCTTTTGAAGATGCCCAGGCAACATCGCGCGAATTTTCCATCTTGAAATGCCAGGTTAATCTTTTTTTATCAGTTGGTCGTGATGATTTATTTTTAATATCTTTTTCAGATCTTATGATCACAGTCTTATCGCTTTTCTTTGCCAGTTCAAGCCTGTTGATCTCGGTTCTTGTTAATACTTCGTTCGGGTTTACCAGAACTCCGGAGCCAACAACTATCTGGTCTGCAGGAACATTTATATAGTAATCGAAATTACCGTACTCACAATAAAATTCACCTTGCCCCAGATAGGGGAGAGTATTCCATCCGATGACATCATCATAGACACACATTCTCGGATACCACTGGGCAACGTCATAAATTATTCCGTTCTTTGTTTCCATACTTCCGGTGCGTCCTGCAGTTTTAGACTGAAGTTTATATGAATAGTTTATCAGTATTTTTATTATATGTCCGTTAGGTTTCAGAGAATGCGGCAGCCTGATCTGCATTCTCGTATCTGAAATAATGTAATCAGCAGTATAAACATTGTTATCGTATTGAACTTTTACAGATTTTAAAACAAAGCCCTCCGTTGTTTCAGCGGGGTTGCGTGTTGGGTTGTTAATAATATTTGCTCTTGAATCTTTTTCAAGAATATTTTGATCCATCTGAAGCCAGAGGTAATCGAGATTGTCAGGGCTGTTATTTGTATAGGTAATAATTTCATCGCCGGAAATTTCTCCATTCGTTTCATCGAGTTTGACATTTAGTTTGTAGTCTGCGCGGTTTTGCCAGTAATCTTTCCCCGGTATTCCATTATTGCTGCGGAATGAAGTCTCGTCACTGTTTAAGAAAGCAGGATCGAATGCTTTCAGATGATTATAATCACTGCTCTGCTGAGCCAGGGTGCAGAGGCTCAGCAGAAACAGCAGGGTAGTTAGCGAGGAAAAAAATTTTATTTTTTGCATAAGTTTGTTTTGTTATTCATAAAATTATTATCTGCCTGCTGGTCGTCCCTATTGTGTTGTATATCCGCTGGTCCAAACATTGTTATCAGGATTTATATCGGGCAATATCTTATCGGGATCTATAACAACTGAGTCAATCATAGATGTTGAATTATATTTAAATGTCCAGGTGCCGCCGCGCTGCCAGATTTCTACCGGCAGCTCAACGCGCCCAACTTTTCCGTTTTGTTCTTTAACCTGAACTGTGACCGGCATCGCCATTTGTTCGAGATTTTCAATTGTGATTAAGACGCCTTTAGAAGGATCGTTACCAATATATTTGACATCTTTTACAGCCTGGTCTAAATTCCATTTTTTGTAGAACCATCCTTTCCAGAACCAGTTAAGGTCTTCTCCGCTTGCATCGTTCATTGTTCTGAAAAAATCTTTTGGCTGAGGATGTTTGAATGCCCATCTTTTGATATAAGTTCTGAAAGCATAGTCGAATCTTTCATGACCTAAAACATATTCCCGCAGCAGATATAATACTGCAGCGGGTTTATAATAAGCTACTAAGCTGAGATAAGGAGACTTAATAACATCGGAGAAAGTCATAATTGGTTCGGCATCTTTTCTAAGCAGGAACGGCACCAGATCTCTTGCCGAATTTCTTCTTGGTTTATATTCGCCGTTATTAAAATTCAATGTTGAATAAATATTTATAAAACTATTTAACCCTTCGTCCTGCCACATATATCTTCTTTCGTCTGAGCCGACGATCATAGGGAACCAGGTGTGCCCGAACTCATGATCAGTTACTCCCCACAATCTGCCTCTGAACGCTTTCCAGCTGCAGAAAACAATGCCGGGATATTCCATCCCTCCGACTCTTCCTGCAACATTAACAGCAACCGGGTATGGATATTCAAACCATTTTTTTGAGTTATATTCGATTGAAGCTTTAGCATATTCAGTTGACCTTTCCCAGGCTGTGTCCGATGCGCTTTCAACAGGATAGACAGACATTGCCAGAGATTTCCTGCCGCTGGGTAAATTTATTCTTGCTGCGTCCCATACGAATGCCCGTGAAGCAGCCCAGCTTGCATCTCTTGAATTGTTAATAATAAAATGCCAGGTCTTTGTGTTTTTCTCGGTAGATACAGAGTCTAATTTATTTACTTCGTCAACAGTGCGTATGTAAATTGTAGAATCACTATTCGCAGCTTCGTCCAATCTTTTTCGCTGAACAGATGTTAATACCTCATCAGGATTTTGCAGCTTGCCCGAACCTACAACTATCATATCGGCAGGAGCGTTAATTGTGTAATCAAAATTTCCGTACTCAAGATAAAATTCTCCGGCGCCAAGGTAAGGAAGTGTGTTCCAGCCGTTTACGTCATCATAAACTTCCATGCGGGGATACCACTGTGCAATTTCGTAAATAACTCCTTTCTTGGTTTTTTGCATGCCCATTCTGTCAGAGCCGTATTCAGGAATTTTAAAATCCCATGCTATTTCGATTTTTATTTCATCACCTTTTGGTTTTATTGCAGCCGGAAGGATGATCTGCATACGCGTATCGGTTATAATATATTTAGGCGAAACAGTGTTACCCCCCTGGATAACTTTTACAGATTTAATTACATCTCCGCCGTCAAAATCCTGGTTTCCGAATCGTGCACCTTCGTATGGAGTGGAAAGAGCGCCGCGCGATTCTCTTGTAAACAGGTTTTGATCTAACTGTAACCAAATGAATGGTAAAGCATCGGGACTGTTATTTGTATAAGTGATAGTTTCACTGCCAGAGACTATGTTTTCTTTTGTATTCAAAGCTGCGCTTATTTTATAATCTGCTCTGTTCTGCCAATAAGCAGGTCCCGGCTGCCCGCTTCCGCTCCTGTAAATTGTCCCGGGTTGATTGAGGAAGTTGGGGTCAAATAATTTATGTGCGTCATATTTGCTTTGTTGTGCAAAGCTTAGTGCACTTATTAGTAAAGCTAAAAGAAATGACGAAAGCAGTGGAATATTTTTCATTCAAGGCTCTCTTTATGTTTTGAAATTAATTATTTGTTATAATTTTTCTGGCTACTATTAGTGAATATAAATAGCCGGAAAATAAAATCCCAAAATATTGTGATGGAATTAAATTGGAATATTTTTTTAGTAACCTTGCGGTTCAGTATCGGGCTGAAGGTGTATAACACCAGAACACTGAGAAAAAGTTCCGCAGAAAAACTATTTGAGATTCGATCAACCGGTTAACTAAAAGTAGCTGTGATTGGACACAGTTATTTGAATTACAAATTCACTG
>JAKAGZ010000039.1:21232-27374 GCA_021815365.1 Bacteroidota bacterium
GGGCTGAAGGTGTATAACACCAGAACACTGAGAAAAAGTTCCGCAGAAAAACTATTTGAGATTCGATCAACCGGTTAACTAAAAGTAGCTGTGATTGGACACAGTTATTTGAATTACAAATTCACTGTGTAATAATGAAGAAAATCAGAAATTAAATGCTGTGCTTTTTCCTGATTTTGTATACGAGGTAAGAAAGGCAGATTCCAAGGAAAATTATTCCAAAAATGCTTACCAGCACTCCGAGCAAGAAAGTAGAATATATTTCCATATTTAACCTCTCGTAACTTAATATCATTTTAATTTCTCAAGTACTTGATAAAATCTTATTCACAAAAGAATTTTTTCATTACTCAGAAAAGTAAATCGCAATAATCTTTTCTTGGCAGGAAATCTTATCCAGTAATATCACTGTGAGTAAGTGGATTTTCTTTTTAGTCTGTACGCCACATAACTGCATCCTATAATCAAAAATAATGTGCCCATAACTATAGCGATAGCAGAAATTATAAGAGAAAATAAAGGCATATACATTCCTCCTCAGCTACATACAGATAATTATTGTTCAAAAAAATTATTTACTATAAAGGAATTTGTCTTTTATAGTTCTAAGCCGACGAAAACATAAAAATATAGCGGCATTATGTACTCTGAAATTCGCCCAGAGGCAAAATAAATCGATAAGAGGTAATATTTATCAAATTATGGTATTTCCCGTTAGAACCTAAGCCATTTAATTACTTCTGACCACTGTGGCTTTTTGCCTGTAAGCAATATTCCTATCCTGTAAATTTTTCCTGCAAATGGAAAGATCGCCAGCATTGTTGCAACGTTTACAATAACAGACACAACAAACTGCCAGATAGGTATTTCTACAAGACTCATTCTTGCAGGCATAACAATTATAGATGAAAAAGGCAGAAGGGAAGTAATCTTTGCCAGCATACTGTCAGGATTTTCTCCTACTGCAAAACTGATAAAGAACGGTATCATAATCAGCATCATAATGGGCCAAATCCCGGATTGCGCATCCTGATCATTATCAAATATAGAACCTACCGTAGCAAAAAGACCAAGGAAGGTTATCAGCCCGACAAAATAATTTATAAGGAAGTAAATCATTTGTCCCAGAGTAACAGTAGGCATGTATTCCTGTGGAATTACAAACAAGCTCGAAGTTATTAATAATACAATTGGCAGTATCCAGATAGCCATTTGCAATAACCCTGTTAAAGCAGTGCCGACTATTTTCCCGATCATCATTTCTTTGCTGTTTACGGATGATAAAAGAATCTCAACAATCTTGGTATTCTTTTCTTCCACAACAGAGCGCATCATCATCATTCCAATGAACATCAGACTGAAATAAAGAAGGAAAGCAAATAATTTGGAAATAATCATTGCGCCTGCTGTTGTTTCCTCTATTTTGTTATCTGATGAAATGCGAAAGCCGTTAAAGTTAACACTGTTCCTTGCATATTCGATATCTTCATTTGAAAGTTGTCTGCCCAGGAAATAATTATCAACCAGCGCCTGGTTGATCGTACCTTTTATTTTTTCGAACAGGCTGTTATTGCTCGGACTCTTTGAATAATACTCAATCTTCTTATCTTTCAATGCCGTCTGAGGAATAAACACAACTCCGGTTATTTTGTTGTCTAACAAATCCTTTTTTCGGTTTTCAATCTCACCTTGAATTTTTGATTTTGGTTCTGTTTCGAAAGTAATTTGATATTTCCCATTCATTACAATTGGCAGCTTTGAAAAGTCCTTCTGCAAACCGCTTGTTAACTCCGGTGATTCAGATATAATAATTAATTTTGCGCTGTCTTCACCGGTATAGAAAAAAAGGAAAGTATTAAAAGCCAGCAGACCGATCATAAAAAGAGGCAGGAGGAGAGTCATTAAAATAAAAGTTTTACTCAGGATTTTTTCTTTCAGCTCTCTTTTAATTACCGCTTTTGTTCTGAAGTTAAACATTTCTTACCTCCTCTCTTTGTACAGCATTATTATTATCTCCAACAAGTTTTATAAATATCTCCTGCAGGGAAATATCATTAGCATTAAATCTTCTGACCATAACATTATTTTCAATTAAAAGCTTTAAAAGAGCCTGCGTTTGAAATTCTTCCCGGACTGTAATCTCAGTTGTGTTACCAAAGTCCTGTACTTTTTCTACAATCGGATGGTTCTTAAGAAAAGAAATATCACCGTTATATGCCAGGTTCACGTTCCTGTTTCCATATTCAGCTTTAATGCTGCTCAAGGCACCGCTCAAAATAATTTTACCTTTGTCTATCAGCGCTATCTGATCGCACATTCTTTCTGCAAAATCCATAAGGTGTGTAGAAAAAATTATTACTTTGCCCTGGTTTTTTAAGTCTATAATAATTTGCCTGAGCAGATCAGTGTTGATAGGATCGAGACCTGAGAAAGGCTCATCAAGTATAAGAAAATCAGGGTCGTGAAGTATTGTTGCTATGAATTGTATTTTTTGCTGATTGCCTTTTGACAGGTCCTGTATCTTGGAGGTTTTTCTGTCAATCAGTTGAAATCGTTTCAGGTATTCATTTGCTCTGCTTTCAATCTCTTTGCCCGATCTTCCTTTAACCTCTGCAAAGAACATCAGTGTATCCCAGACATTCATTTTTTTATAAAGACCCCTTTCTTCGGGAAGATAGCCGACTTTTTGTTTGAACTCTTCTGTAACCGGTGCGCCCCTGAGGATAACTTCGCCGCTGTCCGGTATGTAAATATTCATCAGCATTCTGATCGTAGTTGTTTTACCGGCACCGTTTCTGCCTATTAAACCGAATACTGAACCTTCAGGCACCTGAAATGAAATATCATCCACAGCCTTCACGCTGCCGAATGTTTTTTTAAGATTCTTAACCTCTAATGCATTCATCTGTAAACCAGTTTTTTGGTGGAATTATTATCATCGCTGTTTTTGTGGGTCTAAATATAATAGAATCTTTGTTAACCCTAAAACCATCCAGGCAAAAATTACTTTTTAAGAAATGATCTCACACAAAAATTCAGGAAAACTTTTTATTCGTTGCTTATTCAAAAATCTTTCTTTAGTTTTTTAACATATCATCAAACAATTTTTACGGTATGCATAAATGAAAATCAGGAATATTATTACAGCAGGTTTAATCTTTTTATTATCTCTAACCGGATGCAACAAAAAATCAGTCAGACAAGTTCCAATGGGTCAATGGAGAGGCGAACTTTCAACTGCCGGAGGAACACTCCCTTTCTTTTTTGAATTGAAAGACAGCAGCGGGATAAAAGTTGCTTTGCTGCTGAACGGAGATGAAATTGTAAAAATAGATGAAGTGAATATTAACGGAGATAGTATCAGGCTTTACCTGCCGGCATTTAATTCCACGATCGAAGCGAAGTTGGTGGATTCAACACTTTCCGGTACATTAAAATTGATCAAAGCAGGCGGGGTTCCGCAGATTCTACTTTTTAATGCGAAACAAAATATTCCTTACAGATTTATAAAGAACCCCGAAAATAAAATTAATGTATCTGGCAGATGGGCAGCTACTTTTGTTGATGATGAAGGCAGTTCATATCCTGCAGTTGGAGAAATGGAACAAAATGGTTCCGATTTAAATGGTACATTTTTAACACCGACAGGCGATTATCGTTACCTTGAGGGACAGGTAAATGATAGTTCAATTTATCTTTCAACTTTTGATGGCGCACACGCCTTCCTTTTTAGGGCAGCACTTGATAAGTCAAATAAGCTCAGGGGAGATTTCTGGTCTGGTAACAAATACCACGAAAGCTGGACGGCTGTAAGAGATAAGAATGCTAAACTGCCAAATCCTGATTCTTTGACTTTCCTTAAAAAAGGATTTACAAAATTAGATTTCACTTTTCCTGATCTGAATGGTAATAAAGTTTCTTTATCGGACCCAAAATATAAAGATAAAGTAGTGATTGTTACTCTTGCCGGGAGCTGGTGCCCGAACTGTCATGATGAAGCCGGGTTTCTCTCTCCGTTTTTTGATAAATATCACAGCAAAGGATTAGAAATTATTGGCCTGATGTACGAAAATTATGATGATGCTGCAAGAGCGATCAGGCAAATAAAAAAATTCCGTGATAAGTTTAACATCAAGTATGATCTCCTTCTGGCAGGCGCTAATAATAAAGGTGAAGCGAGCAAAACGCTGCCAATGCTAAACAAGGTTATGGCTTTCCCTACAACTATTTTTATCGACAGGAAGTCCAGAGTAAGAAAAATAAATACAGGATTTTCAGGTCCGGGAACTGGTGAGCATTATATTCAGTTAACAGACCGGTTCACAGATTTTGTTCAAAAGCTTCTAAATGAAAAATAAAGTCTGCTGCAGCAGGATAACTATCGTACATATTACAGAGTAAGGATAGGTTTTTTCGATTCGCTTCCTGAGGCTGAGGCAGATAAGAAATCAATAAAATGAAAAATTATTTTATACTTTTAATTTGTTTAGTGTTGGCTAGTCTTTTGAACTTAGATTGTTCCTCTGCAAGTTCTGTTTATTATAATGAAGGCACTAAAGCGTATAATGGAGGCAATTATTTTCTTGCACTTGAAGGATATTCAAAAGCAATCCACGCCGATCCTAACGATGCTCTTGCATATTATGGAAGAGCAAAAACAAAAAGTATGCTTAAAGAAGATAAAGCAGCGATTGATGATTACTCAATTGCGTTACTTTTGAATCCTGATTTTGGAGAAGCATATTTAGGAAAAGGAATAAGTGAGTTATTAATCGAACAATATGAGCTTGCACTGAATGATCTCAATAAAGCAATTGAACTGCTTCCTGAAAATGAAACAGCTTTTTTTTCAAGAGCTTATGTGAAATCGAAACTTGGAGACCCTGAAGGTGCTCTGAAAGATTACGATAAAGCTTCCCAATTAAAACCGGATGACGAAAGAATTTATATCAACCGCGGAAATGTTAAAGCCGACCTTGATGACCACCTCGGTGCCATTGATGATTTTACTACTGCACTCGAATTGGATTCAACGGATGTTAGTGCTTATATAAATCGCGGCACTGACAAAGGAATTATCGGAGATTACGAAGGTGCCATCAAAGATTTTACGGCAGCAATATCTCTGGAGCCTGATAACACTGATCTTTATTTTATGCGCGGTGAAGCAAAAAATATGATGGATAATTACAGCGAAGCAATTAAAGATTTTACCCATATTTTGAAAATCAGTCCTAATGATGCTAAGGCATATTACCGGCGGGGACTGGATTACATTGCACTGAAGAATAAAAAAAGCGGCTGCAGGGATTTATTAAAAGCCGGCGATCTTGGATTTTATGATTCCTACGAAGCGATAAATAAATACTGCAAACGTGAGAGGGTGTTAAAAGAAAAAAGAAAAAAATAATGAGTGCGCTGTAAAAAGATCATTCCCGTGAAAACGCACAGGCGTTAACTAAATAACTTTAATTGAAGCTTAGGTATGCAGCAGACAAAATATGTAATAAGGTTAATTTTATCCCGTTGTATGGTGCTACTAAGGTTAAACTAAGAAAAATAATGTCTGATTGATTCTAAAAAATATTTGTGTAATATAGTGTTGCCGTTTAACTCTTTGCTTTTTGTGTCAAGATATTTTAAGTATCTTCAATTTTAAATTTTTAATTGCGGCTTGCCGCGCTATAAATTAAAGCGACACGATATTTTTAATTCAAAACCTTATTACCTTAGTAGTATAAATAAAGCAGCTTTTTTAACCTTATTAGCTTATTAAAACCTAACCTGTTATTTTGTTCTAACCTTTGTAACACAAATTAAGAATCATCCTGTAAATTATTATTTTTAAGTATGAAAAAACCTCTAGTAGTAATAATCGGCAGACCTAATGTAGGGAAGTCTACTCTGTTCAATAGATTGATCGGGCAGCAGGACGCAATTGTAGATGACCAGAGCGGCGTAACACGCGACAGGAATTATGGCGAGGCCGAATGGGCTGGCAGGGAATACAGGTTAATTGACACCGGCGGTTACGTTCCAAACTCGCCTGACCTATTTGAAACTGCAATCAGAGAGCAGGTTGAGATAGCAATCGCTGAAGCAGATAAAATTATTTTTATGGTTGATGTCCGTGACGGCATAA
>JAKAGZ010000089.1 GCA_021815365.1 Bacteroidota bacterium
TTCTTCTTCCTTTGGTAATCGCTCTTACGGTTGTAGTTCAGCCCATTGCGGCTTTGTCCTTCGGCTTTTTCGAGATACTTACTGTTGCTTTAATTCTTCTTTTGGTTCTAAGCATCATGTTCTACATTATGATTAAAGAATCCAGCATCAAGTACCGCGCTTCGGCAATTTATTTATTGATAATCGTCGTTGCGTTATTGGTTATAAAAGATCATTTTGCTTTCGATACAGATACGAAGATGCACACAGAAGTTCTTGCCGCAGAGTATGTTAAGTATGAAAAGAAAACTTTGGAAGAAGCCGGTCTAACCGCCGCGCCCGCAATCAACGGTGCAGATATTTACAACGGTCGGTGTATCGCTTGTCACGCTTTCGATCACCGCGTTGTTGGTCCGCCATACAATTCCGTTCTGCCGAAATACGAAGGGAAGAAGGACGAGCTTGTTAAGTTTATTATGAATCCGGTGAAGAAGAATCCCGATTATCCTTCCATGCCTAACCAAGGTTTGAAACCTAACGAAGCCGATGCAGTTGCCACATGGCTGCTGCAGACGTATAAGACTAAATAGGTATTAGCCGTTAGCTTTTTAGCTAAAAGCATTTGTCTCCTTATCTGTATCATAAATTGTAGGTCGAGCAGACTGCTGACTTACATTATCTTTTTTTAGTCGAAATAACCCCCGTGGCTTGGAAATGACTTGCGAGGGTATTGCAAAGCCCCCTGAATGTGCTGCAAATGCTCGTGAAGATGCTGAAATGCCTCGTAAAGATGCTGAAATGGTTCGTGAAGATTCTGAAATGCCTCGTAAAGATGCTGAAATGGTTCGTGAAGATTCTGAAATGCCTCGTAAAGATTCTGAAATGCCTCGTAAAGATGCTGAAATGGTTCGTGAAGATTCTGAAATGCCTCGTAAAGATTCTGAAATGCCTCGTAAAGATGCTGAAATGCCTCGTAAAGATGCTGAAATGGCTCGTGAAGATTCTGAAATGACTTGTAAAGATGCTGAAATGACTCGTGAATGTGCTGCAATGACCCGTAAAGATGCTGAAATGGCTCGCGAAACTGTTGGAATTACCAATGTAGCCCTTGGAATGGTGCTGAAAGTGCAAAAATCGCTTAAAAAAGCAAAAAAATGGCATTTGAGACCATAGGAAGTACTTAGTATTGAAGTAACTAGTAGGGAGTATGTAGTAGGCAGTTTGAGGACGGCTGAGATCTGACAGCTGAACGCCGATTGCTGACCGCATTTTGGAATTCTTATCATTTCTAATTTATCATTTATAATTTGAACACCAATCATTTGTCACTGGTCATTGATCATTGCCGTAAGCTGAACGCCGAAAGCTGACCGCATTTTGGACCCTTCGCTTCCGCCTTGTCGGCGAGACTTGCCGCTCAGGGCAGGATTTTGAGCTTCGAATTTAGAATTTCATTCACTCCTTCGTCATTCGTACTTCATCCTTCGAACTTCGTACTTTGATCTCATCCTTCAACTTCCATTTGCATCCCGCCGATAACGATTGGTACACTGAATGCGGAACGCTGACAGCTGAATGCTATTGATTGTTATTCCTCATTCTCTTAAGTTGTGCGTGGGAGAAAATTAAAAACATTTGATGGAAAGGGTTAGAGGGGAAAATAAACCAAAGTTGTTAGACCAGGTAAGAATAAGTCTAAGAACAAATCACTACAGCCGCAAGACTGAAGAAAGTTATACTTCGTGGATTAAGCAATTCATAATCTTCAATAATAAGACTCACCCAAAAGAACTAAATAAAGAGCACATTCAAAATTTTTTAAATTATCTAGCCATTGAACGCCACGTTTCATCATCAACTCAGAATCAAGCATTACAAGCAATTTTGTTTTTGTATAAAAAGATTATTAGCAAAGATGTTGGGTGGATTAATGAAATAAAAAATGTAAAGCGTATTAAACATTTACCCGTAGTTTTCAGCAGGCAAGAGGCGGCAACTATTATAAATAATTTGGACGGAACGATAAGACTTGTTGCGAGTTTATTGTATGGAACCGGTATGCGTTTAAATGAATGTCTTAACCTAAGGATTAAAGATGTTGATTTTGGAATGAATCAAATAATAGTAAGAGATGGCAAAGGTGAAAAGGACAGAATTACAATCTTACCAAGCAAAATAGTTTACGAACTGGAGAAACATATAGACAAAGTTAAAAAGCTTCATGATGAAGATTTAAGGAGAGGTTACGGCAGAACAATACTTCCGTATGCGTTAAAAAACAAATATCCTAATGCGGATAAAGAAAAAGGGTGGCAATTTGTATTCCCATCAAGTTCGTTTGCTTATGATGAAAAGTCAAAAGTAAGATTTAGGTTTCATATTCATGAGAGTGTTATACAAAAAGCAGTGAAGAAAGCAATTGCAGATAGTGAAATTGATAAGCCGGGAAGTCCACATACATTTAGGCATAGTTTTGCAACACATTTGCTTGATTCCGGTTATGATATAAGAACTGTGCAGGAAATACTGGGACATAAATCAGTAAAGACCACTATGATATATACGCATGTATTAAAAACAGTAATGGGTATAAAAAGTCCTCTTGACTCAATTTTGTAGATGGAATGTTATCACGCAAAAAGGTGAGAACAATTTAATTAAACTAAATAAATGCCGGTAGATTGCACTCTTAAGACAAAACATCTGCAGGCGGGTTAATTAATAGTTAGGTTACTTCTTTTTACAAAAACATTACCTCAAAATTTTGTTTTGATTTTCGTATATTAGATCAAGTTTTGTCAAGAAAATTTTAGTGGTTTATGAATATATCAGAGAAATTCAATCCCAAAGCAGATTTAGTCCTTTTCAACGGAGATTGCCTAAAAATATTAGAAAAAATTCCCGACGAATTTGTAAAACTAGTTATTACATCTCCACCATATAATATTGGTAAGTCCTACGAAAAAAGGGGAAAATTAGATACATATTTGGATTCTCAAAAAAAAATAATCCAAGAATGTGTCAGAGTTTTATCTCCAAACGGAAGTATTTGCTGGCAAGTTGGCAATTATGTTGACAATGGAGAAATTATTCCGTTAGATATTTTACTTTACCCTATTTTCAACGAGCTAAATCTTAAAATGCGTAACCGAATAGTTTGGCATTTCGGTCACGGCTTGCACGCAAGTAAAAGATATTCCGGACGCTATGAAGTAATATTATGGTTTACAAAATCTGATGAATATACTTTTAACTTAGATGCAGTTAGAGTTCCATCCAAATATCCAAATAAAAGACATTTTAAGGGACCGAAGAAAGGTGAACTTTCCGGTAATCCACTTGGGAAAAATCCTTCTGATGTTTGGGATATTCCAAATGTAAAATCAAATCATATTGAAAAAACTATTCACCCGGCTCAGTTCCCAATAGAACTTATTGAAAGATTAGTCCTTTCATTGACAGATGAAAACGATTGGACTTTAGATCCATTTATGGGTGTCGGAACAACTCAAATTGCTTCAATAATTCATTCGAGGAAATCTATTGGCGCTGAAATATTAGTTGAATATTATAAAGTTGCGAAGGAAAGAATTAATCTTGCCATAGAAGGTGAATTGCTGATTCGACCAATGGAACGACCGGTGTTTGATCCAAACACAAAGGAAAAATATGTTCCGCCAAAGAAAGTTAGTGTTGGTAATAACTCAACAACTCTTTTCCCAAATTTTTGAAGGAAATTTATGAAAGTCGTCTATGAATATTCTCATCTAGGTGGAAGTGAAATTCTTCAAGTTCGATATCCAAAGTTTAATCAAGAGATTTATGATGTTATCAAAAAAATTAAATCGTCGAAAACAAAAATTAGCAAAGAAAAAACGATGATGGGTCGAGCACTTTACTCTCCCACAGATATGAATCAGCAATTCAAAGAAGCTTTTAATAAAAAAGGATTCAATGAGTTGCGAGATATATATACAATTACAATTCCTAACAGCGATGTTCAAATAAAAGGGGCTTTCAAACAGATAGATTTCGTGAAAGAAAAAGTTTTAGTCGAGGTTCAGTTTGGTAAGTATGCTTTTATGTTTTATGATATGGCTAAATTTCAATACTTCTTTAATGAAAATAAAGCAGAAGTTGGAGTTGAAATAGTCCCTTCCCACGCACTACAAAGTGAAATGTCAAGTGGAGTCTCATACGGCGAGCAGCTTGTTTATGATATTGAAAGATTAAAAAGACATTTTCCAGCCGTTCCTGTTAAAGTAATTCTTGTAGAAGCTGATTAATAAATAAACGTAACATAACCCGCCGCTCAACACGGACAGCGTTTTCATAGCGGCATTGTTCAGATTATTAAGTTTGTTTATAAAGCAAAGTTACTTGTTCAGCTTATTTCTTTTTAAAAACATTTTTTATAAATAAAAGTTAGTTGCTACTATTCGGCATTGCAGTTCTGGGCTGCCGGTTAGCGGCAACATCGTTATACCACTAATAAGAAAATATATGATTGATTTACCAATTAAAATTAATGCAAAACTGGTTAGTGCTGAATTAGAACTAAATGATGTTTATATCGAAATCTATCTTCCAAAAAATGATGAAGATGAAATATATGCTAACTGCATGCCTAATAATAATCAACTAAAGTTATTGTTAGGGAAATATGCTTTTGCAATTGAAGGGATATCGGTTGATCAGTTTAATTTATACAATAAAATAAAAATCAAAGAAGCTGTCTTCCATGATATGTTACCACGTCGAATTAATAAAGACGAAGAATCCTATCTTGTAAAATTATTATTAATGGATTTTTATGCGGAATATGAAGGTGACATTAGTAAAAAAGAACAAGAAATAAATGGGTGGTATTATGTTAATAGATTAGCAAATTTATCACCCCATAAAGTCCTTGAGTGCAAATCCTCTGGTGAAATTAAGGTTGAGCCCTATACAACAAATGACTTTTCGTTAAGTGATAATTTTATTATTAAGCTGGATACAAAATACTTCTACGACTCAGATGAAAAACGTAAAGATCAAATATCCACTGTATCATATTTCAGAAATGTCGCTGAATTTTCTTTTCAAGGGTTGTTTGAGGAGATAGAAAATTATTCCTATAAACTGGACGATTTTTTAATGCTAATGTCGTTCGGTATTAGAAAAAGAACTGTCTGCACTGGATGGATAGCAAATAATAAAAGTAAGTTTATTAAATTCATTAAACGCGATATTGTAATTCCACCATATAAAGATGAGAACTTACTACCTAATTATTTAATAGAACCAAACGAACTCAAAAATTTTCTTATACACTCTTATCGTAAATATCAGTCCATTGACAACAAAGATATTTTACAACGTGCAATATCACCGATTCCAATTGATGAAAAGGTTGGCACAGAACCAACTTATCTAATTCTATTTTCATGTTTGGAAAGCATTCTTTTATATTATAAAAAAATAAATAACCTTGAGACAATCATCAACGAAGATGATTTTAAAATCATTAAAATATCCTTTGAAGATTATCTTAAAAATATATTTTCCAAACCCGATGAGGTATCATTCACTGAAAAACAAATAAACATTCTGAAAGGTTATTTACCTTATAAAAGAAAAATGGTATATGAAAAGATTTCAGAGCTTAATCGACCTTCTTTTAATTCCATCCTTGAGAAGTTTTGTGGAGATTATAATTTAGATCTATCTGACTTATGGCCATTGGCTAATAGTCACAATAAAATATCATTATCCCAGATTAGAAATAAGTTGATCCACGGTGATACCTTTAAGGCCGTTCAGCATAAATCTCTCATTATCGCACTTGAACACTTGAACATTATTGTTGAAAGAATGATATTAAAAATACTTGAGTGGCCTTTGGAGAAGACTCGCGTATCACCTGAAAAAATAAAAAACAGTTATTTATTTCAAGAAGACATTAACCAACATATGAAAATACTAATTAGCTGAACGTGGTATAACCAGTTCTTCAAGGCCGACCGCTTTAAACGTAGCGGCATTTGTGTTGTTATAAAGTAGCGTTATAAAAATTAGTTTCTCTTTGAGTGTAGTTGCCAAAACTAAATTATAAATAATTATTGGCGTTCGTTTTTCAAAGCTGCATTGCTGTTTTGGGCGGCGGCTTAAAAACCACGCCGTTATGTGCTAAATATTGGAGATCACTACTGTCCAAGATACGAATAAGAGAGTATCTGTAACTATATATTATACAAAGTGTTATAAAGAAAAATGGTCATAAACGATTTGAAATAAAAAAGAACTAATTTACGCTCGGTTTGAACTAC
>JAKAGZ010000040.1:0-25000 GCA_021815365.1 Bacteroidota bacterium
CTTATGCCCGTTTCAGGAAAGAATTAATGAAAGACGGTTTTTCGATGTTCCAGTTTTCTATATACGTCAGGCATTGTTCAAGCCGTGAGAATAAAAATGTTCACGTCAAAAGAGTCAAAGAAATAATTCCTGAAAAGGGGCATGTAGGAATTTTATCAATTACTGATAAACAATTTGGGATGATGGAAATATTCTACGGAAAAAAGAAGGAGGAAAGCGGTTTTATAGAACCGCACCAACTTGAATTGTTTTAACACGATTTCATATATCAGCCCATAAATTGCACCAAAGGCGGACAGAAAATTTACGGGCTGATATAGATTTATTCTCTCCAACAATATTTTTTTAATCCTATTTAACGACTTAAGTCTTTTTATTTCAATGACATATTTCAGGGTATGTTGTTTGAAATATTGTCAAAGAAAAATCTGAAAGCAAATCACAACAAATCCCGGCAACAATTGCATCAGCTGCTGGTTGTTTGAAATATTGTCAAAGAAAAATCTGAAAGCAAATCACAACGATAAGGGTCAGGATTTAAATTCATTTCCAGTTGTTTGAAATATTGTCAAAGAAAAATCTGAAAGCAAATCACAACTTTGCTTCTCTGCATTGACTCACAATATTGTTGTTTGAAATATTGTCAAAGAAAAATCTGAAAGCAAATCACAACGGTGGCGACGGAACTGGTAGCGGTGGAACTGTTGTTTGAAATATTGTCAAAGAAAAATCTGAAAGCAAATCACAACTCCAGCCCTCCCGGAAAAGCACCTCCCGGAGTTGTTTGAAATATTGTCAAAGAAAAATCTGAAAGCAAATCACAACATTTGCTACGGAGGATCCGGGACATCCTACGTTGTTTGAAATATTGTCAAAGAAAAATCTGAAAGCAAATCACAACTAGTAAAACAGTATTTACTTGGTTTAGTACGTTGTTTGAAATATTGTCAAAGAAAAATCTGAAAGCAAATCACAACAAAGGAGCTGGTGGAAAACACACCGAGAAAGTTGTTTGAAATATTGTCAAAGAAAAATCTGAAAGCAAATCACAACCTGTTTGCAATTGATCCGGATCTGAGCTCGGTTGTTTGAAATATTGTCAAAGAAAAATCTGAAAGCAAATCACAACCAGACGCGCTGGGACCGCTGATGAACGCGAGTTGTTTGAAATATTGTCAAAGAAAAATCTGAAAGCAAATCACAACGCTTCAACGCAAAAAGTTAGCGTGCAAATTGTTGTTTGAAATATTGTCAAAGAAAAATCTGAAAGCAAATCACAACATTATAAGAGCAAGTATCAAAACAAAATTTGTTGTTTGAAATATTGTCAAAGAAAAATCTGAAAGCAAATCACAACAACAGCAGTTTCGCGAACGCGAGCTACGCGTTGTTTGAAATATTGTCAAAGAAAAATCTGAAAGCAAATCACAACATTATAAGAGCAAGTATCAAAACAAAATTTGTTGTTTGAAATATTGTCAAAGAAAAATCTGAAAGCAAATCACAACTATAAATTTTTAACTTGCATTAAAATATTGTTGTTTGAAATATTGTCAAAGAAAAATCTGAAAGCAAATCACAACGGAAAAAGTACAAAGGCAAAAGAGCTGATAGTTGTTTGAAATATTGTCAAAGAAAAATCTGAAAGCAAATCACAACGCTTTCCGATCAGACGACAACCCCATTCCTGTTGTTTGAAATATTGTCAAAGAAAAATCTAAAAGCAAATCACAACGAGACTGGACAACAGTAACGTTTGTCAAACGTTGTTTGAAATATTGTCAAAGAAAAATCTGAAAGCAAATCACAACGGGCTTCTGCTTTGTGCCGGCTATGCAGCAGTTGTTTGAAATATTGTCAAACCCAACTTCATTTCATTTCGCCGGACAGGCCCGTCTTCGTTAAAAACTTCGCCGGGCAGGGAAAAATCTGATCTATCCGCCGAAGCCAATCAAAATTAAAATCTCTTCATAAATTATTTATGGCGAAGGCGGAAAGCAAATCACAACGGTTTCAATCCACAGTCTGTAAAACGATTGGTGGATTGTAACTTAAAATACATTTCAATTTGTCACTACTCTTTGAAACTATTAAATTGCAACATTTTGAAAGGAGATGTTATGTTAAACATAAAACTCTTTGAAAGCAAAAAAATCCGTTCTGTTTGGAACGAGGAAGAACAAAAATGGTACTTCTCTGTAGTTGATGTTATAGAAGCACTAACCGACAGTGATAAACCCAGGGATTACTGGTATCGTTTAAAAAGAAGAGAAAAGGAGTCAAGCGGAATTGAGTTGTCGACATTTTGTCGACAACTGAATCTGAGCGTATGTCCGGTTCAGTTATCCGATATTTCCGGACAACTGACAACTCTGAATCAGAGATAATCTATAACTAAATAATTACAAATATGGAAGAACAACAAAATTCTCAAATCATCCTCTACACAACAGAGGATCAGAAAAGCAGGATTGAAGTCCTGCTTGAAGGCGAAACCGTCTGGCTTACACAGACACAAATGGCTGAACTGTTTCAAACTACAAAGCAGAATATAAGTCTACATCTTCAAAATATTTTTGAAGAAGGAGAATTGAGTCCAAAGTCAACTGTCAAGGAATACTTGACAGTTCAAAAAGAGGGGAGGCGACAGGTAAAACGCAATATTGAGTTTTACAATCTTGATGCAATAATTGCGGTAGGTTATCGAGTTAAATCTCATAGGGGTACGCAATTCCGTATCTGGGCAACAGAACGACTGAAAGAGTACCTGGTAAAAGGATTTGTTCTCGACGACGAACGTATAAAGCAAGGAGGCGGCAGTACTTATTTTGAAGAATTGCTCGCACGTATTCGGGATATTCGATCCTCTGAAAAAGTTTTCTGGAAAAAAGTTCTCGATATTTATGCCACTAGCATTGATTATGACCCAAACACTGAAATCTCGCAAAAATTTTTTGCAACAGTACAGAATAAAATACACTGGGCTGCTCATGGACATACTGCTGCAGAAATAATTGCTAAACGTGCCGATGCTTCTCTGCCTTCTATGGGTTTAACAAGCTGGATAGGTAAATCACCTAAAAAGACCGATGTTATAGTTGCATAAAATTATCTGAATGAAAAGGAACTGGATGCACTAAACAGAATTGTAACTGCCTACTTAGAGTTTGCAGAGCTTCAGGCGATAAGTCGGAAACCAATGTATATGAAAGACTGGATATTAAAACTGGATGATTTCTTAAAACTAAGTGAACATGATATTCTTACTCATGCAGGAACCATAAGCCACGAAATTGCTGTCACAAAAGCAGAATCAGAATATGAAAAATTTCATAAAAAACAGCTTAGAGAACCTACTGAAGTCGAAAAGCACTTTGAAGAAGCAGTTGAAAAACTAAAAAAGATAAATCAGCAAAGCAGGATTAAAAAGAAACCTAAAAAGAAATAAAATTTTATGTTCTCCGAAGACGATTTCATAATGATTCAGTGCGCTTCCAGCGCCGCGCTTCTCATACCGTCAGCTAAAGAAGATGGTAATTCTTATGAACATTTTATTTGCTAAATTTCGTCTGCTAATTGCAGGCTTAAAACAATTTTATGAGTAATAAACTACTGAACGAATACGACAGACCAACCGGGCTGCATTTCAAAATATTGCTGATGAGCTGGGCTGGATGGTTATTTGACTTCTATGATCTGATTTTATTTTCATTCCTGCTCATACCGATAAGTAAAGAACTCCATCTTTCCAACATAGAACTTTCCTGGGTACTCGGCTCTTCACTTGCAGCAACTGCAATTGGCGGGATCATTTTCGGAATTCTTTCTGACAAATTCGGCAGGAAGAATGTTTTGCAATGGACAATTCTTACTTACAGCATAGGAACTTTCCTTTGCGGAGTTTCATCGTCAATATGGATACTATTATTATTCAGGGTAATTACCGGTCTGGGTGTCGGAGGTGAATGGGCTACGGGTCAGACCTATGTCGGTGAAATTTTTCCTGCTAAGGTTCGGGGGAGGTACGGCGCATTTATGCAAACAGGCGCTCCGTTCGGAATTGTGTTAGCAACATTAATTGGCGGAATGCTCGAACAACACATAGGATGGAGAGTATGTTTCTTCATCTCTATTCTGCCGGCGCTTTTAGTTGTGTTTATAAGAAAAAAGCTCCCAGAATCCGACGTATGGGCTGAAAGAAAAAGAATATCTTTAACAGATGCAGATGCCGCCGTCTCTAATCATAAAGGTAATAGTGCACTGAACAGTTTCTTATTATTGTTCTCCAATGAATATAGAAAATTGTTTTTAAAATGTTTGATACTCGCAGTTTTCGATATGTCTGCTTACTGGTTCACTTACACCTGGCTTCCTGCCTATCTTCATGAACAGAGACAGTTTACAATTGTTAAATCTGCCTGGTGGATGCTTATCACTCAAGCCGGTGCTCTCATCGGGTATCTCACATTCGGATTTTTTGCTGACAGGCTTGGCAGGCGTCCGGCTTATTCAATTTATTCGGTTATGATGGCAGTCGGATTAATAATGATCACACTTTTATGGGAAACTGTTGCAATTTATCCCCCACTTATTTTAAGCTTCATGTTTTTAGTGGGGCTGGGGACGGGCATGTTCAGCGGTTACGGACCTTTGTTCTCCGAATTGTTTCCGACTAAGATCAGGAACACTGCAATGGGCTCTGCATTTAATCTTGCACGCGGGGTACAGTTCTTTACACCGGTAATCATAGCTACAATTGCTTTAGATTATGGTCTCAGCGGAGGAATATCTCTTGCCGCTTTATTTGCTGTACTTACGGGTGTGTGGGTATGGGTATTACCTGAAACAAAAGGGACGAAAATTGTTATCTGAATTTAGAAATATCCGCATTGAATAATTTTTTTTACTCCCCATGCATCATATTCATTTGGTGATTATGCCCGGATAATTTAGGACTGAGGTAAGGTATCCCAAGATTTAATCCTCTGAAAATAAAAATTAAAGCAAACAATATCGCAAACACCGGTGTAAGTCTTCTCAGCTTCTGTCTGAATTTTAAATTTATAAATTTTCCAAATACTGAAATTGCAAACATTGCCGGAAATGTACCGAGACCAAAGAAAGTCATTACCAAAAACCCTGAAAGCGGGTCAGCAGCAGCAGCGGCGCCTGCCAATCCCATATAAACAAATCCGCAGGGAAGAAAACCGTTCAACACTCCGATCATCAGAAATGAAGGAAGAGATTTTTGTTTGAATAATTTCCCGATAGAATTTTTTAACGGTAAGATCATTCTCTGCACAGGATTTAACGTCAGCAGACGATTTTTATTTTTAGCAGGAAGAAGAATAAATAAAATTATGAACACACCTATAAATACAGACAGCCCCTGCTGAAACCCCCAGAGAGAAATTTTCTCTCCCAGCCATCCAAATACAAAGCCCATTATTGAATATGAAACTATTCGCCCGAAATTGTAAACTATCCTGCCGATCAAAAAGGTCACGCCGCCGGATGAAGTCAGCGGCAGGGCAAGTGCGATGGGTCCGCACATGCCAACACAATGGAAGCTTCCTAAAAATCCCAGTGTTAAAACAGCTATTAATTCCATATTAATTAAGCATTAAAGTTTTTTCGGTGTAAAAATCTTTTTTATCTGCCGACCAGTTGATCTGCAGTTTCCACAAACCGCGCTCAAGAGTGCTTACATCCAGAAACTGACTGGACTTATCGCTAAGCTTTATCGGTATCTTAAAATCTTTGTGCAGGTCTGATGGTCTGTAAAAATAAAGTTCGCCGGTTATGCCTGAATCAGAAGGAAAAGTTATGTTGAGAATTTTTCCTGTATAACCGATCTTTACATTTTCATTCAGCAACACTGCACGTTTTTCTTTATCTATCTGCTGCTGATATTTTATTTCCTTGTCGTAATATTTATCAGTAACAAGATCAACTTCCCTGTTCATCATAAAAGCAACTATCGTAGTTACAACTGCCATAAAAATAATTATGCTCAGTAGAATTCCCCAGCCCCAGTTCCATTTAATTTTCATCTTTGTCCTCTCGTTTTTCTTTTTCGTTTTCAAACACCGGGCCTAAGAATGAGGTTTTAACTTTCTGCAATAATTTCCCTTGTGAATAAAGCCCTATGGTCACCGGAGTATTCATTAATTTTATTTCTGATTTGGGAATGATTATCAAAAATTTTCCATCATAGATTTCCTGCGGCTTGAGATCCATTTCCTTTCCAACCAGTTTCAGCTCGCCGTTCAGATTTTCCAGCTTCAGATTCACAGGCATATCCTTAAAAGTTTTATTAACTATGCTGACATCATAAATATTGCTGACTTTATCACCGGGCTGCTGCTGGTAAAGCAGCCCCGGGGTCCTTAAAATATTTATGCTGAAATCTGTCCTCGTAGCCAGCATATAACCCTGTAAAGATAAAAGAACGAGCAAAACAAAGCTATAGCTGATCATTTTCGGTGTAAAAATTTTTCTTTTGCCGTTCAGAATTCCGTTTAACGAATCATACCTTATCAGCCCGCGCGGTCTTTTCACTTTATCCATCACATAGTTGCAGGCATCAATGCATGCTGTGCAATTCACACACTCCAGTTGTATTCCGTCTCTTATATCTATTCCTGTGGGACAGACATCAACGCATAAGTGACAGTCAACACAGTCCCCGGCATGGTTTTGTCCGGCAGTTGCCGGATTCTTTTTAATTTTCTCACGCGGCTCGCCCCGTGTATGATCATACGCAATTACAATTGAATCCTGATCGAGCAGAACCCCCTGTAATCTTCCGTAAGGACAAACGAGAGTACAAGCCTGCTCGCGGAAAAACGCAAATACCCAGTAAAAAATTCCTGAAAATATCAGTATTGAAATTAATCCCTGCACATGCTCTGAAGGAGGATCGGTAATTATTTTTATTAATTGATCCATCCCGATTATGTACGCAAGGAAGAAGTTTGAAATTATAAACGAAATAGAAAAAAAGATGATATGCTTCGTGGATTTTTTGAAAAACTTTTCTGAATTCCACCGCGTTTTATTCAACTTCATCTGCTGCCTGAAATCACCTTCAATCCAATACTCAATTTTTCTGAAAACCATTTCCATAAAAACTGTTTGAGGGCAGATCCATCCACAAAAGACTCTGCCGAAAACCACTGTAAAAAGGAAAATGAAAACGATCACAGTTATCATCACCAGTCCGAAAAGAAAAAAGTCGTGTGCGCCGAATGGAATTCCGAAAATAATAAAATTCCTGTTGAGTACATCAAGCAGCACAAAAGGATGCCCATCAACTTTAATGAACGGCGTTCCGAAAAGAATGAGTAAAAGAACAATGCTGACAACAGCTCTTGCATTATAAAATTTCCCAAAAGGTTTCTTCGGATAGATCCAGTTCCTTTTTCCTTCTTTACTTACAGTCGAAAGCGAATCACGAAATGATCCGGTATTTTCTTTTTTGTTTATCATTATTTTCTATATTCTTTTATCGAGCTCATACAGAGAGTTCTGTCGTTTATGATTTAATAAGGTAATAAGGTTAAAAAAAAGTAACTTTATTTTTACTACTAAGTTTTCTCACTAAATAAGGTTTTGAATTTAAAATACCGTATTTAACTTAGTAGCACCACACAATCGGATAAAATTAACCTTATTACATTATTTGTCTGCAACTTACCTAAGCTTCAATTAAAATTGTTAGGTAGATGTCAATGCAATAAATCTGGATTCACAATATATGTTTCTTACTTCCAGGTCACCTCTGTAAGTGATTTTTTACAATTACTTAGCAGATTTTGAATCTCACTGTTCAGTGTATTTTTCACCCTGCGGGGGTTTTGGGTTAGCAGGATGCGTGCCGTGAAGCGACATAACATAACTTGCAACTTCCTGAATTTGTTTCGGGTTCAACTGTGTCTGCCAGCTTATCATCCCCTTTGCAGGGACGCCGTATTTTATTGTAGTAAAAATATTTTTAATCCCGCCGCCGTGAATCCAGTAATCGTCTGTCAGATTAGGACCAACAACACCACCGCCGTCCGGTCCGTGACAGGGTACGCAGTTTGTTTTAAAAATATTTTTTCCTGCATTAAGCGATGCGGCATCAACTAATCTTGTTACAGTGTTCTCATTTATAAAAGCTCCTGATTTCATCAGCTTGGCTTTCTGGATATCTGCAGCCTGCACCTCTTCTTTATATTCCTGGTACTGAAGCTTCCCTGTCTTAAACACATAATAATTAAGCATATAAAAAATTCCGAAAATAATTGTAGCGTAAAAAAGATAATTGAACCATGGCGGAACTTTATTATTAAGCTCTTTTATCCCGTCATAATCATCTTCAAGCAGAATTTCGTTTTCCTTTTCAATTGGAACAGCACCAACAAGATGTTCCCTGAATCTTTTCAGAAAAGCGAAAGGATGAATTTTCGGTTCCGGTTTTTCTTCGCCCATTCCGTAATAAAAAAGAAAGCTGAACGCAAGGAATGTCAAGAAGATGCCAGCTATCAGCATAATTTTTATATAGCTTCCGGGAATTCCTTCCTCAGCCGTCTGTGCATTGGTTAAAGAAAATGACGACAGAAGAAATGAAGCAGCAAGCGAGGAAAAAACTCTTGGCATAGTTTTGTTTTTTTGTCCGGCAGACGCCGGATTATTTTTATTCGTCATGTTTATCACCTGAAAAATTTTGATTTAAATTTTCTTTTTCATCGAGAGGCAGAGAGCTCATTTTTTTTAAGTACGATTTGTCAACCCTGAACATCCAGATGATCAGAAAGACAAAGAACACGAAAAAAACGAGCAGTGAAAATATTGCATAAATATCAACACCTTCGATTGCCTGTAAATAATTATTAAACATTTTCTTCTCCTGTTTATTTTGCCTGTTGATTCACTTTTATATCCGTACCCAGCCTCTGCAGGTAAGCGATCAGCGCAATGATCTCTTTATTACTTTCTGCAGGAACACCTGATTTAATTAAATCAGCAGTAATCGTTCCAGCTTGTTTAGCTAAATCTTCATTTGCTGTATATTCATAACCCAAAGGATAAGGAACGCCGAGAGTCCTCATCGCTTTAATTTTTGCTGCAGTAGTTGTTGTGTCAAGATTTTGGGTTAACAGCCATGGAAATGCCGGCATAATTGATCCGGGCGACATTGACCTTGGATCTTCCATGTGAAGATAATGCCACATGTTCGGATACTTTCCGCCTTCACGGTGCAGATCGGGACCTGTTCTTTTCGATCCCCAAAGGAACGGATGATCGTAAACATATTCACCAGCTTTAGAATATTCGCCGTACCTCTCAGTTTCAGATCTGAATGGTCTTATCAACTGCGAATGACAACTGACGCAGCCTTCGCGGATATAAATATCCCTTCCCTGTAATTCAAGCGGGGTGTACGGTTTTACACTTGCAATCGTGGGAATATTCGACTTAACAAGAAATGTCGGAAGAAATTCAACCAGCCCTCCTATCAAAACAACAACCATCGAAACAATTAAAAACTGGATTGGTTTTCCTTCAAGCCAGCGATGTCTTTTCCCCTTCACAAAACGATCTTTAACTTTTACCAGTGCAGGCGCTTCTGCTGCTTCATTTTCTTCGAAAGAACCTTGCTTTGCAGTTTTATATAAATTGTAAACCATCAGCAGGACACCGATGAAGTACAAACCTCCGCCGGCTGCTCTGATCATATACATCGGAATGATTTGCAAAGTAGTTTCAAGAAAATTGGGATACTGCAAAGTTCCGAGCGGAGTAAATTGTTTCCACATTAGTGATTGCGTTATGCCGGACCAGTACATAGCAGAAGCATAAAAGACGATGCCTAAAGTTCCCAGCCAGAAATGTATGTTCGCTAATTTTTTTGAAAAGAGTTCGGTCTTGTAAAGTTTAGGTATCAGCCAGTAAAGAACTCCAAATGTTAAAAACCCGTTCCATCCTAAAGCACCAATGTGAACGTGTGCAATGATCCAATCGGTAAAATGAGCGATCGCATTTACATTTTTTAAAGAGAGCATTGGTCCCTCGAAAGTCGCCATTCCGTAAGCTGTAACAGCAACAACCATAAATTTCAGTATAGGGTCCTGCCTGACTTTATCCCATGCGCCGCGCAATGTCAACAGTCCGTTTATCATTCCTCCCCACGATGGAGCTATCAGCATAATTGAAAAAACAGTTCCAAGAGATTGTGCCCAATCAGGCAGCGCAGAATAAAGCAGGTGATGAGGACCTGCCCAGATGTAAATAAATATCAATGCCCAAAAGTGAACGATTGATAATTTATAAGAGTAAATCGGTCTGTTGGCAGCTTTCGGCAGATAATAATACATCAACCCGAGATACGGAGTGGTTAAAAAGAATGCAACTGCATTGTGACCGTACCACCATTGAACAAGTGCATCCTGTACGCCTGCATAAACAGAATAACTCTTCAGAAAAGTGACAGGGATCTCAATCGAGTTTACAATATGTAAAATCGCAACCGTGACCCACGTAGCAATATAAAACCAGATTGCTACGTATAAATGTTTTTCTCTTCTTTTAAGGATTGTGCCAAACATATTTATTCCGAATGCAACCCAGACAAGGGTAATTGCGATGTCAATAGGCCATTCAAGCTCTGCATATTCTTTGCTGGTAGTAAAACCCATCGCAAGTGTAATTGCTGCAGCAACAATAATTAATTGCCAGCCCCAGAAATGAATTTTACTAAGCATGTCACTGTACATTCTCGTTTTGCACAAACGCTGGAGTGAGTGATAGACTCCCATAAAAATTGCGTTGCCGACAAAAGCAAAAATCACCGCGTTGGTATGAATCGGACGGATCCTTCCGAAGGTCGTGTATTGCAGATTTAAATTCAGTGCGGGAACAAATAATTGTGTAGCAACAATAAGACCGACAAGCATTCCTACCACTCCCCAGAAAATTGCTGCAATACCGAACTGCCTGACGATCTTATTATCGTAACTGAATCTTTCCAACTCCATTTATTTTCTCCTTATAAGTGTTTCATCATTTATAGAAAAATTTTTTTATAATGACTTTCTTTCCATCTCCCATATACCATAAACCGGCACAGCCGGAACCAAATGGTAAAGTAAACTCAGACGATTAGTTTTTCGGTTACGGTAATCCGTCTACACTTCGCTCCGCCGAGATCTGCGATACCCGTTTCGTCTAACGGTTACGGAATTCGATTGCTTCACCCGATTCACCTTTTACGCTTTACGATACGGGCTTCTTAACCGATTAACGCTAAACAATTTCTTTCCCATTTTACACCTTGCCTGTCCGGTAGGCAGGCAAAATTTTATGACGAATAGGATATACCATACTCCATTCTCCATATTCCATTCTCCATATTTCATCACTCATCCTTTTTCTTTTTTTCATCATCGAAAAGTATTCTGACAGAAGGAGTGTAGGTGTCATTATACTGACCGCTTTTTACAGCCCATAGAAAAGCAATTAAAAATCCCAGTGCGATCAGTAAACTAATTATTATCAGTACAGCAATTACCGACATTACAATCCTCTCCTCTTTGCCATAAAATTTGTAGCTATCGTTGCAAATGAAACTACAGAAACAGAGCTGAGCGGCATTAATATGGCGGCAACAACCGGCGAGAGCAGCCCTTCTATTGCAAAACTTAACCCGATTATGTTGTAGAGAAAAGAAATAATAAAACTTGCATAGATTATTTTTATGCTGGTCTTTGAAAACTCAAGGAAGGATGGAATTTTTTCGAAAGCTGCAGCATCAAGAATTGCGTCGCAGGCAGGCGAGAAATAACTAATATTTTCTGTTACAGCTACACCAACATTGCTTTGTGCAAGCGCGCCAGCATCGTTAAGACCGTCACCGAACATTAAAACTTTTTTTGCACTTGCCTGAATCTTCTTTACAAAGTTTAATTTATCACCAGGGGTCTGACGGAAAAATATCTGCGTCGCAGGTTTCAGATATTTTTCAAGGTTCTCTTTTTCATTTTCATTATCGCCGGAAAGAACTGACAGCCCATATTTTTTGCTCAGCTCACCTGCCACTTGCTCAAATCCCCGTCTGTAGTAATTCGAAATATTAAAGTACCCGAGTATGTTGCAGTTTATTGAAAGATAAACCTGCGAGCCAAATTCATCTGAGTTATAAAGCGTAGAATCAGGTCCGTCAGAGACATCTTCCTTAACAAAATTTAAGGAACCAAGCTTAACAAGATTGCCAAGAACAAAGCCCTGTATGCCTCTTCCTGTGTGTTCCTCATAATTTTCAATTTCATAAATTTTATTACCATCCAGATGATCATATACGGCTCTGCTCAGTGGATGTGTGGAATTTCTTGCAAGCGATTTTACGATCTCTTTCTGAAAAGGATTTAATGCAGGCCCGATAAACCTGACATTTGTTTTACCTGTTTCGGTTATCGTTCCTGTTTTATCGAAAATAACCGCCTTAATTTTTGCAAGGTTTTCAATTACCGAAATATTCTTAAGATAAAACTTATTCCTGCCAAAAATCCTGATTGAATTTCCGAGAGTGAAAGGAATTGATAAAGCGAGCGCACAAGGACATGCAACTATCAGCACAGAGGTTAAAACATTCAGTGCAGATGCTGTACTATACTGCAGCCAGAATGCCGCAGAAATAAATGCTATGAGCAGGATTGTCAAAGTAAAATACTTCCCGACTGCATCCGTGAAGCTGACAAAATTGCTTTCGGTCTTTTTCAGGAACGAATCATTATTCCACAATTGCGTCAGATAGCTTTGCGAAACTTCTTTTATTACTTCAAGTTCTATTGCGCTGTTTAATTGCCTGCCTCCCGCATAAATTAGTTCACCTAAAACTTTCTGCACAGGTTTGGATTCGCCTGTAACAAAGCTGTAATCAATATTTCCGCTGCCTTCAAAGAGAATCGAATCTGCCGGAATGATTTCGTTCTTCCGGATAATTATTCTGTCCCCGACTTTGAGCTTTGAGACAGGAATAGACTTTTCTTTTCCTCCTTCTTTAATATGAACAGCCAGGGGGAAATATGATTTGTAGCTCCTCTCAAAATTCAGAAAGGCATAAGTTTTTTCCTGGAAGATCTTCCCTATCAGAAGGAAAAATACTAAGCCGGTCATTGAATCAAAATATCCAGCCCCGGTTTGAGTGATGATCTCAAATGCGCTTCTTACAAACAAAATTAAAATGCCAAGGGCAAGAGGAAAGTTTATATTCACAATTTTTTTCTTTAGCCCTTTATATGCCGAAGTGAAATAATCCGAAGCAGAATAAAAGAAGACTGGCAGAGCAAGTATAAAATTCAAATAACCAAATAAAGTTCTGTAAAAAGTTTCGTGTATATCAATTGATAAATATTCCGGGAAGCTGAGCAGCATAATATTTCCGAAACAAAAAGCAGCTATGCCGATTTTATAATAAAGCTGCTGGTTTATTTTAGGTTTTTTCTTTTCAATACTATCAAGCTGAATGACCGGCTCATAACCGGTAGAGGCAAGAAGCTCAACCAATTCTCTCAGACTTATTTTATTATGATAAAATTTTACCTCTAATTCTTTCTTAAGAAAATTAACTTTCGAAAAGCTGATGCCCGGATTTAATTTATAAAGATTCTCAAGCAGCCAGATGCACGAACTGCAGTGAATCTGCGGAATATAAAAATTTACAATCGTCAGCTTATCATCTTTAAATTCTGAAAGGCGGATAATCACTTCTTCATCTTCAAGAAAATCAAAGCGTTTGGATTGAATGCCTTTAAAAGAAATGCCCGGCGCATCTATAATAGTATAGTAGTTACCCAGGTTATTTTCATTGAGCAGCTCATAAACTGTTTTACAACCTGCGCAGCAGAAATTTTTGAAACCAACCTGGTAATTATCGGTTGTGCAATCTTCACCGCAGTGAAAACATTTTTTATTTTTTATTGATAATCCTGATATGGACATACTTCTGCATTATTTAGTAACTACAATGAAAAGCTTAGGCTTTTTCTCTGGATTGTGCTTTGCTTTTGCATAATTTATGCCAACTTAAGATTAGCTAACTGCTCAGATTAGGAAGATTTTTCAATTCAATATAGCCCAGCAAAATTTAGATTTTCCCTCAAAAGAAAATAAAATCAAGGAAAATTCTCAGGTGTGAGAACTTGTTGCCTCCTCACGGAAGATACTGATTTAAAATAAATAATCCGGCAATACAGCCGGATTATTCAATCCCTTTACAGCGAAGATATTATTAGTTCTGCTGAGCTTGGATATTGTTTCCTTTAGAAGAACTTTTTTTCCTGAAGAAAAAGACAAGCACGATAAGCGCCAATATAATTATTACAATATAAAGCCAGGCAGCAGTGCCGGGATAAACAGTATCTTTCCACAGAGAAATTCTTGCCTCTATAGTGTCTTTCTGAGTTGTTGTCATCATATTATTATCCGTCAGGTAGGTGACCCATTTTGGCTTTACATCCCCATACCATGCTTTGTCTGCAAAATTCTTATAATCATTTTCTGCTTCATCTCCTTTTAGCTTCGTTTGATTGATCTGATCATTAATATAAGATGAAACTGTCTGCGTAAATTCTCTGCTGTTTGAAAATTTATTAAGCATTATTCCGTAACCATTAAAGTCTTCCCTTACAGAATTCCACACTTCCTGGTCTATAGCACGATGCCATCTTGTAAAAGAAGAATCTATTTTCTGAATATTTTTTGTGCTCTGTCTTCTCTCGGAATAAATGCTGATAATTCTCGGCCCAACATTTTTCCAGGTATTTTCAAAATCCTGCTGTTTCTTTTTAATTGCATCAATGTCATTAGGATTTAAAGTTGTAGCTTCGAGAAAAGCAATATTATCATCAATAGCTTTTTGAATATTATCTATGATGTTTGTTTTTTGAGCTTTTGAAAACACGTTCTGTTTTTCTTTTGCTGAAAGACTATTCCCCCTATAACCTGCAGGTATAAGGCTGTCAAGCATAGTCATTACCAGATCGTCCCGTTTACGCAGCGATACTCTTAGTGAGTATACCGTTCTTTCCAATTGTGCAATCTTGTTCCTATCAATTTTACTTTGTTCAACAAGCTGTTTTACCTGTTCCATCATTACTGCATTTCTTGCATTGAGAGTATCTATCTGGATCAAAAGATCTGCAACCTGGTTTTTGAGAACGGTGATTTTTGTTAAGTCAGTTCTTTTGACGGAAAGTTCATTTCTGAGTTTCTCCAGTGAACTGTTAAAATCATCAGGGTAAAGGCTTTTATCTAAAAGCTCTTTGTTAGGGGAATACTTATTTGCCAAATCGTTTATTTGATTTTCAATCTGATCGAGCTGTGCAAGTGAATCTGCGCTTTTAATATCCTGTTTGACCTGCTGATAATCAGTCTTAAAGCCCTGCACTATCTCGTAGTCCTGTTGAGCAAATATCAGGCTGCTGTAAAATAGTAAGACAATTAATAGACTTAGAAAAATATTTAGCTTTTTCATTGTTTCTTCTCCTCAATACCTTCGTTTGTCAGATTAACTCTTTTATTAGTGTCGTAAGTAAGCTCGATATATGGGGGTCTCTGATTAAAAGCCGGATTCTGAATCCCCGCACTGTCTGAAACAGTAATTTTGTTATCCAGTCTGAAAGTACCATCTTTGTCTTTAAACACATACACATTCTTAAAGTTATCAGCTACCATATAATAATAACCTTTGCTGTCTCTGATAACTCTGAGTTCTTTATTCTGGTAACCCAGTGAATCACCTGTCTCTTTAAGAAAAAGTTCTTTAGTATTAAAAGAAAAGGAGAATCTTTTCTCGTGCACCAGTCCATTATTATCAACTTTTACAACAGACTCTACGGGCCATGAAAAATCTGCCGGCTGTAATGTTAAGGTTGAACAAGCAGCTAAAAGTAAAAGGGCTGATGAAAATAAAAACTTCATTGTGTTCATCGTATCTCCTCAAATTATATAAAACTTGCATCATTATAATTCCCGGCTCATTTGCTGAGGTGAAGTTATGATAAGTATGATCTTATTAGCAATAGTAATAATTACTATTTTTATGTAGCATTAATCACTACAAAAAATCGGAGAAAAATTCATTTCTGATAATAAGTCATTGCTTCCGGCAGTTCATTTTTTATGTCATCAATTCTTGTTTGGTTTGAAGGATGATCACTCAAAAATTCAGGAGGCGTTTTTCCTTTCATAGCAACAGCCATTCTTTGCCAGAAAGAAAGAGCTACGTGAGGGTCATAACCAGCCATTGCCATAAAGATCAACCCGAGATGATCGGCTTCACTTTCCTGCGTCCTGCTGAAAGGAAGCAGCACACCAAGCTGTGCACCAATACCAAAGGCTGCCATAAAAATATTCTGAGTTGTTTCTGGTTTATTCTTAACTGCTTCTGATAATGCCAATCCACCAAGCTGAGTAAGCAGAGCCTGACTCATCCGTTCGTTGCCGTGTTTGGCGACAGCGTGAGCGATCTCGTGTCCGAGAACTACTGCTAATCCTGCATCAGTTTTTGTGATCGGAAGAATGCCAGTATAAACAACAACCTTTCCTCCCGGCATACACCACGCATTAGCCTCGTTACTTTGGATTAAATGAAATTCCCACTTATAACCCTGCAATGGGTCCGAAAGATTGTGCTCTGAAAAATATTTTTCTACTGCTGCGGCGATTCTTCCCCCCACTCTCTTCACAAGCGAGATTTCATCCTGGTTCGTACTCTCCTTATTTGATTTTAAGAACTGATCATACTGCTGAAAACTCATAGAGAGCATTTCATTATCAGGAATCAGATCCAACTGGCTTCTTCCTGTGATCGGCACCGTGCTGCAGGAAGAAAACAAGAAGGCATTTATAAAGAGACCGATAATTAAAAAAATTTTTTTCATTACTCCTCTCCGATAAAAAGGTAAGTTGATATTTTACTGGTTGAACTTCAACAATTTTTCAATGATTACCAATGGCTTCATTTCAGAAGTATCTTACTGGCATTAATGATGACTCCTCATAAGGCGACACTAAACGGAATGGTAAAGATACTGTCATTCGGAAGCCATAGAAGCAAACATAATGAGTTCCTTAATGATTGTTCCGGAATTCTTGGCAAGGCACTAAAGTTCTATGCTATGCAAATACTCCAATTGCTTAAGAAAACCGGAGAAGCAATATATTTTATAATCGACGATACATCAAACAAGAAACGAGGCAAACATATACTGGCAGCATTCAGTTTTTTGACCATACAACAAATCAATATATATAGGGTCAGCAATTAGTTTGCGCAGTAATTGAGTACCGTGGTATTGTAATTCCATAGGATAATTACACCGGGCATAGTAAAAAGTTTGTCGGCACGGATTATCCCTTCCCAGGTTTGTAATATTTTTAATCTGTCCCGGGATTTTTCCGAATGTGTTTTCCAAAACGGGGCTATTGTAATGTTTTCTAAAAATAAAATAGCAGCAATTACGTGAATTAATTTTAAAACTAGATAAACTATTTTACCTCCTTAATTACTAATCTTTTACATTTTAAAATAATCTGAAACGAGCAAAACAAAAAATTATTCTTTGAAATAAAGCAGAGGTAAGTTAAATCTTATTCTGGCTAGTTGATGTCAATTTATGGTAATATAATTATTCAGGCACAGAATGATGTTACCTTCCGGCATAAAAAAATTATTTAAAAGCGTAAATGGATGTGTAATTAATTTTGTTTACAGAAAGTAGTAATTGTTTTTAGACTGCTGATTCGTGTTATGATTAATTATTCTTCATCTCATCAACAAGTTCTTTCCATTTTACTACTGCAAAACTGCTTGCATAATCAGACATTGCATAAGGAATTATTAAATCATCATTATAAATAATACCTCCGCATGTGTAAATTACATTCGGGACATAACCTTCTCTTTCATTTTCATTTGCGGTAAGTATTGGTTCTTTTGTACGCCCGATAACTTTTATCGGATCATCTTTATCGAGCAGGAATGCACCAAGTGCATACTTACGCATCGCACCAACACCATGACTAAGTACTATCCAACCTTCATCAGTTTCAATTGGTGAACCGCAGTTTCCGATCTTCACAAATTCCCAATCAAATGTCGGACGAAGAAGTAATTGTTTTGTGTACCAGAAATGAATCATATCCGAAAACATTATATAAAGATTTTCTCCATCCTGCCGCGAAAGCATTGCATATAAGCCGTTTATTTTCCTGGGGAAAAGAGCCATTCCTTTGTCCTGAACTGCTGGTCCGTTTAAAGTATTCATTTTGAATCTGAGGAAATCTTTTGTTTCAATTAATTGGGGAAATATCAAATCACCATCGTATGCGGTGTAAGTTGAATAATAGGTTACCGAGCCGTCATCATCTTTGAATTCTACAAATCTTGCATCCTCAATTCCATTTATTTCGTTTGGTGTAACAGGAAATATTATCCGTTCAGAAATATCCTGTTCACTATTGAACGCCACTTCATAATTTGATCTTGCAAGCTGAAGAATTTTTCCTGCAAGTGATCTGTAATCTGTACTGATAGAGGCAAACTCTTTCAGTTTATAGAAAACAGCTTCCCGTAAATCACTTATAGTAAATTTCTCTTCAACATCATCCATAACTTTTTTTGTAAAGTCAGTGCATAACCCGAGTTCTTTAAGTTTTTTATTAAAGAGTGCTTTTTCGTAAACTGAATCAGGAACAGGGTCTGAGCTTGTTACAAATCTTTTTGGCTGATCAATCTTAATCTGCCCGGTATTGTCGATTACTCCTGATCGGAAAGTAATAGATGAAATATGACCTTCACCAAGCGCACGAAGACTAAGGATAAATCTTTTACTGCCTTCGGGCAAGTCTGATTGATCAGGATGCCAGACTATAGAAGGGTTGAAAAGTGCAGAAGATTCAAATGAATATTCCTGTGTGAAGTATGCACCCATCAGAAGTTTTCGTTCATCACTTAATGAAAAATCCTGATAAATAAGATCTTTAACCTTTTCAAAACGCTTCATTAAATAGTTTTCTATCTTCTGATGCCGTTTCCCAAATTCTTTAATAAGATCATTAAAACACTTCTTCACTTCACTTTCGGAAAGACTCATCACCCGGGCTATTATTTTAAGTGCATGTTTTCGTGTTTTAGGTGAGAACGGTCTGAACAATACCCGTTTCGGATCAGGTTTAAGAATTATGTCTTTACGAATAATTTCCATCTTTCATCCACATCAATTTTAATTTGTATGATTAACAAGAATTTCTCTCTTCTCTTCTTCAGTACGATGCTGTTCAAAAGAGTTAATAGAGTTTTCATTAAGATGCATTAAAGTAAGTGACAGCAGGAAAGTAATAGTTGATTCAGCTCCCATATTAAGGTTAGCTCTGTCAAGATGAAGTCCATCTTTGCATCCTCCTGTATCCGGTTCATAAAGAGGAATACCGGGGTCATTCCTTCCAAGAAACCATTCGAAGGCAAGTCTTGCTTCATCCAACCAGAAACTGTTATCAGTAACCTGGTAAGCTCTCAAACAAGCCGCAACAGTTGCAAAAGCTTCAACAGGCTGCTGATCATACATTGCACGATTTCCGCCATTATTAAAGAAACCATTATTTCCAATAGGATTGAAATTACCAGGATGTGATTTCTGAACCTTACATAACCACTCCAGTGACTTTAAACCTATATTCAAAACTTCTTCATTCTGTGTAACCTGAGAAGCTGATATTACGGCGTGTGAAAGATGAGCATTACAATAAGTAAGATATTTTTCAAACCAGAACCAATCTTTGCCGGATGCGTTGTTGTAAAGAGTTATCAGTCTTTTTTCAAGTTCTTCTCTGATGGTGTTAACTTTTCTGTCACCGCTTAGTCTTCTGCAATATTCATAAATGCCAAGCAGTGAAAATGACCAGGCACGCGGCGAAGTAAATTCGATAACAGGATTTACAGCATTGGCGAAAATCTCTGCTGCCCAGTTCTGGATTTGGGTATAGCCTGATCTTCCAATGCAGGTACCAAGTGCCCAAAGAGCTCTTCCATGACTGTCTTCCGAGCCTTCCTTCTCTTTCCAGTTCCGGTTAAATAACATAAAATTTCTGAACCTGTTTGTTTTTCTGTCGAATGCATAATTAACAAACGATGCATAAGTATTCATCAGCGATCGGGTCTTTTCAGAATTAACTGAAGTATTTTCGAGAAGAACTGTCAGCATCAATGCTCTTGCATTATCGTCAAGACAGTAGCCATCTTCAAAATTCGGAACAGAATAACGTGCGTGCTGAAAAATTCCTATTGTATCAGTCATTCTTATAAGATGATCGAGCTTAATCTGAGGGAGATTCTGCGGCTGTTCATCAAGCGTTCTGATTTGCAGCGGACTTTTTACGGAACGCAGCTTCGATTCTCTTGCTTTAAGGAATGAATCAATATATTGATGAGCAATATTATTCCATACCATCTCACGACCAATCAGGTAAGCTTTTTTCCGCATTGCATGTCTTTGGGTTTCATTCTCAAGCAGAAAGATAACCTGTTCAGCAATTGCAGAAGGATTATTAAAAGGAACAATCACACCTCTCCCATCTGCAAGAAGCTCTTCCGCATGCCAGTATGGAGTTGATATTACTGCTTTACCGCAGCCAAATGCATAAGCGAGTGTACCGGATGTAATCTGTGCTTTATTTAAATACGGAGTTATATAGATATCTGCTGTTCCGAGAAACTCTTTTAACTCATTGATATCCACGAAACGGTTATAGAAAATAACATGCTTTCTGATCCCAAGATCATTTGCAAGCCGTTCAAGACTCATCCTGTAAGATTCACCCTGGGACTTTATTAAATTCGGATGCGTTGCACCAAGCACGATATAAACAACATTTGGATATATTTTCAGAATTTCAGGCAACGCTCTCAGAACATTTTCAATTCCTTTATTCGGTGAAAGAAGACCAAAGGTAAGTATCACAAACTTTCCTTCAACTCCAAACTGGTCTTTATAAAAATTCGGGTCGACAAAAGGCATATCAGGAATTCCATGCGGAATAATATCTATATTATCTTCATCAGCCCTGTATATTTCTGTCAGAAATTTTTTTGCAGTTTCAGTCATCACTATCAATCTTGCCGAGTACCTGATTAACTTTTTCATCACTCTTAATTGCTCAGGATTTGGTTCCCTGAGCACAGTATGCAAAGTTGTTACTACAGGCATTTTGATATCTCTTAGTAAAGCAAGGATGTGACTGCCCGATGGACCGCCAAAAATTCCGAACTCGTGCTGCAGTGATATAACATCAGAATGACTGAAGTTTAAAAAGTCAGCGGCTCTTTTATAGCTCATTATATCCTGTTCAGCAATTTCAAAACGGACTTCCTGCGGGTAATCATATCCTTCAGGAAGATCATTTACAGAAATCACTATAGTTTCTGAACGGGGATATTGGGATGCTACCGAATTTCTGAGGTCGGCTGTAAATGTAGCAATGCCGCATTTTCTGGGGACATAATCTGATAAGAATGCAACTTTTTGAATACTTTCTTTTCTATTCATCGGTTACCTCCTGAAAAGATTATCAGAATTTCAAAATACAGATGCAAAAATATACTACGAAAACAATTTCATCAATAGAATGGAAAATGGACATAATGTTTAAAAACTACACGGATGCTGAACTGACAGATAGGTAAATGCTGTCCAAATTAATTTGGGAATCAAAAATAAATTTATAATACGATAAAATTTCCAGTTATTCGCTTACCTTCTAATTGAAACCCTATTTCGTTCCTAACGGGACTTTTAATACTTAAGATCATAGATATTTTTAGAAATATTCAATCCCTAACGGGATTACACTAATATTAAATCAAATATAAAAAACTTTTAGTCCCGCAGGGACATAATATTTATAGAACAAATTAGCTACATCAAATCCAGAAGTCCCGATAGGGACGAAATAAAAATATTTTGGACAAATATTAGATGGGTAAATAAAATAATAATAAAAGTAACTTGTGTTGAATTAATTAATTATTTTAAAAGCATTTGGTATTAGTAAGAACACATAAACAAAATCTCTATTGAATGAATCAGAAGAATAAATTATGAAAATAAATCGCACAGAAGAATTCGATCTTGCTTACCGTTTTGTTACTGAGACTAATCAAAATATTTTCCTTACTGGTAAGGCAGGAACCGGTAAGACAACTTTTCTTAAATATCTTCGTGAAAATTCCTTAAAGAAAAGTGTTGTAGCCGCACCAACTGGTGTGGCAGCGATAAATGCACACGGCGTTACACTTCATTCTTTGTTCCAGCTTCCTCCCGGTATTATTCTGCCAATGCTAAATGCGGAAGAAGGCAGCGAAGATATTTTTAATAATCATCCTGTCTTGTCTAAAATTCGTTATCATAAAGAGAAACTGAATTTATTGCGAAGTATGGAATTGCTTATTATTGACGAAGCAAGTATGGTCGCTTCATACATTGTGGATGCAATTGATGCAATTCTGCGATTTATAAGAAGAAATCCTCACCAGCCGTTTGGAGGTGTGCAGGTTTTATTTATCGGGGATCTTTACCAGCTTCCGCCGGTAGTAAAAAAAGAAGACTGGGAGATTTTGCAGAATTATTATTCGTCGGCTTTTTTCTTTGACAGCTACATTCTCCGCGATAATATGCCGGTTATATTCGAGCTTAAAGAAATATTCCGGCAAAAAGATGATAAATTTATTTCAATACTCAACGGGATCCGTCACAACAATATAACTGAAGAAAACTTCAGATTGCTGAACAGTCGTATTAAAAGAAATTTTATTCCGCAAGATAATGACGGGTATATTACACTCACAACACACAACTACCAATCAGACGAAATAAATAAAAGAAAATTAAATAACCTGCCTGATCGTGCATGGTTTTTTAATGCAGAAGTAAATGGCGATTTCCCCGAAAATATTTTCCCCGCTGAGAAAGAATTAAAACTGAAAACCGGTGCACAGGTAATGTTCTTAAAAAACGATACAGAAGGGAAACAATATTTTAATGGAAAGATTGGTACTGTAGCATACATCAACAGAGAAAGTATCAGGGTAAAATGCAAAGACGATCTGTACGAAATTGAAGTAAAAAAAAGTGAATGGCAAAATATCAGGTACACAATAAACCCAGAAACAAAAAAAATTACTGAAGAAGTAGCGGGGATCTTCGTTCAATACCCGCTGCGGCTTGCCTGGGCAATTACTATTCATAAAAGTCAGGGTTTAACTTTTGATAAAGTAGTAATTGATGCAGAAAAAGCTTTCGCTATCGGACAGGTTTATGTGGCATTAAGCCGCTGCACTACATTAGAAGGACTGATCCTGAAAAGCCCCGTTTATAGAAATTTTCTCGGTGCTCATGAAGATTTAAGAAAATGGGAAGAAAATATAAACAAGGATCTAAACCTGACACAACTATTTTCTGAATCAAAGAAGCAATTTATTTTGCAGGAACTTCAAAATATTTTTTCGTGGGAAAAATGGTACTACGGGCTTAAAGATCTTCATGAATTTCTGTTTGAAAACAAGGAAAAGATTAATGCTGAAGCAATTCGCTGGATAACATCGCTGATGGAGAAACATAAAGATCTTTCTGAAGTTTCGGAAAAATTCAGGCAAATGATTAACAGGCTTGGCAAAGAAAATCAGGTTGAGATAAATGATCTTCTTCAAAAAAGAATTAAAGAAGGGGCAAATTATTTTTATAATGAAATTAACATCTGGCGTAATATTTTCTTAAATCATCCTTTATCATTTGACACAAAAAAATTATCCCGAAAGGCAGATAGCCTGCTTGAAGAAATTAATTTTATTTTAGATGAAACTCTGAAGAAAATTAATTATTGCAAAAATGGGTTCTCACCAAATGAATTTCTAATGAACAGAGACTCATTCAAAGGAGAAAATACGGAAGGGACGGATAAAAAAATAAATAGTACGTATGTAAAAGATAAAACTTTAAAAATTAACACAGTTGAAGAAACTGTAAGAAATATTCGTAAAGGAAAAAGTATTGAGCAAATTGCAAATGACAGAAATCTTACGGTAGGTACAATTGAAAGCCACCTTGCACGGGCAATAAAACAAAATTTAGTTCAGATAGAAGAAGTAATGCCTATTGATGAAGCAAAAAAAATAGCTGAGTATTTCCCGCTTGATTTAAGTGAAGCCAGGTTAACTCCGGTTAAAGAAGCAGTACCTCCTGAAATCACTTACGGAAAATTAAGAATGGTTTTAGCGTGGCTGCAGAAAAAAGAAAACAACTAAGCTACAATTTTAAAACAAAAAACTCTGACCAAAAAACCGATCAGGGTTATAATTAAAATTTGGCAGCGACCGGATTTTATCCCGATGCAAATCGGGACCCCCACATCCCGATTGAATCGGGACGCATACAGTACTCTTGTCTGCCCTCTGACGGAATCGACGCGCTGGGGGCATTGCACTACAGGTGCATCAGCATCTGGCTGAAACTTCTTTATACTGAATAAAAAATTACTAGCTATTTAAAAACATAAACCCTGATTAGTAACATACTAATCAGGGCATTAAATTAAATTTGGCAGCGACCTACTCTCCCACACACCTGCGCATGCAGTACCATCGGCGTGCTGGGGCTTAACTTCTCTGTTCGGAATGGGAAGAGGTGTAACACCCAGGCTATAACCACCAAAATTTAAATTCTTTTCCTAAGTCTCTTACTCGGGAGATTTAGGAGTCTTTAAAAATAAAATGAAAGAAAGAAAGAGCTGAGCCAATATAGATTGAAACAAACCTGTGTATAAAAATTTAATGGTTAAGTCTCACGACTTATTAGTACTGCTCGGCTGAATCCCTCACGGGACTTACACCTGCAGCCTATCAACCTCGTCATCTCCGAGGAGTCTTTAGCCCCGATAAATCGGGGGGGATACCTAATCTTGAAGC
>JAKAGZ010000041.1 GCA_021815365.1 Bacteroidota bacterium
CGCTTATTCCTTGTCTCTGAATTAATATCAAATGTAAAACAAGAATAGCAGTAAAAATTCCAGGAAACAGAGCAACGTGAAAACCAAATAACCTTGAAAGAGTAGCACCTGTAACGTCGTCTCCTCCACGGATGAAAATTTTCAGAGGCTCTCCGATTACCGGTACTGCACCGACAATATCAGAGCCAACTCTTGTTGCAAAAAAAGAAAGTTCGTTCCATGGCAAAAGATAACCGCTGAAACCAAAACCAAGTGCAAGAAAGAACATTAGCACACCTGTTAACCACGTCAACTCTCTCGGTTTCCTGTAGGCTTTTTCAAAATAAACACTGAACATGTGAATAAAGATTGACAGTATGAACAGGTTAGCTGCCCAGCCGTGGATTGATCTTACAAGCCAGCCGAATTGTACTCTCGACATTATGAATTTTATGCTTTCAAATGCAAGGTCTGAGCTGCCCTTGTAATAAAAAAGAAGTAATATTCCGGTGACGACCTGTATTATAAAAAAGAATAATGAGACGCCGCCGAAATAATACCAGATGGAATGCGGATGGACGGGAACATATTTTTTTCCAAGGAAATCAACCAGGACTTTGAGTTGTAAGCGTTCATCCAGCCAGTTAAATATTTTTTTTGTAAAATTCTTCATAGTTTTTAAGCATTTTTTGAAACGTAAATTTCTGTACCCTTTTGATTTACATTAAACGGTGTCAGTGGGCGCGGCGGCGGACCGGCTATATTAATACCATTAAGATTATATTTTCCATTATGACACGCACACCAGATCAAACCCATATCTTTTCTGTACTGAACTGTACATGCCAAATGCGTACACGTTGCAGAAAATGCACGAAAGCTGCCGTCTTTTAATCTGATCAATATGACAGGCTTGCTGCCGAACTTTATTATTTTTCCGCTGTCAGGCTCAAAATCTGTAATTTTACCGGCGAGAACGTTTGTAACCTCAACCTCTGTTTGCTTTGGAGGTTTAAGATATGAAAACAGAGGGTAAAGAACTGATGCTGCAAATCCGAGCAACCCGCCTGTAAGCAGAAATTTTAAAAAATCTCTTCGTTTAGTTAAGCCCTGTCCATTTTTACTTTCTTCCATAAAGAATAACTCCGACTGTTAGTAAATTATATTTTTATAAATGATACTTCTGTATGAAAATTAACTTTTATTTACCACTATGGCAATTATCACAATTTTCTTCTTTCCATGAATTTCCAATATCAACCGGATGAGTGTAATTAACTCCGTTAAGTGACAGCTTTAAAGGCTCGTCATCAATTTGCTGAGCTAAAATTGTATGGCAAATATTACAGTCTTTCGAAATTACTTTACCGCTATCAGAATAGTGCTGACCATCGTGGCATCTGAAGCAGCCCGGCGAATATAAATGTCCAATATTGTTAGGGAAATATTTCCAGTTCACCCTCATTTCCGGGAAGTAATTAAGAGAATAAACATTCTGAATTTGTCTGATTGCAGTATCAATTTTATCTTTTTCTTTTTCAGCAAGGTAAGGATAATTTGAGGAATAGAAATCTGCTATTTTTATTTTAATGCTGTCCAAAGCAATATCTTTTCTTGTATATTGAGATTCCATACTTTCGACAGCAATACTTCTTATGTAAGGAAGTTTATTGTCTATTCTGCCAACAGCCATCAGGTTATCTACGAGAGAATAAGGATCCCTGTAAATATGAGTAGGGCGGTTATGGCAGTCTATACAGTCCATAGTTCTGATACTATCGGGATTTAATTTCGAAGCGTCAAATCCTTTAATCTTGTATATTTCTTCTTTTCCCGTTTCGTTGGAAATAATTTTTACCCAGGGAATCGTTTGTCGCGATTCATCTAAGGGATAATAAAGGACTTTGTTTGCAATATTCATGTGCCAGTGAATACCAGCGCTTGTACCAAGTTCGCTGTTACCGCCGCCAATTTTCAGCAGCATCGTCAATGTTGATTTTGTATTTACAGAATCAGACAGATAAGAGTTGAACACCACTTTCTTTTCGCTGAAAAAATTTTTAGGCCAGTGGCATTGTTCGCACGTTTCCTGTGCAGGTCTTAAATTAGAAATGGGTGTTGGAATAGGACGGGAGTACTTGTTAAAAAGTACTGAGTAAACCTGGTATGCGCCGGAAAATTTTGACCTCACATACCATTCTGCACCAGAACCAATATGGCAATTTACACAGCCAACTCTGGCGTGCGGAGAATTTTTATAGGCTGTGTATTCAGGATTCATTACGCTATGGCAGATTGTACCGCAAAATTCATCTGAGTCTGTATATTCGTAAGCCTGGTAGCTGCCAAATGCTGAAAACAATAAAAGAAGAATTGTAATAGCTGCAAAGAGAATAAAAGCTCTCCTGTGTTTTGGTTCATTCAGATCTAATAATGGAAATTTTCTTTCAATTCTTTTCCCTGTGATGCTTTTCCTGTGCTCTTTGTAAATACCAACTGCTGCAATTCCCAAACCCACGAGTAAAAAAGCCGGCAGCAATACAAAAGCAATAATTCCCATATAAGGTTTTGGTTCGGGGCTTAGAGCCTGAAGCAGCATCAGAAACAGGATCAGCCCGAAACTTAAAGCAGCGAGAGAAGCACCTGTTAAAGTAACCGGATTATAGAACGAAAGAGGAAGTTTTTTTTTCATTTTACTTTTCAGATTCTTTCTTTTTGATCCTTTCTAATTCTGCCGGATGATCTTCCGCCATTTCTTCTTCTGTAATTGTACCTTTTATCCAGGCAAGATTCATTGGATAAATATCGGGATTAAAAATCACGAAATAAAAATGCCAAACTAATATCGCGAGAAAGGCGAGCCAGGCTTCATAAAAATGAATAGTTCTTGCAATGTCAAACCCGAGTTTTGTAAACAATCCGATAAAGGTGTTATCGAACCACAAAATAACACCGGTGATTGTCATTACAATTGTACCCCAGATAAGCGCCCAGTATTCGGCTTTTTCAACGTAACAAAATCTGTCAAGCTTTGGCTTCGTTTTGGAAATTCCCAGGTTGTACTTAGCAACTCCCATTGCATCAGTTATATCAGAATATTTTGGTAATAAGTCTCTGATCAATTTCTTGCCTCTTGAAGTAAACAGGATATAATAAATATGATAAAGAGAAACAGTTACCAGTACAACTGCAGCCACCCTATGGATTATCCCTCTGATTTCAAACCCATATTTTGAAAGATTCCTTAAATAGCTTACCCACCATACATCAGGATAGCTCAGCATAAAACCCGAAGTAACTAAAGTTAAAAAGCTTAATGCGAGCAAGCCGTGCTGTATCCTTTCACTCAAAGTCATCCTTACATAAAGTGAATGCCCGTACTTTTCTTCTTTTATCAAACCTCTCTGCTTCATCTTTTTAATTTTTGCTTTCTTTATGAAATCCAGAATGTTATGCAGAAGCATTGTACCAATAGTAATAATAATCAGAATTATATACGCCGTAGCAATCCAGTAGAGGATAGGTTCGGACTTTTTCTGCATTGTTATATGCACCGTTCCTATTGCAAATTTTTCATTTGCGCCTGGATGACATTTCCCACAGGTTTTAACGAGATTGTCTTTATATACTGTAGATGCCGGGTCATTTGCTGCTCTGATATTATGCGTGCCGTGACAGCTTGCACAATTAGCAACGGTAGGCGAGCCACCTTCGATTGCTAAACCGTGGTATGAATCCTTAAAACTCTGGGGGCGGTTTGGAGAAAATCCATATTTCTCAGATAACTTAACCGAACTATGACAAGGAGAGCATACTTTTGCTGATACATTTAATGGAGACACCGGCGAATTTGGATTATCTACTTTAAGTATGTTGTGCTCGCCATGGCAATTTGTGCATACAGGCGCATCAGTGCTACCTTTTGCTAAGGCGACACCATGAATACTTTGTAAATATTCTTTTGCAATTTCGCCGTGACATTTTGCACAGGTTTTCGGGATGTTGGTTTTAAAGACTGTAGAATTAGGGTTAGTGCCTTTTTCCATTTCGTGCGCAGTATGACAGTCAACACAATTTGCCGCTTTTGCATTTCCTCCGATCAAGGCTTTCCCGTGAACACTGTTTTCGTAAGATTTAATAAAAGCTGTAGCAGGCGCTATTCTGTTTCTTACGTCAGGATTATCCAGGTGACAGGAAAGGCATAGTTTTTCCTGTGAGATTTTTACTTTGAGGGTGTCACGTTTTATAGTAATATCGGTGATAGGTGATTTATGACAAAGCAAACAATTTGGCGCGCCCTTTAGTCCTTTTTTATAAGCATCATAGTGAGAAGATTTAAGAAAATTTTCTTTTTCAACTTTATGACAACGACCGCAGCCATCAACTATATTTCCAATGTAAAAAGGAGAATTTTTTTGTCCCGGGGAAATAACGTCATGCGTTCCGTGACAATCCTTGCAATTTTCACCTGCCTTTATTCCCATTCCATTTGTCTTTAAAATTTGCGGATGGAACAGATGCCTTACCGGTGCATTTTTATGACAGTTTACGCAACTTACCGGTTCAATTTTTTCTTTGTGAGGCATTGCCTCAGGGTCAAAACCAACATGGCACGAGACGCAATTTAATTTTGCGTGAGGTGATTTTTGTAATACTGCATTATCTACATAAAGTGAAACTGTTTTTCCATTTACTTCTTTTGTTAATGTATTGTCGCTGTGACATGTGAGACAATCATCGTTTGACTGTGCCCTGAGGTTAATTGAAAGGAAGCAAATTATTATTAAAAAAATATTACATAGAATGGCAGGAATTTTCAGGATCTTCATTTTAGCAGCAGATATTGTTTTCAGATATTGTTGTTAGTAAGACATTAAACGCAGAACGTTTGAAAGAATTATACAGTAAAAGAAAATGCGAATCCAAATAAAACAACAATAGCAACAATGAACAGAAGATAAGTAATAATATATTTCATATTTGTTTCCCTTTTCGTGGCATCTATAGTTTTAACTATTAGAGTTCATGGAAAAACAAACATTATACCATAATACTATTTGATAAAGCGTCTGAAAATCAATTATTTTCAACAATATTTCTCGATTCAAAGAACCTAAAATTTTAGGTTTCCCGAAATTGAAAATAATAAATTTAATTGTAGAAATGATTCTCACGCTGCATTAACTCTTCTGCTAATTGTAGATATGCAACTGAACCTTTAGCAGTTGCATTGAAAAGAACTGCAGGCTTGCCGTTGAATGTAGCTTCAGTAAGAGTTGTATTCTGAGGGATAACTGTTTTAAATAACTGAGAGGAGTACTGCTTTAACAATTCCCCTTGTGCAAGTGTCGAGACTTTGGTTCTGGATTCATACATAGTCAGTAAGATTCCTTCAATTTGGAGTAAACTATTTCCATGTTGTTTTATCCATTCTATGTGTTCAAATAATTTTGTGGCTGCGGTTAAACTATAAAATTCTTGCCTGATAGGGAGAATTACAGAATCTGCAGCGAGCAGTGCGCTTGTTGTTAATCCTCTCAGGTATGGAGGACAGTCAATAATTATATAATCATAATTAAAGATTTCGCTCCGAAGGATGTTTCTGAGTAATAATTTATTTTCTGCTAACTTTGAAAGTCGTTCTTCATCAAGATATGCTTTGAGTCTCGAGGGAATAAATTTCATATTTGGTATGTAGGTATTATGAGTAACCTGCTCGATAGACTTGGAAAAATTAAAGACATCGAATATTCCACCTTTAACATCCTTGTCTGATATTCCTAAAGCCTGGCTGCAAGTTCCCATCGGGTCAACATCAACAAGCAAAATATGTTTTTCTGCAATGGCTAAGCTTGTTGCTAAGTTAACAGCAGTGGTAGTTTTTCCAACGCCGCCTTTGGGAACTGCTACTGCTATAATTTTACCCATAGTACTTTTATCGTTTATATTTTTTTGATCAAGTAAAAACTTGCTTACTATGCTGTTGAATTGTTCACACTAAAAAAATCCGCTAGAAAAATGTTAAGCCCTCATTGTATACTCACCAGACAGGGATTATCGCAACGCTAAATGACAAGCAACTCTAAAATAATTACGGAAGAAAATATGAGTTAAGCTATTAAAAGTCAACGAAATTATTCATTAGGTGTATTAAAAAATTATGAAGGAACACTAACCAACCCAGTTTTCAGCCAACGTGCTTTTAACTTCTTTATGGCTTGTTTCTTCAGCTAAGCTATTGTTTTTTATTAAGATAACAGGGATAGCGGAATAACGGGTTACTTTTTCCGCAACTGTTCCTAAAATTCCATTCTGTAAGTCAGACCAGCCGTTCGCAGCCAAAACTATAAGGTCAATTTCAGCATCTCTTGCATAGTTCAGTATTTGTTCATACGCTTTGCCGGTTCTAATTACCTCAAAAATTTTATGATTAGTATTAGCCCGGACGCTGCTAATAAATTTTTTCATTTGTCTTTCCAGCCTGACCAAACCTTCATGGATTAAAATGTTATCTTCTGTAGAATTTTTGGTTGATGATATAGGTTCAATACAGTGCAGAACATGTATGATTGACTCATTAGCTTTAGCCAGATTTACGGCGTACTCTAATGCATTCAGGGAATTTGAGGAGAAGTCTGTAGGAACTAAAATATTTTGTAATTTTTTCATAGTCCCTCCCAGGATTAAATACTTAAATTATTAATGAATTCATTTTCACTGCTATTTCATTTAAGTCGTATGGTTTATAAAATATTGAATTTACTGTGCTTCTTATTTTTTTGTCTGATTCTGAAAACTGCTTTTTATAAACGTAAGTTAGAATGATCGGGAGGCTGTTATTTTTTTTTCTGATATTTTCACATAGTTTTTCTATTGCGGGTAATGGATCAGTATCCATCAGGATGAGATCTACTGTTGAATTTTCAGAGACTGCTTTTACAATCGAAAGGTCGGTTGTAGTAGTTATATTATATTTATCCTGTAAAAATACGAGCAGACTTAAACAAAGATTAAAGTCGGGGCTGTAAAAAAGTATTTTCTTGAATTTATTCAAATGGCACTTCGGGTTAGTTTAAAGTAATATTACCGCTATTAATAGTCTATTTACGTGCCAGAATCGGTAATTTTTTAACATTGAGATTGCAGGTAAAAACCTTAAAAAGGATTAAAAATTAAGAGAGTGCAGTTTTATTTCGTGCTAAAGTTTTGACGGATTTCTCACAATTGAAAAAACCGTAAGTACCCTTTTATAATTCGAGAAATAAACTCAGCTTTATGAATAGTGGTAGGTTGTCCGGCTCAAAAACTCAACTCATTTCCGGGGCAGCAGTTTGCATTAACTTTAACAAGGTCGTTTGTCATAATTCAATAATAAAGAAAGCGGGCTAAAAAAATTAATGTGAGATCTGAAGCTCTTTTAATTTTCTGTAAAGCGTTGATAAACCCACCTGAAGTAATTCAGAAGTTTTCTCTTTGTCGTTATTATTTGATTCAAGCGCTTTAATAATATAGTCTTTCTCAAATTTTCTTATAGCATCTTCAAGGGAGCCGAGTTTTGAAAAATCGATTGAAGAACTTGTGTGAGAAAAATTCTCCGGCAGATCTTTTAGAGTAATGAAATCACCTTTACAGAAGATAACAGCGCGTTCCATCACGTTTTCCAGTTCCCTTACTTCTCCTTTCCACTCGTATGACACTAATGCGCGGATAGCATCACTGTGAATTCCCTTAATATTTTTATTCATTTCTTTTCTGAATTTATTCAGGAAGTGATCAGCAAGCAAAGGTATATCTTCTTCTCTTTCTTTTAATGAAGGGAGCGAGATTTCAATTACATTCAATCGGTAGAAAAGATCTTCCCTGAATTTTCCTGCTTTAATTTCTTCTTTCAGTTCACGGTTTGTAGATGCTATTATCCGGACATTGACAGGAATCGGAACTGTCGATCCGACAGGTGTCACTTCTTTTTCCTGCAGTGCCCTTAAGAATTTAACCTGCAAGGCAAGCGGTAATTCACTTATCTCATCGAGGAAGAGAGTTCCGCCATCGGCGGCTTTTATCAAACCTTCCTTATCTGAAACAGCACCTGTAAAAGCGCCTTTTTTATGCCCGAACAATTCACTCTCAATCAGGTTTTCTGCAATAGCACCGCAGTTGACTGCAACAAAAGGTTTGTTCTGCCTTTTACTTTTGTAATGCAGTGATCTTGCAACAAGCTCTTTGCCGGTGCCGCTTTTACCTGTTATTAATACAGAGCTGTCTGTCTCGGCGACTGTTTGTATCATATCATAAACTCTTCTGATAGACGGGCTTCTTCCAACTATATCGTCGAAGTCATAATTCCTTTGAATTTCTTTTTTTAATATTCTGTTTTCAAGCAGCAGGTTTCTTACTTCAAAGAGTCTTTTAACTTTAATCAGCAGTTCATCAAATTCGACTGGTTTTAGGATATAATCAGCAGCCCCGTTTCTCAGTGCAGTTATTGCCGTGTCAAGAGAGCCAAACGCTGTTATTACAATTACCGATGTCTGAATATTTAATTTTTTTATTTCTTCAATAAGCTGGGTGCCTTTCATCTGGGGCATTTCAAGGTCGGTAATTACAAGATCGAATGATTCGATGAGCATTTTGTCATAAGCAACTTTCCCGTTTTCAGCTTCATCAACAGTATAGCCTTCTTTCTTCAGTATGAAAGAAAGCGACTCTCTTATTATATCTTCATCATCTACAACTAAAATTTTTTCAGGCATAGTTAGTCCTTTAGTTAAACTTGAATTGGCAACGATATGTTAAAGGTGGTTCCTTCACCTGCAGTACTTTTCACTTTTATATCTCCCTGGAAACTTTTTATAATTCCATAACTGACCCACAACCCCAGCCCGGTGCCTTTGCCTTCTTTTTTTGTTGTAAAAAAAGGCTCGAAAATTTTTGCGGTATTTTCTTCAGCAATTCCCATGCCAGTGTCTGTAAATGTAATTACAACATTATCGTCTGTTTTGTAAGACTTAGAAATAATTTTATTATCTTCTTTGAGATTGTCCGGTTCGCAGATAGCATCAATGGCATTTAATAAAATATTTACAAATACTTGCTGCAACTGGTCGGCAACAAGCGGCAGACTGGGTATTTTTTCATCCAGTTCCATATCAAATTTTATCTGCTTCGACTTTTTGCCTACTTTTACAATTTCAACTGCTTCAGTGATTATTTGGTTTACGTCAGTCAATTGCAGCTCATAGTTTGAAGGTCGTGAAAAATCCACGAGGTCCCTTATGATTTTTGAGATCCTCGTTACCTGGTTTCGTACAAGCCCGAGTTTTTCCTTTACAAATTCATCGTCGGTTGAACGAAGAACAACCTGTACCAATGCTGAAATAGAGGCAAGCGGATTTCCAACTTCGTGAGCAACGCCCGCTGCAAGAGTTCCGATACTTTCCATTTTCTGTGTATGGATTAATTGCTTCTCAAGCATCTTCTTCTCAGACAAATCTCTGTGAATGCCAAAAAAAGAAATAACCTTTCCTTCTGAATCTAATATTGGAGAAACCAATAGCTGCGTGAAAAAAGGTTTCCCGTTTTTTCTCCTGTTTTCTACTTCACCTACCCAAACTTTACCTGAAATGATTGTATCCCACATATTTTTCCAGAACTTTTTGGGATGCTTGCCGCTTCCGAAAATTTTAGGGTTTTGACCAAGCAGTTCTTCTTTGGAATATCCGCTTGCTTCAACGAATGCACGGTTGACATATATCATCTTACCAGCTAGGTTAGTAATCTGAAGCGGATTAACTGTATTTTCAGCGACTGAATAAAATTTTATCAGTTCTTCTTCAACTTTCTTTTGTGCAGTTATGTCTCTTGCAAGTGCAAATGAGTATTGTATTGAAGGATCATTCTGATCATTAAACGGTGTGAAGATTAAATTAAAAGTAAGGAAAGAGTTTTCAACATTTATTTGTGCCGGAACGCTGGCACTTTTTTTATCAGAAAGGCATTTTTTAAAAACATCGTTAATTTTTGTTCTGTTAGACTCTTCAAAAATTTCAAAAAAATCAGAATTTAAAAGCTCTTCATACGTCCTTTTTAAATTCTCTGAGGCAGATTTATTTGAATCAAGTATGTTCCCATTCTCTGATAAAATAAAACACATTCCCTGAAAATTTTCGAATATGTCAAAACCAAACGTGAAATTTTTTGTTCTTTCTTTATATTTCATTGAAAGGGTCTATTATTTGATTATTGAAAAGTTCGTTTTTCTGCGGTGATCGAATTTTTTCCCTTTTTACGAATTTATAATTTGCAATAAATATAGAAAATAATGCCAACTTATAATTCCTGGATTAGATAAAATACTTTTATTAGCTCAATTTTCAGAGCATTTTCATAATAAGTTTTCTATATGCAATTGTTAATCTAAGTAAAATTCCTATAATTAAGAATTGATTCCACACTAATTTCATTGATGAGAAATAATCTACTGGGGGTCTGTTCATTTGTATTGTAAAAGAGTTAAAAATTTACAGGAAAGTACGTAACATTTTTTGGTTTTTCTGGAATAAAGATTGCTGTAAAAATAAAGGATGAAATAAAATTTCTCCGGGGACTGCAGGGGGTGATAAAAAAATAAAAGATGCAGTCCCCCTTAGTGAATTCTCAATCATTTTATGAACCCTCAAATAACGGATTGAGAACATTCCTTAAGACCTACCGAGACACGGTGATGAACTTAGGCTACCACACCGTGTCTTATTTTTTTTAACCCAAAAATTTATTAGAAATAAATTTTTTGCCGTAGGCTGATAGTAAAACTTTTTAAAAAAAAGTTTTACTACCGGGGTTAACCCCGACAAGCCATGAATAATTTAGATGTTTGATATTGAATAATAACTCTTCTTCAAATTCTTTTTGTCAATATGGCTTATGGCTTGTCGGCCCGAAGGGCAAATTTTCCGTTAGGAAAATTTGGGTTAAATTATTTTATATACCCGTCAGCTACCATCATTTCAGCGCAGAGAATAGCACCTCCGGCAGCACCACGCACAGTGTTGTGGGAAAGGATAACAAATTTGTAGTCAAGCAATGTGTCTTTTCTTAAACGCCCGATAGAAACTGCCATCCCTTTATCAATGTCACGATGAATCTTAGGCTGTGGATATTTTTCTTCATCAAAATAATGTATGGGATTAACAGGTGCTGTTGGCAGATTTTTCTTTTGAGGTTCACCCTTAAAATTTCTCCACGTTTCAATAATTTGTTCAGGCGCAGCATTCTTTTTGAGTTTCACCTGGACACATTCAAGATGCCCGTCAATAACAGATACCCTGTTACACTGTGCGCTGATTTTTAATTTTGTATTTTCAATTTTGCCTGAGTTATATTTCCCAAGAATTTTCAGTGGCTCTGATTCAACTTTTGCTTCTTCGCCTGAGATAAAAGGAATAACATTATCAATGACATCAAGACTTGAAACTCCGGGATAACCTGCACCTGAAAGAGCCTGCAGGGTAACGACGTTTACAGTCTCAATTCCAAAATTATCATACAATGGTTTTAATGCAAGCACAAGACCAATAGTTGAACAGTTTGGATTTGTTACTATGCAGCCATTACCAAACTTTTGTGTTTTAATTATTTCAAGATGGTCATGATTAATTTCCGGTACCAGCAGCGGTACGTCTTTATCCATTCTATGATTCTTAGAGTTTGAGACGACCACGTACCCTGCTTTAGCAAATTTTTCTTCTGCTTCACCTGCAATTCCGGAATCAAGTCCTGAAAAAGCAATCCGGCAGTCAAGATCGGGTTCGCATTCTTTCACAATAAGATTCCCTATTTCATGCGGGAGAGGCGTTGTTAAAATCCAGTTTACGGCATCTTTATATTTTTTCCCGGCTGACCTTTCTGATGCTGCAACTTCTTTAACTTCAAACCACGGATGGTTGGCAAGTAATGCAACAAATTTTTGTCCGACGCTGCCGGTTGCACCTAAGACTCCTACCGGTATCTTTTTCTCTAATAACATTTGTTCTCAAAGTTTTTGTTGATATAAAATATTTTTTTTCATTTCATTAGTATCCATATCAGAAATGATAGCACAAAAATAAATAAATCATTTGAACAAAAAAATTCTTAATTTTAATACAACAAAAATAATTTCTGAGTTAATAATGCTTGTAGGTTTAGTTCAGTACGATCCTGAGTGGGAAGATAAAGAGAGGAATAAACAAAAACTAAGCTGGCTTCTTGAAAATAATTTAAAAGAAGTTGACCTTTTGATTTTTCCTGAAATGACCCTGACCGGCTTTACTATGAAATCACAGGAGTTAGGTGAATCATCTGACGCCGGCAGTTTTGAATTCTTCGCGTCTCTTTCAGTAAAATATAACAGTAATGTTTTCGCAGGCATTATTGAAAAAGAAAAAGACAAATACTTCAACACACTTTTGCACATTGACAGAAAGGGCAGGCTGGTGAGCAAGTACCGAAAGGTACATCCATTTTCTTATTCTACTGAAGATAAACATTATTCAAGAGGTGAAAAACCAGTCATAACTAAGATTGACGACTGGAATATTGGTCTATCAATCTGCTACGACCTGCGCTTCCCGGAACTATACCGCGGTTACAGTAAAGACCGTATAGAATTAATGGTTAATATAGCGAACTGGCCTGTTACAAGAATTGAGCACTGGAAAACTTTGCTGAAAGCTCGTGCAATAGAAAACCAGTGTTATTTTGCCGGCGTTAACCGTGTTGGCAAAGATCCTAAACTGGCATATAATGGATTTTGCAGCATTATTGATCCAATGGGTAATGAAGTAATTACGGGTTTTGAAGAAGAAAAAATTTTAGTTGCTGAAATATCTAAAGACTTTGTTAACGATGTGAGAAAGAACCTGCCCTTTCTCAATGATATTTATCTTTTATAGTTTTAATAATTCAGCCTGCATTTCGAGCATTTGGAAATGCGCTGCCTGATATTAAAAATAATGCAGGAAGTCAAAATTTATTTCGCATCTTCCTGGTTTAGAAATTTATAAATAATTGCGGCTAAAGCTCCGCCTGCAAAGCAGCCGATAAAATAAATATAAAAGCTGCTCAAACCTTTGCCGCCCTCCATAGTATCCATTAATTGCGGACCGAGTGCTACAGCAGGATTAAAAGCACCGCCGGTAATTCCTCCGACAGAGAAAGCGCCGGTCATTACTGTAAACCCGATAGCAAGACCATAAATATAATTGCCTTTTAGTTTGTCTGTTGTTCCAACAGCCAGCACAACAGAACATAATGCAAAAGTAAAAAGAAGTTCAAGCAATATTGATTTCCACACTTCAACCCCAACAGCAGGAGCAGGTGCAAAAGTTCTTTCCTGGACTAAATAAAAAATTAATGCAGCGGTAAAAGCACCAAGCACCTGAGAGAACATATAACCAGCTACATACTTTGTTTCAAGCCTGCCGCGTATCCAGACCGCAAGCGAAACTGCAGGATTGTAATGCCCGCCTGAAATATGTCCACCCATATAAACCATCACCATAAACATTACCCCGATTGCAATTGGGTTGGCACTGAAGCCTACTGCCAGAACGAGGAACATCGTTCCGATGAACTCCATCAGATATTTTCTCATTATGCCTCCTGATTTACCTGTTCAGAATAACAGGGAAGTTTTTGAACTTTTACTCTGATTAGTTATGTTTTGTTATTAACTTAATTATTTATCCATTACAACTTAAAAAGATACTCTATTTCGGTCAACAAGAATTTGTAGTGTAATTAATTTTGAGGATAAAATGTTTTCAATGCAGAAAAAAATAAATTTTTATGACTGCGACCCTGCCGGCATTTTATTTTACGGCAAGGTTTATGAGTTATGCCACGCTGCTTACGAAGCAATGATAGAAAGTTTTAAGCTTGAAGAAGACTACTGGTCTAATGATGATTACATTGTTCCTATAATTCACAGCGAAGCAAAGTACAGAAATCCATTTACTTATGGGCAAACAGTTACTATCGGGTTGAAGGTGACGAGCCTGAAAAATTCATCTTTCGAGCTTCAGTACGAATGCAAAAATGAAAAAGGGGAGCTTTGCACTGAAGTAAGAACCGTTCATGTGCTGATTGACAAAACTACCTGGAAGAAAAAACCTCTTACTGCAAAAATTAAAGAAGGATTGATGAGATATATTTCAACATGATTATTCTCTGAATAAATTTTTTACTTTTTCCTTTTCAATTTTTCCGAGAGCATTTTCCGGTAGTTTATCAACAAATAAAAATTTCTTTGGAATTTTATATCCGGCTAATTTTCCCTGCAGAAATTTTGTAATCTCTGTTTTATTCATCTTTGTATCTGCTGGAACTACAGCTGCGGCAACTATGTGTCCCCACGTTTTATTTTCCAACCCTACAACACAGCACTCGCGGATTTTTTTATGCTGAAGGATTGCATTTTCAATTTCAAGGGGATTTACATTTTCGCCGCCGGTAATTATCAAATCTGATCTCCGTGCTTCAATAAATAAATATCCATCATCATCGAGCCTTCCTATATCACCGGTAAAATAATGCCCGTCAGCTAATCTTTTCACAGTTTCTTCTTCGTTATTGAGATAACCTTTCATTACAGAATCACTCATAACAACAATTTCTCCCGAAACACCAGCCGGTAATGTTTTTCTGTTTTCATCAACAATTTTTATTTTATTCGGAAACAAAACTTTTCCAACTGAATTACCTTTGATCTTTATTTCGTTAAAAGCCAGAGCGGAAACGAATGAAGAAGTTTCGCTTGAACCATAAACTTTTATAATCTTCCATCCGTTTTGAACTGCCGAGGAGATTAACTCGTCATCTACAAAGCCTCCGCCCAGCAGGACATTCCTTAATTCTTGGTTCGGTTTAATTTTATTATCGAGCAGCCTTTTTAATTGCGTGCTTACAAATGATGCAAGTGAAGGTTTAAATTTTGCAATACATTTCACAAAATCCTTTGTGTCTGAAGAAGTTGGGATTATTAAAGAGGCTCCGTATAATAATGCTCTTGTAATTATAGAAAACCCGCCAATGTGGTAAAACGGAAGACTTGCAAGCCACCTGTCCTTTGAAGTTTGATTTAAAATCTGATTTCCTATCTCGGCACTTCTTATGAGATTTTTAAAAGATAACATCACTCCTTTTGGTGCTGCTGTTGAGCCAGATGTGAAAATTACTACTGCGGTTCTGTTGATATCATTCGATGATGCGATCGAAAAATTCTTTTCATCATTTTTATCAAGTGGGAAAATTATCTTCGGCAAGCCTGCGAAATTATCTTTCCCCACAGGGATGCCTGCCCGTCCGTCAGGCGGGGATTTCCATAAGTTTTCATGAACAAATATTTTTTTCGACTTCGAAATCAATAATAATTGTTCAATCTCCTTTTGGGTTAATTTTATATTTATCGGCACCGGTACTGCGTCTATCAGCCAGAGTGCAAGAACTAAAATTATAAAGTCTTTATTATTTTCACACAGAACAGGCACGTAATCGTCTTTCACAACTCCGGAGTTTAATAAAATTCCCGCAGCTTCAACTGATTCCTTTTGTAGTTCGGAATAAGAAAGAGTGCATCGTTCTGTAATTACAGCAGTATTATTCGGATTACCTTCTTTATTTATTTTACAGATATCAACAAGGAAATTCATTTTCTATTTTAGTGAGATTATTCCATTCCTGACAGGATATGGATTGTCAACAATATCTTTTTCAAAAAGTTCAGCCGTTGCAAGCCCGTGAGCTTTATCATCCTTCAAAAATGAAGCGGCAAGAATGGCAAAAGATCTGCCGACAGCAGATTCAAATGAAGATGTTATTACGACTTTTATTTTATTTTTTTTTGCAAGATCTGCTATTTTCATTGTGCTGATAATTCCTCCTAGCATCATAGGTTTTAAGATAAGAACGGATGCAGCTTTTTTCAGTATAAAATCTTCTGCATCCTTAACAGAACGGATTGATTCATCTGCTGCCAACGGAACTGATGTCTGCGCTCTCAGTCTGATAAAATTAATTGCACTGTTGACAGGCTGTTCGCAATATTCGATTTCAAATGTTTCGAGTTTTTTAATATTATTTTTTGCGGAATTATAATCCCACATTCCGTTTGCATCTGCCCTGATATTGATTTTGTCTCCTGCATTTTTTCGGATAATCTCCAGCGCTCTTAAGTCATCTTCAAAATTTTTTCTTCCAAGCTTTACCTTTATTGTTTTATATCCCTGTTTGATCAGCTCCAATGTACGCCTGCCGGTTTCTTCCAAAGAGGAAAATCCAATCACGCCATTTACATTTATACTTGCGGAAGATTCACGGTTCAGCAGTTCGTTCAGAGATATTTTTGTCTTTGAGCAGACATAATTAAGGAATGCCTGTTCGAAGCCATGCCGCAGTGCAGGTAATTTATTCAGCGGGCTTAGATTTTCCTGCAGGCTTTCTTCAAAATTTTTGAGGTCTATTTTTAAATTCAGCTTCAGACCCCGTAAGAAATTTTTATCATCGTCAAAGGATTCGGAGCCAAATTCAGGCAGCGGTGCTGAATCGCCAAAGCCCCTGTATTTTTCAGTATCTTTAAGAGTAATTATAAAACCTTTTCTTTCTGTGATTTTCGTCTTAGCTGTTTCGAATGTTTTTTTGAGTTTTAATGAATACGGGAGATATGTCAGGCTGATCTGGTTCATGCGATCAGACCGAGAGAGAAAAGAAGCCCGAACAGAGCTGATAGTTTTGCAGAAAGCTCCAGTGCCTTGTTAAGCCCCAGCCCATCGAGTGTGAACAGCATCTTTATAAGATTTATTGCAACAGGAAGAGAAAGATAGGGAAGGAATATCCAATAACTGAAGTCAAAATAAAAATAAAGAATTGTCGGGATGATAAAGGAAATCAATATCAGGAAAACATATTCAAATTTTGCAAACGTTCTCCCGAAAATGACTGCGAGAGTATTTTTATTTGCAGCACGGTCTTCTTCAACATCTCTGTAATTATTAACAACAAGGATGTTGGTGATCAAAGCTCCAACAGGAATTGAAGTTAAGAGACTTACTATCGAAAAATTATGAGTCTGCAGATAATATGTTCCCATCGTTCCGGCAAATCCGAAGAAAAAGAAAACAAAAATATCACCAAGCCCGTGATAGGCAAGGGGAAAAGGCCCTGCTGTGTATGCAATTCCTGCAATGATTGAAAGCACCCCAATAATTAAAATTATTGTACCGCCGCTGTAAACAAGGTACAGCCCGAGCAGAAATGAAATAAGGAAAACCAAAATGCTTGCAATTTTCATTTCTCTTACTGAAATCCATCCCGAAGCGAGAACTCTTTCCGGTCCTTTCCGTTTCTGATTGTCAGCGCCTTTCAGAAAATCGTAAAGATCATTCACAAAATTTGTTCCCGTTTGAATTAATACTGAACAGGCGAGAGCAATAAAAGAATAAAGCGGTACAAACCTGTGCTCACCAATCCCTGACCGTGCAGTTTTGTTTTCTGCGACTGCCAATGCTGAGCCGACTATGACAGGTACAACTGAGGCAAGTAAAGTTTTTGGTCTGCTCGCAAGCAGCCAGCTTTGAAATTTATTCGGAGTTTTTTTATCGTTCATAGCAAAAAACAAAAAGTAAGTGATTAAGGCAGCTTTGGAAATTTTCCGAAGTCAGGTTTTCTTTTTTCAAGATAAGCTTTTTTCCCTTCCTGTGCTTCCTCACTCATGTAATAAAGCAATGTCGCATTACCTGCTAATTCCTGTATGCCAGCCTGTCCGTCAAGCTCAGCATTGAAGGCTGATTTTAAAAGTCTGATTGCCATCGGGCTGTGCTGAAGAATTTTTTTAGCCCATTCCACACCTTCATTTTCAAGTTGATCAACAGGAACAACTTTATTTACAAGACCCATTGCTTCAGCTTCTTTTGCGTCATATTGATTGCACAGGTACCATATTTCCCTGGCTTTTTTTTGTCCGATAATTCTTGCAAGATAACTTGCGCCGAAGCCGCCATCAAAACTTCCTACTTTTGGCCCCGTCTGACCGAAGACGGCATTATCTGCTGCTATTGTAAGATCACATACAACTTGCAGAACGTGCCCGCCGCCGATTGCATATCCGGCAACTAAAGCAATGACAGGCTTCGGAATACTCCTGATCAGTTTTTGAAGATCGAGAACGTTCAGCCTTGGCACCCCGTCTTTTCCTACATAACCTTTATCGCCTCTTATTCTCTGGTCGCCTCCGGAACAAAAAGAATATTTGCCATCTTCAGCAGGACCTTTGCCTGTCAATAAGATTACTCCGATAGTTTGATCTTCGCGTGCATCTGAAAATGCATCATACATTTCGATCACAGTTTCGGGGCGGAAAGCGTTTCTTACCTCTGGTCTGTTTATTGTAACTTTTGCGATCCCCTCCATCTTTTCATAAATAATATCTTCGTAATCCTTAACTTTTTTCCAATTAAAATTCATTTAAGTACCCGGGTTAATTTTTAATTCAATTACTAAAATATTGAAATCCCTGCAAACTTAGAATTTTTTCAAAAAGTTATTGACAACCGTAGTAAAGTCATCCGGTTTTTCGAGATGAGTATTATGCCCGGCGCCTTTGATAATGTGATTTTCTGCGAAAGGGAAAAATTTCAGCATGTTATTATTTATTGTAGTGAATTTTTTATCCAGTTCGCCTGAAATCAATAACGTCTTAATGTTTATGTTTTCTAATTTATCAAAGAGCGGCGGCATTTTCCCAGAACCAAAACCTTTTAAAGAATTTGCCAGACCTACAGGGTTATTCCTTAACTTTTTTTCTCTTTCTGATTTTAATATTTTGCGAGGCAGATTTTTCTGTGAGTTGAACAGGTCAATATTCATCCATCTGTCAACGAAAATTTCAATTGGATTTTTAAGAATGAATTTCGCAAGCTCTTCATCGCTCCTGACCCTGTCAGCCCTCAAATTTTCACTCGTGATTCCGGGCGAGGTGCTTTCGAGAATAAGAGCATGAATTTTTTCATGGTATTTACTTGCAAAAGACAACGCAGCCCGACCGCCCATTGAATAACCAACCAGAATAATTTTTTTATCTGTCAACTCTGCTGCTGTTTGCTTTATTTGTTCAGAAATTGACCCGGCTGAATAAAAATTTTCATCTTCTGGTGATTGGCTTTTGCCGTGACCGATAAGATCAAGGGCAGCCAGGCTAAATCTTTTATCAATTTTACCGGCAATATTTTTCCAGTCTTCCGATGAACCGGTGAAGCCATGAAGAAAAAGTATAAGATTTCCCGAATTATTTTTTCGTGAGAATCCATCCCTTCGGGAGAAGATTTCAACATTTAGTACTATATCACGAAAGTTAATTTTCATTCTGTTTAAAATATGAAAACAAATAGAAAGTAATCTATATTAAAAGTATCTTTCAATTGTACAACAAGGAGTATTTATGGATCATAAACTAATAACCACGGGATTAACTATTGAAGGTTATAAAATAACAGAAAACCTGGGAATAGTAAGGGGAATAATTGTCCGCTCACGTTCAATACTGGGAAATATAGGTGCAGCATTTCAAACAATTGTTGGTGGTAATATTACTCTCTACACCGAGCTGTGCGAAAAGACGAGAAAAGATTCTTACGAACTTATGATTCAGCATGCTCAGGAAGTTGGAGCCGATGGCATAATAAGCTTCAGATATGATGCGAACGATGTGATGCAGGGCGTTACGGAGATTCTTGCTTATGGAACTGCTGTAAAGCTGCAAAAGATTTAAAAAACTATTTTAACTTTTTAGAAACTTCGTTCCAGAACTTTTTTCGTAACTTTAATGACTGGGCTGCCTTTGTTTGTATTTCAATTACTGAAAAATTTTTCCCCTTAAAGGAATTCTTAAATACTGTACGGAAGCCGCTCCAGCTTTTAACTTTTTTGTAATTGCCGCCAAAGGCTCTGACAAAGTGTGAGAAGTCAAGATTATGAGGAGTGGTAAAAAAATCATTAAAAACTTTCCCATAATTTGAGATGGGAAGGATGTGGAAAATTCCCCCGCCGTTGTTGTTTACTAAAATAATAATTAAAGGGAGGGAATATTTTTTTGCTGCGAGCAATCCGTTAATGTCATAATAAAAAGCAAGATCACCGGTGATTAAAACAGTTGGTTTGTTGCAGCCTGTTTTAATACCAAGCGCAGTCGAAATTATTCCGTCTATTCCACTCGCCCCGCGGTTATTGAAAACAGTTATTTGTTTTCCTGAGCATTGGGCAAACGAGTCGAAATCTCTCACAGGCAAACTGTTCGATAACATTATCTGTGAGCCGCTTGGAATTAATTTTAGAATTTCGGAAATGATCCTTGTTTCGTTCAGGGGTTTTGATTTCTCTATTACACTGGATTTGATTTTTTGAGAGATCTTATCTGCGTTTAAAAAACGATCTAACCAGCTTTCAGCATCCCTTTTGCCAGGGAAAAATTTCTTCGTTAATTTTTTTTTCTCAAGAAACTCAGTCATCTTTTCACAAAAAAGAAATGGTTTGCAATCGAAAGCCCCGAGCGCCTTATTTGAAGGGTCAAACCAGTCTCCTGAATCATTGATCATATATCTTGCTGTATTGCAATTCTCTAAGAATGTATCGAGAGCTTTCGAAGTTATCGTTCTTCCGAAATGTAAAATTAAATCGGGCTTTAATTTCCTGGTGAAGGATTCTGATCTTAAGAAAGCATCGAAGTTGGAAATTATATAGTCTTTATCGTGGCTGCCAAATCTTATGTTTGAACAGCCGTCTGCAATAATCGGACAGCATAGTTCCTTTGCAAGGTTCATAACATTGGCGGGGAAGGCGGAATTATAATTCTCAGGTCCCGCGATAATTAATATCCTTTTGCTCTTTATTATCATGCCGGCAATTTCTCTAAACCATTTTTGGTTCTTAATATTTTTTGAGTCTTTCCCATTAAGAGCGAACTGCTGCTTAAAAGAAAAATTTTTTGAAAACTCTAACAGATCATTATTGATTTCATCAGTGTAAGATTCAGGCTCGAAAGGTTTTCTGAAAGGGAAATTAAGGTGAACGGGCCCCTTTGATTTTACAAAACTTTCAAACACACCTCTTTGTGCAATCGCTTTGATATGTCTTATCCCCTTTAAAGATGGCTGAGGCAGACCTACATCCACAAACCAGCAGATATGATTTTTATAAAGATTGTTCTGATTAATTGTTTGATTTGCACCTACTCCCTGTAATTCCGGTGGTCTGTCAGCAGTGCAGACAATAAGCGGGACCCTTTGCTGATAAGCCTCAATAATTGCCGGGTAGAATTCAGCAGTAGCTGTGCCCGAAGTACAAACCAATACAACCGGGGTGTTGCTTGATTTTGCAAGTCCAAGTGCGAAAAAAGCACAGCTTCGTTCATCAACCAAAATGTAAGATCTAATTTTTTTATTGCGGGCAAATGCCAAAGTAAGCGGGGTGTTGCGCGAACCAGGTGAAATGCAAACATATTTTATTCCGGCTGAAACTAACTCATTTACAAAACTTTCTGTCCAAAGTATGGACCTGTTTATTTTAATTTTCATTTTTAAATAAAGACAAAATCGGTTTAAGTTTCAATTCTGTCTCGGCAAATTCGGCTTCGGATTCAGAATGTTCTACAATACCGCTTCCCGCATAAGCAATTAATTTATTGCCATAAGATAGAGCAGATCTCAGCGCAATTACAAAATCCCCCTCATTCTCAAAATTAAACCAGCCGATTATTCCTGAATAAAGTCCTCTTTTAAAATTTTCCAGTCTCCTTATTAAATGAAGTGCATCAAGCTGGGGTGAACCGCAGACAGCAGGTGTCGGATAGATTTCCTTCAGTACACTTAAAACTGAATTTTCGGGTTTTACTTTTGCACTGATTATCGAAAGAATATGTTGAATGTTCGGTAATTTTCTGATCAGGAATTTTTCCTTTTCTGTTATTTCGTCACAGGCAGAAGAAAGCGAATTTTTAATGTGGTCAATTACGAAATTATGCTCTGCAATATCTTTCCCGCTCGATAATAATTGCCTCTCAAGTTCTTTATCTTCTTTTTCATCTTTACCTCTTGGTGCTGAACCCGCTAAAGCATCAAGCTCAACCCTGCTGTCTGAAAACTTTGCAAGGACTTCCGGCGTTGCACCAAAAAAATATGATTTATTAAAATGAAGAATAAATAAAAAGCAGTCACTGTAGTTCTTTCTGAATAGCGAGATTACTTTTTCAAAGCCCGGCTCTTCGGATAATAACATTTCAATTCTTCTTGCGAGTACAATTTTTTTGATCTGGTCTTTCTCAATTTGTTCAAGCGCTTCCGAGATCATCTGTTTCCATTTCTTTTTGTCCTTTGGTGTGCCGCCTTCTGATTTTAGTATTTTCGGAAGCTCAGGAAGATTTCCGCGGGTCTCTATTTTATAAAGATATTCAAGCCTTGTCTGGAATGCGTTTACAAGCGGGTTATCAGAATTGATTCCTTTTTGTAAAGATGATTTCACGCTATATAAAAAATTAAAAATAAAATAAGTCCTTGTTTTAATTCTCAGAATGATAGTCTTAGGAATGAACCAAGTTGAATCATTAAAATCTTTCCACTCATTATCGGGATGTTCCACCATAAATTTCATTGCACCGAGGAACAGAGGAATTCTTTTATCTCCGATTATTTCCAGGTTGCCGACAACTTTGTTTTTCCACTCTTTTATTTTTTTATCGGTTATTGCAAACCTGCCTTCACCATTCTCTGTGATGTTTAGTATTTCATCATTCGCTATTATGACGAAACCAGATGCAGGCTGTTCAAAATAAAATGATCTTTCTGAGTTGTTAAGCAGCGAGTCAATTTTTCCATCTAACTGGAAATTTTCTGCCTGAAGCGCATAGCTTATAACCAGATTGGTGTGCCCTGAATTTTTTAAAATACTTTCTTTTGCCGATAGGAATTTTGAAAAAGCTTTAACTGAACGTGAAATAAAATCTTCCATTAACTTCGAATATTATTGAGAGTCAAATATAAATTTATTAAAAAAAGATTTCAATTTTGGCGGGTTCATTTTTCAGAATAATATGTCTTCTTCGATAGTTTCAAGTATTCTAAGGTAGCTGTTGTATCTTTCGGCTGTGATCTTTTCATTTTCGACCGCTTCAATTACGGCACAGCCCGGTTCGTGAAAATGCGTACAGGTGTTGAAACGACAATTTTCTGCAAAATCTGAAAATTCTAAAAAGTAGTGGCTGAGGTCCTCTTTCCTTATTCCGTATGGGTCTATTTCTCTTACACCCGGAGTATCAATAATAAAAGTATCTGGTTCTGCTTCAATCAGCACACTGGTAACTGTGGTGTGTTTCCCTTTATCAGTATAATCGCTGATATCACCTACATTAAGATTTAAGTCGGGGTAAAGTTTATTCAGCAAAGAAGACTTTCCTACACCGGACTGCCCCCAGAGCAAATTTTTCTTTTTGAGGAAAAAATTTTTTATTTCTTCCAATCCTTCGCCGGAGATAATGCTGCTCATTATAACAGGATACCCTATTTTCTTATAAAGTTCAGCCCACCGAGCGATTAAGTTTTCCTTATCAAGATCAGTTTTATTAATCACGATTATTGTTTTTAATCCTGAACTTTCGCCGATAACCAGGAAACGGTCAAGTACTTTATTGTTAAAAAGGGGCTGGGCAACGCTGACGATGATAAAAAGGTTATCAATATTTGCTGCTACAACCTGTTCTAATCTTTCACCGCGGTAACTTGCGCCTTTTATTTTCGGAGCTTTTCTGGAGAGATAATTTTGTCTTTGTCCAATTGTATGTATAACACCGGTCAGTTCATCAATAAGATCGTATTCAACATAATCTCCGACAACTGCAATGTCTGTTTTAAAAAGTTTTTCCTTCTTAAGCCGGAAATCTTTTTTGAATTTTCCTTTTATGCTGCACCGGATGATCTTTTTGTCTTCATTTGAAATTACATAATAATCCTTGCTCTCAATCCTGCAGATGATGCCTTTAATAAAACCTCCTTGTCTGAAATAAAAAAGCGCTATATAAAAAATATAGCGCTCGTCTATCTTAGTCAACATTGCCTTAGGTCTCGCCTCGCTGCGAAGCGGGCAGGCATTGTGATGGAGGAGTGATCAAAATCTGTAAGTCATATCGAGCATTATCCTGTCTGTCGTAATAGTTTGGAAGGTTCTTGAAACATTGAATCCGTAATTGTCCCCGAAATCTTTCCACCATCCGTGTGCGTAGCCAATGTCGATCCCCACCGACTCTTGTGCAAGGAAACCAATCCCGACTGTAAAATATTTTCTGTTGAATTGAGATGGATCACCTTTATAAGCTGATGGCTGATAGATAAACCCACCCCGTAATCTCAGCCCCAGGTCCGGGATTGTGTATTCAAGCCCCGCATTTAAATTTACCACAGAGGTTAGAATACTTTTAATATTTTTATTTATGCTTGCGATATACTGGGTGCTTAATCCATCAGCGTTTCTGAACTCTGTTTGTGAATAATCAATTAGAGTAGCCTGCCCGCTTAAAATTAAACCCTTCAGGCTGGTTGAAAATCCCGCAGCTAATTGAAAAGGAGTTACAATATCGTACTGGACTCCGTAACTATAATTAGAAGAGTTTAATGTGTATGACTGCCCAGTACCAAAATCACTTCTTCCGTTGACTGTATAGTTTTCTTTGATTGTATGAAATTTGGGGAACTGTACCGTTGCACCGAATCTTGCTTTGTTACTGAGCTGATACAATATTCCAAGTTTTGCATCCCAGCCTGATATATTCCAATCAAGTATTCTGTTCAGATAGAAAGTTCTGAAATCCTGCGTTGCCGGGTTGCCCGGGTCAGTTCTTCCCTGGTAGATTTTGCGTGTATCATCTTCGTAATAATCATTATTCGAATTGTAGCTCCCAGTAATGACGTTCAGGCTTAACCCAACAAAAAGATTTTTATAAGCCTCGATCGCTCCTGTAAAAGCCCAGTTCCTTAATGAGCCGGATGAAAGAATATTTCCGCTTTGATTTAGATTTCCATTTATAGGCGAGTTATAAGCTGAATCAGTTAAGTAAAGGTCGTAAGGAATATTATAATCTTGCGGACTGTTTGAACTAAGCAAATCCTGGATCATAGAATTATTTGCAGGATTGAAGCCGTTGAATTTTAATGCCCCTGTTAAATCTTTGGTCGTATAATATGAAACAGCAAACACGAGGCTTCCCTGGTAGGTAGGGAAGGGAAGGGCAAGACTTATTCTGTTAAATCTTGTTGTGCTGTTAGAACCGATAGAACCCTGATTAAAAAAAGTGGTATTGTTATTATACTTATCGTAATCCAAACCGCCGGAAAATTCTATTCTTTTTAAGAGACCCAGTCCTGCAGGATTAAAATAAGCTGCAGTTGCATCATCGCTTAATCCGATATAGCTGTTACCCATTCCCAGTGCTCTTGCGCTTACACCTAAACCAGGTAATGCAAGTCTTAATGCATCAGTTTCATTCTGGGCTTTTAAATTTGTAACAGAAATTAATATTAAAAAAATAATAAGCTTTGAGAAAGAACCGCAAAAGCTTTTCATCTTCCCCTCCCGTTACCGTTGTTTCTTGATCCGTTGCTGTTCCTGGAAGTAGTAGAGCCTTCATTAGACCCGCTTGTTCCGCTTCTTGAATTAGAATACGTAGAACCCGTGCTGCTCTTATTTACATTTCCGCTGCTCTGAGTGGATGAGTTTCTACCTGCTATACCTGAGATAATGCCATTCCAGGGATCACGAACTGTACTTCCTCTTCCGCCACCTCCTGAGTTTCTGGCAACAGTACCATTAGGGTCCGCATTATTGTTGGTTGTGCTGGTCCCGGGTTGAGAAATATAAAACCACCATGGAGAATCATAGAAACCAGAGTAGCCTCCATAATCAATGACGGGGTAATAACCTGAATCGTAGTTAGTATTGTCTTTTGTAGGAAATCCGTTTTGAGATGGATCCCAGACTACAGTGTAACATCCGGTCAGTGTGACTGTTAGTATACTTATGAAAGCTGAGTTTAAAAATAATTTTTTCATTTCTTTATCTTCCTCCTCTCTCGGATGAACTTCTTCCACTACTTCTGCTGTTTGAGATACTTTCAGAACCTGATCTGCCTGAATTTGATCTTCCGATAAAATTTGAATATCTGGAAGTTTCAGATGCCCGCCCTCCGTTATTTCTGATTTTCGAAAAACCTATACCAGGTTTACGGCTGTTATTATCAGGAACATCTGGTAATTTTTTTACGGGTATGTATATAGGATCAGGATTAGGAAGATATGGAACAGGAACAAGTGGCGGCGGTGGCGTATTAATAATTATAGTAGTACTGTTATCGGTGACTTCAGAAGGTGAGTCCATCATAATTGTATAGCATCCGGTTAAAGATAATGTAAATAATATAAATAGACCGGTATTCAATAATATCTTTTTCATTTCTTCATCTCCCTCTTCCTCTTCCTGAAGAATTTCCACCGCCCCTGTTACCATCACCTCTATTGCTGCCTCCTCCCCGCTGCGGCGGCGAGTATGATCTTGGCGGATTATAAGTGCTTCTCGGTGGAGAATATGTTCTTGGTGGATTGTAGCTTGGTGGTGAATAGGTCTTTGGCGGATTATAATCTCTGGGCGGGTTATATGATTGTCTGTTGCCTGACCTGTATTCTCTTCCGCCTGATCTGCCGCCATTATTATTTCTCGATCTTTCTCTTATATTGTTCCTGTTCTCGCCTCTTCCGTAAACATTTTCGCCTGATCTGGTTCTGTTTCCGTTATTATAAGTACTTCCTCTTGAGCTTCCTTGTGTGTTATATACCCTGCCAGTGCCGCTGGTTATTGTTGTCTTATTA
>JAKAGZ010000090.1 GCA_021815365.1 Bacteroidota bacterium
ACCCCTGACAATCTTAACTGAATCAGTTGCCTTGAAATAATTTAAGGTGTCTCGGTACGCTTCCATTATTCTTGATCTGATCACAAGGGTATCTATCTTCATCGTTGAGTCAGCCTGCTGACTATCACTGTAAGCAAGACTATCTGCACTGTGTACATACGAAGTATCAATCTGTAAAAGCATAGGTTTTTTATTTACAAGGGTGTAATGTTTTTCGGGATAGTCTTCAAGATGTTCGCCAAACAAAATTAAATTATTTGTCTTGTTTACAACTTTAACATTGTGATCAGCAAAAGTAATCCTGGTTTTACGGAAGTGTTCGAGACTGTCGGCAGTTATGATACTTGCTGAATCAGCAATATTCACATTGCTGACAGCAACGATCCTGTTTTCATCCTTAAAATAAGTCAGGCTGTCAGCCGTCAATGTGGAAACTGAATCTTTAAGCACTACACTGTCCTGGAAAAATGCTCTGTGTTCGTCAAAGAAATATTCCCCGCGTTTTGCTGTCAGCACAACTTTACCATCCTCAAGCTTTACATCTGTATCAGATACTGATTTTTTTTCATCTCCGAAATAGAATCCCCTAGCGGTAGTAATAGTTATACTGTCTTGTTTTATCACAACATTTCCTATTAATTCAGCCTGATTTTTTGAGATGAACTGGGTTGCCTGGTTGCAGGTAATCACAACATTATTCTGTGTCAGCACTACGTTACCAAACACCTCACGGATCATTTCCCCGTTTATAGTTTTACCAACGAGACTATCACCTTTTACCTGGATGTAATTGTTCTGTGCAGATAAAAAACTGGCTGCAGCAAAAATTAAAAGAATTATTTTAAAAAAGATTTTCAGCATAAGCTATTTTGTTGAGTCAGTTCTTGCCACATAAGTAATATTATAAATCACGTAGTTCCTTAAGCCCTGATCTGATTCGAAGCCATACCCTTTTATAGTTTCCTTCGGAGAAACAATAGTTACAAATTTATCACTGACGATTTTCTGGTCTTTATTCCTGAACATTAATTCCTCTGTCTTTACAACCGTACCGCTGTCACTCACAGCAACCACACTGTCAATCGCGTAGAGGTCTTTAGTTGCGTCGTTTACTCTTCCTCTTTTTGCAGTTACAGTAGAAGCTATTTTCTGATTCCTGTTAAAAAATTCTACTTTAATATTCTTATCCAAAAGAGTTTCCTGTGATCTTTCATATACCCTGAGATGACCTGCAAACAAAATTGCCTTAGTCTTTCCCGAATCACTGAAAAATATTTCTGAGTTCCAGCTTTCCTGTGTTGGTAATTCACCAGCCTTTAACGAAAGATCAACAGTAGGTTTAACTTTATCGCTGTTGCAGCCGGCAATATACAAGATAAAAATTACGGAAAGGAAATATTTCATCGCTGAGCAAGCCCAAGATTAATCAGGTCGTGCAAATGAATAATGCCGACCGGGTGTTTATCTTCATCAATTATTACGAGCGAGGTGATCTTATAATTTTCCATCTGCTGGAGCGCAAATGAAGCAAGATAATCCGGGCGCATAACTTTTGGATTTTTTGTCATTATATCTTTTGCTTTAAGGTCTTTAATATCGAGCGTTCTCTCTAACAATCTTCTCAGATCGCCGTCAGTAACAATGCCTGCCAGCACTCCCTGCGAATCTACAACGCAGGTTGCACCCAATCTTTTTGAAGTGATCTCAAGGATAACATCTTTGATCGGGTAGTCTTCTTTTACTACCGGTATCCTGTCGCCTTTTGTCATAATCTCTTTTATTTCAAGCGACAATCTTTTGCCGAGACTTCCGCCCGGATGAAGCAAAGCAAAATCTTCAGCAGTAAACCCTCTCTTCTTTAACAAAGTAACAGACAGCGCATCACCGAGAACAAGTGTTGCAGTAGTCGAGGCAGTCGGAGCCAGATCGTGCGGGCAAGCCTCTTTTTTTACTTCTATACTAAGAAAAACATCGCATTCTCTTGCAAGCCTCGATCTTCTTTCACCTGTCATTGCAACAAGCGTCACACCCAGTCTCTTTAGCATAGGCAAAAGATTCAGAACTTCTTCGGTTTCTCCGCTCTTCGAAATTAAAATTACTACATCATCTTTTCTCACCATACCGAGGTCGCCGTGCAGGGCATCAGTCGGATGAAGATAAATTGCTGCAGTGCCTGTCGAATTTAAGGTGGCTACAATTTTTCTTGCAATCAGGCCGGACTTTCCCATCCCGCTTAAAACAACTCTCCCTTTCGAATGATAGATCAGGTCAACAGCTTTTGCAAATTCTTCGTTGATGCTTTCGCACAGTCCCGCTACAGCATCGGCTTCAATTTTTATTACTTCCCTGCCGGTTCGTATTATTTCTTCTGTTTTCAACTTTTACCTCGTTTCAGAAAACTAAATATACTTTTTTGTGGTGCTTCATTTTTTTGAGCCAGAAAATAAGTCAGATCAATATCAAATCTCTTTAAATATTTATTATAAGTTATCAGCGCTGAAATAAAATCCTGGTCAGAATATTCGCTAAGATGTTCGAAAAATATTTCCGGATGCAGCGCTACTCTTGAATTTTTTATATCTTTAACCATCATTAACTGGTTGTAGAAATTGCTCACTGGTATAAGATGGTTTACGCCTGTCACAAAATTATGCAGCCAGATCTTTTTATGAACAGGTGCAACTGCAAGAATAAATTTTACCGGTATGATTACAATCTCTCTCACCGGAGAATTATCCTTCGGTGCATTTAACCCGGGCACCCATTCTGAGTAGCTCCATTTTGAAATCTCAGTAAAACCGCATTCAGGTTCAAAAGAATTATTGGTTGAAATATCAAATTCGATTTCATCTTCTGCCTCTTCGTGAATGTTGACATCAATCTCCGTCTCTTTACAGATCACAGTACCCGAAGCGAAAACAGGAGTTGAAGGAAAACTCAAGTCAGGTTTACAGTCAGCTTTGCCGAGTATCATATTATCACGATCAAATCTTCCCTGTCCGATCACAGCTAACTTTTCAATTTTCTCACGGTATCTTTTATAGCCCGGCTTATTTTCCGGCAAAACAGAAAAAAGTAGATACTTTTCTTTTTCTTTCAGCGCTCTTGGAAATTTTTCCATCACACTAATATTTTTTAACAAACCTGTCTATTGCTTTTACTTCTTCCAGAAGACTTTCTAATTCACTCAGCGGTAGCTGGCTTTCTGCATCGCTCAAAGCTTCTTTGGGATTCGGGTGAACTTCGAGAAACAGGGCGTCTATTCCTACTGCTGCAGCAGCCCTTGCAAGCGGCTTGATAAACTTTGGCTGCCCGCCGCTCTCGTCCCCTTTCCCGGGGAGCTGCACTGAATGGGTTGCATCCATCACAACAGGAAAACCAAGCCCGCGCATTATTATGAACGACCTCATATCTACAACAAGGTTGTGATAGCCGAAAGTTGTACCGCGCTCAGTCAGCAAAATATTTTTATTCCCTGTTGACAAAACTTTATCTGCAGCATGTTTCATATCTTCCGGTGCGAGGAACTGACCTTTCTTAATATTAATTATTTTGCCGGTTCTGCCGGCTGCCAAAAGTAATTCGGTCTGCCTGCAAAGAAATGCCGGAATCTGAAGCACATCAGCAACCTTTGATGCGTTATCAACTTCTTCTGAGGTGTGAACATCTGTCAGAACAGGAATGTGAAATTTTTCTTTCACCTTACCTAAAATTTCCAGAGCTTCATTATCACCGATGCCAGTAAAAGATTTTCCGCTCGTACGGTTCGCCTTTTTATAGCTTGATTTAAAAATAAAAGGGATGCCCAATCCGTCAGTAATCTTTTTTATTTCTTCTGCTGTGTGCAGTATCATTTTTTCATTTTCAACTACACAAGGACCGGCTATCAGAACAAAAGGTTTATCGCCCCCTATTTCAAAATTGTTTATCTTAACCATAAAATTATATTACAAATAAAAAATATTTCAGACAACTTCTTTCCAAACTTTATCTATCAGCTTATCTTACCCCAATAGGGGTTATATAAAAACAGGACGGGGCAACGCCCCGTTCATTATAAATGTCAGTCGCACCTAACTCTGAAAGAGTGACATAATATTAATCCCACACATACTTTTCGTCATATTTAATTTCATATTTTTTCATAAATAGTCTGTATTCATCCTGAAAACTCCTCTTGCGATGGTGCTCCTTTTGATTAAAAATGTAGGGTTTCACTTTTTCGACTTCTGACTTACCCACCGAAAATATTCCGTACCCGTTCTGCCAAGAGAACTTTGTTAACATATTGCTCTTAGTCTTTACCCATTTTGAAGATTCTCGTTTAATTTCCCCTATCATCTTTGCAATAGCAATGTTACGCGAAAGTTTGCAAAGAATGTGAACATGGTCAGCTGTTCCACCCACAATAATAACCGGGCAATCCATCTGATTGCAGGTACCTCCCAGGTATGCATGCATTTCTCTTCTTACCTCGTCATCGCTTAGAAACGGATAGCGGTTCTTTGTTGAAAAGACAATATGAACCACCACATTTGCTAATGATTGTGCCAAAACTTTCTCCTTTTTTTATTTAACTCTTTCAGAGTAAATGTTTTTGGAGACTTATTTATATCCGGAAGCGATGCTTCCGGCTGTTATATTTATCCCCTAACGGGGAAAATTTAAGATAACTTATCTCTAAACACCATATCAATGCTAAATTAACATTCTAAAAACAAATTTAATCATATTTGACCTTAAGCTCATAACCCTCTTCTTTGCAAATCCAAACCATCTCCTCCCTGAATTCTTGATAAACGGCTTTTTCTATTCACGTAAATTATGATATATTAAACTGACAAATGATTCAATTACTTTATTTAAACTTTACTGATAATTAAATATAAAGAAATCATAATATTTATTGAACTTTATATTTTATCTTTGTATCCCAGTAAGCCTGAAACTTTAAAATTTCATAAAAAAGACAGACCGTTATGAATAAGAGCAGAAATATTTACTCAACTTTATGCACAATAATCCTATTCCCATTTTTGTTGCTTCAAATATTCCCCCAGCCGGCAAGAGTAAAAAACGCTGCTGAAATAAAATTAGCCCTCGACAAACTGAACGTCCTCGGAAGCGTCCTGTATATTGCGGCACACCCTGATGATGAGAACACAGCATTTTTAGCTTATTGTTCATCAGGCAGACTTTTGAGAACAGGCTATTTATCTCTCACCCGCGGTGACGGCGGGCAAAATTTAATCGGCAGCGAACAGTCTGAAGAGCTGAGTGTTATTCGAACACAGGAATTGCTTGCAGCAAGGAAGATCGACGGAGCAGAACAATTTTTTTCGAGGGCAATAGACTTCGGTTATTCTAAAAATCCGGGTGAAACTCTGAACATCTGGGGAGAGCAAAAAATACTTTCTGATGTTGTGTGGGTCATCAGGAAATTCAGACCTGATGTAATTGTTCTTCGTTTCCCCGATACAGGCGAAGGCGGTCACGGCAACCACACTGCTTCTGCGATCCTTGCTGAAGAAGCTTTTAAAATTTCAAACGACCCGACTGTTTTTCCTGAGCAGTTAAAATTTGTAAAACCATGGCAGGCAAAAAGAATTTTATGGAACGCATGGCTCCCGATAATTAAGCGCAGGAACGAAGACGTTTCAAAATTATTACACGTTGATCTCGGCAGCTACAATCCACTGCTTGGAAAATCTTATACAGAAATTGCCGCAGAAAGCAGAAGCATGCATAAAAGCCAGGGATTCGGTTCTTCTGGCAGGAGAGGCGAAGATATAAATTATTTTGAATTTCTCGGCGGCGATCCGGCGAAGTCTGATTTTTTTGATGGTATAAATGATTCGTGGTCAAGAATTGACGGAGGAGAGAAAGTAAGCAAACTGTTGAAAAAAGCAAACGAGGAATTTAATCCTGAGAAACCTTTTGAAATAATTCCTGTTCTTCTCCAGGCATATTCTGAAATGGAAAAGATCAAAGATGATTACTGGGTCCCGTTAAAAGAAAAAGAATTGTTAGACGTTATCAGATCAGCAGCGGGGATCTGGATTGAAGCAACCTCTGCTGATTATTCCTCAATCCCTAGTGGAAGCATCAGTATCCTGGCTGGAATAGTTAACCGTTCAGACTTTCCTTTCACTTTAAAAAGTGTACAATTCAAATTTGGCGAAAATAAAATCCT
>JAKAGZ010000091.1 GCA_021815365.1 Bacteroidota bacterium
CGGCGAGAGAGGAGATATATATTCCTCCGCCGGGTATGTAACCCAAATGTCCGGCGGAAGCGGGATTTAAATTCGGTGTGTCAACATTTTTTTTAACTAAGCTCAGAGCTTCTGAAATTTTTATAGGTTTCTCAGAAACAGGTGAATCATAAATACCTCTGCCTTTATCTTCAGAAACGACGAATGCTTTTATGTGATAAATGTTGTTCAGAAAATCTTCCGTGTACTCAATCACTTTATCGCGGACCAGTTTTCTTTCTTTTGTTGAAGGTTCAAGTTTGCGGGCTTCTTTTTCGAGTTGTTTGATTTTTTTCAGCATAAATCTTTTGAATTATTGATTCTTAAAAATACCCAAAGACAGTCATAACCTGCCATTTTGCTTCAGCCTTGTTATTTTTTTATCGCTGATAATATAATGGATGCTTTCTCTTATTGTACGGGCTTTTTTAATTAATTCCTGCGTGTTTACTTTGCCGCTCTCTACAGAAGACGCCAGACAGTGAAGTATTTCGCTGTTCAAACTTCTTTTGTGCCTTTCAGCCCTTTGTTTTAATCTCTTGTAAACTTTGTCAGGGATGTTTTTTATTGTCAAAGCCGGCATAAAATTCTCCTGAGTGTTATTTTGTTTGCATAATGAAACTTAAATTGGCTGTGAAAAAGGATCAAATTAAATTTTTACAAAAAGTTTACCAATTAGCAGACTTAAAATCTTTAAATAACCAGTGCAAAGCTGGCTATAAGAAAATATTCTGCGGCTCTTCAGCTATTTATTCAATACTCAGCCACTTCTTATATATCATTTCCTGTTTATCAGTAGGGTTTTCGATCCTGACAATTTTGTAATTATGCCGGATAGTATTGAACAAAGGAAATTCAAGAGTCTGTAAAATTCCCTCTCTTGAAATTGTTACCTTGATATTTTCACCTTTCCATGAAGTAGTCGATTCCGAAAAGTGTGATAAAATATCATCAAGACTTCTCTCACTTACCCTGAAATTATTAACGGCTATGATTTCGTCATTAACATTCAAGCCGCCTTTGTAAGCTGCTGTTCCTTCAACTACACTTTGAACTATTAACCTTCCATTTTCATCATTTGTATTAGCGCCAAAATAAAACAGGCTGCTGTCCGGGTCATCAATTAATTTCAATCCTGCGTAGTTTAAAAATTTATTATAATCAACCGGTTCAGCCGAGTAAACATATTTCCGGAAGAAACTATCAAGATTTTCGCCCGCGGTTTTTTCAACTGCGTTTTTATATTCTTCATCTGTAAATCCGCGGTTAAGTTTTTTATAATATTCATTGTAAAGATATTTTAATACATCATCGTAATTTTTCTTTCCGTTTGTAGCATTCATAATTTCAAGATCGAGCAGCATGCCGATAATTGAACCTTTGCTGTAATATGAAATAGTTGTGTTGTAGCTGTTCTCGTTGGGTTTATACTCTTTTATCCATGCGTCAAAGCTGGCTTCAGCAGCTGATTGTATTTTACCGCCGGGCTGATTTTCAACCCTGCTGATCCCGATGCCTGTGTTTCTCAGGTAATCATCTGCGGAAATAATACCTGCTCTGCGGAGAATTAAGCCTGAGTAATACGTTGTCACGCCCTCCATTTCCCAGAGCAGCGTTGTATAATTTTCTGATTCATAATCGAAAGGTCCGAGAACAAGAGGACGGATTCTCTTTACATTCCAGAGATGGAAATATTCGTGAGCGACAAGCCCGAGGAACCTGAGAAGGTTCATTTTAGGGCTGTATGTCCACCTGTCTGCCTGGAGTGTAGTTGAATTAAGATGTTCAAGTCCGCCGCCTTTGTTATCCAGATTATGAACAAAGAAAGTATAATGTTTATTGGGGTTTTCGCCAAACACTTTTGTTTCAGCTTCTACGATCTTGCCCATATATTTTTTTAGCGTGTCCACATCGTAATTTCCAGAGCCATACATTACAACGCTGTGGGTTACACCGGCAGCATTAAAATCAAACACTTTCTGGTTTCCGATTTCGATCGGTGAATCAGCGAGAATATCATAGTTGGGCGAATGGTATGTCCATTTTTCTCCGGGCACAGGCTCCAGTTCAGTGTTTATTTTTGTCCAGTCTTTGTAAGGAGTAATTTTCAATGTTGCGGGCAGATCTTTCATTTTATCTATGTACATAAAAATGCTTGAGCCGTTCAGATAGCCGTGTGATTCATCAAGAAAACTTGTCCGCACTGAAATTTCAAATGCATATACTTTATATGAAATGGTTACTTCAGAAGAGCTGCTGCTGTAGACTCTCCAGGTATATTTATTGGTCTTTTCAAATTTCAGTTCCTTCCCGGTTTTATCATAAGCTCTGAAGAACTCCACATTTTTAGGGAAGTCCCTGACGAGGTAAGAACCGGGCGCCCAAACCGGCATCATAAAATCTATATGGTCTTTCGCCAAAGTGGTCAACTCGCCTCGATGCAAAGCGGGTTCTGACTGGAGTCCCTCTACTTTCATTTTAACTTCAAAGTAATGTGTGTAAGGTTTACTCATCGAGAGTGTGTATTCCAGTCTGATTTGAGAAAATGCCGGTATGGTAAAGATCTGAAGTATAAAAAATAAAAGAATATATCCGCCGAAAATTATTCTATTTTTCATTTTACTATTTGATTTAGTTTACGAATCAGTGAATTCAGGCACAAGGAGACAAATGTGATGAAAAAATTAAATGTATTCCCGGAGAGAAGCAATAAAATTTGGAAGAAAGGCTGGTGTGCAAAAAAAAGACCGCCCCGACTATTCGGGACGGTCTCAAAAATGATCCTTTTATTCTGATCTTCACACTAACTTAACATTTTTATAATTATCTCTTATTCTATCATCGTATCGTGGATCATTTTTTTAGAAGTAAGTTATTATAAGAACAAACTGCTACTGCTCTTCTGATGCGCATTTTACAAATTATGTGCCGGCATTGTTCCAGCAAAAATTTTTATTACTTACAATTTTATTGTTAATTAAAAAGGATAAAGAAAAATTGGCGGGAAATATTTTCATTTTATGCGAAAAATTTTCCCGGCAATACGGGCTTAAAAATCAAATCTTCTGAATTTAACAGGTGGGAGTTTTATCATAACGAAAAAATAGCTGCGTATTATTTGTTTAATTCTAAAATTTTTTGGCAACAACTATAGCTGCTTTCAAATTTTCAGTGACACCTGTTTGCTCATTAACAGCTTCGACTAATGCAATGTAGATCCCGATTCTCAGGCGGTTTTTATTATCATCAAGCCCGTCAAAAATAATTGAACCTTCCGAGCCGCTTGCGAGATTATTTTCAAGTGTTCTGACGAGCCTGCCTTTGCTGTCGAAAATTTTAATTCTTACCTGTGAGATTTTTTGTGTTAACGAATAATGAATTATAGTGAAATCTTCAAAGCCGTCGTTATCGGGAGAGAAAGGATTTGGAGATACAGTTATTGAAGAATTGCTGTGCACCGATTTTGTGTAAATGCTGTTTTGTAAACCGGGAGTGGCGCCTTTTGCATCTGTCGAAGTACTCCAGTTATTTGCGTAATTTCCACCGAGGGACGGATTGATTCTTTCGAGGGATTTATTCTGTGTTATCAGAAAATTTTTATTATGCCAGCTTTCAAAATATTGTATTGAATCAATTGTGCTGCCCGCAGCGTCTTTCAGTATTATCAGGTCCTGATTGTTTGAAAGCCCGAGTGATGAAATATTTGCAATATTAATTTTCGAGTCATCAATTAGATTATAATTTTTAAGGATTGATGAATCTGCAGCCAGGACAAAATATGAACCCTGCTCAAATGATCTGACGACAGGGGAAAGTTCAATTTCGCTGCCGCTTTGATCGGCAATCTTCCATCCACCGATATTAATTGAAGAGTCGGTCATATTATAAAATTCCAGGAATTCGCTGTTCTGCGGAGACGGGTTGAACATTATTTCATTTATAACAACAGAATTTTTTTTGTAAGGAAGAATATTCAATACAGAATTAAGTGCAGCAGGCGTGCTTTTAGTTAGAGAAGTTCTCCAGTTGGAGCTGTCGTTGGAACTTTTTGAATAAGAAATTCTTTCAAGCGAAAAGCCTTTACGCCCGCCCCAGCCGGATGAATAATATAGACTATCAATTAATGTTCCTGCGAAATCATAAATAGCAATACCATCACCTGAATTATTCAGCGTTCCGAAATTTATAATTAAAGACCTGGAGCCTGCCTGCGGGTAATAGTTTAAAAATGATGAATCAGATGCAAGCACTAGAAAATTCCCTGCATCTATTTTATGGTTAGTATTATCGAATAAAAATTTTTGCTGACCGGGAGATAAATTTGTCAGCGTCCAGTTTTTCAGGTTAATTTCTTTTTGTGAATTGTTATAAAGCTCAATCCATTCAGGCTGATCTTTTTCCGGATCGTACATTATTTCGTTTATGACAATATCGTCTTTATGATAACCGGCAGATATGGTTTTGATCATAAAATTATTTGTGCTGTCCTGGTCAGAATCGTTAATGGCTTTAACAATGTATGTATGAGAATTTGAAATGCCCGGGATTTTATAATTAAAGACGAATGCGGAAGAATCAGCAGGTAAAAGGGATTTATCTGCAAGGCTGTCCAATTTAAATTCCGGCAGTGAATCATTATTCGTGTCTTCAAACAGGTAGACAGAAAAAGATGTGCTGTTTTTTCCTGTGTTTTTAATTGAAGCAGAAATTGTAACGTCATCGCCGTGCAGAGGGGCAGCAGGATTAAAAATTATATCGCATACCTTCAGATCAAAATCTTTTTGTGAGATGGAGTTGATCTTTGCTGCAGTAGAACCGGAATAGTCTTTTGATGTTCCCCAGTTTGCCGGATCGTTTGAATCCAGTGATGGAGAAATTCTTTCGAGAGAAAATCCTTTTCTTCTGCCCCACGTTGAAGAATATACCAGGCTGTCAATAACATTATTCTTCAGATCGTTCAGCGTTATTCCATCGAAGGAATTATTTAATGCGCCGAATTTTGAAATCAGTACATTTGATTTTATGGAAGGATGAAATATCAGGAATGATGAATCCGGTGTAACGATTAAATATTCTCCGGGTTGAATAAAGAGATTACTTCCCGTCAGCAAAGAATTTTTATTGGAAGGAATAATATCTGTCATACTCCAGTTTTTCAAATTAATATTCACAGAAGAGTTATTAAACAATTCGATCCACTCCGGCTCATTCTCAGCAGGGTTGTACATTACTTCGTTTATTACCAGGCTTTGTTTTTTATAACCGGGAGTAACAATAATGGCTGCTGTATTGTTTGTTGTATCCTGATCGAGCACAGAAATGGCTTTTATGAACAGAGTATGGCTGCCGGAAATATTTTTAATTTTGTGATTAAAATTAAAGAACCCTGAATCGTTTATGGCAAGGGTATTTCCTTGCAGAAGTTCCAGTTGCAAGTCAGGGATTGAATCATTGTTTGTATCTTCAAAAAGAAAGAGCTCGAATGTGAGAGGATTCTTTCCAATATTTTTTACCAGTGCTGATAAACTTACATCATCACCAATCAATGGATTAACGGGAGAAAGGCGGATATCTTTTACCTGGAGGTCATAATCTTTTTGCGAGACAGAATTAATTCTGCCGGGTGTCGCAGATAAAATATCTTTTGAGGTTGCCCAGTTTGCAGGATCGGTTGAGAGTTGACCGGCTGAAATTCTTTCCAGTGATTTCCCTGAGCTGCCGCCCCACGATGAAGAATATTCAAGCGAATCAATCACTCTGTTCAGCGAATCAAGCAGTAGGATTTTATCACCAGTATTATTTAACGTTGGCAGGCTGCCGTAAGCTGCAGCCGATGTGATGTCGAAAAATTTTCCAAGTGTGCTGTCAGATGCAATGACAAAAAATTTATTCGGAAGAAGCAGGAATGAATTTTTAATTACTGTGAGAGTATCTGAATCATCTGCAACTTTATACCCTTTAAGGTTTATCTCTTTGATGCTGTTATTATAAATTTCTATCCATTCAGGCTGCGGCGAATTAGGTGCGTACATAATTTCATTTATAACAATATCATTCCGCACTTCGTTAGTTTGTATTCCTGCAAGCTGATAAAAAGCAATGTTATTTGCAG
>JAKAGZ010000042.1 GCA_021815365.1 Bacteroidota bacterium
GCAAAGCTTTCAGATCAACCATATCTTTCTGCAAGTTTGCTTTCAGGTCGATCATTTTCTTTTCAAAATCTGCTTTTAAATTTCCTATTTGTTTCTTTTGAGCATCAGTAAGGTTGAGCTTATCAAAAATTCTTTCCCTCATCATTTTATGGTGCGGCTTTTTGTTAATCTCACCTTTCGGAGGCTGTGCAGAAATATTAGCAGTAAAAATAACGGCTAATAGAATTGTAAGTATTACAGGGACTGTGTTAGATTTCATTTTACTTTCTCCTTTTGGTTTGTGATTTTTACATTTGAAGTTTTGACATTAAATATTTTAACAGGGTTTAAAGCAGCAACCGGCTGAGTATTGTGAGCAGGCATCCGGCTATTCCAACATCGGAAGGATTTTCAATCTGCCTTGAAACAAAAGAGCGAGCTTAAACCTTTTGAAAGCCATAAATGTCCAATAACCACAGAATACGGTATAATGTCTGATACTAATGTTGATTTTGACCTGGTAAAAAGTTTTACTAACGGTGACGAAAGTGCATTCAATAAAATTGTGTTGAAGTATCAGCATAAGATTTACTGGCATGCAAGGAGGATGACCGGCAATCATCTCGATGCTGATGAAGTTGTCCAGGAAGTTCTTTTAGTGATGTATAATAAATTGAAAGACTTTAAATTTCAGTCGTCTCTTTATACATGGATTTACCGTATCACTTCAACGAGAAGTATAAATTTCATAAATAAAAGAAAGGTCAAACAGATTTTTTCTTTTGAAGATCAGCCGGAAATTAAGGCGAGACAGGATGAAGAGATAATTAACGATATTGAAGCTAAAGAAAAGCTCGCTAAGATTGAAAAAATTTTGCAGAAAATTCCGCCGAAACAGAAAGAAGTTTTTATTATGAAAAATTATGAGCAGATGAGCTATGAAGAAATTGCTGAAGTGACCGGCAAAAGTGTAGGTGGATTAAAATCTAATTATTTTCAGGCAATGAAAAAAATATTGAAGCTGGTAAATGAAAATGAATGAAAAAATAATAAGATATTTTGAAGGGCAGATGAACCGGTCTGAACTGCAGGATTTTGAACAGCAGGTTAATTCCTCACCTTCGTTAAAGAAAGAAATTGAAGGCTGCAGGAAATTTCTTGAGGAACTGAGCAGCACAAAAGATCTGTCAGTGGATGAAAATTATTTTATTAATATTCTCCCCCGGTTCCGTGTAAAACTTGAAAGCGGTAAGAGGAAGAAGTATTACCCCAGGCTCGCTTTTGCATCTGCACTTTTGACTGTGATCATTATATTTTATTTAATGCCGGACGGCAAGATCGTAAATAGTAGTAATACGGCAAATGATCTTTCGGCTTCAGAGATCACAGATTACTTAACAACAAACAGCAGCCAGGCTTTGCTGACAAACCTTCCTCCTGATGTAGAGACAAAATATGATTCTTTGCTTGATGGTATGATCTACAATGAATTAAATTCTGACAGGGAAGATTTTTCAACTGCTTCATTATATGATAAGCTGGACTATAATACAATTATCCAATCTATTGATAGAAATGAAGCTGCAATGGTTTATGAAAAACTTAAAAATAAAAAATTTTTTTAGAGGCAATTAAATGAAAACACTGCTGGGCATTTTATTTGTTATCACGTTTGTTTTTTCTAACTACGGACAGGAATTTCGTCATCCGATGCAGAAAGAAGCAAGAGGCAAGATTGACGAGCTTGAGAAAATTAAATTAATTGATGCTCTTCAAATGAATGAAGAAACTACTTTAAGATTTTTTGCAAGGAGATCTGAATATCAAAACAGATTAAGAGAGCTTTCAAAAAAAGCTGACGAACAATTGGATAAAATTTCAGACTACATCAAGGACAAAGGTGACAAAAATTCTACCGCATTGAAAAAAATGATCAACGATTATCTCGGGTACGGCGAGGCTATAGCAAGAGAAAAAACAAATTTTATCAATTCTCTCAGCGACATACTTACATACGATCAAATATCTAAATTGCTTGTTTTTGAAAAGCGCTTCCGTGAGGAACTGCGCAGGATTATATTCTTTGGAAGAATGAAGGACAGGCATTAACTTCTTTGTGTAGATTTTTATTTATCAACAATTGAAAAATCTTATTACGAAAGAGTAAAAGTTGATTTTATTACTTAACACAAGTATTTTTTCACAATAAATTTTGCGGAAGTGGTGAAATTGGTATACACGCTACTTTGAGGGGGTAGTGCCTTAACTGGCGTACGGGTTCAAGTCCCGTCTTCCGCACTTGCTTTACTTTCCTTACAGCTTGCTTAAAAAAGAACAGCCATATTAACAGTAAAAAATGAAATAGATTCTTCTGAAGTTTTGGCACCAAGTAAATTCATAATTTGGTATCGAATGCTCAGATCGAGATCGGCATGTGGAATAATATTAAAGTCAGCACCAACCCCTAATCCTCCGCCAAACCTTGCTTTTGAAGAAAGAGTATTCGGGCTGCTTGGTGAATTACTGGCTGTATATGTTGAATTAGAAGAAGCCGACCCTGAAGAAGTGAATTCAAATTTACCAAAATAATTATAACTTCCGTCTACAGATAAATATGGACTGACAATTTGCTTCGATAAAGTAAACTGTGCACTTAGTCCGATTGAATAAATATTTTGAGATGTTTCAGTTCCGTTTGAATTTCCTTTCAGCTTATGATAATTAAAAGAAACGACCGGCGTTAACGGATACACCGGTACAAAAATTTTCATTATACCGCCGATATGGAAATTGCTGCCCGTAAATCCTGCACCTCCTGAAGAAATTGGGCCCATGTAAGCGCTGGGTCCGGCAACCGTTGTAGTGCCTGCAGTTACTCCAAACAGAACACCCTGTGATAACCCCCGTGAAGCAAATACTATCAGCAGAAAAATTGTTGTAAGAAAAATCTTTCTCATTTTGCCCTCGGTTTTATTCTGAATAATTATTTATTCAACACGTTAAAAAGGATTTTTAAAAACGATCTTTTACAGCCCTCCCTTAGAATGGTCTGTATAAAATATCTAATATTTGTCTTTAAGTAAATACCTGCATAATGTTCATTACCTTGATTTTATAAATTGCAAAAACCTATATTGGATTCAAAATTTTCAGCTTTTTAACTAAATAATTGAACTTACGCAGATAGAGAGATGACATTTTTTGCTTTTAAAAAATGTACCGATAAAAACAGCATTACTTCCGAAATAATAAATATCTATTCTTTTATAAAAGATGTCATCTCTTGCTCCGTTATTGTTTGCGTAACATCACTAAATAAAATAGCAATGTATAACTGCCTTGCGTCATACGGGAATTAAATGAATAAAAAAATTAACGTGAATATATTGGTATTATTTTTTTTCTTTTCGTGTTTTCTGAAAGCACAAAATGTCTCTCAAATATATTCTTCAGCAATGGATGCGTATCACTCCGCCGATTATGTGAAAGCCAGCAGGCTGTTCGAGGAATTTTTTCAGCAGCATAAAATTACAGATGAACAATATGCAACAGCAAAATATTATTCTGCAAATGCGCTCTTAAATTTAAATGAACCGTACGCCGCAACAGATGGCTTCGAATATCTTGTGAATAATTTTAAATGGTCATCGTTCAGGGATAAAGCTTTGTACAAACTTGGGGTTATTTATTACAACGAAGCCTCGTACTCGCAATGCAGGTATTATCTGACCTTACTGCTTGATGATTACCCCGAAAGTGAATACGACGGCTCTGCACTTTATTGGATTGGCGAATCTTACTCGAAAGATAATCGCCTTGACGAAGCAGTTACGTTTTTAAAGCAGGCAATTGACAGTCCGAGAAATAACAGGTTTGTTGATTACTCCATTTACACTTTAGCCACTGTGTATGAGAAGAAAAAAGATTATAAAAATGCAGTCAAATATTATGACCAGCTTCTTTCTTATCACAGCGATAGTAAATTAGCTCCTGCTGCCCAGGTCAGAATCGGGATAGCTTATTTTAAGCTGAAAGATTATCAATCCTCCATTGTTGAACTGAACAATCCTTTAGTTTCCACTTTGTCTAAAGATCAGTATGCTGAAAGTCTTTACTTATTGGCAAATTCATATTACCGCGTTAAAGATTATCCCGAAGCTGAAAAAACATACAAGATCATTATTAAAGATTTCCCTTCAAGCAGCGTTTTGCAGGAAGTTAAATACGGTTTAGCCTGGAGTTATTTTCAGCAGAAAAAATATAACGATGCCTATAACGTTTTCAATGCTTTGTCATTGAGTGATGATGCTGATAGTATCGCTGTAAAATCTTTTTTCTGGAAAGCAGAAGCAAAAAGATATGCAGGGCAGACAGCTCAGGCTTTCAATATTTATAAAGAGTTTTTATTAAAATATCCGGACAGCGATCTTGGATATGGTGTCCAGTATCAGCTTGGTGCTGTTTATTTTAACGATAAAAAATTCGACCTTGCTGAAAAATTTTTACAGACTTCACTCTCAGCACCCGATCAATCAATAAAAGCAAAAGCATACACCCTGCTAGGTGAAATTAAATTAGAGCAGAAAAATTACTCGGAATCAATTAAAGATTTTACATCGGCGACACAGCTCGCGGATATTCCTGATGATCTTCGGAAGAGAGCACTGCTTGGTCTTGGTGCAGCTTCATATTATTCAAAAAATTTTAACGGGGGGATTTCTTATCTTCAAAAGCTGAGTACTGAGGATAAAAATTTTGAGAGCGATAAAACTAATTTTTTTCTTGCAGAATGTTATTTCAGCCTTGGGCAATATTCTGAAGCATTAAAAAAATATAACCTGGTTTCCTCTTCCCCCGATAAAATCGGGGTCAATTCTGAGAGCAAAGATGTTTCAGGTTTAGCGCTTTACGGTAAAGCCTACTGTTATTACAATCTTGGTGATTATGAAAATGCTGCCTTAAAGTTTTCGGATTTTATAAAAAATTATCCCGGTAATTCTAAAACTGTTGATGCGCGGCTAAGGCTTGCTGACAGCTATTACGGTGCAAAAAATTTTTCTTTAGCAAGCAAAACCTACAAAGAGCTTTTCCATTTTGACAAATCTTCACTGAATGATCCCTATACTTATTATCAGTACGCACAAACATTATATAAATCAGGAAGCACTCAGGAGGCAATCAACGAATTCAGGAATCTGCAGAGAAAATCCCCTTCTTCGCAGTATGCGGATAAATCTCTGTACATAGTCGGATGGATTTATTTTCAGCAGAATAATTTCAACCGTGCAATTGAAAATTACAAGAATGTTCTCGAAGTATATCCGCACACCTCTTTGGGCCCGATAATCTATTATTCGATAGGAGATTCTTATTTCAATCTTACTGAATACGATTCGGCGATTGCAAACTATCAGCAGGTTATGATTGATTACCCGACCTCGCCTCACGTTTATGATGCAATTAATGGAATTCAATACAGCTACATTGCAGAGAATCATCCCGAAAAAGCGATTTCATTTATTGATCAGTTCGTTGACGAAAACCCCGGCTTAAGTTTTGCTGATCAGATTTATTTCAAGAAGGCGGAAATTTATTACGGTATGAATGAGTATGATAAAGCTGAATCGAGCTATAAGGATTTTATTACAAAATTCCCTTCGAGCAAACTAATTTCTGAAGCTTATTACTGGATAGGAAAGAGTGCACAGAATTTAAATCAATATGATGAAGCGATATTTAATTTTAAAAGAGTATTCGAATCATTCCCGAAAAGTGAATCAGCAGCGGCAGCAGTTATTGAAATGGCAAATATCTATAATAATCTTAAAAGATATGATGATGCATTAAGTATATTGAACAAAGCTATTGACAAGCTTTCGCAGTCTTCTCGCCTGCCGGAAATTATGTATCTGAAAGGTGTGACTCTTTCAAATAAAGGTGATGTCAGTAATGCCTACGCAGCTTATGACGAAGTAGTGCAAAGTTACAGGGAAACAATCTTTGCACAGAAAGCAAAGTTCGAGCTTGGTCTGATCGAACTCGCTGCAAAAAGGTATGATAATGCTACACAATATTTCCAGGGCTTAGCCTCCAATCGGACAGATGATCTTGGCGCCAAGGCACAATTCTACTTAGGCGAAACTCTTTTTGCTCAGGATAAAATTACCGATGCGATCAGTGCTTATGTCAGAGTAAGGACTATTTTTTCTGCTTACGATGAATGGCTTACAAGGGCATTTCTGAGACTGGGTGACTGCTATGTTAAATTAAATGATAATAAACAGGCGAGAGAAATGTACAGAACGGTTATTTCAAAGCACCGGCGTGATGAATTTGGCAAAGAAGCTGAAACTAAATTAAGGAAACTGAGATGAAAAAGTTTTTGATTTTATTAGTATTCGTCTTTTCACAGGTTTTGATCTTAGGACAGGGAAATGAAAAACAAAATCCAAATGTTGAACTGCCGGACTTTGTAATTACAGGAAAGGATGTAATATCACTTCAGAAAGCAAATAAACTTGAGCCGGGATTTATCTCTACAATTTCAGAAGAATTTATAAGACCGGTTTATTCTCCTGAAGATCTTCCTGTAAAAGATTTTTCAAACCCGATAACTCAGCAGACAAGCTTAACTGATTCTCAGAAAGTCTACAACTCAAGGTTAAAAGTTGTAAGTGGATTATATACCTCACCGGCAGGCAGGTTTTCTTTTACTCAGCCTTTCAGCAGTAATGTTTTGTTAGATGCAGAAATTAGCGGAGAAAATCACAGAGCTTATGTAGATAACAGCGGATGGTCTAATCTGAACGGCGGTTTGAATCTTGCTTTTTTTATGCCAAATAATACATCACTGCACGGCACACAATTTAAATTACACGGTGACTATGGATTGACGTGGTATCGTTTTTTCGCTTCTGACAATCCTGCACAACCAAGAAATTTTTACCAGGGAAATTTTTCCGCAAGCGTTAATAATCTTGTAAGCAGACAGTTCAACTTTGAACTTAACGCTGCTGATAAATATTCTTCTCTAAGTACTGAAAATTTTAAAGAGCACCTTTTACTGCTTAAGGGATTTTTGAGCGCAAATTTTTCTTATCTGAAGTTAGCCGGCAATATTAATTACACAAAACAATTCATTACTAATAATATCACTTTTAATTTCTTTTCGGTGCGTCCTTATGCAGAGTTTAATCTTCAGACATTTTTTAAACTTGCCGCTGGTCTGAGCTATTCAAATTCCGGCAGCCGGAATTTTTTGGAACCTTATGCTTCAGCAGCATTTAAGCTGAATGATTTTGTTTCCGTTTTTGCTGAGTATAATCCTTCTGCCGAGTTTTTTAGCGCGGGAGAATTTTTACGTCAGAACAGATATTTTAATCCTCAAAATTTTATAAATGCAAATGCTTTTGTAAGAAAGAAATCTGCTTTTGATGCTGTTTTAAAATATGAGTATTACAAGTATTTTGAAATTGATGCCGGCGTCAAATATTTCAGAGCTGATGACTTTCCTTATTTTACTAATTCATTGCAGAAGGGAAGATTTGATATCAGCTTAACAAGTGCAAAAAATTATTCAGCCTTTGTCAATCTTCTTTTTCATCAGGGACCGCATGGAGTTTTTTACGGAACTGCCGAATATAACGACACAAAAGATTTTGCAGGAAACGTTCTTCCATATTCACCAAAGCTAAAAGCCACAATGTCTTACGGTTACCGGTTTGACTTTGGATTATATGTCGAACCGAAAATGTATTTTAGCTCAGTGACTTTTTCCGATATTAATAATACTGATACTCTGAAAATTGCCCCTTATTTTAATTTAGGAATTAAATTTACTTACAGCTTAATAAAGAATTTTTCATTGACAGCAGAGTTATCTAATTTTAAGAACAGGATAAATTATTTTAAGTGGTTCAGATACGATCAGGAACAAATTGACTTTGTTGCTGGATTTACTTACAAATGGTAAATAAATTAGCCGGATAAAATGACTAAAGCAGAAGTAATCAGAAAGACAGCCAAAAGAGCAGGTGTTCCGGATTCGGAAGCAAAAGTATTCTTTGAGATTTTTCTGGAAAAATCTTCCGAACTTCTGAAGCCGGGCGAGGCTATACTTTTGAAGGGACTGGGACATTTTCAATTCAGAAAAGGTAAGGTGAGAAGTAATATTCCGGCCAAGCCTGCTGAAAATGAATCCGCTCTTATTAATCTGATGGTCTATTATCCGGTTAGCAGCGCAGCGATTAACCCGAGTTCCGATATACACGGCAAAGATGCTGAAGAGGAAATTATTTTTAATGTTCCTGTTCTTCAGCTTGAAAATTATAATCCTCTCGATTCCCATTTTAGCTTAAGCCTCGGTAAACCAGTAATTCCTCTGAAAGATGTCAGCACGACGGATTTTTTCATCCCCCTTACCGGTATGGAGTTAAGAAAACTTGTAGAAGCTAAAGTAGATAAGCTTCTGAGTGATGCTGAACTTGTAAAAGAATATACGAAAGGGAATGAAGTATTAATTATAAATACGGGTTTTGCTAAATCACATCAGCTTGAGTTTAAATGGAGTGAAAAGCCTTCTAAAAATATCGCCGACAAAGAATCTGCTGCACAATCTCAAAACGCTGAAACAGGATATGAAGAGCTGCCTGCGAAAGAAATTTCGTGGGATTTTGGAGACGACCTTTCTAAAGAAATTGAAGAAGAATCTATCCTTGATACCGATAGGGAAGAACAGTTTATTACTGATGAAGAAACCGGGGGACAAAATATAAACTGGAATTTCGGAGTGACAGTTGTTGATGAAGAACCACATCAGGCTGAACCAGAAATCGGGAATGAAGAAAAATTATCGGAAGAGGAAAACCAGCCATCGCAGGAAGAGCAAACAGTGTCAGCAGAAATTCCCGGTGTTCAGCAAAGCGTTACTGAGGATATCAGCCTGTGGGATGACATCGAAACTGAAAATAAATTTGAACGCGTTCGGTCTTTTTCCTCCTACTTTGATGATGATAAAACTGAAATGATACCAGGCGAAAATGAACTGGACACCCTTGGTAAACCGGAAACAGCTTCATTCCAAAAGTTTGAGCCAGACACACAGATCAATGAGGAAAATATTCAAGATGAAGTGCTGCATAACGAAGCTGATCAGACATTAATTACAGAACAAGAAAAGCAACCGGATGAAATTAAGGATTTGCGTCAGCAGATTTCCGATGATGAGATTGATACAACATCAACGGCAATAGAAGAAACGCCTGAAGCTGATAGCAAGGCTGGGAATGAAAAAGTACCTGAGCAGCTTTCTTCCGATTCAATAGAAAAGCCATACATAAGAAGTAGTGTAATTACAAAGAGGCTCGAAAACAAATCTTATTATTCCAGGGAAGGGACCTCACCTGTTTTTTTAATTGCTGTGTTTGTAATAATTGCCGTAGCAGTTGCCTTATATTTTTATCTGAATAAAACATTTGATTTTTCAAAGAAGAAGCCGGCTGAGGAAGTAACACAGTCAACCATAATTCATCCGAATATTATTGAAAGGGATTATTCAATCCCTGTCACATATCCCTATAATATAGAACAGTCAGGAATACAAAGTGAGGGTGCAGGAACAAAGATTTTTGATGGAAGTATCAGCCCGAAAGCATTAGACGAAATTAAATCACAGGAAATAAAAAAGATCGGGCAGAAGAAAAACGAAGTTGAAAAAACTGGCGGCAGAGTAAATAAAATTCAGCAGCAAAAAGAAAACACAAAAGCTGAGGCTCTGACTAAAGAAAAGCAAAAAGTAAATAACGGTACTACAGATGCATCTGCTTTTTCATTTGATAAACTTCCTCCGCCGGCAGATACAACTAAATTGCACGAAAATATTTCCACAGCAGGAGGTAATTACACTGTACAGGTCTCTTCCTGGCATACAAAGTCAATCGCCGACCAGCAGGCAGCAAAATTCAAATCGAAAGGTTATGATGCTTATGTTGAGAAGGCAGTAATTCCCGGCAAAGGTACATGGTACAGAGTGAAGGTTAAAAATTTTAAAACGATGAGGGAAGCTGAAAATTTTCTGATGAGTAATCAATGAATGATGAATCAAGATGAAATTTAGTCTTAAATATGTAAAGAATTTTTCTGTATCTGTTTCGATTTTATTTCACATTGTACTTGTGACCGCATTGCTCTTCTTAAATTTCACGATGGATTACAAACCTGAAGAATATATCGAGCTTTCATTTGGCACTTCGGGTCTGCCCGGTTCTTCCGGCAATGCCGGTACGCAGATAAACCAGGTCCAGGAGTTATCGAATCAGCAAAACAATAATAACTTAGAAAATAAAACTGAATCTGTCGACAATACAAAATCTACTAGTACCGAGCGGACATCTGACGAGGACATCGTTAAAGCTGAAAAAGAAAACAAAAAGACGACAAGTGCAAGTAATAGTGTAAGCAATGCTAAAGCTAATTCCAATGGAAGCAGGGAGGGTCAGGGTAATAAAGGAAATGGCAGCGGCAGTTTCGGGTATGATATTGATTGGGGCGGACTCGGGCAAAGAAAAATTTACAGCTTTTCTTTACCTGAATATCCTGAAGGTGTAAATAAGGAAATAGATATAAGATTAAGATTTACAATACTTCCGGACGGAACAGTAGGGAATATTTTCCCGCTTATCAAAGCTGACACACGTTTGGAGAATGCTGCAATCCATTCACTCAGGCAGTGGAGATTTGAGCCACTCAATCCTCTGCAGAAACAGACAGTGCAGGTTGCCGTTATTGTATTTCCTTATCGGCTGAAGTAGTATCTTCCCTGTAATAAAACCGGTAGAAAAAGAACTCTGCAACAGAAAGTATCGTTAAAGAAAAAGTATCCCTGTCGTAAAAAATGCCCAACCCTTCCGGCTTCATTATTATCTTTGCTATAATTCCTGAGATCGACCAGCCGACAGCAAATAAAACTCCAATCAGTGCGAGATTAATAAAAGCTGAGTTCAGATTTTCTTCCTGCCACTTTTTAGTAAAGATAACAAGTGCAAAAATTATGTGTGCCGAAAAAATTATTGCTGTAATCATCTTATTGAATTGTTTTTCTGTTCTGTATCAGCATGCCCAGCAGTCCGCCTATAATGCCGAACACAATATCTATAATTAAATTACTAAACAAAATTGCTGCTGAATATGTTAATGAAAAACCGTTTGCCTTAATATCAGCCGACATTTTTCTGAGTAACGATTGAGTCTGGTTCCAGATATCACCGAGGTTCCATTGCCGGGCAATTATCTCAGTCTGCGGAAGACTCCTTACAAAATCATTTGAGTGCATTATAAACGTCATAAGAATATCCAGCCCGGTTGAAAAGATCGCTGCAAATAAACCGGTCAGCAATCCGAAGAAGAGAGCATTCTGAACGCTGACAGGCGGCTCCGCTTTATTTATTTTATGATCGAGCACAAGCGAGAACCAGGCTGCTGCCGGTACAACGAAGCAGCAGGCAATACTTCTGATACCCGGTATTGTTGAAATTACAGCCGCACTGAATCCGCAGACAAAAGAAGGTAAATATTTATGCGTAGTCATTAAGCTTTTATATATCCTTTTAATAAATGATCTTCAATCGAAATTAAAATAAAAAAGATCACCACTGAACCGAAAATCAAACCTGTTATAAAAGCAATGGTTTTTGAATAGGCATAAATTCCTGCTGAATAAAAAATCACATCAATCAGCATTGGAGCTGCAGCAATAAACAGGTAATCTATTTTAAATGAAATTTTCTTCGGGTAGATTAAAAATAAAACGGAAACAAGTAACGCTCCGAAATAAATTCCGCTGCATCTTGCACAAACAAGAAAAATTATCCCGTTAGCCTGGAAGCTTTTATATTCAACCTGGTGGCAGACTGTGGAATAAATTTGTTTGAGCAGTGGATAAAAAATAATCGCTTTGTTTTCAGGTATAAGTGAGTTAACACTAAATCCGAGACACCAGAGAAAGAGCGATAAGAATATTATAATTCTCACACTCTTTCTGCTGATAACGAAGTATCTGAAATTAATTGCAGATGTGCTGGTCATAAAATTAATTTTTACGGAATATCAAAATTTCATTTTTAAGCAAAACGTATAAATCATTCCCGAATATCAGGCTGCTTACTATGAGGTCATTAATGCTGCCGATTAAATTTAGTTTTGTTAATTCTATTTCAGGCTTTTTAAAATCGGCGGAATAAATATCTTGTTTTGAATTTAATGTCAGCTTATCGCCAACAATATTCAGGTTAATAAAATTTTTATCGAGGTTTATTATTCTTACTCCGTTTCCGTACTGGTCAAAAATAACAAGCCTGTAGTCATCAAGCACATAAACATCGTTCGAGGGTGAGATTGCAAGCTTTTTAGGATTTATTAATGCAAACGCGCCGGCGTCAAAACCACCGAAATTTTGTACGAACTGTCCGAATGAGTTAAATTTTATTACCCTTTTATTTTCAGAATCTAAGATGTACATATCGCCCAGGTTTGAAGTAGCACAGCTTAAAGGGAAACCAAATCGTTCAGAGGGATTATCATTATTTCTTGTGAACAGTTGTGAAATGAAATTTAAATTTTTATCAAACCTTTCTATCCTGTGGTTATTTTTATCAGATACATAAACATTCAGCGGTGTGGCAAAAACATCAGAAGGATGATCGAAAGTTGATTCAGTCCATCCGTATCCTCCTGTATCCTTCAGCCTGTTGCCAAGTGTATCGAGCTTAAAGACTTCATCGGAGTTTTTGTCGGTTACGTAAAAAAATCCTGCTGATGTTATATAAAAAGCAGAGGCACTCCTGAAATTCCCGATAGAGCTTTGGAATATATACTGCTGTGGTAGTAGATAAGCTGTAAATAGAAAAATAAATAAGAAAGAAAATTTTAATTTCATGTTTGTAATATAAGAGTAGCGCGTACGGGATTCGAACCCGTGGTCTCCGCCTTGAGAGGGCGGCGTCCTAAGCCACTAGACGAACGCGCCTATTTATAATAGTTGATGAAAGAAGGGTGATTTATAAATCATTTCCCGCGTCATCCATATTCCATATACACTATAACATATTCCATCTGCTAGTTGCCTCGCCAGGGTTCGAACCTGGACTCTTCTGATCCAGAGTCAGACGTGTTGCCAATTACACCACGAGGCATTATTCTTTGCTCACAAAATTAAAGAGCAATTGTTAAACTTCAAAATATCTTTGATATGGCTAATGTATTGGATTTTATTATTTGTTTGTATTTTAGAAATTAATATTTATAAGTTCCTGTCAGCAAGATGAAAAGATTCGAAAAGCATATTTTTGTGTGCGAAAATAAACGCCCCAAAGGACACCCGAAAGGCTGCTGCCAGGATAAAGGCAGCATCGAGATAAGAGCCTTGTTCAAAAAAAGATTGAAAGAACTCGGGTTAAATCCAAAAGTGAGAGCAAATTCTTCAGGTTGTCTCGACGCCTGTGAGTTTGGAGCTACGGTACTGGTTTACCCGGAACAAATTTGGTACGGAGGCGTTAAGCTTGAGGATGTCGAAGAAATTATTCAAAGTCATATAATAAATAATAAACCTGTCGAGAGACTTCTTATAAAAGAAAAAAGATTTTGGAAAGATGACAATAAAACCTGAGCGTGTACACGCTAAAAAAATATTTGATCGGCTTAAAAAAGAATATCCCGGGGTCAGGTCTGCATTGAATTTTAAAAATCCTTTTCAACTGTTGATCTCTACAATTCTTTCTGCTCAATGTACAGATGAAAGAGTTAATATAGTTGCGAAAGAGCTGTATAAAAAATATAAAAAGCCTGAAGATTTTTTGAAAGTATCCAGCCAGGAGCTTGAGAAGGACATTTATTCAACGGGATTTTACCGTAACAAAGCAAAGAGCATTAAAAATTGTTGTGAGAAATTAGTCAGAGATTTCGGCGGGAAAGTGCCCGCTGATTTTGAGGCTCTGAATAAGTTATCGGGAGTAGGAAGAAAGACTGCGTCCGTTGTTGCAGGGAATGGATTTGGAATCCCTGCAATAGCTGTAGATACTCACGTTATAAGATTATCAAATCTGCTTGGCTTTATCAAAGAAAAAGACCCCGTGAAAATTGAATTTAAATTGAAAGAATTATTGCCGGTAGATGATTGGATAAATTCTTCTCATTATCTTGCGACTCACGGGAGAAGGATATGTATTGCCAATCGTCCGAAATGTTTTGAATGTGTACTCGGTAATCTTTGTCCGAGTTTTAATAAAAAAGTTTAAGCGTAAGATCAAGTGTAAGTTCAGCTTTAAGAATTTTATTTTTATTCTTTAACTTAAACTTACACTTGAACTTTATAAACAATTGAGGCAACAAAATGGAAGATCACACAAGAGACAGAGACTATTGTTTATCATTACTTAAAGAATATACGAAGAATGAAAATCTGCTGAAACATGCTTTTGCTGTTGAAACCTGTGTCAGAGCTTATGCCAGGAAATTTAATGAAGATGAGCAGTACTGGGGCAACGTAGCTCTTTTACATGATTTTGATTATGAGATGTTTCCCACTGCTGAGGAACATCCATTTAAAGGCTCAGAGATTTTAAAAGAAAAAGGGTTTAATGAAGAATTCAGAAAGGCGATTTTATCTCATGCAAATTATTCCGGTGAGCCAAGAAATACACAACTGAAAAAAGTTCTTTTTGCATGTGATGAATTAGCCGGCTTTATCACTGCTGTTAGTTATGTACGCCCGAATAAAACTGTAGAAGAAGTAGAAGTGAATTCAGTAAAGAAAAAATTAAAGGATAAGGCATTTGCGAAGTCTGTAAGCAGAGAAGACATTATTGATGGAGCAAAGGAGCTGGGCATCACTTTGGAAGAACATATCCAGTTTTGTATTGATGCAATGAAAGCTAACCGAAATGAGCTGGGCTTATAATGGTTGGTCAGTTTGTTGAAAATTTCCAGCTTAAAGATCAGCACGAAAATATTTTTGATTTGTACCATAATCTGGATAAAAAAGTCCTTCTTGTTTTTTATCCTAAAGACAGAACCGCTGTTTGTTCGCAGCAGTTAAAAAATTATCAGTTTTATCAATCAAAGTTTCAAAGTAAAGGAATAAGAGTAATTGGTATAAATGTTGATAATACATACTCGCACAAAGTGTTTTGTGAAGAAATAAATGTTGATTTTCAATTATTATCTGATAAAAATAAAACGATAAGCAGGAGATTCGGCGCATTGAATCTTTTAGGTATGAATAAAAGAAAATTGGTTCTTATTGATACAAATAAAAGAATTCTCTTAGAAGAAGACGCCTCTTATTTCAGTTATCCTTCTGCGGATGATATTATCAGTAAAATAGAATTATTAAAAATTTAATAAAAAACTTGACTATTTAGTAAATATCTGATTAAATTTCACAACATCATTTAGGAGTAAAAGCCAGAGATTTTTGCTACAAGAAAAGATTTGTTGCAGAGCAGACAAAATAATTTGTTGTGAGATTATTCCTGTAACAATTTCAACTGAACAATAATTTGAGTTAAATGAAAAGCAAAATCTCTGTAATTTTAGTCTTCATATTTTCAATTACGCTTTATTCTCAGAGCGATATTAAAGTAATTTCATCTGACAGAACTTCCCTTCTTATAGAATACACGCCAGATTATTCAGACTCGTCATTCATTACGATAAACGGTGAAAGTTATTTAAACGCTGGTCTTGTTAACGGGTATGTTCAGAATTCAAATGAATGGGGAACGCCGGCAATTCCTGTCAGACTTATCAATATTGGTGTTCCTTCTGAGTTTGGAAATACAATACAGGTTTTAAGCTCAGCTTTTAAGCAAGTAAACGGGAAAATAATTCCTAAACCAACACCTGTTAATTATAAGGGGGTAGATAACTTTATTTACGAAATTAATGATAAATATAATGAACAGGCTGTCAGTGAAGACCTTGTTACTTTTGGTAAATATGGATTGACAAGAAATCTCAGAACACAGCAGATAATAATTTCACCGGTAAAATTTTATGCTTCGCAGAATAAAATTCTGCTGTATACCAAAATAATTTTCAAAATTAATTTTTCATCATCGCAGTCTTTTTCGAATGTTCCTGCCAGTAATCTTCTCGACGAAGCTATTCTTAACTTTGATGCTGCGAAACATTGGACTGTTAACAATACTGCACTGAAAAAAGGAACTTTCAACAGTGTACTTTCTACCGGTAAATGGGTAAGGTTTGAAACAACGGAAGAGGGGATTTATAAGATTACTAAATCAATGTTAAGTTCATTCGGGTTTGACGTTAATACTTTAGATCCAAGGACAATTAAAATTTATAATAACGGAGGTAAAGTTCTTCCTGAAAACATTAATGCTCCAAGACCGTCCGATCTTCAGGAAAATGCTATTATGGTAGTCGGCGAAAGTGACGGCAGGTTTGACGATAATGATTATATACTTTTTTATGGACGTGGAAATAATTTCTGGGATTACGATCAGTCGACAAAATCTTTCAAGAGATATTTTCATCCGTATTCTAACCAGAATTATTACTGGATCACTGTTGGCGGAGCTAACGGAAAGAGAATTCAAAATAAAGTCAGCCTGAACTCTTCCAGCAGATATGTACAGACATCCTCAAAAGCATTTGCAAGCCTTGAAACAGATAAGCAGAAAGTTGCACCTACCGGCAGAGAGTACGTTGGCGATGCTTTTAATTCGTCAACACAAAGTATAACTTACATGACTAAATTAGACGGCAGGTTATCATCATCACCGATAAATTACAGGATCAGGTTTATTAATGCTTCGTCAGAAAATTTAGGTTTACAGGTTACGGAAAATTCAGCAACAATATTATCACAGTCAGTTAATGGATATGGCTCAATTCCTTATACTTTTGGTCTTTCATATATTTTTACGCCATCTTTTAATGGGGCGCTCCCTGATAACAGAAGTGTTCTGAAATTTACAGTAACCCCCGGTTCATCAAGTTCGAAAAGCTATCTCGATTATTTTGAAATCTATTACGACAGGGATTTAAATGCTGTGTCGGATAATCTTTTATTCTATTCAAAAGACACAACGGCTACGATAGAATATGATCTTGCCGGCTTTAGTTCAACGAATATAAAAGTTTTTGATGTTACTGATTATGCAAATGTTAAAATCATTTCAAACCCTATTCTGTTAAGCGGTGGAAATTTTTCTTTCCAGGCTGATGAAGCAGCGGGTAAGGTTTCGAAATACATTGCTGTTGGAAGCGATAATTTTAAAACACCAGTTAATCCCGTTTCGATTAGTAATTCTAACCTGCACGGAATTTCAGATGGAGCAAAATTTATAATTATCACTTATAAAGATTTTTTACAGGCTGCTGATAAACTTAAAACTTATAGGGAAACAAAATCAAAAGTAAAAATGTCAACCATAGTTGTTGATATAAGCCAGATCTTCAACGAATTCTCCGGCGGGTTGACAGATGTTACAGCCGTCAGAGATTTTATCAAATATGCTTATGATAACTGGCAGACTAAACCTGAATATGTTCTGTTCTTCGGCAAAGGTACTTACGATTATAAAAACGTTGAAGGCTTTAATAATAATTTTATTCCGCCTTATGAGACAGAGGAATCTTTATATGAAATTCCTTCATATACGACTGATGATTATTTTGTTGAAGTAAGCGGGAATGATTCTTTTGTTGATCTGGCTTCCGGAAGAATTACAGTTGAAAATGCGCAGGAAGCTAATGATGCTGTTGATAAAATAATTCAGTATGAAACAAGCAGCGACCAGGGTTCGTGGCGCAATCTTATCACTTTAGTTGCTGACGACGGTTATACAGGTAATAATATATACGAAGGGCCTGAACATACGGCTCCTTCAGAAAATCTCGCAAACAATATAATACCTGCATCTTTCGACATAAAGAAAATTTATATGGCAGCATATCCTGTTGAAATAACAGCGGCGGGAAGAAGAATGCCTACGGTTAATACAGCTATTGTTGATGCAATAAACCAGGGCACTTTGATTTTAAATTATGTCGGGCACGGGAGTCCAAGCCAATGGGCGCAGGAAGATGTGTTTGATCAGGCTGTTACTATTCCACAATTACATAATAACAGATTTTTCTTTTTGACTGCAGCAACGTGTGATTTCGGATATTATGACAAAACAGATGCGCAAAGTTCTGCAGAGGAATTGCTGCTTTTAAAAAATTCCGGATGTATCGCTTCGTTTACTGCAGCAAGGTTGGTTTATTCTTCGCTTAATCAAGCATTGATGTTCCAATTTTTTTCAGACTTGCTCAAATCGAAAAGAGATACTCTTAACTTAAGTATCCCGATCGGGAAGGCAATGTTTCTTACTAAGCAGATTTATAATGGTACCAATGATCAGAAGTATCATATATTAGGCGACCCGACATTGAGGCTCGCAATTCCTGAATATACAGCAAAGCTTGATTCGATTAATGGACAGACCATCACATCTTCTTCACCTGACGTTCAAATTAAAGCATTGAGTGATACAAAAATTTTCGGCACAGTTACCAAGCCTGATAACTCAACCTGGAGTGACTTTAACGGCGAAGGTGTGCTTACCATATTCGATTCACAAAGGACTGTGCTTCTTCCTTCAATTGGGAATTATCCTATGGTGGTACAGGGCGGGGTAATTTTCAGAGGCAGAATTTCAATCAGCGGCGGAAAATTTTCTACCAATTTCGTTGTGCCAAAAGATATTTCTTACGAAAATAAAAACGGTAAAGTCATAATTTATTTCCTTGGGAATAATACTGACGGCTTGGGCTTCACTAATAAAGTGATTATCGGTGGTACTGACACAGCGACTGTGAATGACAACAAGGGCCCGGATATTCAAATATTTTTTGACAACACATCGTATCGTAATTCTTTTTTGATAACTCCTAACTCTACGCTGATTGTTAAGCTGTCTGATCAAACTGGTCTGAATACTACTGGTACAGGTGTTGGTCATAAGCTTGTAGGTATTTTGAACAGCCAGGAAAATAACCCGATCGATTTTACAAATTATTTTACGAGCGATCTGAATTCAAATGGCAGGTCAGGAGAAATAAAATACCCCTTCAGCAATCTTGCGGCGGGTGAATATAATCTTGTTGTAAAAGCGTGGGACGTTTTCAATAATTTTTCAAGCTCCGAAACAAACTTCAGTGTAGTTTCCGATAGTGATTTAGTTATAAGAGATGTTTATAATTACCCGAATCCATTTTCATCGAATACAACATTTACATTTCAACAGAACCTGAATAAACTGCTTGACCTTACAATAAAAGTCTACACTGTAGCTGGAAGACTGATAAGAGAAATTGAACGGTCTAATGTTAATGATAAATTTGTGAAAGTTGACTGGGACGGCAGGGACCAGGACGGGTCACCAATTGCCAACGGAGTTTACTTATATAAAATTATAGTGAGAACTGCCGATGGTGCATATAGTAAAAGTGTCCTTGGTAAATTAGCTGTTATGAGGTAGCAAAAAGTGTTATTTCTGATATTTTAGAAAAACTTTATTAAGGAGTAGTAGATTTTTAAATCAATTGTAAATAAGTGAAATTCAAAATATTTTATATCAATATATTTCGTGGAGGAAGGATAAAATGAAAATAATTCTTAGGCTGATGTTGATCGGTATGGTAATTGGGGTAGTGCAAAAAGCTGTTTATGCACAAGGCGGTGAATCTGCTGTTCCATTTCTGCTGCTTGCACCGGATTCACGTGCAGGAGGTTTAGGCGAATCCGGAGCCGGTCTTGCCGATAACTCAGCAGCAATTTTCTGGAACCCTGCAGGGATTGCTTTCCTGACAGGCAATGAAGTTAGTATAACTCACAGTAACTGGCTTCCGCAGTTCAATCTTGATCTTTTTTATGATTACCTGACATACAGGCAGTATATTGAAAGTCTGAACGGCAGCGTTACTGCAAGCGTAACATATATGAACTTTGGCGAATTCGTCAGGACAGGCGCCGATTCACCTGACCCGCTGGGAACTTTCAGGTCATTTGATGCTGCGCTTACTGTAGGCTATGCTACAAAGCTCAGCAATGACTGGGGATTGGGATTAAATTTCCGTTTAATACACAGCCGGCTTTCTGATCAGCCTACAGCACAGGAACAAGGAAAAGGAGTTGCAACTTCAGTCAGCTTTGATGTTGCAACTATGTGGAGACCCTCATCTTTTGAAATTCCTCTGATAGGAGATATTGGCAATAAATTCAGCGTCGGTGCCAACTTAAGTAATCTCGGACCAAAAATTTATTATATAGACAGAGCACAAGCTGACCCTATTCCTACAAATTTAAGGATAGGCTTTGCTTATCAACTGATGAATGATGAATATAATTCTCTGATGTACACTTTCGATATCAGCAAAGTTTTGATCAAGAAGACTACACAGACAGTTATCAGTAACAACGATACAACATCAGTTTCCAAGTCTGATGAATGGTATCAGGCTATTTTTACTTCCTGGGGTGCTAAGCCGTTTTTCAGGTCGATGGATTACTCGATGGGTCTTGAATATTGGTATGGAACTCCTGGAGACTTCCTGTTTGCTTTAAGAACAGGATTTTTCTATGAAGACCCTTCGTACGGCAACAGAAAATTTGTGACCTTCGGTGCAGGCATCAGGTATGATATTTACGGATTCGACTTCAGCTACATTACTACATCAATCTTCAAAGGCGGCGCTAATCACCCATTGTCCGATACTTTAAGATTCAGCGTTTCGATTGGATGGGGCGGTATTGTTGGTCAAACACGAGGCTTACCAAGAGGAATTTAAATCCTTATGAAATATTTTCTTGTTGTTCTTCCTCTACTTTTATTTTTGGGCAGTTCATCTGCCCAAAATTTTATTAGTAAAGTATATCTTCCATCTTCGCCTGTAAAACGAGTTTCAACATCTGCCCAGGCTGATACTTTAAAAATACTTGCGGTGATGGCAGAATTCCAGGCAGACAGGGACGGTACAACTTTCGGGAACGGCAAGTTCGGATCAATTTATTCAAAAGACTACGGGAATAATATTTTGGATCCGCTGCCGCACGATAAATTCTATTTTGAATCTCACCTTCTGTTTGCTAAAAATTATTTTCAGAAAGTTTCGAAAGGCAAAATCGTAATTCAATACACAGTTTTACCGAAGGTAGTGACTGTTTCAAAAACAATGAGGAATTATTCTCCTCCAAGTAACTCAAATGATTTTACATTGCTGGCAAATTTTGTAAAAGAGGTCTGGCATTTAGTTGATTCAACAAATCCTGGATTTGATTTTTCAAAATATAATGTGTTTACAATTTTTCACGCCGGCGCCGGAAGAGATATTACTCTGCCGGGTACGCTCGGTAATGAGCATAATATTCCTTCGCTTTATCTTGGAGAGAATTTATTTAAAAAGATATACGGAAATTCGTTTGATGGTTTCCCGGTTCAGAATAATACTTTTAAAATTGCAAACACTATCGTAATGCCGGAGACAGAAAACAGGGAGGTTTCAAACGGGTTGACTACTTCATTCCTTCAGTTAACAATTAACGGTCTGATGACGGCTAACATAGGCAGTTATTTAGGTATGCCCGATCTTTTCAATACCAAAACAGGCGAAAGTGCTATCGGGCGTTTCGGTCTGATGGATGGTCAGTCTTTTTTTGCTTACGGTGGTTTGTTCCCGCCGCAGCCATCTGCGTGGGAAAAAATTTATATGGGCTGGGCAAAACCAGTTACAATCACTCCGGGGAATTATAAAAATATAAAATTAGTCGCTGACCTTGCAGCTTCACTTCCTGACACAGTTATCTTAAAAGTGCCGATCAGTTCTAAAGAATATTTTTTAGTTGAGAACAGGAACCGCGATGTTTATAAAGATGGGGAAACCGTTACTTACATTTCAAATGGTATTACTTCTCAGAAAACTTTCAAAGCAGATTCAAGTAATTTTAACAGCTTTGACGTAAGCGCAATAAGCGGCGTTGTGACTGATGCAGATGAATATGACTGGGCGCTGCCTGGCAGCGGAATTGTGATCTGGCATATTGATGAAAATGTTATTAACGATAATCTCGCTTCTAATTCAATCAATGCAGGGACAATAAAAGGAGTCTATGTTGAAGAAGCAGATGGCATCCAGGATATTGGACAGAAATTCACGGATATTTTTGGAGACGAAATAATAGGCGAAGGTACACAGGATGATTTCTGGTACAAATCAAATCCGTCAAAATTTTTTAAGAATAAATTTGGAAAAGATACACGTCCGAATACGAATTCTAACAAGGGTGCTAATAGTTTGATAACCATATCAAATTTTTCTGATATCGCCAATTCAATGACTTTCGACATCGCTTATGGTGATTCAATAATCAAAAATATTTTTTATGTGCCGACAACCATCTCAGCACAGACAAAAAACCTGAGCGTTTTGCAGGACGGGAATAATTTTCAGTTTGGTTTAGTAGCTGATTCGGGTTTATATTTTTTTAATCAGCAGGGAAGTCTCACAGGTTCTGTTCCAGGTTTCTCGGTTTATAAGCCTGCAACATTAAGTTCAGGCGGTTACACTTACTATATCGGTGCTAAAAATAATTTTTTAAATTTTTATATTATGCAGGGTGCTGTGCTTAAACTCAGCACGGGTATTGATGTCGGCTCAGCAGTTACAGCCCCGCCTGTTATCAGATCGCTGCAGCCCGGTAAGTACCAGGTTCTTGCCGGCACAGCATCCGGGAAAATATATATTTATTCCCTTACCGACCCGGTGCCTGGCAATCCAGCATTAACAGATAGTTTAAACTTTGGTGTGTCTCCCATAAAAATGCTCGCTGTGAACGGAAGCTACGTCACTGCAATCAGCGGCAATAGTTTTTTTGATTCAAATGGCAAAACAGTTCTTTTGGAAAAGGCAGCAGACCATATTGCATTGACTAAAGATAACGATGGAAATTATTTATCTGTAGTATCTGCTCAGAACAAATTTTATATAATTAAAAATGGTACTGTTCTCGATGAGTTTTCACCAGGCATGGGTTCGGGCAGTATCAATGGTTTTGCTGTTGCTGATTTAAAAAATGATGGACAGAATTATATTATTTTTACAAGCGGCGATAAGATAGAAGCAAGAAATATCAGCGGGGCATTGGCTGATAATTTCTCTTTCACCGATCCGCTGGGTTATAATTTTACAGGGACTCCTTTAGCAGGCGACTTTGAAGGAGATTCAAGATCAGAAATTATTGCATCAACCACTGACGGAAGAATTTTTGCAATTGACGGCGGCACCGGTAAAATTATTAATGGGTTTCCTTTGACAGCAGGGAATTCACTTCCCTGCACGCCGGTATTATTTGAAAACGGCGGAAAATTTTCTCTGGCTGCTGTTAACAGCGATAATTATTTTTCTGCGTGGGCGATCGGGGCTTCTTCCGGAAAATTCTTTTGGTCTTCAGAGAACGGGAATGATCTCAATTCAGCCTTTGTTAATGGTGCAAGCCAGAATAATTATATAACCGAGTTTTTCCCGCTGAACCGAGCATACAATTATCCTAACCCGGTTTATGGAAATACAACAAATATTCGTTATTATGTTTCTGAAGATTCGAAAATAGATATTAAAATTTTTGATATTGCCGGAAGCTTTGTAGACGAGCTGAAAGACTTTGCCCCTGCCGGCTTAGATCACGAGACAGTGTGGAATGTCGCTAAAGTGCAGAGCGGAATTTATCTTGCAAGAATTCAGGCAACAGGCTCCAGCGGAAAATCCGAAAGTAAAATTATTAAGATAGCTGTTGTAAAATAGAATAATGCTCTATCCCCGGGATGTAAATGCAGTTTAAAAAAATAAACCTAATACTAAAATTGTTTCTGCTTTTCTTCTCTTTAAATTTTAGTTCAATCTTTGCTCAGTTCACTGATTTCCATCCCGAATTGAACTGGTATACAATAAAAGGTAAGCACGTTGAAGTTCATTTTCACGAAGGAGCTGAACGCACCGCCAGAGTAGTTGCAAAAATTGCCGATGAAGTCTGGGGACCGATCACTTCTTTATATCATTATCAACCTGAAACAGTTCACTTTGTGATAAAAGATATTGACGATTATTCAAACGGCGCTACATATTTTTTTGATAATAAAATTGAGATCTGGACAAGCGCTCTCGATTTTGATCTGCGCGGTACTCACAACTGGCTGAGGAATGTCATCTCTCACGAGTTTACGCACATGGTACAAATACAGGCTTCGATGAAAACTTCGCGCACAATACCTGCATTTTATATTCAGGCTTTAAATTATGAAGATGAAAGACGACCTGACATTCTTTATGGCTTTCCTAATTTTATAATTTCATACCCGATTGCAACTGTAAACGTACCTGCGTGGTTCGCTGAAGGAACTGCCCAGTATATGAGAAAAGAATTTCATTATGATGATTGGGATACTCATCGTGATATGATACTCCGCAGCTACGCTCTTGACGGCAATATGCTTACGTGGAACCAGATGGGTGTTTTTGATAAAACAAGTCTTGGAAATGAATCTGTTTATAATTCAGGATTTGCTCTGACAAGATACATATCCCAAAAGTACGGTGAAGATAAATTGCGGAAGATCAGCAGCGCTCTCAGCCATTTTGAAAATTTTACTATCGGTCAGGCTTTTGAAGATGTGCTTGGCAAAAGCGGCAGTGAAATTTATAATGAATGGAAGAATTTTGTAACGGAGAGTTATAAAAAAAGAAGTCAGGGCGTTCTGTCAAATCTTGTTGAAGGGAAGAAAATATCTGATAAAGGTTTCGGAAATTTTTATCCGAGATTTTCAGAAGATGGAACTAAGTTTGTCTATATTTCAAATAAGTCGGGAGATTATTTTTCACCCTCAGGTGTTTATCTTTATGACTTTAAGACCGGCAAAGAAAGAATGCTTGTCTACGATGTACGCTCAACTGTAGCCTGGGTTAAGGGAGAAGATAAAATTATTTATTCAAGGCTGGGCGATGATAACCCCAACTTTTATAACGTGCACGATCTTTATTTATACGACATTGATAAAGACATTGAAAAGAGGCTTACATTTGACCTGCGTGCAAATCAGCCTGATGTATCACACGACGGCAGCAAAATTGTTTTTCTTTTTGAAAAAGACGGCACAACAAATTTAGGTACTGTAGACATTAATGGAAAAAATTTCAGACAGATCACTTTCTTTCAGAACGGTGAGCAGGTTTATAACCCAAAATTTTCAAACGATGATTCTTTTGTGATATTTGATTTTTCAGATAAGTCAAGCAGAGATATTGCCAGAGTTGATACTAATGGTGCAAATTTTGAAAAAGTTATTGTAACCGGCAGCGATGAAAGAAATCCTGTCTTTGATAAAGATGGGAATATAATTTACTCCAGCGATGAATCAGGAATTTTCAATATTTATTCCTTAAACCTGAAAACCAACGAAAGAAAACAATTAACCAATGTGATAGGGGGTGCTTTTATGCCAACTATCTCTTCTGATGGAAATATAATTTATTCAGGATATACTTCTACAGGATATAAAATTTTTGAAATTACTCCTGCCGAGCAAAAAAAAGTTGACCCTGCAAAAAAATATGTCTGGCAAAATGATCCTCCGACAGGCGAGGATAAACCCAACGGCGATATGTCAGAATTTGATCTGGCTCATCTGCGGAATTTTGATGATTCAAAAACGCCCGACTATAAAAAAGAAAAATATACAGGTTCTTTTTCCAAGCTGGCTTTTTATCCGCTTTTAAGATTTGATAATTACAACACGACCAATTCTTTCATCGAAAAAATTAAACCTGGGTTGATTGTAAGTTCGATGGATATGCTGAACCGCTACTCTCTTTTTGCAGGAGGTACGATCAACACACGCGGTGAAAGAGATTTGTT
>JAKAGZ010000043.1 GCA_021815365.1 Bacteroidota bacterium
GGAGGAGACGACGTTACAGGTGCTACTCTTTCAAGGTTATTTGGTTTTCACGTTGCTCTGTTTCCTGGAATTTTTACTGCTATTCTTGTTTTACATTTGATATTAATTCAGAGACAAGGAATAAGCGAGCCTCTTCACCTTAAAGAAGAAAGTGAAAAAGAGAAAAAGAAAATGCCATTCTTCCCGAATTTTATGCTGCGGGACCTTCTTCTCTGGCTCATTGTTTTGAACCTGCTGGCAGTGCTTGCAGTTTTTTTCCCGGCTCAGTTAGGTCATAAAGCTGACCCTTTTGCATCAGCACCTGCAGGAATAAAACCTGAATGGTATTTTCTGTTTATGTTCCAGAGTCTTAAATATTTCCCTGCTCATATTTTGTTTGTTGAAGGTGAAGTGGTTGGAATTTTATTATTTGGTCTGGCGGGGCTGCTGTGGCTTCTTGTTCCTTTCTGGGATAAGAAAAGTTCCAGAGGTGAACGCAATCGTTTAATTAATTATCTCGGAATATTTGCCGTTATGTTCATTATTATACTAACAATTCTGGGGTGGCTGTCATGAAACATTTTTTAACAATTACATTATTAATAATCCTCTGCAGTGTTACGCGGGGTTCTCAGGCTTCCTCAAAAGATAAATGCTACACCTGCCATTTGGACACCGGGGATAAGCCTACTGAACTTTTTAAAAATGACATACATTTTAAAATGGGTCTATCTTGTGCCGATTGTCACGGAGGAAACAGAAATTCTGAAGATATGGATTCTGCAATGAGTAAGGCAGCAGGCTTCATTGGTGTTCCAAAAGGAAATGCTATTACTGATGTTTGCGCAAAATGTCATGCTTCAAAAGAAAAAATGGCTTCCTTCAACGTTAAAATTTCTACCAACCAGTTTGATCTGTTAAAGGAAAGTGTTCACGGAAAACTTTCGATAAATGGAAAAGACAGAATAGCTCAGTGCATCACTTGTCACGGAGCTCACGGAATTGTAAAAGTAGAGAACCCGCTCTCCCCGGTTTATCCGCTAAACATTCCTAAAACATGTTCGAAGTGCCACAGCAATGCTGTGTTTATGAGAAATTATAATCCTAAATTACCGATCGATCAGTACGATAAATACAGAACGAGTGTGCACGGAATATTAAATGCAAAAGGCGATCCGAAACCTGCTCAGTGTGAAAGCTGCCACGGAAGTCATGGAATACTTCCGGTTAAAGATTTAAACTCAAGCGTATATCCTGTAAATGTTCCAAAGACCTGCTCGAAATGCCATAGCAATAAAGAGTATATGAGCAAATACAAAATACCAACAGACCAATATGAAAAGTATTCTCAAAGTGTTCACGGCATAGCTTTGCTGAAGAAAAAAGATACAGGGGCACCGGCTTGTAATAGCTGTCATGGAAATCACGGAGCCACACCTCCCGGAATTTCTTCAATATCCCAGGTATGCGGCACTTGTCACGCACTAAACGCCGAGTTGTTTGCTGCAAGCCCGCACAAAAAAGCATTTGATAAAAATAAATATCCTGAGTGCGAAACCTGCCACAGCAATCACTTAATAATTACTGCAACTGATAAATTGTTAGGCGTTTCAAAAGATGCAGTATGTTCAAAATGTCATACGCCTGAAAAATCGACAAAAGGATACCTTGCTGCAAAAAATATGAAGGCAATGATTGACAGTCTCGAAACCGCTCAGAAATTTGTTGACTCTCTTATTAACAATGCAGAACAAAAAGGCATGGAAGTAGAAGATGAAAAGTTTGAGCTGAGAGATGCTCATCAGGCTGTTTTAGAAGCCAGAACCGCTGTGCACGCTTTTGATGTGAAAAAGTTTGATGATATCGTCGTGGGCAAAGGTCTTTCAGTAACAGCAAAAGTCAGCAAAGAAGCTCAGGCTTCAATAGATGAATATTATTTCAGAAGGAAAGGACTTAGTATTGCACTGATAATTACCATTCTTTTAGCGGCAGGATTATACCTGTTCATTAAAAGATATGAAAGAGAACAAAACAAGAATACTTAATTGTTTCCGGGCTTTTTAAAGATCGTATTATTCTCTGGCAAGGCATTGACGTTAAAGGCATCGTATTTTTGTTAGAATAATTATTTAAAGTGAGGGATAAATGAAGTCTCCCACAGAAGATCAAAGCAAGGGTGAGATCATTAAATATTTGAATGACCTCAGTGCCAGAATTGTCAGGATCGAAAATCATCTTGGAATCTCAGATGATAATGAAGTACGGGAAGAATCTGAGCGCCGCTCTCCTGAAACAACAGAATATCTAAGCAGTGAAGAAAAAGAGAACTTGCTTGAGATGCGGATCGGTCAGTTCTGGTTTGCTAAAGTAGGAATAGCAGTTTTCTTTATTGGCATCGCTTTTTTAATGTGCTTCCCGTTCAGTAATATTCCTGTTACAGCGAGCATTGTTTTTGGATACCTGCTTTCTGTTTCTGTCTTTTTTCTTTCAAAGTATTGGAAAGAGACGTATCCGCATTTATCCGGTTATTTTCTTGGCGGAGGAATGTTCTTATTTTATTTCACAACCCTTCGGTTAAAATTTTTTGGTTCGGAATACGCAGGACAAATAATTACAGACAGCTACACCGAAACAATTTTACTTGTAATTTCTGTAGTTGTTAATTTATCTGCAGCCGTAAGCAGAAAATCAAAGTATCTCGTTTTGTTCGGCTTAACTTTTGGATATGCAACAGCAATACTGAGCGAATCTCCTTTCACTACTTTTACACTGCTTGCACTAATGTCAATACTGGCAGTTTACTTCCGGCTGAAATTTAACTGGTATCCATTTATTTTTGCCGGAATGATACTTACCTACTCTGCACATCTTTTTCAATTTGCAAATAATATACCTGCTGTAAATAATTTACCGGCAGCAATGCTCGCGGGCAGGGCAGGTTTGTTGTTCCTCCTTCTGTATTCTGTTGTTTTTTCTTTTGACAATAAGATAAGGAAAGAACAAGGAGCTGAAAATGCTGCAGTCATATACAGCTCAATACTGAACGGGGTAGGAAGCTATGGATTATTTTTATTAATTAACTTCGTAATAAAATATGAATCAGCTCCTGTCTATAATTTACTTGCCTCAATTACATTTATTTCTTTAGCAATTTCATTCTGGATAAAAGAAAAGAGCAGGTACTCAACATTTATCTATGCAATGCTGGGGTACTTTGCTCTCAGCGTTGCAATTATTTACGAGTTTAGTTCCCCTGCCTTTTTCTTTTTATTATGCTGGCAAAGTGTTTTGGTCATCTCAACTGCAGTGTGGTTCAGATCGAAATTTATCATCTTAGCCAACTTTATCATTTATATTATAATATTTATAACTTACCTTGTGATGGAAGGTAAGGTTAGCAGCATCAGTCTCAGCTTTGGTATAGCTGCATTGATCAGCGCGAGAATTTTAAACTGGAAAAAAGATAAGTTAGAATTAAAAACCGAGCAGATGAGGAGCGCATACCTGCTAACGGCTCTGGCTATTATCCCTTATGCTCTTTACCACGCAATGCCTCCCAGCCTGATCAGCGTTTCCTGGATTGGTGTAGCAATAATTTATTATGTACTAAGCATTATACTAAAAAGCAGAAAGTACCGCTGGATGTCACTTCTTACTTTATTGCTTACTGTCGGATATGTTTTTATAATCGGAGTAACGAATGAGGACCCCACATATAAAATAATTTCATTCCTCGCTTTAGGATTGGTAATGCTAATAATTTCAATTTTGTATTCGAAGAAAAAGAAAAGCCAGACAAAAACCGGATGATTTAACATAAAAACTTTTGAAGGCGGATCAAAAAAATTTTTTTATATTGAACCCAAGTTTTAATAGTTGCCCCGATTTATCATTGAGAAAGTTTTTAATCATCTCAATTGGTATTACTCTGGTTATGCCGTATTTTAATTGTTCCTGCTGCACTGCATAGATATCTCCTCTGTAAGGTACAATGGGGCTGTATTGAATATCACCTCTGAGTTTTTCCGGCTGAAGCATATATTCAACTTCTTCAGGAACAGACCGGATAATGCCGACAAATTCAAAATTGGGAACTCCATCTCTTATGCCTAAAACAATCCCCCCGCTGAATCCCCTGTTCACTACTGCATCAATAAGAAATGTACCCTGTCCATCGAGATCAGGGCTGCTTACAATAGCTTTTGAAACCATTTTATAATTCATCGGGTAACCAAAAACATAAACGAAGCTTCCCCATTCTAATTGTTTGGCGCTGCCTTCAGGATATGGGAAGACAGGAAAGTTGATTCTATCCTTTGGTGAAAAAGTTCTTCCGAGAACAGCAAGGTCTTTATCCTTATCAATTGCAAGCAGATCAACGTCACTGTCTGTGCCATCCGCAGGAGATGAGGGAAAACCCGCAATAAATATTAATTGTCTCTCCTTAATGGAAATGCTTTCAAGATAATCTGTAAACCTCCCGCTCTCATCAGCAAAATAACTAAAGATTGTATCAGGAAAACTAATTACGTGGGCGCAGGTGAGTAAGGCAATTTTATCACCTTCAGAATAAATAGTTACTGCTGTTCCCGAACTTGATTTATCGAAATAGCCGACTGAGTTAGCTTTATTTTTCAGCAAATCTGAATTTATATCCTGCAGCTTTACTTTTGTGCCGCTGTTAAATATATAAGATCTGTAAAAAGCAAGACTGCTTACTCTGTGAATTGTTTTGCTGATCTGTTCGAGTTCCTCCGAACTGCCTTTATATGGGAACTCACTATCATATTTCCCATCGCTCAAAGTAGGAAAAGCAGATTTGTAGATTATCGAAGAGCATCCTGTGACCATTAATAAAAACAGGGCTGTTAAAAAAATTATTTTAATCTTTGATTTAACTAACATCACTTTTTCCCTCCCGCAGTATGTCTGCCCGCGGCAGTGCTGCATTTGTGTCTTTTGTTATAGAACTAACACTACCTGATAAATTATTCCCTGTCTCGTATAAAAATAGTAATTATACAAATCAAAATTCAAATTTTTTTATTTAGTAAAGATTAAATAAATTACTTTATACTATATCATATTATTCAGTGATGAAATATTTATACAAGCTTTCACTTCTGCCTGTTATCACTTCTCTGTGGGTAGGTTGTGCTGTTTTGACTAATACTGATGACAATCACTCAAACAATAACGTTTTACCAGGATTCAGCATTAGTCCTTTTCTGAATGAACAGATACGCGAGTTTAATTATGAGCCGCAGATAAAAGTTACAATAAACACCCCATCGCCAGCAGATTTTAATCCTGATAAAAAAGTCATGCTTATATTTTATGCTCTGCCAAATTTCAACACTACGGCTGAAACTATCGGAAGGCAAATTACCAATGATAAAGACTGGAGGTACAGCATTCAGCAAATCGGAGCGCAGACAAGATTTCTTCGTATGCAAAGAAAAAATTATAATATTGTAACCGTCTTTGTTGAAACCGAACAGCTTAGCTGGCCCTGGTGGAGTAACCTATACAGCAACGGCGATAAAATAATCCACAGTCTTGTTGATTCTGTACAAAATATTTTTAGTGCTTATAAAGTAGAAACTGTTCTTGATGGTCACAGCGGCGGCGGCAGATTTGTTTTCGGCTACATTAATTCAGTAAAAAAAATCCCCGCCAATATCAGCCGCATCGCATTCCTTGAAAGCGATTATTATTACCAGGATGTACATGGAGATAAGTTAATCGAATGGTTGAAGGAATCCCGTAATCATTATCTTGATATCATTTCTTATGATGACCGCGGCGTGCTTGAGAACGGCAAACCTTTGGAAAGCGCCGCCAATAATTCTTATGATAAAACCTATCTTATGAAAGAAAAATTTGAAACAATATTTTCATTTAACTCTGAAACTGACACTGCTTTTGCAGCATATAATAAATACACCGCTCTGAGCGGCAGGCTGCAAATAATTATTGTTGATAATCCTAAAAAGATTATTTTGCATACTGTAATTGTTGAAAGAAATGGATTTATTCAAAGCATAAATTCAGGAACCAGGTTTGAAGGAAAAGACTATGTGTTTATGGGAGAGCACGCCTACGACAGGTGGATAGAAAATCAGCGTACAGCTTTTTAGCGTTTAGCGAATAGCGTTCAGCATATAGAATATGAGGAGAACTTTAAGTGTTAGTATATAATTTTCAGCGCACAGTTTTTCATATAAGCTATTATGCCGGCTATTAAAAAATTAATTTACAAAAGGAGCAAATGTGGAGATAGCAGCAAAATTAAGTAACATTAAAGAGGGGTTTCATCGTTCCTTCTGGGTAGCGAATATAATGGAGCTTTTCGAGCGGCTCGCTTATTATGGTCAGCAGATTGTTTTTATGGTTTATCTCAGGAATCGGATTGGCTTTACCGAAGCTGAAGCCGGGCAACTTTCAGGAGTTTTCGGCGGGTTGATTTTTTTGCTGCCGATTCTCGGCGGAACTTTAGCTGATAAATGGGGATTCAGAAAAGCTTTCAATGTAGCTTTCACGGTGCTTGCTCTCGGCTACTTTCTAATCGGTTCAGTCGGCATGTCAGCCTTTTCAGGAATATACGGCGGCGTAGATCATTACTGGCTGCTGATGATCTTCCTGATCTTCACTGCCTTCGGCGGATCTTTTATTAAACCATCTGTGCTTGGAACCGTTGCAGCCGGCTCTAAGAAAGAAACTAAATCCCTGGGCTTCGCAATTTATTACTGGCTTGTAAATGTAGGTGCGATGATCGGACCGACAATTGCATACCTGGTAAGAAGCAGCTTTGGAAATGAATTTGTCTACATCGTTTCTGCTGTCTCCTGCTTTGCTATGCTTGTAGTAAATTTAATTCTTTACAAAGATATCAAAGCTGAAATTACAGAGCCTGTCGAATCTTTTGCTAAAAAGATTAAAAACCTTTTTGTTGTTTTAACTAACTTCAGATTTATGATCTTCCTGCTCATCTATTCGCTTTACTGGATAATCTTCTGGCAGGAATTTATTGTTATTCCATATTACATAACAGATTTTATCGGCAAGAGCACTCCTTATGAAATTATACAATCCTGGGGCGGAGCCGGTGCAATTATTCTTTTCCAGATTCCAATAAACCGTTTAACAAAAAATCTTTCTACAGAAAGAGCAATACTTACCGGATTTTTTATTTCAAGCCTTATCTGGGTAATTATTGCAGTGCATCCTTCCATTCCAACTATAGCGGCAGGAGTAATTGCATTTTCGATAGGTGAAATGACACAGGCGCCGCGTTATTACGAGTACATTTCAGAAATTGCACCTGCAGGGCAGCAGGGTTTATATCAGGGTTACGCTTTTCTTCCTATCGCTATAGCAAGATTTGTCGGAGACCCGATTGGCGGCTGGTTATACGAAAGAGCTAAAGACAGCGGCAATATGAACATCATCTGGTATTCTCTGATCGGCATTGGCTTATTGGCGGCAGCTCTGATGTACCTGTATAACAGATTTTTGGTAAAAAGGTAAAACAGATTTCCGGAAATTGTTGAATTATTGGCTGACGTTTTGGGACTAACTTAATTCCCGTTTCAAAAATTTTCCGGTTATGCTCTCTTCGATTTTTATAATTTGTTCAGGTGTACCCTCGGCTATAATTTTTCCGCCGTGTTCGCCGCCGCCTGGCCCGAGATCAATTATCCAGTCAGCCATTTTAATTACATCGAGATTGTGTTCTACCACAACGACAGTATTTCCTTTGTCAACTAACTTATTGAGTACACCAAGCAGTATTCGTACATCTTCAAAATGAAGCCCGGTTGTGGGTTCATCAAGAATATACAATGTTTTTCCTGTGCTTACTTTGCTTAATTCGGTAGCCAGCTTTACCCGCTGAGCTTCGCCGCCGGATAACGTTGTTGCCTGCTGACCTAAACGAATATAACCAAGCCCGACATCGTGTATTGCTTTTATTTTTCTTTTTATCCGCGGAAGATCTTCAAAAAATTCCAGCGCTTCATCAATCCGCATTTCGAGCACATCGGAAATTGATTTTGTTTTATAAAGAACTTCGAGCGTTTCCCTGTTGTATCTCTTGCCGTGGCATGCATCACACTCGATATAAACGTCGGGCAGAAAATTCATTTCAATTTTCCTAAGCCCGTCTCCGCTGCACTCCTCGCATCTTCCGCCGGGCACATTAAAGCTGAACCTGCCTGTTGAGTACCCTCTTATCTTTGATTCAGGCAGTTGAGAATAAAGATCACGGATAAACGTGAATAAGCCGGTATATGTTGCAGGGTTTGATCGTGGCGTTCTTCCAATCGGCGATTGATCTATCTCGATTATCTTGTCAATATTTTCCAGACCATCTACTGATTTGAAAGGCAGCGGAACTACTTTTGAATTATAAATCCTGTTCATTAAAATTTTAACAAGAGTTTCATTTACCAGCGAAGATTTTCCTGAGCCGCTGACGCCTGTAATTAAAGTAAGCGTACCAAGCGGAATTTTTAATGTTACGTTCTGAAGGTTATTCCCGCTGGCTCCTGAAAGGATGATATTCTTTCCATTGCCCTTTCTTCTTTTTCCCGGAATTTCAATTCTCTTATTATTTTTCAAATACTGCAGAGTAAGAGAGTCTATCCCGTTTTTCGAGCTGATCAGCTTTTGAGTTTCGCCAAAGAGACAGACTTCGCCTCCATGCTCGCCCGCAGCAGGACCAAGGTCAATCATATAATCTGAGTTTTCAATTGTTTCCCTGTCGTGTTCAACAACAATTACAGTGTTGCCAAGATCGCGCAGGTTTTTAAGGGAGTTTATCAGTTTTAAGTTGTCGCTCTGGTGCAGCCCGATGCTTGGTTCGTCAAGCACATATAAAACTCCTGCAAGCTGTGAACCAATCTGTGTTGCCAGTCTTATCCTTTGCGATTCGCCGCCGCTCAAAGTTCGCGCAGAACGATTAAGGGTGAGGTAATCAAGCCCGACGTTTAAAAGAAATTCAAGTCTTGAAATAATTTCCTTAAAGATAGGCTTCGCGATAATGCCGTCGCGTCCGTTCAATTTGATGTTCTTAAAAAAATCGTGGCAGCGTGAAATAGAAAGTGCAGTCACCTCGCTGATATTTTTATTATGGAATTTAACCGCAAGTGACTCCTGTTTCAGCCTTCCGCCTTTACATGCCGGACAGAGAACGGTTGTCATATATGATTCAACCCATTCCCTTATATTGTTTGATGTGGTTGTGTTGTAATAATTCTTCAGATAATTTATTATGCCGGAAAACTTGTGATAATAAGTAACAGGCTTTCCGCCGCCGTAAGAATAAGAAAAAGAAATTTTTTCTTTCGTTCCATTCAGCAGGATCTCTTTTTGTTCATCAGTAAGGTCTTTTAGTTTTGTATCGTAAGTAAAGCCAAATTTTTCAGCAACGGCTGATATCTGGTTAAAAATCCAGATTGTTCTTGGCTTACCAAGAGCAGCAATGCCTTCTTCGTTTATCGTTTTGTTCCAGTCAGGAATTATCAGATCAATATTTAATTCTTTCATTTCACCAAGTCCCTCACACTCAGTACAAGAGCCATAAGGAGAGTTGAACGAAAAAGAATTAGGTGCAAGTTCCCTGTAACTTATTCCGCAATCAAGACACGCTAAATGCCGGCTGTAGACATGGTCATCTTTCCCATTATTTACTATCACAATACCATTGCCATAATTCAGCCCAACTTCAATTGACTCAGTCAACCTGTTCCGTGAAGATTCGTTAACATTTATTTTATCAATCACTATTTCGATGTTGTGAATTTTATACCTGTCAACCTGCAAGCCTTTAGTTATTTCCTTTATATTACCGTCAACACGGACTTTCAGGAATCCTTCGGAAGTGATCTCTTCGAACAGTTCTCTGTAATGTCCTTTCCTTCCGCGAACGATCGGAGCGAGTATATTAATTTTCTCTCCTCTCAGCGCAGAAAGGATGCTGTCAATTATCTGTGAAGAGGATTGTTTGCTTACAGGCTTGCCGCAATTATAGCAATGAGGAGTTCCTAATCTTGCATACAGCAGTCTCAGATAATCGTAAATCTCTGTTACTGTTCCTACAGTAGAACGTGGATTCCCGGAAGTAGATTTCTGTTCGATTGATATCGCCGGGCTTAAGCCTTCAATAAGATCAACATCCGGCTTTTCAAGCATATCAAGAAACTGCCGCGCATAAGCCGATAAAGACTCAATGTATCTTCTCTGCCCTTCCGCATAAATTGTATCAAAGGCAAGCGAAGATTTTCCCGAGCCTGAAAGCCCGGTTATAACAGTAAGAGAATCCCGGGGTATATCTACATCAATATTCTTTAAATTGTGCTCGCGGGCACCTTTAATTATTATAGTTTCTTTTTCCAATTTCTCATCAAGTTTAAATATTCAAATAATTATATTAGTTATAGAGAGTTTGAAAATCAAATTATTTTAAACTGCTGTTATTTACTTTTTTGTTAAAAACTCAGAAAATCTCAATGGAAGATGAAATTTTTACGATTAAAGATTTCTGCGAAAGCAAACTCAAAGAAATGGGTTCGCAGTTTATCGCACAGGCTTACCCGATTGACTCTGAAGAGGATTTTGACAGTATAATCTCTAAAATAAAAAAAGAGTTTTATGATGCTACACACTATTGTTTTGCTTACAGGATGAACAACGGTAATTTCAAATATTCTGATGCAGGTGAACCAAACGGTACCGCCGGAATAAGAATATTAAATGCAATTGATCATTTCCGGTTGACAAATATCCTGGTAATTGTGATCCGCTATTTCGGAGGGAAAAAATTAGGCGTCGGGCTTTTGGGAAAAACCTATTACAATTCAGCGGAAATGGTATTGAATTCTGCAGTGAAAATTAAAAAAACTGCATTCCAAAAAATTTCAGTTGAGGCTGAATTTATTTTTACAAGCATTCTCCATAAAGCTTTTTCAGATTTTGAAGTGAAGGTATTAAACACTGTCTATGCAGAAAATCTAAAATTTGATTGCCTGGTAAAACCAAAATATCTCAAAGATTTTTCAAAGTATTTAACTGATAAGACAAAGGGGGCGGTCAAAATTAAAAAAGATGAGAAAATTATCTACGGATAGCTTAATTCCGCTTCAGTTTATTCAAACACATTTTTGTCCATTCAAGATCAGTCAGCAGTTCATTCAGATTTCTGAAGGCATCTTGATTCATCTGTAAAAATTTTTCTTCGATATATTTCCTGTCTCGCTGTGAAGCACTGGAAACCAGTTCTCTTATTTGCACAACAACTTTCTCCATATTCTTTGTCAAGTCATTCTTTACGTATTCCATACTTTTAACTTCAGGGTTTTGCTCTCCCATCTTCATCACTTTAAATAAGCCTCTGATGTATTTAGCCGTGAAGACCAGTTCTTCAAACCGTTTTATGTTCTCAGGCTTTACTCCTTCAGCAAATATGATCTGCAAGTCGTCTCTTCTGGATAGCTTAAAGTTTGAAAAATTGTCAACCTGCTTTAACAATTCCACCGGTTTGTTGTAGAAATTTTCAATCATTTTATTTTTACTCCAAGACCAATCCCGTCGCCAACGGGGAGGATCACTGTTTTTAAGGCGGGATGATTCATAAAAATATTGTTGAAATCCCTTATAAACTTTGTTGAAGTTTTATATTTCTCCGGCACTTCTTTAGAAGCAGTGAACCCGTGCCATAAAAGATTGTCAATAAAGATCACCCCGTTCTTTATTAAAAGTTTCATAGCAAGTTTAAAGAGTTCTGCATAATCTTTTTTATCAGCATCAAGAAAAATAAAATCATATTTCTGCTTTAATGCCGGCATCACTTCTTTTGCATCGCCGAAAAACAATTTTATTTTTTTAGACAACCCAGACCTTTCAATATTACTTTTTGCGAGCCGGGCATTGTCTTTACTGAATTCTATGGTATGGATTTTACTCCTGCTCTCCAGGTTTCTCGCAATTCTGATTGTTGTATATGCAATCGCTGTTCCAACTTCAAGAACTCTTTCAGGCTTGTATATTTGAATCAGCAATTCCATCAGCTTTGCTGAATCTCTGGAAAGGATTGGAACGCTGTTTTTACGTGCAAAACTTTCCATATTAAGGATCAGTTCATCATTCTCTTTGTCAAATGAACTTATATACTTTTTCTGTTCAGGATGTATTATCTCTTTCATAAGACTAATTTATGATTTTAAAAATTCTGTTAAACCTGATATGTTTAACTATATCTGTAAAATTGTTTATCTGTTTGCTGCTATCCCACGACCAGTAAATAAAAACAGCTTTACCAATTACCAGGTCATCAGCAACAAACCCCCAGTACCTGCTGTCCAGGCTGTCTTCCCTGTTGTCGCCAAGAACAAAGTAATAATTTTTTTTCACAATATAATCACGTACCGGTTTACGATCTATAGTAATAACGCTCCCTTCAACACTGACTGCTTTGTATCCAAATTCACGATCAATCAATATTTCCCATTCAGCGATATTGTATGGTGTTAAATGCACCTTCTGACCTTTTTCAGGAACGATGACCGGCCCGTAATTGTTGTTAGTCCAATCTTTATTGCCGGGGAAAATCTTTTCGTCAGCAGCTTGTTCTTTATTAATTATCGAACTGGAAAAGATAGCGTTCTCAGGCTGAGGAATTCTTCTGCCATTAATATAAACTAACCCGTTAATTATTTGCACGGTGTCACCGGGCAAGCCGATCACTCTCTTAATATAGCTGACGTTTTCCGATGGAATAACTTCGCCGGGATAACCGGGAAATTTAAAAACAATTATATCATTTCTTTTAGGTGTCTTAAACTTTATCAGCGGATATGAAGGAAGCCATAAATTTAAAAGTACAATATAATGGGGAGTTGAGATCGAATAATAAGCTTTGTTTATAAAAATATAATCACCGGTTAGAAGAGTGTTTTCCATTGAAGCCGAGGGAATCTTAAATGCGTCTACGAAAAAAGATTTCAGAATGAGTGCAGAAATAAGAGCAATTAAAAAATACTTTAAGAACTTTTTAATGACAGCGCTCATTCTGTTTTTGTTCTTTAGATTTGAAAATCGTTTTGAATAAATGATCTGAAAAATAATCACTCATCAATCTGTAAAACGGCGAGGAAAGCTTCCTGTGGAATTTCAACATTCCCGACCTGTTTCATTCTTTTCTTACCTTCTTTTTGTTTTTCAAGAAGTTTTCTCTTCCTGGTGATATCGCCGCCGTAGCATTTTGCCAGAACGTTTTTCCTTAAAGCTTTGACAACGGATTTGGAAATCACTTTTGATCCAATTGCTGCCTGGATAGAAATTTCAAACATCTGCCGTGGTATCAAATCTTTTAGCTTATTACAAACTTTTCTTCCCCAGTCGTAGGCTTTATCTCTGTGAACGATCATTGAAAGTGCATCAACCGGTTCCCCGTTTAATAGAATGTCAAGCTTCGTCAGTTCTGATTCCCGGTAACCAATATACTCATAATCAAAAGATGCATACCCGCGCGTGGTAGATTTGAGCTTATCATAAAAATCGAAAATGATTTCTGAGAGAGGAAATTCGAATTGAATATCGGCGCGCGTAGGATCAATATAGGTTGTGTTTTTATAAACGCCCCGCTTATCCATCCCCAGCTTCATAATATTCCCGACATACTCGCTTGGGCAAACTATCTGGGCTTTTACGTAAGGTTCTTCAACGTGATCTATTTCCCCGATCTGCGGCATCATTGCAGGGTTATCAACAACGATCTTTTCCCCTTTGTGATTATAGACATAATATTCTACATTGGGAAGAGTTGTTATGATTGACTGGTTATATTCACGAAGAAGTCTTTCCTGAACTATCTCCATATGCAGCAGCCCGAGAAATCCGCAGCGAAAACCGAAACCAAGTGCTGCAGAAGTTTCCGGCTGATAGACCAGCGCTGAATCGTTCAGCCTGAATTTTTCAAGCGAATCACGCAGGTCTTCAAAATCATCTGAGTTTGTCGGGTACAGCCCGCTGTAAACCATAGGCTTCACTTCTTTGTAACCCGGCAATGGATTCTTTGCACCGTTCTTTGCGTGGGTAACAGTATCGCCTACTTTTATATCGTGTACATTTTTTATACCTGAAATTAAATAGCCGACAGTTCCTGCCGAGAGTTCATCGGTTTTAATTTTTCTTAATCCGAGTGTGCCGATTTCCTCTGCTTCAATTTCTTTATCAATAGCAAAATATTTTATTTTATCATTCGTCTTCAGCGTACCATTAAACAGCCTGATAAACGCAATAGCCCCGCGGTACGAATCGAAAACAGAATCAAATATTAAAGCCTGCAATGGCGCTTCGGGGTTTCCTTTGGGAGGAGGAATTCTTTTTACAATTGCTTCAAGAAGTTCATCAATCCCGATTTTTGCTTTTGCACTGACAAGCAGGATCTCATTTTCATCGCAGCCAATAAGGTCAGTGATCTGTCCCTTAATTTTATTTATTTCAGCACTAGGCAAATCAATTTTATTTATGACAGGAATTATTTCCAGTCCGGCATCAATCGCCATATAAAGATTACTGATTGTTTGTGCTTCAACACCCTGAGAGGCATCAACTACAAGTAAAGCTCCTTCGCAGGCTGCAAGCGAACGGGAAACTTCGTAAGAAAAATCCACGTGCCCGGGTGTGTCAATTAAATTCAAAATATAACTTTCCCCGTCTTTAGCTGAATATTTCATCTGTATTGCGTGGGATTTTATAGTTATCCCGCGTTCTCTTTCAAGGTCAAGGTCATCAAGCACCTGAGATTTGGCTTCTCTTTGACTAACTGTTCCTGTTTTTTCCAGCAGACAGTCAGCTATTGTGGATTTGCCGTGATCAATGTGTGCGATTATGCAGAAGTTTCTGATTTTGAGCATTAGTTTTCTGAAAATTTAAGTGTAAATATACAGAGGGCTAAAGATTATTGAAAGGCAGGGTGATTGTGTTAGCGGGGGAAGGTCAAGGATTAGATTATGATTAAGAACAGAATAAGTCACCGTATCCTTGCCTCTCTCTCCGGCTCGCCTCGCGCCCGAGTCGACGCCAGGCGCTGCGAAGCGGAAAGGCAGGTATGAATCAGAGCACTAAGGTTTCTCAGTACATAGATTTCTCGTGTTTGTTATATTGTTCTTTTTGTTAATATCTACGAATCTGGTATTTTGATTGTCAACCTTAATCACGCTGATATTAAAATAAAACTGAGCACTATCCTTAAACACAACACCCTTTCTGCCTTCTACACCTGCAAATGAGTTGTCAGATTTCGATAAGCCATAAAGGCTGCCAATACTGTTTCAGATTTTACGAAGTAAAACGGGCTGCCGGAAGTATTCAGTGTGGTTGCATACATAGCTCCTGGCGTTGCACGTTGTCTGCTGAATATACTGCCCCCGTTTACGCCCGACACTTTAATGTTGTACTATGATAATGAACTGTTCAGCACTTAACCGTTATTGTTTTCACTCCAGCTAAAGAAATATGCAGACTGATCATCAGGCATATTGATAACAGGATTCAGGCAATCATAATATCCGCCGGTATAATTAAATAACCAGAAATAACAATAGTCAGGAGCGTGAAAGACAATATTTTTATGCCATCCGCTGCTACTCCCTTCCCATACTACTCTCGCACTTCCATCCCTTATTGTTATAATTGACGGATTGCTGTTATAAACGTATCCATCTCCATCGGATATATTTACTATCCCTCCGAATGAATTCAAATTAGGATCAAAGGTCACTTATTTTATTGTGTTGTTCTCACAGCAGATGTGATGAATATCAAGCACCAGCCCATCAACCACTTACACCGTAATATTTGCTAAACACTGCACTTAACAGTATATTTGGCATTAAAAATTTTGTAAATGAATAATTAATTCATATTCAACTTCCTGAAAAAATGACACGTATAATTTTCTTCTGGAGACCTTCGAAATACAAAAAATCTCAGTTTATTAAGGAATTTTATGAGAAAATAATATCATAAAATTATTTAATAAGCGAGAATGGCGGAATTGGCAGACGCGCTAGACTTAGGATCTAGTACCGAAAGGTGTCGGGGTTCGAGTCCCCGTTCTCGCACGTTTTTTATAAATGATTTATTACCGAGGCAGAATTGGACGTAAAAATTAATGACATCAACACATCTGAGAAAGAGCTTGAAGCTACCTTCAGCTATGATGAAATAAAATCCGAAATTGAAACCGAAGTACAAAAACAAACAAAAAAAATACAGTTACCCGGATTCAGAAAAGGCAAGGTCCCTCTTGCAATTCTGAAAAAAATGTACGGCGACTCACTCGAGTACGAAGCTTCTGAAAAAGTTGCTAACGACCGCTTCTGGGAAATTTCAAAAGAAAAAGAATTGAAACCTATCGGGCAGCCCTACCTTAAAGACATTAAATTCAATCCCGGCAGCGATCTTTATTTTAAAGTTCAGTATGAAACTTATCCTTCTTTAGAAGTCAAAGATTATAAAAACCAGGAAATAGAAATTCCTGACTTCGTTGTAAAAGATGAAGAGATAAATAAAGAAATTGAATATATAATCAAAGAACACAGCACGAAAGAACAGGTTGATTCTGTTGGCGATGACAGAAATTATATCCTTGATGTTGAGATGACCCGCATTAATGGTAAAGGAGAAATTTTCCCTGGCTCCAAACCTGAAAAATTGCAGATAGACCTTTCATACGAAAAAGTCCAGGAAGAAATAATACAGAATGCAAAAGGAAAGAAAACCGGAGAGTCATTCAGCTTTTCATTTAAGGACGGGAAAACAATAAAAAACGCAGAAGGGAAAGAGGAGAAAGTTGAAGAAACTTTTTATTACAGAGCTGACATAAAAGAAATCAACAGGATAATTCTTCCCGAGTTGAATGAACAGCTGATAAAAAAAGTAACGAAGGACAAAGCGTCAACTGAGGAACAGCTCCGCGAAGAGATCAGAAAAGATTTACAGCATTTTTACGATCATAGGATGGAGGAATATTTAACTAACAAGACTATTTCTTTAATCGTAAAAAATAATGACTTTACTCCTCCGAAAACTCTCGTCAATAATTTTTTGAATGAACTGGTAAAGCACGAAGAAGAACACGCAAAGAAAGAGGGCTACAAAAAATTCAATAAAGAAGAAGCATCGAAAAGATTATTGCACAACGCTGAAAACGAAGTTAAATGGTATCTGCTAAAGTCAGAGATTATCAGGAAAGAAAATATTACAGTCCCTGAAGATGAACTGAAACAGATAGCTGAGAAAGATGCTGAAAAAACAGGCATCGCAATTGACAAGCTTATCAGCTATTATAAAGCTTCAAAGTACGGCGATAAATTGCTCGATAAAAAACTTTTTGATTTTCTGAAAGAGAATAATAAAATTATAAAAACAGACCCTGAAAAGTTATTTAAAACAGAATCAAAGGAGACTAAATGAGCAAACAAAATGAATTTCAATCTCAACTGATTCCTTACGTAATTGAACAAACGGGACGCGGCGAAAGAGGGATGGATATTTTTTCGCGCCTGCTTCGCGAGCGAATTGTTTTTGTAGGGACAGCTATTGACGATCACATTGCAAGTTTAATAATTGCACAACTGATTTTTCTTGAGGCAGAAGACGCTGACAAAGACATTAACCTTTACATAAACTCTCCTGGTGGAAGCGTTACTGCAGGTCTGGCAATTTATGATACTATGAAATATATAAAGCCTGACGTTGCGACTATCTGCGTAGGGATGGCTGCAAGTATGGGTGCAATTTTATTAGCCGGCGGAGCTGCAGGAAAACGAACAGCCCTTCCAAATGCAAAAATTATGATTCATCAGCCGTGGGTCGGCGGCTTACAGGGTCAGACTACCGATATTGAAATTCACGCTAAAGAAATGCTCAAAACACGAGATGCGCTTTTTAAAATCCTTGCAGAACATACAGGCAAAAACCTTGAACAGATTGCTAAAGACTGTGACAGAGATTATTTCCTCACTGCTGCTGAAGCAAAAAGTTACAAGCTGATAGATAACATCCTCGAAAAGAGAGCCACGCTTGATAAGAAGAAGTAGATGTCGGTCAATGGTCATTAGTAATTGGTAATTTGTTATTTGTAGTCGTTAAGCCATTTTACATGGTTTGTATTTTTAGCCAATTAGAATTTATTTAACTCAGATTCAATTTTGAATCGAACCGCTAATTTTTTAATACCATTTTACAATTCACTAATTACCATTGACTACTGACCAATTACCAATGACTAATTACCGCTGACCACCGACATTAAATAAAAATTTCTTCCTTGCATTCTTTAAGTTTTGTAATATTTTTACCCCATAATTTCATTTAAAATAAATTATGATTGGAATCAGGTTCACAGATTTTATCCCTGAAGATCCGGGAAAGAAAAAGTTTGAAGGTCTGTTAAAGATGTTTCTTCAACTGCTTACTATTGCATCCGGAGAAGTAGCCCAGGCTTTGGACTGGCTGAACCAGCTTGATCAAAAATATGGGCTGACTGATAATAATTATGGGATAGGAGATTTTATACAGGAACTGAAAGATAAAAATTACATTGAAGAAGATGAGAACAGCAGAGTAATAGTCATCACAGCAAAAAGCGAGCAATCTATCCGTCAGCAGGCGCTTGAAGAAATTTTCGGAAAGATAAGGAAATCTACCCGCGGAAATCACACAACGCCTTATACAGGTCAGGGTGACGAAATAACCTCTGACAGGCGTGAATATTATTTCGGCGATGCTATGGAACAGATTGATATGACAGACTCGATCAAAAATGCACAGATTAACCACGGGCTTGACGATTTCAAATTAACCGAAGATGACCTTGAGGTGGAAGAAAGAGATTTCAAAGCTCTAACTTCAACAGTTCTGATGATTGATATTTCTCACTCAATGATCTTATACGGTGAAGACAGAATTACACCGGCTAAAAAAGTTGCTATGGCTCTTTCGGAATTAATAACAAAGAAATATCCCAAAGATACACTCGATATAATCGTATTCGGTAATGACGCCTGGCCTATTGAAATAAAAGATCTTCCGTATCTGAATGTTGGTCCGTATCACACTAATACTGTTGCAGGACTGGAATTATCAGTTGATATTTTAAGAAGAAGAAAAACTTCCAACAAACAAATTTTTATGATCACAGACGGCAAGCCTACCTGTCTGAAAGAAGGATTAAAATATTACAAGAACAGTTTTGGTCTTGACAGAAAAATAATGAACAAAACACTTGACCAGGCAGCACGCTGCAGGAAACTGGGAATACCAATCACTACTTTTATGATCGCAAGAGACCCTTACCTGCAGCAGTTTGTCAGAGAATTTACTAAAACAAACGGAGGCAGAGCATTTTACAGCAGCCTGAACGGTCTTGGTGATTATATTTTTGAAGACTATATTAGAAACAGACGAAAGCGTGTGAAATAATCCGGCAGCCGGACTTTCCATTTATTAAAATCAGATAATGCTTTTGAGAAGGAGAATTCTTATTTATGAATTATACCAACATAACCACACTCGGAGAATTAAAGAAAAGCGGTTACAAATCCAGAACGATTAAAGATGAGCTACGCCAAAATTTAATTTACAGCTTAAGGAATACTCATAATCCTTTCGGGGGAATTATTGGCTATGATGATACTGTAATCCCCGATATCCAGACGGCAATATTATCAAGACATAATATTATCCTGCTTGGATTAAGAGGACAGGCAAAAACAAAAATTGCCAGATTATTAATTAATCTTTTGGACGAATACATCCCTGTGATCGAAGGAAGCGAATTGAATGACGATCCGCTGCATCCACTTTCAAAATATGGAAAAGATATTCTCATCAGAGACGGCGATAGTACAAAAATTTCCTGGCTTCACCGCACCGAACGCTACACTGAAAAATTAGCAACCCCCGATGTTTCGGTTGCAGATCTTATTGGCGATGTTGATCCGATCAAAGCAGCTTCGCTGAAGCTTCCTTATTCTGATGAAAGAGTAATTCATTTTGGTTTAATCCCCCGCTCCAATCGTTCAATCTTTGTCATAAATGAATTGCCCGATCTGCAGGCAAGAATACAGGTTGCTCTTTTCAATATTTTACAGGAGTCTGATATTCAAATACGAGGTTTCAAAATCCGTTTGCCTCTCGATATACAATTCGTATTTACTGCAAACCCTGAAGATTACACGAACAGAGGCTCAATTGTAACTCCTTTGAAGGATAGAATTGACAGCCAGATATTAACTCATTATCCAAAGACTACTGAGATATCAAAACAAATAACAAACCAGGAAGCAATTATTACTGCTGAGCAGAAAGATACAATAATTGTTCACGAGCTGTTAAAAGATTTGATAGAACAAATTGCTTTTGAAGCAAGAGCGAGCGAATATATAGACCCGAAAAGCGGTGTATCGGCAAGACTTACAATTTCAGCTTATGAAAATCTTATCAGCACTGCTGAGCGCCGGAGAATTTTGAACAATGACAAGAAAACTGTAGTAAGGATATCCGATCTTTATGGAATAATACCTGCAATCACCGGGAAAGTTGAACTTGTTTATGAAGGTGAACAGGAAGGACCATTTAAGGTCGCAAATATTCTGATCAGCAAAGCAATTAAATCAATGTTTGAAAGATATTTCCCGACACCAGACCACTTAAAGAAGTCAAGAGAGGAAAACCAATATCAGAAGATCACAAGCTGGTTCGCAAAAGGAAACAAGATTGATCTGCTGAATAACTTATCAAATAAAGAATATGAAAAACAGCTAAGCAGCGTTCCATGCCTTGAGGATATTGTTAAGAAATATCTGCCAAATGAAAAAGAAAACTTCAGGCTGCTATTTATGGAATTTTTATTGCACGGTCTTGCTGAGTTTTCTCTGCTCAGTAAATTCAGGCTGGAAAGAGGTTTGCAATTCAAGGATATGCTAAGCTCAATGTTCACAATGTCGGCTGCTGAAAAAGATCAGGACGAAGATGATGAGGAGAGTCTGTACAGATAAATTATTTTTTGTTCAGCCTCAGAACTACCTTCTTATCTTCTTTTGATGAAATATATTCTTTCAAAGGAGTTGACGACTTAAAAATATCAATAAAATCTATTTTCTCCCCAGAAGCCTTTTTGTCCTTCCCTTTTTCATCAGCAATCTTCTTTCTTAAAAATTCACTGAAAGGGCTTACCGGATCTTTTAGGTTAACGCCTGCATCTTTTTCCCCGGAAGTTTCTTTCTTTGCATCCGCCATTTCAGAAATTGTTTTATCCTTAAAATTCATTTTCATAATCTGTGTATAGTCAAAATCTTTGTCTTCTGAAATCTCGTGTTTTATTTCTTTAATACTTTCCTTTTGTTCGTCTGTTATTACGCTTGGCGGCTGTTTTATTTTTTCTGCGAATGATGTATTGGGTTTTGGCTCAGGCTTTTTCCCAGGAGAAGAAGAATGTGCTGAAGTTTCTAATTTATTTTCTTTTTTAGAAATCCCTTTCTTATGAATGCTGAAGACAATAATAGCATCTGCAAAAACTTTATCATTCTGAAATTTAGCTTCCATTGCTTCAAGGTCAACAGCATAGATTTCTGCAAAGTTTGGCAGATTTCTCTTTCTGTTTAATGTGGTAAGACCGACCTGCTGTATCCTGAACCTCAGATTCTGAAGATTAATCACTTTACTGTACTCTTCTAATTCTTTTACTGCAAACACGGGATCAAAATAAATTAATTCTGCCTGGTCATTTATGTTCAGGAAAAAGCCGTACTTGGATAGATCAATCTGGAAATCTTTGATGTTTGTTAAAAGTCTGTACACAATTAAATTCTTGGGAGTATATTCATTAACGAACCTGCACACATCGCCGTAATTTATTTTCCTTGATAACTTTTCAGTATCGTCCTTAAAAATTATCTTGAAATTTTTATCGAGGTTAAAGATGTTCTGAGAATAGATAATGATGTCGTTCTTTTTAATATCTAACGTCTCAAGAAGCATAAGCGATCCCTAATAGTTTTTTATGACAGCTTCAAAATACAAAAAAAATAATTCTGATTTTAAAATAAGTCAGCCCAGTAAACAAGACCAAGATCAAACTGGCTTATCAATAAAGGATTTTTAGGCAGTATTCTTATTGTAAAGCCAAGCTTGCCGGTTATATTGCTTTTAATTTTCCCTTTATAATTGTGCAATCCATTCTTTGATTTTGTCCCGTTCGTTTTCATTTCAACTGTCAGATTAAATTCAGGGTTGTCTTTATTTTCAGCGGGACCAAAATATAACTGCACCTCAACATCATCCGGCGTGAGGCTGCCAAGGTCTACCTCGGCTGATACAGGATATTCATCTCCGACAAACACTTTCCCGTTCATAGTATTTACATCAACTTTCACAATACGGATCGTTTTCCAGTTATCAATAATATTGTTTTTCCAGGAAGAAAGTTCTTTTGCTTTTTCCCATCTCTTCTCTTCAAGAGCAAGCTTTCTTATAAAACCAGGTTTATAATATTTCTCAAAATATTCCTGAACCATTCTGTGAGTGTTATATACAGGACCAAGCTTTCTTATTGAGTTTTTAACTTTCTCAATCCACTTGTGAGGGATTTTGTCATCGCCGCGTGTATAGAAAAGCGAGACGATGTGTGATTCGAGTGTGTTGTAAAACTGCCTTGCCTCAACTTCATCCTGGTAATCATGATCCTGGTATTCCTCGCCATTACCAATCTTCCAGCCGACTTCAGGATCGAACCCTTCATCCCACCAGCCGTCAAGTATGCTGAAATTCAATCCGCCGTTCGCAATAACTTTCATCCCTGATGTGCCGCTTGCTTCGAGTGGTCTGCGCGGGGTATTCAGCCACACGTCACAGCCTTCAACAAGATAGCGTGCAACATTCATATCATAATTTTCGATGAATACTATTTTCCTCCTGAACCTTTCTTCTTTCGCGATCTGAACTATATGCTGAATGAGCTGCTTACCTTCTTCATCCTGGGGATGAGCTTTCCCTGCAATTATTAATTGTACAGGAAACTCTTTATTATTGAGAATATCCTCAAGCCTGTCAATATCTTTGAATATCAAAGTAGCTCTTTTATATGCGGCGAACCTTCTGGCAAAACCAACAGTCAAAGCAGTAGGATCCAAAACTTCGGCTGCGGCAGCAATTTCTGCCTGGCTGCCTCCCCTGTTCTTTAGCTGTTTAATCAATCGCCTTCTCGCAAAAGCTACAAGTCTTTCTCTTCGTCTTTCGTGAGTTCTCCAAAGTTCTTCATCTGGTATTTGTTCAACTCTCTGGTAAATATCTTTTGCCGAAGGATCATAAAGCCATTTCTGCCCGATGTACTGAACAAACAAACTCTCCATCTCGGCTGAGATATGCGAGCGTGTATGAATTCCGTTCGTTATATACCCGATCGGAATTTCATTGAACGGTATGTCTTTATAACCCGAAGCCCACATCTTTTTGGATATAGTACCATGTAATTTGCTGACTCCGTTCACGTAGCCGGAAGTATTCATTGCAAGATGTGCCATATTAAAAGAATGAGGATTCTTATCACGATTAATATTTCCCAGGGAATAAAACTCTTTGTCGGAGATGTTCAATTCTTTCCTGTAATAAGAGCCGAAATATTTTTCAACAAGTTCGTTCGAGAAAACGTCAATCCCCGCAGGCACAGGAGTATGAGTGGTAAAAATATTTGAGTAATAACCAACTTCTTTTGCTTCAGCAAACGACAATCCTTCATTCCTGATCGCATTCCTGATTCTCTCCAAAGACATAAAAGCCGAATGCCCTTCATTCATATGGCAAACATCTGGTTTAATGCCGAGGCTGTGCATTGCCCTTATCCCGCCGATGCCGAGAATTATTTCCTGCTTTATCCTCGTCTCGCTGTTACCGCCATAAAGTGTCTCGGTTATTTTTCTATCTGCCTCTGAGTTTTGCTGAATATTTGTATCGAGCAAATATAAAGGTACTCTGCCTATTTGAATTTTCCATATCTGGATAAATACTTCCCGGTCACTTAGAAAAACAGAAATTATAACAGGCTCACCATTTTCATTTCTTACAAGATTCATAGGCAGGTTTTCAAAATCATTCATTTCATATCTTTCCTGCTGCCAACCGTCGGAGGTGAGATATTGCTGAAAGTAGCCTTCCTTATAAAGCAAGCCAACGCCGATTAAAGGAATACCGAGATCACTGCAGGCTTTAAGATGATCTCCGGATAAAACGCCAAGACCGCCTGAGTATGTTTGCAGACACTCAGTAAGACCAAATTCGGCGGAGAAGTAAATTATATTGCAATTTTTTAACGTCGAATATTTCTTTTCAAACCAGGTTTTCTCTTTCAGGTATTCTTCGAGCTTAGTGTAGACTCTATCAAGGTGAGCTAAAAATCCGTCATCGTGTGAAACTTCCTCAAGCCTTTCCTGGCTTATTCTTCCTAAGAGCATTACAGGGTTATGATTTGTCGCTTCCCACAATTCGGCATCCAGCCTTTTGAACAGGTCGCGGGAATCCCAATTCCAGCTCCAATACAAGTTATACGCAACTTCTCTCAGTTTTTCCAGACTCTTCGGCAATAAAGGAACAACCTGATATGTACCAAGAAATTTGTACATTATTTCTCCATCAATTTTTAACTGTAAATTTAGTAATAATTAGAATTGAAATTTTTGAGATTAAAATATAGTGATTCTTATATTAGCATAAAACATTTTTCTGTATGTCTTATCTTTGCTTTAAATTAAATTTACCATTCAGGCTTGATCACTTTGTGACAAGCTTGTTCTAATCATCATAAGATATGGGTAACAAAAATGGCAAAATTCGAGTTGGAAAAAATTCAGAATATGCTTTCAAGTTTAGGGTTTGACGGATGGCTGCTTTACGATTTCAGGGGAAGCAACGATCTGGCACTGAAAATTCTTAAAATTCCTCCCGAAAAGATTTCTTCGAGGAGATATTTCTATTTCATACCTAAAAAAGGCAAACCGGTTAAAATTGTAAATGCTATTGAATCTGAAAATTTAGATCACTTACCGGGAAGTAAACTTGTATATTCCAGCCACTCATCTTTGAACGAATGCATTAGCAAGACTCTAAGAGGGATTAAAAATGTGGCAATGGAGTATTCGCCTGCAAACTCTATTCCATATATATCCAAAGTTGACGGCGGCAGCATAGAACTGATCCGCTCATTTGGAGCAAATGTTAAATCGAGCGCCGACCTGGTTTCAATGTTTACCGCGGTATGGTCAAAAAGACAGTTTAATGAAAATAAGTCCGTAGCCAAAGCCCTTACAAAAATTGTAGATGATAGTTTTAATCTTATTAAAAATAAATACTTAAGTAACATCATTTTAACAGAATACGATCTGCAGCAGTATATTCTTAAAAAGATAGAAGCTGACTATGGTTTTACTGCAGGACATCCTCCGATCGTAGCAGTTAATGAAAATTCGGCGAATCCTCATTACACTCCCGCAGAGAATAGGAGCAAAAAAATCAGAAGGGGTGATTTTGTTCTGATCGATCTCTGGGCTAAAGTAAACAAGCCTGAGGGCGTCTGGTCTGACATAACCTGGGTCGGGTTTATGGGAAAAACTGTGCCTGAAAAGTTTACGAGAATCTTTAATATAGTTACAAAGGCAAGAGATAATGCCTTTGAACTCGTTAAAGAAAGATTTAAAAAGAATAAGAAGGTCTTTGGTTACGAAGTTGATGATGCAGCAAG
>JAKAGZ010000044.1 GCA_021815365.1 Bacteroidota bacterium
TTCGTAGTTAAATAGTGTATAGATAAGGGAATGGAACAAGTAAATTTTGAATGTTGAATTTTGAATTGTGAATAGGTCGTTAGTTCCAGCTTCATTGGCATTACGCCGTGGGGGGCATTAGGTCATTCAAATGGAGAATTTAAACTGCAAAGCGGGAATTATAGTTTACCCTGGTAACGCTGAGTATTCAATTAAACGTAATGTGTAAGATTGTTCGCTTTATTAAGTTAGCTAATTATTTACCTGAATAAAAGATAAGTTTTCTCCCGTATGGAAAAGCGAGCTTAGATTTAGTAAATTATTTGGCATTGGTTCTACAGGTTATATTGAATGAAATAAAATTTTACAATTTAAATAAATGCAAATTTACCGCACGTCATTATACTTACTAAGAATATCTGTCGATATTATTATCATTATTGCAGCATTCATTATTTCTGCAAGATTATCTTACCCGGCATTCGTATTTCTCAGAAATACCAATGCACAGTTCTTGTTGTTAGCTTTATTGATAACATGGTTTTTTACTACAAAAGCCAGCGGGCTTTATGATGAATACAGGTCGAGGAATATCAGCTTTGAGTTAATAACAGTAATAAAGAATATTATTATTCAGCTCGTAAGCGCGATGATCATACTGTTCCTTTTAAAAGAATATAATTTGTCAAGAAGTTTTATAGGTGAGTTCTCAATATCGTTGCTGTTTTTATTAGGCATTGAAAAGATATTATTCAGATATATTCTTAATGTGGTCAGGAAAAAAGGAAGAAATCTGAGAAATCTTCTGATAATCGGTGCGGGAGAAGTAGGTAAGGATTTTTATGAACTCGCATTAAAGAACCCTCACTTTGGATACAGCATAATGGGTTTCCTTGATGACAAGGATAAAACTTTTTTAAACGGGCAGTATCTTGGAAAAATAAAAGACCTTGATAATATTCTTGAACAAAAAATTGTGGACGATGTAATTATTGCATTACCAAATTATGCAGCCGAAAGAATTGAAGAAGTAATTAAAACCTGTGAAAGACATACCACAAGGGTGAGGATAATTCCGGATTATTTTAAGTTTGTCTCAAGCAAATACAACGTATCAATGTTCGGACGCTTCCCGATAATTTCAGTCAGAGAGGACAGGATCAATGAGCTTCACTGGCGGATATTAAAACGTTCATTTGATTTTATCTTTACTTCGCTGCTTTACCTTTTTGTTTTCTGGTGGCTTTGGCCCTTAATTTCATTGGTCATAAAATTATCATCACCGGGTCCTGTTTTTTATAAACAGGAAAGATGGGGAAGAGACAACAAGCAGTTTGTTACGTATAAATTCAGATCTATGCGTACCGGTCAGTGCAGCGAGACAGATGAAAATGGTAATTACAGGCAGGCAACCATGGATGATCCGAGAGTAACAAAGATAGGAAAGATATTAAGAAAGACAAATCTTGATGAGCTGCCGCAATTCTGGAATGTATTTAAGGGGGAGATGAGCATTGTTGGTCCAAGGCCTCATCCCACGCCGCTGAATCTTGAGTCAAAAGATAAAATTCATTTATATATGCTCAGGCACCTTGTAAAGCCGGGCATAACAGGCTGGGCGCAGGTTAATGGTCATAGAGGTGAAACAAAAGAAATACATAAGATGCAGAAAAGAATTGACCATGATATCTGGTATATAGAAAACTGGTCTTTCTGGCTGGACTTGCAGATAATCGGTCTGACGGTCTGGAAGATGATCAAAGGCGACCCGAATGCGTACTGATAAAGCAGAAAAAGAGAAAGTACTGAAAATAAGAAGGTTTTAAATAGAAAGTAGAGGAATGGAAAAGAAGGAAGAGTGGAAGGATGCGTGGTGGAACGGAAATCGGAAGTCAGACTGCCACGGCGAAACGATAGCGAGGGAAGGAACAATGTCTGGAATAACGATCCGGCTTCGTCTAACAACTTCGCCGCGAAAGGATGAAGGGTAGACGGAAGACTGTGAGTTTATAAAGAAAAGAGAAAAAAAATAAATAAGAATGATGAGTATGAAAGTAGAAGTGGATTGCTTTATTACAATTAAATTTCAATATTGTAAATAAAATTTTTATATATGTAAATATACATTAAACAGTTAATAGGCTATGAAATTACAAATAATAGAAGACAGCAGAGGAAAGGCTGCAGGAGTTTTCATTCCGATAAATGAGTGGAGAAAACTAAAGAGACAATATAAAACGTTGAAGGAATTGGAATATAATTACCCAACTAAGGGAGAGGTATTAGAAGAATTGAAAGAAGCAATTTTAGAGTTAAAATTGATAGAACTAGGCAAGTTAAAAGCACGCCCGGCATCTGAGTTGCTTAATGAACTATAGGGTATCATCAATTCCTCTTTTCGATAAACAGGCAAAACGGCTCTCTAGAAAATATCGTTCCTTAAAAAGTGACCTGGCTATTTTGATTAAAAGCCTGGAAAATCATCCTCAACAAGGTATCGCTCTTGGTAATAATTTTTACAAAATTCGTTTATCAATTTCCAGTAAAGGAAAGGGGAGATCAGGGGGTGCACGGATTATTACTTATGTAAAGATTGTTATATCAACTGTCTATTTAACTTCAATATATGATAAATCGGAAAAGACAACAATTACCGATAAAGAACTAGAACAAATTTTTAAAACTCTTTCCTAAAAAGTAGTTAAAGAGAATACCGAACAATTGAAATGGATGGAATGTCAAGTGCTAACCCACCGACCTGCCTGCCGTAATTAATAATGAAGGCAGGAATTCTCAGTGAAGGAGGGAAGATAGGAAGAATGGAAGACAGGAAGATTGCAAGGATGCAAGCCCACTGACCTGCTTGCCATAATTAATAATGAAGGCAGGTGTTTTAATGAACGCAGGGAAAATTTGAAGATACTGCCCACAGCAGAAAATTTTTAATTGTTACTTACTTTAGCAAATCAATAGCAAATTTTTAAAATGAAAAAAATATTTTACTTAACAATTTACTTACTACTACTTACGGCGTGCTCTTCCGCTCAGACAGTTTACGAGCCGATTAGCCACGATGGCATCTATAAATTTCTTGCCAGGCTGGCGCAGAAAGGGATAATAGAGTTCAACGATAATATTCGTCCGGTGAGCAGGAAATATATAGCAGAGAAGCTGGAGGAGGTAGTAAGAGCTTATAGCCTTCAAAGTACAGCGGATAAGGGATTGAATAATTTAGAAAGAGAAGAGTTGGAGTTTTATTTAAAAGATTACGGGATTGAATTAAATTTTTTGGAATCACAACAAAAAACTAAAAATGAAAATTCAAAATTCAAAATCCAAAATCCAAAATTTTTGAGCTATGACCCTTACAACCGGTGGAGATTATTCTCTTACTCAGATGAGTTATTTAAATTAAATGTAAGTCCGATCCTTGGAATTGAAGCAGGCTCGAATGCTGGTGCGAAGCAGACTCACACCTGGAACGGAGTTTCTCTTTACGGTTATCTTGGCAGGCACATCGGGTTCAGTTTTGATTTCCGTGATAATGACGAAAGCGGCAACAATATTGATGTAACAAAAAGTTTTACTCCACAGACAGGTGTTATAGTTGCTAAGAGTACCAGCAATAGTATTCAGTACAGCGAGGTGCATGCAAATATTTCGACTAACTGGTCGTGGGGAGAATTTACTATCGGTAAAGATTTTCTGAATTGGGGATATGGCGAAAGCGGTCTGCTTGTTTTATCAGATAAAGCGCCTTCTTTTCCTTTCATCAGGCTCGATATTCAGCCGGTCAAATGGTTCAGGTTTAACTATATACACGGCTGGTTAAGCTCTGATGTGATTGATTCGAATGCAAGTTATGCTACTTATCGTAAAGGAGTGACAAGAGATGTTTTCAGAAATAAATTTTTAGCTTCGCATACAGTAACACTTACTCCTCTTAAGGGGCTTGATATTTCTCTTGGTGAATCTGTTATTTACAGCGATAAGCTTGAGATCGCTTACCTGATGCCTATAATGTTTTTCAGGCTTGCAGATCATTATCTCAGCAGCGGTAATAACGATGCTGGTTCAAACTCACAATTCTTTCTTGGGATCAGCTCAAGAGACAATTTGAAGAATACTCATCTTTACGGAACGTGGTTTATAGATGAGTTCACATTATCGGGTGCTTTTGATCCGCAGAAGCAGAGAAATCAGTTTGGTTTTACTCTCGGTGGATCTGTAACTGATCTGCCGGTTGAGAATTTAACTTTTACAAGTGAGTTTACAAAGATCTATCCTTTTGTTTATTCGCATTACATTCCTACGCAGACTTATGAAAGTTCATCTTACGTAATGGGTCACTGGATGGGATATAATGCAGATCTGATCTATGCTTCGTTGAACTACAGGTTTATAAGGGGACTTCAGGCAACACTCTGGGGTGAATATATCAGAAGGGGAGGGCGAGGAGTTGTAGATCAGCAGTACCTTCAGCCGCAGCCGCCGTTCTTATTCGGATTAAGGAACAATTACACTTACTGGGGATTTGATGTTAAGTACGAGATCACACACGAATTGTTTGTAAGAGGTAAGTTCCAGTCTTCTCTTGTTTCTTCTGAGCAGTCAAATGGTTCTTTTATTGATACAAGAACCAACCAATTTTTTGCATCAGTATATTATGGAATATAACTTAGCGTACTTTGCGTGAAAATAATTTCCCGCAAGCCTGCCTGCAGCAAAGGCAGGGACGCAAAGCCCGCAAAGAAATTAAACTCATCAATCTTCCATCCTTGCAATCTTCCTCTCTCTACGCAATACGCTAATCAACTATGTGCTATTCCTGTAATTCTTCTTGCTTCACCATCCCATTATTATTTATCTTTAAGCCGTTAAAAATTATTTCAGGATAAAAATTATGAAATACCTCAGACTATTTTCACAATCGTTATTTTTATTTTTTCTTTTTGTTTTTATTTCTGTAAATCTGAGCGAAGGGACAGCTTCAGCGCAGGTAAAAACTGAAAAAGCAAAATATGCTGATTTGCGGGATGCAATAACCTCCGGCAGAAAACTTTCCGGCGATCAGGGACCCCGCAGTGTTAACTGGATAGACGGCGGCAGAAGATATTCATACATTACTAAAAATGAAATACACGCTTACGATCCGGCTTCTGATAAAGATGAACTGATATTCAGCAGCGAAGGAGTGACCTTTCCGGATTCAAACAAACCGTTTGAATACCGTACCTTTCAATGGGCTCACGATTCAAAGCACATACTTTTCCAGAGCAGCTTCAGAAAGATTTACAGGCGTTCAGGGATTTCTGATTATTATGTTTATTCTTTAAAGAATAAAGAAATGAAATTAGCCGCAAAGGATGCACGCACTGCTGAACTTTCACCTGACGGTTCTATGGTTGGTTATGAACGCGATGGAAATATGTTTGTCTATGATTTTAATACTAAAGCTGAAAAGCAATTAACAACAGACGGCGGCAAAGGTAATTTTTTTAACGGTCATTATGATTGGGTATATGAAGAAGAATTCGGGCAGGCTCAGGCGTGGAGCTGGTCAAATGATAATGAGTATATTGCTTACTGGCATTTTGATGAAAGCCCCGTTCCGATATTTCAAATGACAGATTATGCAGGGCTTCACCCGGAATATGAAAAAATTGCTTACCCTCAGGTTGGCGATCCGAATGCAAATGTTAAAATCGGGGTAGTTGATGTGAAGTCAGGAAAAAATATCTGGATCAATACAGGTGTAACTGGAGAATATTATATTCCAAGAATTTACTGGACGAACGAGGCAAATGTTCTTGCGGTTGTAGTTCTCAACAGGGCACAGAATGATATGAAACTTTTCTTCTGCAATGTGGCTTCTGGTGAAAACAAATTAATCCTGGAAGAAAAATCAAGCTCGTGGATAGATGTTTATGATTTTTACGCCGGCGTTTCAGATATGCTTACCTTTCCAGAAGGATTAAATGAATTTTTCTGGATCTCAGACCGCGACGGTCATCAGCACGTTTACAGGTACGATTATAATGGCAGGTTAATTAACCAGGTTACAAAAGGTGAATGGACTGTTACAAAAGTTACGGGTATTGATGTAAAGAATCATGTTCTGTATTATCAGTCAACTGAAGTATCACCGCTTCAGCGTCAGCTTTATTCAATAAAATTTGACGGTGCAGATAAAAAAAGAATAACCACCGCTGAAGGCATGCACAGAATTGATATGTCGCCCGATGCAGGATATTTTATTGATTCATATTCCAGCACAGATCAGCCAACACAGGTTGAGATGTGGAGTACCGCAAAAGGGATGCTGAAAAAAATAGCAGATAATAATTCTGTTACAAAGTTTTTGCAGGAACACAAGTACTCACCGAGGGAATTATTTTCTTTCACTACTTCTGATTCTGTGAAGCTGGATTGTTACATGATCAAACCTTTTGATTTTGATCCTGCAAAGAAATATCCTGTAGTGATGGCAATATACGGTGGACCCGGTTCACAGGCTGTGTATGATATCTTCGATGCAAATCCATTTCATCAGTATCTTGCTCAGAAAGGATATATTATTGTTAATGTTAATAACCGCGGAACAGCAAACTACGGCAGTCATTTTATGAAGCAGGTCTATAAACAGCTTGGCAAATGGGAGAGTAATGACTTTGCAGAAACTGCAAAGTATCTTGCATCTCTTCCTTATGTTGATAAAGACAATATGGCGATAATGGGTACAAGCTATGGCGGTTACAGTACAACTTATACTATGTTTACACATCCGGGTATATTCAAAGTTGGAATTGCTAATTCTCCTGTTACCGACTGGAGACTATATGATGATATTTACACTGAAAGATATATGGGGCTGCTGAACGAAAACGAAAAGGGGTATATTCAAAGTGCATCAACTACTCATGCAGCAAAGCTGCAGGGACATCTGCTTTTAATTCATTCTGATCTTGATGATAATGTACACGTTCAAAATACAATGCAGCTTCTTACGGCTCTGGTAAATTCAGGAAAAGATTTTGACCTGAGAATTTTTCCTCCCGGCGCTCATGGCGCTGCATACAATATGCAAAGCTATATGCTGCTGATGCAGGTCTATTATAACTATCTGGATCGTTATCTGAAAGACGGACACGATCAGATAGACATCAATAAATAGCGTTTTAGCGTATGGTTTTTTAGCGGACAGTTAAATTATATGGAATGTATTACTTGTACGAGACCTCTGAAAAATAGAAATACATAGAGCCACAGTGTTTTTAATAGCACACTGATGACACGCCTGCGTGCCGGAACGTCACTACGGCGTGCAGACACGGATTTGGCTGATTTTCGCGGATTAGATCTGTGTTAATCCGTTTAATCTGTGTCATCCGCGTTCTATTTTTAATTTTTCAGAGGTCTCCTTTAGTAACTTATAATTTATCAGCGTATAGCGTATAGTTAAATTATTTTGGAATGGATACTATACGCTTAACGCTATTCGCTAATACGCTTTAAAAAAAGAATAGCGTATAATCTTTTTGACTATACGCTATTATGCTGAACGCTATACGCTCACAAACTATCCAAGGTACGCCTTCAGATTTTTGCTCTTCGCATTATGTTTTAAGCGACGGAGAGCCTTCTCTTTAATCTGCCTTACTCTTTCCCGTGTCAGATCAAATTTCTCTCCAATCTCTTCGAGAGTTGCTGATCTTTCAGCATCAATCCCAAAATATAATCTTAATACTTTCGCTTCTTTTTCACTCAAAGTAGAAAGCGCGTTTTCAACTTCTCTTTTCAGAGATTCTCTCATCAGAGTAGTATCAGGTGAAGGCTGGTCTTCATTAGGAAGAACATCTATCAGGCTGTTTTTATCATCGTCTCCTGAGAAAGGTGCATCCATAGAAACATGGCGTCCTGATATCTGCATAGCATAAGCCACATCGTCCTGGCTCATATCAAGTATAGATGCAAGCTCGGTAGTAGTTGGCTTTCTTTCATATTCCTGCTCAAGGTCCCTGTAAGCTTTGCTAATCTTACTCAAAGAGCCTACACGGTTCAAAGGAAGACGGACTATTCTTGACTGATCTGCAATCGCCTGCATGATTGATTGTCTTACCCACCAGACAGCATAAGAAATAAATTTAAATCCGCGTGTTTCATCAAATCTCTGAGCCGCTTTTATCAGTCCCAGGTTTCCTTCGTTGATCAGGTCGCCTAAAGATAATCCCTGGTTCTGAAATTGTTTAGCGACGCTCACTACGAATCTTAAATTTGCTTTGGTTAAAGCATCCAGAGCCTGTTTGTCTCCTTTACGGATCCGCACAGCGAGTTCTATTTCCTGATCCGCTGTAAGTAGGTCAACCTTACCAATTTCCTGCAAATACTGATCTAATGATTTACTCTCACGATTGGTAAATTGCTTGGTTATTTTCAATTTAATCAACTCCTGATTTATTAAGTTTTTATTTTATAAACAAAGAAACCCGTTTTTAGTTCCACCAAGGGGCATAAATTGTTAAATAAAAGACAACAAATATACAAACTTATCAGATAATTATTAAATAATTTCGGTACAAATTTGTTAAAAAATATATTCAATCCGTAAGTCATTTATATTTCCCTAATTACAGAGGCAGTTTTTACCCCTGTTTGATGTCGTTTTTAATATAAGGGTTCAGATACGGTAAATCTGGTTTAGAAAAAGGATATTTCTTACTTGAAAAGCGGCAGTGGAATTACCGGCAGGCTTTCGTGTCCCTGCTCGTCGACCGACTGCACAGCAAAAAGAAAATTATCTTTCGAATAAGGGATCGTTGCTTCGTTTCCTGTCACAAAAATTTTCTTTTTCCAGTTTGATGAAGAAGATTCTCTTATTAAGATATAGTACCCAAAAGGTGTTTTCCCCTCGGGTGCTTTCCATTTCAGAGTAGTTGTATTTGTCAGCTCTTTAACTTCAATTCCGACATTTTGCGGTGAGCCGGGAGCCAATGCAAGATTCGCGAGTGTTGATAAATTTGCGCCTGCAATTTTTTTCAAATAATTATAATCAAGATAGTCAGCTAAGTCACCATATTGTTTCCCGTTTTCAACCCGCACATCCTGATGCTGATGATCATAGTTCTCGTTCATTTCGCAGAACCTTACCGCAGTGAATCCATTCTGATTGAACGGAGTGTGATCGCCGCCTCTCAGGAACCTGTCGCTTCTGTATATCAAATTTATTTTAAGCTGATCAACATATCTTTCTGCAATTTCTTTAACGTACCTTGCCAGTTCCCGGGATCTGCTGTCATTCTCAGCGCCGATCATTTTTCTTAACCTTGCTTCTTTATCTGTTTCATAAGCCGGCACGCCTTCACTGAAAACTCTTACTTCTGTATTATTTTTCAAAAATGTATCACCCGATGGACCGCTGCTTCCGACAATATCATTGTTAAGCATTGCAATAATATCCCAGTTTTTTTCTCTTGCGCTTTTAGCAAGATGAGTTGATCCGAATAAACCCTGCTCTTCTCCTGAAAAAGCCACAAAGATAATTGTTGCAGGGAATTTTCTTTTTGACATTACACGTGCAAGCTCCATCACTAAAGCAACACCCGAAGCATCGTCATCAGCGCCGGGTGCAAATGAAGTTGAATCTAACGCACTGCTGACTCTTGAATCAAGATGTCCGCTTACAATTAATATTCTTTTATCTTCCGGATCAGTTCCTTTGAGTACAGCCATCACATTTTTAAGCTCGGTCTTATGCGGTATTCTTTTTCCATCAGGCTCAACAACGAACGAATCAAATGAAACAGATAATCTTCCTTCAGAATCTTTAGCATATTTTTCAAATTCTGATTTTACCCAACTGCGTGCTGCGCCTATTCCCTCGGTATTGCTGTCGGTTCTGCTTAAAGTATGGCGCGTTTTAAAGCTGACAAGTTTTTCAATATCGTTTTTAAGATCAGCAATTGAGATATCATTTACCATCCGGAAAATTTCAGCATCTCTTTTTTCTATTGCGGTTTGTGAAAAAGAAAGAGCGGTAATGAAAAAACAAATTACAAAAGAGAGTCCGGGTTTAAGTTTCATATTAATATTCCTTTAAATCATATCGTGGAGATAAAGCAGTTCAAATGATTCTGCCAATTGTGTAAAAAGTTAAATCCAAAAATTCATTCTGCCCGCAATAAAAAGAAAAGCTGCAATCCGCTTGTGACGGATTACAGCTATTCAACCAACTAACAAGAAGTATGATCAGAGATTCTTATTGCTGTTCCTTTCATCATCAGTAATCGGCAAATACTGCCATGTTCCTGCAGGCAGATGCCATTTACCAAAGCGTCTTTCATCGGGCAGCCTGTTCCCGGTAACGAATAATTCTTTGTCTCTTTCAACATAAATATCGTCGAGAGTCACTGTAACAAGAGGTGCAATACCATGTGATGCCCGCACTTGATTTACAAGTGTAAGTGGAACACCTGTTGCCTGACCGCGCAATGCTAATTCAGCAAGCATCAGGTTATTTTCCTGCCAGGTTATAATAATGTCGCTTGATGCATCAGATGGATACTTGTTCTGACGGTAATATTTGGTTTTCTTGTCGGTTCCGATTAATGAATCTAAAGGGATTCTGTTTTTCTCATTAGGATCAGAAAGTGTGTAGTTATAAATTCTGTCTGTTACAACATACTGAGTTCTGCCTACGCCAGCCTGCTGCCAGTAGTAATTTGATTGCTGTACATTATGTAATGCCGTAAATGGTGCATCACCACTCTGCATCCCTAATTTTGCGTAAGTAGCAGCATTTGCATAATCACCATTATATATATATGCTCTGGCAATGATGCTGTTGATTATTCTTATCATCTTAGCATCTGTTGTAAGTGTAAGAGCTGTTTTAAATTTTGCTATTGCCTGCGCATAAAGCTGTGCAGATGGAATAAAAGGACCTCCATCAACCGGCGACCCACCTTGAGTAGGGTTCAAACCAATATAGGTAGCATATTGATACCTTGCATAACCTCCGTAAAATTCTCCGGTAAATAATGCCTGGTTTTTCAGAGTTGCATCACTTACAGTCATCGAATTAGTACGCCTGACTAAGTCATCCGCTAAGAATCTATAGCGTCCAAGGGCTGTATAAACTCCTCTGACAGAGTTGTTGTCGAAAGTAATTGTTCCATTATCTATATCCTTAAAAGTAGGGAATGTAGCATTGGGAACATTCTGATCAAATTTGAACTGATCTGATAAACCATCTGCAAGGACATTCAATACCGATGTAGCATTCGCAAACTGGTTTTGAACACCTTTAATTAAGAAAGGTAATTGAGCAGGAGTATTCAAATTTTTGTCGTCAATCTGGTCTATTAAGGGGTCAACGTTAGTCACATAATCCTTGCAAGCGTTGAACGCAACGCTAAGTAGTAAAATTAGTATATAAAATTTAAGTTTTTTCATGTTAAAATCTCCTGTTTAAAATGCAACTCTTACCCAAACGTTGTAAACTCTTGGGTTTTGAATTGTTAAGAAATCCCATCCTCTGGTTAAATCTCTGCTGCCTCTGGCATTTAATTCTATGTCTGAACCAGTATATGGTGTTTTTGTCCACAGGTTCCTTCCCGAGAATCCGATTATCAGATCAGAAATATAATTAGCTGAAAGATAATCTTTTAAAATATCCCTGAAGCTGTAGCTGATGCTAAGTTCTCTGAATTTAATGAACCTTGCCTGCTCAAGATAATTTGAGACATAGTTGCCATCTAACTTTGCAACTGCATTTGCAGCATCAATGTATTCCTGGGTGCCTATAGTCGCATTCTTAAGTCTTGTTTGTGCATTAATCAGCGGTACATAATTGCCGAACCTTGCGGCAAACCTGGAGGTTTCATTCATCATTTTTCTGTCTAATGCCCAATCGAACAGAGCATAGAGATTAAAGTTTTTAAGGAATCTGAAATTTACTGTAAAAGAGCCGGTCCAGTTTGCTATTGGATTCCCGAGGTCCTTGCGGTCAGGGGTAACGTTAGGTCCGATATACTTTCCGGTATTATCAAATTTAGCTCCTGTTACTACAGGGAGATAATATTCGTGTTTAGGAAGACCTGGTTTTATTACGTTTTGACTAAATGCATCAAAAATAGGTTGAGCGCCGCCGAGGTCTGTAACTTCATTTGTCTGATAATTCCAGATCATAGCGAGGTTAAGATCGTAGTCTGTGCTTCTGAATAAATCAGCCTGAACCAGCGATTCAAAACCGTGGTTTTTTATTCCACCGACATTGAATGGAACAGGAGTAACGGTTAAACCAGTTGAAGGTGGATTATTAAAACCAACAATAGAGTTTGCAGCTCGCTGCTGATAATAAGTAAATTCTACTGAGAAAATATTAAGTAACTCAGCATCAAAACCTACTTCGAGTTCTCTTATTCGTTCAGGTTTGATTTTAGGATTACCAATAGAACTTAAAATTCCACCAGCACCATAACCACCAACGCTTGCAGTCCAAAACAATGGTATGCCATCTAATAATCCAGGCAGCTCACCGGTTTCTCCATAAGCCGCTCTTAATTTCAGCAGGTTAAAAATTGATTTGGGCAGGATGTCAAACCTGTCTAACCTGACAGCAAAGCTTGCTTTTGGATAATATGTACTCGGAGCGTCTATACCGATGGTGCTTGCATAATCTCTTCTTAATCCTAAAGTCAGGAAGTATTTATCCATATATGCGAAAGAATGCTCGGTAAAAATACCGGCAGTCCTTGAATTAAAGAATCCTTCACCATACCCTACAACATCAATCCCGGATCCTATGTCTGTGATTAATTCTGTAGCAAATGTTCTGGTCTGTAAGAAATTAGTTTTAAGAGACCTATTGAATAATTGTGCACCGGCAATTGAAGTTATCCTTAATTGATCATCCAATAAACTAAAATTATAACGACCTGTAAGTGTATATGTAAATTGTTTATTTTCCCTGTTAGAAAGATCCCTTTCGCCTGCAGGTCTGAAGGCATAACGTAAGTTTGAAGGGAAGGTTTCGTCTTCTCTTATATTACTGTTGTCTACACCAGCATTAGCTTGTATCTGGAGGTTTTCAATTGGAGTATAAAGAATATCTACGCTTCCAACAAATTGGTCCTCTCTTGCAATGTTTTGCAGCCCAATAATTGACAAACTGTCTGTAAATCTGTAGGAAGGCGGAGGAAATAACAATGTGTTTCCAAGGAAGCCATAAATATTATTATCATTCTGTGGACGGCTAATATCTGCGTAATTAAATGTACTATTTAACTTAATAGTAAACTTTTCATTTGGATAAGCAGTAATATTAGCGCGGACAGATTTTCTGTTCAGGTTATTGTTAGGCATTATACCGCCTTCATTACGACTGGTGAAGCTGCCATAATATCTTAAAGCGCTACTACCTCCGCTTAAATTTACTATATGTTCACGGATATAGCCTTTTATGAAATTTGCGTTTGCATCTGTTGCAGATTTAAAGTAATCCGTTGAATATTTGAATGATTGATTATTATAGCCGTACGTATATTTATAATCAACAGTTAATCCTTTTCCGCCGGCAATAGCCGAACCTGATTTAGTAGTAATAAGGATTACTCCGTTTGAACCCTGTGTTCCGTACATAGCAGCGCCTGCAGGTCCTTTCAGGATTTCAATTTTAGCAATGTCATCGGGGTTTAACGAAGCAAGAGCACTTGTGCTCTGTCCTCCTACACCAAAGAAACTGGTTTGTGAGTTATCTACTCTCACACCATCAATATAGATTATGGGCTGTTCGTCCCCGTTGATTCCGCCGCCGCCTCTCATATAAAAACTAAATCCGCCGCCGACGTTACCTGAACTTGGGGTCATTTGCACGCCGCTTACTTTACCGCCAATTAGCTGAGATATTGACTGGTATGAATTTGAATTTGTATAGCCCACAGCATCGAGGCGTGAAACGGAAACTTCTGCAACACCTTTTGATGTTCTGTTTGCGATACCGGTTACGACAACCTCCTCGCTCTCAAAAACATCTTCTGCAAGTGAAAAATCTTCTGTAACTTCCCCACCACTCAAAGTTATGTTAGTGGATTTTTCTTTGTACCCGACATAACGTGCTGTCAATGATACAGTCTGGCCATTTGACTGAGCCGCCGGAACTTCAAAACTATAAGCTCCGTTTACGTCAGTTGCGGTTCCAATGTTTAATGATTTTATTAAAACAGTGGCACCTGGCAAGGGATTACCATTTGTGTCAGTAATTTTTCCCTTAATTTTCGTTGCACTCTGTCCCATAACCGAAACTGGTAACAGGAGAAGCAACAAAAGAAATGTAGAAATTAGCTTCATTTGATTCCCTCGTGTTTTGTGATTATAAATGGTTAATTAAGCATTTGAAGAGATAGTATAAAATTTAGGAATAAAATCCCCCCTTTGATTTTATTAATAAAAACTATCTATAAAAACAAAAAAAGTTACTTTAGCTGATACAAATTGTATAGGATAAAATTAAACTGCTTGTATAAAATAAAGCTAATGCAATAAAATTATTCTTTTTCGAGGTCTTGTGCAGGTCTATGTACTGAGAGGGTGTGACGCCAACATATTTCTTAAAGAATTTGTTGAAATGGGATTGATCCGAAAATTTAAACTGCAGAGCAATATCAATTAAACTTTTATTCGATTTACTTAATTCCCTGCAGACAAGATCAATTTTCTTTTGCCTTAAATATTCTCCCGGGGTTATGTGATAATGTTTTTTAAAAGTGTTAATTAAATGTACAGGATGTACTCCCACTTTCCGGGCGAGCTGATTTATTGAGACCCGCTCGTCTAAAGTTGAATCTATATAGTTTGTAATCTCATTAAGCCACGCAGGTGTGGGGGCTTTCTCGTTATATTCGTCAGAACGCATAATGTCAGCTAACAATTCTATCAGAAGTCCTTCTATAATGATTTCAGAATACTTGTCGTTCATTTTCAATTCATACCTGAGACGCGTTATGATCGAATTATTATGGTAACTTTTTGTATTGATGTTATGATCTAGTTTTAAACCAATTTCGGCAAGCCGTTCAATCCAATCCTCTGTAAATTCAATATTTAAACACCTGGCTCCCCTGTGATGAAATTTATTTGAGTGTATTTTTTGTGCAGGTTTATAAATAATGCTCATTGGATCATGCTCGTAAACTTTATTTTTGTAAAGCTCGGTCAGGCTTCCGTCAAGCACTATTGATAAAACAGGATGTTCGTGCGAATGGGCATTCAGCACAAGTTCCGGAGTGTAATAAGTTTCACTTATCCTGAATTGCCCGATCTGTCTGTTATAAGCTACCGATCCCTGAAATTCTGTGAAATTCATTTAGCCTTTAAAATATTATTCAGCAATAGTTAATTACTTCTGAAATGGGACAAGGAACGTTAAACAGTATTTTATTTTAATTTGGTCAACAGTAGATATTTGCCTATATAATTTAACACATTAAAGATTTAATTCAAATTAAAGTGAGGAAACTATTATTTGACACGATAGTTTCCATATCTTATATTGGAAACTGAAATTGTAGAAAGTGGTTTCTAAAAATATGAATGAAAAGAAAGAAAGAATTTTAGAGCTTTCACGTGAAATATTTCTTCAGGAAGGGTTTTACAAAACTTCTTTAGATGGAATTGCGCAACAACTTAAAATAAGCAAAAAAACCATTTATAAATATTTCAGGTCGAAAGATGAGCTTGTAAGAGAATCAATATTAAATTTTATTCAGCTTAATCAGAGAAATACCTCCAGGTTTATATCTTCCGAACATAACTCCGTCGAAAAATTATTTTACATGTTCAACTATGTTGGGAAAATGCTGGTTAAGGTCAGTGAAAATTATATGAAAGATATTAAAAATTATATGCCTGATTTGTGGGAAGAGATTGATAAGAACAGGACAAAGATTTTATACACTAATCTTAAGTTTATTATTGAGCAGGGTCAAAGCGAAGGATATTTTGTAGACACACAGAGTGATATTCTTGTCAGCACATTTATAGTTTCAATAAGAGGGATAATGAACCCGGACACCCTGATAAGCAACAAACTTGCACCAGCCAAAGCTTTAGACTCAATTGTGGAAATATTATTGAATGGAATTTTGACAGAGAAAGGCAGAAAAATTTTCAGGAAATTAAAAAGCGGAGAGAGTAAATGAAAAATGCCGGCAAGATTTTAGCGTTTGTTATGCTGATACAGTTTTTCGGATGCAGTGGAGGGAGTAATAAAAATTCAATACAAGCTTCAGGGAATATTGAAGCGACAAATGTAATTGTAAGCGCAAAAGTAGGCGGGCAAATTGAAAAACTAAATTTTATTGAAGGCGACTATGTCAAAAAGGGGGATACGCTTCTTGTTCTTGACAGCGAATCTTTTAAAATTCAACTTCAGCAGGCAGAAGCAAATCGTAAACTGGCGGAAGCTCAGCTTCAGCTTTTGCGGAACGGCGCCAGAAAGGAAGATATCATGCAGGCTGAAGCTTTACTGAAACAGGCCGAGATAAATCTTGAGCAGGCTAAAAAGGATAAGGAAAGAATTGTAAAACTCTACAGCGAAAAGTCGGTTACCCAAAAGCAGTATGAAGATACAATTTCAAAATTCGACCTGATGGAACAGCAGCACAAATCTGCTAAAGAAAATTATGATAAGCTTAAAAATTTTGCCAGGCCAGAAGAGCTAAGGCAGGCTGAGGCACGAGTTCAACTGGCTAAAGCAAGTGAAGACCTGATAAGAAAAAATATCAGGGACAGCTACGTCGTTTCACCATTGAACGGATTTATTGTCAAAAAATTTTTTGAAAAGGGTGAGACTGTTATGCCAATGGCTTCACTTCTAAAAATTTCTGATCTCTCCCTGGTCAATCTTGTTATTTATGTTTCCGAAGAAGAGCTTGGTAAAGTAAAATTAGGGCAGAGTGTCAATGTTTCAGTTGATGCTTACAAAGGAAAAACTTTTCCGGGGAAGGTTATTTATATTTCTCCTGAAGCAGAATTCACTCCTAAAAATATTCAAACCAAAGATGAAAGAACAAAACTTGTTTTTGCCGTAAAAGTTGAAATTAAAAATCCAGACTTCGATCTTAAACCCGGGATGCCGGCTGATGCGGTGATTCGTTTTTAGTTAGGAAATTTTACAATCAAATTATGAAAGTAATAAAAGTTGAAGATTTAAAAAAAACTTACGAAAATATTCGTGCAGTTAACAGCATCTCTTTCGAAGTTATGAAAGGGGAAATGTTCGGACTGGTCGGTCCTGACGGTGCGGGGAAAACAACAACGATAAGAATGCTCTGCGGTCTGTTAAAGCCGGATTCCGGTGCTGCTTCGGTTCTTGATCTGGACATTATTAAAGATAAAAATAAAATTAAAGATAAGATCGGCTATCTTTCTCAAAAGTTCAGCCTTTACGGCGATCTTACAGTAGATGAAAATATAGAGTTCTTCGCAGAGATACATAATGTTATAAACTTTGATGAAAGAAGAAATGAACTTCTTGAGTTTACGCGGCTGACTCCTTTCAGAAAAAGACTTGCAGAAAATTTATCAGGCGGGATGAAACAAAAGCTTGCACTTGCATGCAGTCTTATACATAAGCCGCAGATTATTTTTTTAGATGAGCCAACAACAGGCGTTGACCCGGTATCAAGAAGAGATTTCTGGAAAATTCTCGCTGATCTTATTAAAGAGGGAATCACAGTATTTATGACTACACCTTATCTTGATGAAGCAGAAAGATGCAACAGAGTTGCGCTGATGGATAAAGGTAAAATTATCAGTCTTGACACGCCGCAAAACATTAAAAATTCTCTTAATAAACTCATAGCTGAAATTATCTGCTCTCCGGTAAGAAAAGCCTACAAGCTGGTTAAAGAAAACCTGCACAAAGAAGTGCAGTTGTTCGGCGATAGGATTAATGTCGTTTTGGATCAATCACAAAAAGATATAAGCTTTATTGAAAAATTATTGAAAGACAATTCAATAGAAATAATTAATTACAGGGAAATACTTCCTTCACTTGAGAATGTGTTTATTCACCTGGTTTCAGATAGAGCCGATTAACTTGAAAAAGAAATGTACACGATTGAAGTAAATGAACTGACGAAAATATTTGGTGATTTCATTGCCGTAGATAAAATTTCTTTTAAGATAGAAAAAGGACAGGTCTTTGGATTTTTAGGAGCTAACGGTGCAGGAAAGTCAACTACTATCAGGATGCTTTGCGGGATACTCGAACCAACTTCCGGCGATGCAATTGTTGGCGGATACAGCGTAATGAATGAGCCTGGTAAAGTTAAACAGAATCTTGGTTATATGTCTCAGCGGTTTTCACTTTATAATGATTTAACAGTTGAAGAAAATATTAATTTCTTCGGCGGAGTTTATGGATTAACCGGTCACGACTTTGAAGAAAGGAAAAGGTGGGTTTTAAAAATTTCTGATCTTGAACGACAGCAAAAAATTCTTACCGGTTCTCTCCCTGGCGGAATTAAACAGAGACTCGCTTTAGGAACTGCTGTTATTCACAGACCTCCAATCGTTTTTCTTGATGAACCAACAAGCGGAGTTGATCCTGTTTCAAGAAGAAATTTCTGGGAACTGATCAACGATCTTTCTTCAGAAGGGATTACAATTCTTGTTACAACTCACTACCTCGAGGAAGCGGAATACTGCAATAAAATAATTTTAATAAATGCAGGCAAGCTAATTGCAGAAGGGAATTCTAAAGAGTTAAAATCGAATTATTTAAAAGATACCATTCTTGAAATTGAATGTGATAAAGTTGTTAATGCGATGGAGCTGCTTGATAAAACCGATTTTGTCGTTGATACTTCAATTTTCGGAAATAATATTCACATCAGTGTGAACAAAAATTATAAAGACGAGACACAGATACGTTCGCTTTTTACAGGTGAAAATTCCATACAGGTAAAAAGAATAGAAAAAATTACACCGACGCTTGAAGATGTGTTCATTCATCTGCTCGAGAAAGATAAACCAGTAAAAATGGCAAATTAAAAGAAGCGAATATGTTCAGAAGAACTTTGGCAATAGCAAGAAAGGAAGTAAGACAGATAAAACGGGACAAGAGGATGCTCTATGTGCTTTTTATCTTTCCCTTTATTCTGCTTATACTTTTTGGCTATGCAATTAATTTTGATGTGCATCACATTAAAATGGCTGTGTACGATCAGGACAAATCTGCTGACAGCAGAAAATTTGTTGATCGTCTTACCGCGAAGTGGTCAATTCTGACAAGCTCTGACCTGGCTGCCCGCATCGACGCGAGGCGAGCAGGTCAGGAAGGTTATTTTGATCTCGTAGCTTATCTTAATTCTGAAGATCAGATCAGGGGAATGCTTGATAAAGGAAAAGCGCAGGTTGTGATTGTCTTCCCGCAGAATTTCTCGCGGGATTTATATTCAGGCAGGGAGGCTAAAATTCAGATTCTTGTAAGCGGAGTGAATGCCAACACAGCTTCGGTAATTACAAATTATATGAACCTGGCTGTCTCATCTTTTTCGCAAAACATTATAAAAGAATTTTTAGCTAAGAAGGCGAAGCAGTCATATATTCCTATTGACCTTGAACCAAGATTCTGGTTCAATCCCGATCTTAACTCTACCCGTTTTTTAATTCCGGGTTTAATTTCAATGATATTGATCATAACAGCGGTGGTTTCAATTTCATTATCTCTGGTAAGGGAAAAGGAAAGAGGCACGATTGAACAGATTAATGTTTCACCGCTTTCATCATTGGAATTGCTGCTCGGTAAAACCATTCCTTATATAATAATATCCCTGGCAATAGCAGCAATAATTTTATTAGCGGGTTATGTTTTATTTGGTATCACTATTAAAGGCAGTGTGCTTTTATTGTTTGTTTCCACACTCGTGTTCCTCTTTGCCTCGCTTAACCTGGGAATATTTGTTTCAGCTATTTCGGATACACAGCAGGTTGCTTTCCAAATATCAACTATGGTTTCGCTGCTTCCAAGTTTTATTTTATCCGGATTTGTTTTCCCAATTGAAAGCATGCCTGCTGCAGTTCAGGTTTTAACAAACATCACGCCGGCGAAATTTTTTGTAATTATTTTAAGAGATATACTATTAAAAGGAGTTGGGCTTAACGCATTCTGGCAGGATTTAATTTATCTTTTGATCTTTGCAGTGTTCTTCCTTGTGCTGAGCATAATTGTAAATAAAAAATCGGTGTCGGTATGAAAATAATTCTAAACATAATCATAAAAGAATTTCTGCAGCTCAAACGCGACCCTAAATTGTTCGGGATTATTTTTATTGCACCGGTAATGCAGCTTATCCTTCTTGGCTATGCTGCTAATCTTGATGTTAATAATATCCGCACCGCTGTTTATGATCAGGACAGGTCAGTATCGAGCCGCAGCTTTATAGAAAAATTTAAAAGCTCAGGATACTTTTCAATTGAAAGTTATGTGCAGGATTATAAAAGTGCCGCAGATCTAATAAATAAAGGTGATGTGCTTTGGGTTCTGGTGATACCACGTGATTTTGAAAAGAAACTGGAAAGGAAGCAGACTGTAAAAGTCCAGGCAATCTTTGATGGTTCAGACGGTAATAAAACATCCATAGCTTTTGGTTATTTGAATGGAATTGTATCGGGCTATTCACAAAATATACTAATTGAAGGAATGAACAAAGCAGGGGTACAGATCCCTCAGCCCGGCAGTGTATCTTCAGAACTCAGAGTCTGGTACAACCCTGAATTGAAGACAAGAAATTTTATGGTGCCGGGAATTGCAGGCTTGCTGCTGACTGTGATCACAACAGTTCTGATGGCTATGGGCATAGTTAAAGAAAGAGAAGCGGGAACGTTAGAGCAGTTAATCGTTACGCCGATTAAACCTTTTCAACTAATACTCGGTAAGATAATACCTTTTGTAATACTCGGCTTTGCCGATGTACTTATAGTAATGGGAGTGATGGTCTTCTGGTTTGGTATCGGGATAAGGGGCAGCTTTGTCTTTTTAATTTTTGCTTCATTCATATATGTACTTTCATCGCTGGGTCTTGGACTTTTTATTTCAACGGTTTCGAAAACGCAGCAGCAAGCTATGATGGTTGCGATGTTCGGGATACTGATGCCAATGAATTTCTTATCAGGCTTTACTTTCCCGATTGAAAATATGCCGCAGTGGATACAGCCCGTTACATATTTAATTCCTTTGCGATATTATATAACCATTCTGAGAGGTGTAATTTTGAAAGGAGACGGGCTTTTGCAATTACTGCCTGAAACACTGACGTTGTTAGCTATCGGTGTTGTTATATTAACTGCCAGTTCACTGAGATTCAGGCAAAGATTAGAGTGAAAAATTATTATTGATTGAAGCTAATCTTGCGAAACTTTTTTATTTTACAACCCTTGAAAATTTGGTATGAAAAATGAATTTACAAAATTGGATCAATAATGAAAAAAAACACAAGTGAAGCCCGTAAATACCGTGCCGATATGAACGAAAGAATTTTAAATTCAGGCTTCAGGGATTTTAATAAATTTTTTGCACTTGATAATAAAGCTTATGTAGACGGCGCATTAAACGCAAAGACAAAAGAACTTATGGGACTCGTTGCGTCAATGGTTCTCAGATGCAACGACTGTATTTTTTATCACATAGACAGATCAATCCAGGAAGGTGCAAGCAGGCAGGAGTTAATGGAGTCATTTAATATTGCTTTGATCGTTGGTGGCTCAATTGTGATTCCGCATTTGCGTTATGCGTTTGAAGTAATGGATGATATTTTTGCAGAGAGTGCAAAATAGGGCAGTAATGAATAATAAGCTGATCATACCTCAATATATCCTCTGCGCTGACGAAAAAAGACAAATACTCCAAAACAGTTGTGTTGAAATATCTGGCGGAAGAATTACTGATATCAGAAAGTTTGATAAAGCCTCAGCAGAAAAATTTACCGGTGAAATTGTTTACGCTGATGGACAGGTATTAATTCCTGGCTTTATCCAGACGCACATCCACCTGTGTCAAACTTTATTCAGAGGATTAGCAGATGATCTGCAATTGCTTGACTGGCTTCAGCTTCGGATTTTTCCTTATGAAAATGCCCACGATAAAGATTCATTAAGTGCTTCAGTAAGAATCGGTATCAATGAATTGATTTCCGGCGGGACTACAACCATACTTGATATGGGAACATTACGGCACCAGGAAATTATTTTTGAAGAGCTGATCTCTTCGGGTATGAGAGCTTTCGCCGGCAAATGTATGATAGATGAAAACGATCTTTTCCCTGTTTTCAAAGCTTCAACCGGAGATGAATTAAAATCAGTTTATGAGCTGGCAAAAAATTATCATAATTCTTCAGACGGCAGAATAAAATATGGTTTTGCGCCGAGGTTCGCTTTATCCTGCAGCACACGCTTATTAAAAGAAACAAAAGAAATGATGAAGGATTTTGCGGGGAGTATTTTTCACACTCATTCATCAGAAAATAAAAATGAAGTTGAAGAAGTAAGAAAAAGATACGGCAAAGGAAATATTGATTACTTCAATTCAATAAATGTTATGGACGATCATACTGTTCTGGCGCACTGCGTTCATACAAGCGATGATGAAATTAATTTATTAAAAAGAACAAACACACGCGTTTCTCATTGCCCTTCATCAAATCTGAAGCTCGGTTCAGGAATTGCTAACATCCCGCATTATCTTAGGAAAGGGATTTCAGTTTCACTCGGAGCGGACGGTGCACCGTGCAATAATTCTCTCAGCGCATTTATGGAAATGAGACTTGCGGCATTGATTCAAAAACCTTTTCACGGTGCCGCTTCAATGGATGCTGAAACTGTTTTCAGACTGGCGACGATTGAAGGAGCCAAAGCTCTGCATATTGAGAAAGAAGTTGGAAGCATTGAAGCCGGCAAGAAAGCTGATCTTGTCCTGCTTGACTTGCACTCTCCAGACTTTTCATTATCAGATAACAAGGAAAAAATTTATTCTGATATTGTTTACTCCGCAGCGAAAAACTGTGTTGACTCGGTTATGATTAATGGTGAGTGGAAGTTCAGAAATAAAAAATCTATGATCTTTGATGAAGATGAGTTGATCAGTACAGGAAGAAAGGAATTAAATAAATTATTAAAGAGAGTCTCATAATTATTCAAACAAAAATATGGAATATATTGGCTATGTAGGACTTGGTTTCCTTGCTGCAAGCTGGATACCTCAAACAATTAAAACAATTAAAGAAAAAAAATGCTCTGCAAGCACTTTATTTTTGGCGCTTGCATTCTGCGGAAGTTTTTCGCTGATGATTTATGCACTGATCTTAAGAAACCCTGTTTTTTCCCTGCTGAACTTAATGACATCTTCCGGTGCAATGATAAATCTTTTCTATAAAATTAAAGAGCTGAGAAGAGAGAAGACTTGAAAGAGATTATCATCGCTTCGGCTAATGAGGGAAAGATATCTGAAATAAAAAATATCTTTTCCGATATCAGGTTTAGGGTAATATCTCTTTCTGAACTGAATGATGTTCCTGAAATCATTGAAAGCGGAGATAGTTTTGAGGCGAATGCAGAAATAAAAGCCCGGATCATTTTTGAGAAGTTCAGAATCCCTGTAATCGGTGATGACTCCGGTTTAGTTGTTGAACAGCTTAACGGAAGACCGGGGGTTTTTTCGTCAAGGTATGCAGGTGAAAATGCCACCGATGAATTAAATAATTTAAAGCTGGTGAGTGAGCTGCTGAGCTTTCCTGAACCCCACAAAGCAAAATTTGTCTGCACAGCTTTTTTTTATGACGGTCAAAAAGAAATTATAACAAAGGGTGAAGTAAAAGGAAGAATTATTAAGACTCCAAGGGGAACAAACGGATTCGGTTACGATCCGCTTTTCATTCCTGATGGTTTTGGCAAGACGCTTGCTGAGCTGCCTGCTGATGTAAAAAATAAAATCAGTCACCGCGCAAAAGCTTTTGAAGAAATGAAAACAATGTTGAAACGCTTGAGGAGAATTTAGCAAAATTTATTTTGTAGCTATCACAACCTGAACAATTCCGAAAGTTAGGCTGTGCGTCTCTATATTTTCAAAACCTGAATTTTTCAGAAGGGCTGGTATATTAATTTTTTCATCGAATTCTTCGACTGAATTCGGCAGGTATTTATAAGCCTGCCAGTCACCTGAGATTATCCCGCCAATAACCGGCAATATATTCTTAAAGTAAAATTTATAAAGCCATCTGAAAAGCGGGTTTGACGGCAGGCGAAACTCTATTATTGTAGCTTTCCCGTTTTTTTTCAGGATGCGGAAAAAAGAATCAAACCCCTGCTGTATATCATAAAAATTTCTTACCCCGAATGCTACAGTAATGTTTGTTACAGAGTTATCTTTTAACGGCATGTCCTCGGCTACAGACTGAACATTCTTCCCTTTTATCCACCCGCACTTCTGACCAAAGAGCTTTAGCATATTAAAAGAAAAATCAGCCCCGAAAATATTTTGTACACCAGATTTTCTGGCTGCTGCTGCAACATCTCCTGTTCCGCATGCTACATCAAGCAGTATGCTTTCGGAATTCATGCCAGTAAGTTTTAGTGCTTTTTTTCTCCAGTAAAAATCAAATCCGAAGCTGAGGAGGTGATTTAAAAAATCATAATTACCGGAGATTGATTCAAAAATCCTTCTCACTTGTTTTTTCTTGCCAGCCTGTGTGTATCCGGATTTTTTGTTCCTGTCTTTCAGCTTAATATCTTCATAATGAAATTCTTCTTTTCCGACCTTTCTCTGCCACCAGTTAAAAATATATTTGCCAGACCACGCAGAGAAAATCATAAAAATTAATCCTCCCGCGAGATCAATTACATAATGATACCACAAATAAACTGTTGAAAAAATTAAAAGTGTGCCAACGGGAATAAAGAAATATTTTGATCTGCTTTTTAGTTTTACTGAAAGGTACATAACAAGCAGTGTGATCATTGTATGTCCGCTTGGGAAAACATCGCGTTGCACAACTGCTGCTGGGTTTAGTGTTCCGGGCGGGATTGATTCTCCTATGTTAACGAAATCTCTCAGGTAATTTGTCAGCCATAAACCCGGCAGATCATGGTTCATTGCTGCAAAATTGTGAAGTGTGAATCTTGGTCCAACACCGGGTAAAGCAAAATAGCCAATGTAAGAAAGATAAAAACCGTAGATGATAGAGAAGACAGCATATTCAAATACTATTCTCTCTTTATTTCTTAACAGGAAAAGACAAAGTAAAATCGGGAGAA
>JAKAGZ010000092.1 GCA_021815365.1 Bacteroidota bacterium
GATGACGAGTTCATTTTCTGTAGTGAAGCAAGCGAAATTCTTAGACAATTTTTTGCAGTCTTGATTTTTTGCTTCTTTTGTATCAAGACAAAAGAAGAGAAGTAAATTCTTTTTTGCACCTGTCCCGAAGTAAGCGGGGACATCCCGCTCCGCGGGACAGTCATTCCAAAAATTCTTCTATGTTATCTGGCGAAATAACCTTCGCTAAATTAACATTATAGGAATCCAAAAATGTCTTAGAGAACTTAGTTTTACTTTTGGAATTATACTTGAATTCAAAAGCATCAATTATATTATTACTCTCCTCGATATAATCAATTTCCTGCTGTTGTGTTGTCCGCCAAAAGTAGCTTTGTGCGCTGCTTTTCGAATAAGCCAAATATTTCATCCTTTCGCTTATGCAATAATTCTCCCACAATGCGCCTGTATCGTTCCTAAAACTTAAATTGTTAAAATTTTTTATTACTGCATTCCTAATCCCATTGTCATAAAAATAAACTTTTTTACCTTTCTTAATTTCATTTCTAACATTTCGGTTTAATGCCGGAAGTTTGAACACAATAAAAGCCTTCTCTAACAGATCAATATATTTTTCCACTGTATTTCGATCTGCCCCGACTAATTGCCCGATTTCTATTGTAGAAATTTCAGAACCTATCTGCAATGCCAAAGCTTTCGTAATTTTTTCTAATAAATCCGGCCGAGATACGGTTTCCAGCATGTAAAGATCACGGTATAAGTAACTGCCGCTTAATAAACTTAATAAATCTTTTTCATCGCCGGGACTAATAACAACTTCGGGATAAGCGCCATATATCAGCCGTTTTTCAGTATTCCTTTTCTCTTCAAGCAAGGAGGTATGAGATGTCAGCTCGCTGTACGTTAATGGAAAAAGAATGAATTCAAATGCTCTGCCTGTCAATGGCTCCCTTATGCTCTGCGATAAAATAAATGAAGAGGAACCCGTTGCAATTACCTGTACATTTCTAATTCTATCTACAATAATTTTTATGATTATGCCAATTTCCGGTATTCGTTGCGCTTCATCAATAAAGATCAAATCAGCTTTCCCAATAATACCTTCCAGTTTTGTGATGTTTGACCGGACTAACATTTCCCGCACATCAGAATCATCCCCGTTTAAATAAATTATTTTTTTGCCCAGTTCCTGCAATATTGAGTTTATTAAAGTAGTCTTGCCCGTCTGCCGCGGACCATAGAGAATTACAGCTTTATTATGGAATAACTTACCCTTTATGCTTTCTGTTAGTTTTCTTGAAACGAAATTATCATTTCCCATTTTGCAACTCTATTAATAAAATCACAATTAAACATAATAAAATGATAATCCATTCACAAACAACTATATAATCATCCGGCTATTGATTTTAATCATAAACCATCTTTATTTCAGTCCTCCTCTGCCTTTTGACCTCTGACTTTTGACTTTTGACCGCTGTCCTCCGACCTCCGTCTTTCCAGAGATCAGCGTTCAACTATCAGATGTCAGCTATTTCCCGACCTCTGTCCTCTGAATTCCGACCTCCGACCTCTGACTTTTGACTTTTGACCGCTGTCCTCCGACCTCCGTTCTCTGACTTCCTACCTCAGATTCCATCATTCCATTTCTCCATACTACCTACTCTAAATTGGAGCGAAGCGGAAATCCCGTCTTGGCGGGACTCACTACTGCTATCCGTCCTCTGTCCTCTCGTTTCTCGTCACTATTCACTCATCACTATTTACTATTCCCCGTTTCCAATTCACTGCTTTCCGTTGAACGCCAGATCATTTTGATTATTTAATTATTATGCGCACTCAATGTAATGTACTCTTTTATTTTGGGACTAAGAAATAAAGGAAGATTTATTAACCTAAATTTTTTCCCTGCTAATGTTTTTTGTTCTTCAATCGAATACTTGCCGGAAAAGAACCGTACGGCTATGTCCATCTCAGAATTATCAAGAAAAACATGCAGCGATTTTAACTTTCCGCTCGCACCCGATTTTACTTCAACAGGTACAAGTTTACCATTAAAATTGTACAAATAATCTATCTCGGCGCTTGCCTGCCTTTTTTCCCTAACCCAAAAAGTTATTAACGTTTCGGGTGAATACTCAGCGCTCAATAATTCTTGCCCGATTATGTGCTCTGCAATTTTTCCTTTATATACATCAGTTAAATCATTTCCTATATAAATCTCTTTTTCAATTCCGCTGATAAAATTTACTAAGCCTGTATCAAGTAAATGCAATTTGGGAGACATTTTATTTTTAGTAATAATCGGCATGCGGGTAGACGTAGTAGGATAAACTAAACGTAACAGCATAGTTTTTTCAAGTAACCTAAATGCCTCTGAAATTTCACGCGACCTATAACCCGACCCGCCGAAATTATTGAACGTTATTCTTTCCGCAGCAAACTTAAAAGCATTATCAATTATAAATCTTAAAATTCTTGCCGAAGATTTATTTTGCGCATATTTTTCTACGTCATCTTTATAAGCTATTATCAGATCAGTAATGGGTTTCTTTATTTCCGTTAAGTCTCTTTTTTCAAGATATAATTTTATAATTTCCGGCATCCCTCCAATTAGTGTGTAAGTTCTGAACAGCGAAAGCAATTTTTCATGTGCATAATTAGGAAAGGGAATAGTATTAATAGCCTCAAGTTCCTTTGCGTACTCCCCTGCTTCAAGAAATTCGTAAAATGAGAACGGTCTCAGAGCTAAATATTCTACTCTGCCTACAGGAAAATGAATTTCTTTTTCAATTAGCGTTTCTAATAAAGAACCCGCGGCAATTACAGCCAAACGGGGATGTTTTTCGTAAAAATATCTTAGATTTTTTACTGCGGCTGGTGAATTTTGTATCTCATCAATAAAAAGTAATGTGCCTTCTTCAACTTTTGATGCGCTTTTCAAGAAAAAAATTGAATTATAAAGTTCTTCAAACGAACGAGCTTCCTCAAATATTCTCTTCTCCTCAGGCATATCCAGATTTAATGAAACAAACTGTTTAAATTGTAAAGCAAATAGGTTTACAGCAGTTGTTTTTCCGACCTGTCTTGCCCCGCGTAATATCAAAGGCTTTCTGTTTGTTCTTTTATACCATTTTTCTAATTCTGTAATAATGCTTCTATTATACATAGTAATGTATTATTGTCAAGGCAAATATTGATTTACTATGTATCAATGTCAAGGTAATATTTTATTTATTTTGTATCAGAGTAAATCATCAATGGTCGAAATTACTCTTTCCCATTAAATCTGATATCTAATCCATGCATTCTGAGCCGTGAAATGAATATTTTCAATTTTCGGTTGCCGAATAGACAATATCTGTTGTTTATCTAACTTTCCAATTTTCCATCTCTCCAATTCTCTCCCTTACTGCCTACTAATTTCTCCTTACTCCATACTCCTTTCTCCTTACTGATTTCTGACTTCCATCCTCCGATCTCTGACCTCTCGTCACTCTTCACTCATCACTATTTACTCTTCACTATTTGCTATTCACTGTTCACCATTCACCGTTCCCAATGCTTTACCTTATTCTTCTTTTATTTACCCATCTTTTAAAAAAAGGATCATCAATTTCGTAACCAAGTTCAGTTTTAATTACTAATCCGTTTTGCGTTAACCGTTTTAAGCTACTGAAAATTGTACTCGATGCGCCTACAAAATATTTTTTTGAAAATTCTGATGAAAGCGGAGTAAATTCTGATAACGACATCCCTATTAGAATTTTCATATCGGTTCTATTTATCGTATTCCACAGACGCTCATAATCCATATCGTGATGCATGATAATTTCATCAACAGACTCCTCAACCGGATTTTTTGATTTCCCTGCATTGTTCAATAATTCCCAAACATTAAATGCCAATTGCTGTGTGTAATATGGATGCGATTTTGTTATTTCCAGTATCTCTTTTGCTGTTTCTTCTGGTTTATCTGCAGCCGATTTTAATCCGGCAGCGAGATATGCCAGAAACTCTTGATGAGGTATTCTATCTAATGGCAATAAATATCCGAAATGATAAAAAGGAGATTTTTTCTTTTCGAAAATATCTCTCATTAAAGATTCTTGACTTCCTAAAAAAACGTAATTAATATTCTGATGATGCTGAATTGTAGAACGAATTTGACGATCTATTTCTTTCTTAATATTTTTTATTTCTTGAAATTCATCAAAAACAACTATGAGTTTTTTCTTCTTATCACTAACTCTTTCCAATAGATTTAATACATCTTCAATTAATATTGAATCGGAAGATACAGGTTGAAATGAAATATCTACCTCATTATTCATCGGATTAAGCGAAATACTTGGTATTATACGGAAGCTTTTAATTATCTGCTTTATCTTTTCAAACGGATAGACACGGTAAACCCTTTTTAACAATTGGGAGGCGAAATCTTCAGTGTTAGTGATTAATTGTAAATCTAAAAAAATGACCGGTCGCCCGGTTTCTTTCATTACTTTACTTATCAGACTAGTTTTGCCAAACCGGCGGGGACTGATAATAATAAGGTGATTGTCAGTCATTAAAATTGACTTTACCTTTTTTATTTCTTCTGAACGGTTTGTAAAGTAATGCCCGTCAACAATACTGCCGAATTTGAATGGGTTCTTTTTCATCTATTACGATTATTTTCGTTGCGATTATTTTCGCAGTTAAGATAAATCATTTTGGGCATTTTTCAAATATTTGCACTAAGCCCTACGTCTCTGCCTTTTTCCGCTTCCACTCAACCTTCTTATCATCACATTTTCTCAAATTCTCGTTACTCATCACTATTCACTGTTCACTATTTTCCATTCACCGTTCCCCATTCACTGTTTTCCATTCACCATTCACTATTCACCATTCACTTTTCACCGACCTTTGACCTCCGACTTCTGCCCTATGCGCTTTGCTTCCCAACTTCCTATCTTCACAACTTCCGATCTCCGACTTCTGACCTCTGACCTCTCGTCACTCTTCACTCATCACTATTTACTCTTCACTGTTCACTATTTACTATTCCCCGTTTCCAATTCACTGCTCTACGTTGATCGCCAGATCATTGTTTTATGGGTTAATCCTAGTTAAGCAATTCTTTTCAGCGGAGTTATTTTCTTGAGATCTGAGTGTAACTTATCGCGCTGATTTCTCAAATCTATATCATTCTGTAAGTTCAGCCAAAAACGCTCTGAATTTCCAAAGAATCGAGCTAACCTTAATGAAGTATCAACAGTTATTTTCCTGCTACTATTTAGTATGGCTAGAATTGTAGTTGTTGATACATTAATCTCTTTTGCCAAACGGTAAGCTGTTATTCCTAAAGGATCAAGAAATTCTTCTCGTAATATTTCGCCAACTCCGGGCGTTGGTAATTTACCCGATCCAGTCCCCGCAGCACGGTTCGCCTTTGACAAATTCACTTTGTTCAACATTTTATTTTTTCCTTTCTTTAGTGATAATCTTCTATACCTGCATCATAAACATTTCCATTCTCAAATCTAAAACATATTCTCCACTGATCATTAATTCTTATTGAATACTCACTTTTTCTATCTCCTTTCAACGTATATATACACCCAATTTCCTCCATCTCCCATCGCCGTTCACCATTTACTGCTGCCCATTGCCTCGTTACTTGTTTCTCATCACTCGACACTGAATCTCTCAACCCTTCAACCTGCCAGCCCCGCAGCGCTTTTATGCGGGGCTGAAGCTTGTCCCGCAGCTTTTCTGCGGGATTCTTTGGCGGGATGCGTCCCGCCGTTCTTTGGCGGGATTGAGGTGGTCCCGAGCTTTTGGCATCCTATGTTTACCGACCTTAAAAAATTGTCGTTAAAAGAATGAGCTTGCAAAACGTTAAACAGAAAATGCTG
>JAKAGZ010000003.1:0-75258 GCA_021815365.1 Bacteroidota bacterium
TTACTTTTTCTACAATGCGTGCGGCAAGCTCAGCAGCATTTGGTGTGAAATGAATATCTGCAATTAATGGAACTGTATATCCTCTCAGTCTCAATTCTCTTTTAATATTTTCAAGGTTCTGTGCTTCTAGCTTGCTCGGTGCTGTAATTCTCACGTAGTCACATCCTGCTTCAACCATCCTTATAGTTTGTTCAACTGTTGCCGTGGTGTCCATTGTATTAGTGGTGGTCATAGATTGGATCCTTATCGGGTAATCACCGCCGCATGGGATATCACCAACGTGCACAACTCTGGTTTTATACCTTGAATACTCAGTTAAACTATTACAATATTTTTTAGCATTTCTTATGGTTTGATACATTATCGGATCTTTAATAAAATTCAGAGTCTTATTTAGGCTATATTAGTAACAGGCTCTATAAATTTTTCATACTGAACGTTAAATATAATAAATTGTTCAATGCCTGTAAAAAATTTATAAGGTGAAAAAGCAGTCACCTTCGATAAATTTATTTATCTTGATTTTTCCATTAAATTGCTTTCAGAAAATGAGAATACCGGAATCTAAAATAGAAGAAATCAGGTCATCAGCCAGCATTGTTGATATAATTTCCGAATTCGTTCAACTGAGAAAACGAGGAAAGAACTTTATTGGCTTATGCCCGTTCCATTCAGAAAAGACACCGTCTTTTACAGTAAGCGAAGAGAAACAGATATTCAACTGTTTTGGATGTCATACCGGCGGAAATGTTTTTAAATTTTTAATGGAATATGAAAAGATATCTTTTATCGAAGCCGTTCAGGAGCTTGCTGAAAAGCTTGGCATAACACTGCAGTACGATGAAGAAACCGGAACCGAAAAGCAAACAGAGCAGGAATTTCTTTATGAGATAAACACAACCGTTGGAAAATACTATTCAGATAACCTGCTGTACAGCGATAAAGGAGAAACAGCCAGAAAATATTTCGAGAAAAGAAAAATAAAAGTTCAAACGATGAGATCATTCGGGCTGGGTTATGCTTTCCCCGGGAGAGATGATCTTGTTAATTTTCTTACAGAGAAAAAAATCGATATAACACGCGCACTTAAGCTGGGTCTGATCAGCAGCTATGAGGATGGAAGACTCTATGATAAATTTTCAGACAGAATAATTTTTCCGATCTTTTCACCCAACGGAAGAGTGGTAGCTTTCGCAGGAAGAGTCCTAGAGGCTGAGCAGAAGGCTGCCAAGTATTTAAACTCACCCGAATCATCGATCTACATAAAAGGAAGAGTACTTTACGGCCTTTCTCATGCCAAAGATGAAATCAGGAAACAGAATAAAGCTATCATCGTTGAAGGATACATGGATCTTATTTCGCTGCACCAAAACGGAATTAAGAATGTTGTCGCTGTTTCAGGTACGGCTCTTACTGAAGAACAGGTTATTCTTCTTTCAAGATATACAAAAAATGTTGTCCTACTTTTTGATGCTGATGCTGCCGGGATAAAAGCTTCCATGCGCAGTATCGAAATTCTTCTAAAAAAGGACATGGAAATAAAAATAGCCTCCGTTCCTGCAGGAGAAGACCCGGATTCCTTCATTAATAAATTCGGAAAAGAAAAATTTGAAGATACAATCCGGCGCGCACAGAATTTTCTTGAATACCAGTCTGCACAATATGAATCACAAGGGATGTTTGATGATCCCGCTAAAATGACAGAAGCAATACGCGAACTCGTAAAGCCACTGGCATTGATTAATGATGAGCTTAAAAGAACATTACTATTAAAAAACATTTCGAAAAAGTTTAACCTGCGTGAGAGACTCCTTGAAGAAGAACTTACAAAGTCTCTGAAGGAACAAAACAGAAACAGCATCAGGGAATCAGAACGTAAAGCACAAGCTCAGAAGCTTAAAGAAAATATTAACGTTTTATCTGAAAACAAAACCTCCCTGATGAATGAAAGTAATATTATTAATGAAAGAGAGCTGATAGAGCTGCTTTACATCGGCGGTGCTGAGATAATAGATAATATTTTTAAAAACATAAGGATTGAAGATTTTGAAATTGAGATACATAGAAACCTGGCAATTATAGTTTTTGAAGCTTACAGCAGCGGGAAAGAATTATACGCCGGTTCACTGCTCGATAAAGTTAATAATGATAATGAACAAAATTATTTGATTGAAATAATTACAGACAAACATTCTATAAGCAGCAGATGGGAAGAGGTATCTGACTCTACTAAAGATAATAAGCTTTCCACAAAATATGTTACTGACGTAATACGGAAGAAAAGAATAGATATTTTAAATAAAATGATTGACGAAAATTTCAAGAAATTAAAGTCAGTGCAGGATGAAACAGAAAAGCTTAAACTAATGAGAAACGAGATGGAATTAAAAAATGAAAGGAGTTCATTGCTCAGGGGTTAAAGATAAAATAAAAAGCCCGGCGAATTTACCGGGCATTTAAAAGAATATTTACTGATCAAACAAACAATGCAACGTCACCGGCTCCCTGACGAATTATTTCCGGCTCATCATCGCTTAAATCAATAACACTCGAAGGATCGCCGATAATATTACCACAAGCCAGCATCAGGTCAACCTGGTTGCTAAAAATATTTTTTATCTCAAAAGTATCATACAGCAAATTTCCTCTTCTGCTTGTAGCGCTTGTACTGACAAGAGGATTACCTAATTCCTCAACTAATTTTAATGCTATCTGATTATTCGGCATTCTGATACCAACAGTTTTCCTTTTACTCCATAATTCTTTCGGAACAAGCCGGGTGGTAGGTAAAATAAATGTATAAGGACCTGGCAGTAAATGCCTCATCCGTCTGTAAGCATAATCAGATATTTTTGCATACTTTGAAATTTCCTTAAATCCGGAACATACAAAGCTGAACAACTTATCATCAGAATCATTCTTAATTGAAAAAAGTCTGCCAAGAGCTTTCTTATTATAAATATCACAGCCAATTCCATAGACAGTATCGGTTGGATAAATAATCACACCCCCATTTTTCAACACATTAACAGCCTTGCTGATATATCTCATTTGCGGGTCTTCGGGATGAACTTCATAGTATTCCATACAAGCTCCTATTTATGATAGTGTGTGAAAGGTTAAATTTAGAATTTTTCCCCGGGCTATAAAGATTAAAAATTTGTTAATGACAAGATAAAAATCGGCTGATTATTGTCAATTCAAAATTGAATTACCATTCAGGAGAGCTTAAAAAAGAAATCATAACCAGTTTTTCTGATTTAATTAATTTTATATTTTCAGCTAAATTTTAGTATATTTCACCTTCAAATTTTAAAACATAGCGAAAGTTTTAAGGAGATTTTAATGTCCAGAAGATGTCAAATAACAGGCATTGGTCCGGTTGCAGGAAACAGCGTATCTCACGCACACAACAGAAGCAAAAGAAGATTTTTACCTAACTTACAGAAAAAAAGGGTCTGGGTACAGGAACTGAATAGATTTGTAACTCTGAAGCTTTCAGCAAAAGCGATCAAAAGTATTGCAAAAAACGGAACTGCTGATGTTGCAAAACTCATCAGGGATAAAAAAATAAAAGTTCATTAAAAGACCTCAGGGGTTTTTTGTGCAGCCGCCGCTTCGTGGGAGAACCCCTGAGGACTTACCTCCTAACTTCAATTTCAAAAATAATATTCACCCTGCACATTAAATGAAAAATACTTGGCAAAAGTATTAGCAAAAGAAAAAGCAAACTCTATTCCCCCGCCTAATCTCCAGCCGGTGTTTAAATTATCTCTGAGATCAAACCCTGCCAGTAATGAAGTAACCGCACCGAAGTTCCATTCATTCACATCACTGAAGGTACGGTCGTTCAGCGCGATAAACCCGATGCCTTCTTCTGCAAAATATTTTTCGGAAATATTCTGCGAAGCAATTCCTTTGAGCGAAAAGCCCTTAAGGAAAGGATAATATTTATTTGTTGTGCCGGGCAGAAGCCTGTTAAAATCCTGTGCATAAAAAAAACTGAACCTTGGTATAATGTTATCGCTGAGCGGAGTTTTGAACTCAAAAAATACTGATGAAGTGAAAGCGCTCTGGTTCGGTGTGTTGCCGCTGATCACGCCTCCGCCTATGTAGCCTCCTGCACCAAATTTAGCCTGTGCAAATGTATTTGAAAAAAATAAAAATATTATGACCAAAAAATTTATTTTTACGTAAGCAGCATTTTTCTTCATATTTCAATTCTGGTTATTGTACCGTTTAGTTGTTTCAATCAGTCCTCTCAAAAATAAGTTTAAAAGTAAGATTAAATTTGATAAATAAATGTTTGGTACAGATCCTAAAATGAATCCAAAACAATCCTTATGCTTAAAATTCAATAAAGCGATGTCCATCCCTCAAAGCGGGAGTAGCTTATCTGTTATGAAATAATGTAATAAAGTTTTTGTTTCGGAAGTTTTTCTCTGTTACTAAGGTTGACAGACCTAATAAGGTTTTCTTTTACTCTTTCATTATTTTGGATTACTTTAGAAATAAAAAATCCCTTTTGATACCTTATTATTTGTCCTGAACCTTAGTAGCACAAGTCTACCCTCAAATTAATTAACCTTATGACCTTATCCAATATAGAAACTTAACCACTTGCCTTATCCCTCAGGAAGAATATTTTGGACAGATGTTGTTTCAATAAATATTTGTAAATTATTTATCAAAATAAATTTACTGCATCAAAAAATAAAGGTGGAAAAATGCAAAAGGTGCTTTATCAGTACAAAGCTGTTGTAACTTCTGTTTACGACGGAGATACCTGCACTGTTGATATTGATCTTGGGCTTCACACATGGGTGCGCGGAGAGAAAATCCGGCTGATGCGAATCAACGCACCTGAACTCAAAGGAAAAGAAAGGAAAAAAGGTTTGCTGTCTAAAAACTTTTTGAAAGACCTGATCGGGGGAAAAGAAATTATCATCGCCACCTTTAAAGATAAAAAGGAAAAGTACGGAAGGTACCTTGGTGAAATCTGGCTGAACAAGGACGGCAAAGATTATATAAATGTCAACGACCTCCTTGTGGAAAAAGGCTTTGCCGTTTATAAAGAATACTGACTTTTTATGTTACTTGGTATGACTTCGTGTTCGTTTTTTTCCATAAAGTAACTCAAAGGGGGCATAAAGTTCCTCAAAGAATGTTACAATTGCCGAACGGATTTTTCTGCAAATAATATTTATTTTTGTTTACAACATTTAACAAAAGAGACTCCTCCTATGCCTAAAACTTCAAAAATAAATTTTACTGTTGAGCTTGATGAAAAGAAAATGCCTCAAAAGATAGAGTGGGAGGCGACCGATGCAAATTTCGACGGCAAAAAAGAATGTAAGGCTATGATGCTTTCAATATGGGATAAAGAAGAAAACCTTACCCTTGCCATAGACCTGTGGACAAAAGAAATGCTCATCAGCGATATGAATATTTTCTTTCTCCAGATATTCAGGAAAATGTCTGAAACATACCTGCGCTCAACTTCCAATAATGATATTTCAAAAATGATCCGTGAGTTCAGCGATCGGTTCGCCGAAAAGATCGAGGAGAGCGGGAAAAATGCCGGTCATTCGTAATTTGTAATTAGTTATCAAATCACAAACAACAAATTACCAATGACTAATTACCAATTACTAATGACCAATGTCCGCCGGATTTTCCTTCGATAAAATTTTCATTAAGTTAGCATAAGCAATTTTTATTTTATTGCTTTCGATAAGGTGATCTACAATGACTACAGAATTTCTCGCCAGGCTGCAATTCGCATTCACGGTTGGCTTCCATTACATTTATCCTCCGCTCAGCATCGGTCTTGGAGTGATACTGGTTTTAATGGAAGGAATGTATCTGAAGACGAAGGATCCTCTTTACGAACAAATGACAAAATTCTGGGTGAAGGTTTTCGCTCTTACTTTTGCAATGGGTGTCGCAACCGGAATCGTAATGGAATTTGAATTCGGTACGAACTGGGCAACTTATTCAAGATTTGTCGGCGATGTTTTCGGAAGCGCACTTGCTGCGGAAGGAATTTTTGCTTTTTTTCTTGAATCAGGTTTTTTAGCTGTGCTTGTTTTCGGTTGGGATAAAGTCAGACCGAAAACACATTTCCTTTCAACTATTATGGTTTCTCTCGGTTCGATGTTAAGCGCAGTGTGGATAGTGGTTGCAAATTCGTGGCAGCAGACTCCGGCAGGATTCCATATTGTTGGCAAAGGGCTGAATGCCCGCGCAGAAATAACAGATTTCTGGGCGATGGTTTTCAATCCATCAAGCGTTGAAAGATTATCACACGTACTTTCAGGCGCATGGCTTGCAGGTTCTTTTTTAGTTATCAGTGTAAGTGCATTTTACATTTTAAAAAACAAGCACATCGAATTTGCAAAAGCATCTCTAAAGATCGCACTCGTGCTGGCTTTGTTCGCTTCACTGTTCCAGCTTTATACCGGTCATGCAAGCGCAGTTGGAGTAAGTAAAAATCAGCCTGCAAAGCTTGCGGCAATGGAAGCGCATTTTGATTCATCTTCTTCTGCGCCGCTTTATCTTTTCGGGTGGGTAAATTCAAAACAGCAGGAAGTTAAATTTGGTATTGCTGTCCCCGGAATGCTGAGCTATCTTGTTTCCGGAGATTTCAATCACAAAATAAAAGGACTCAATTCGTTCAAGCCCGAAGACCGCCCGCCGATCAATATTGTTTTCCAGGCATATCATTTAATGGTTGCAATAGGTTTTGGCTTAATTGCATTGAGTATTCTCGGAGTATTTCTCTGGTGGAGAGGATCTTTATTTAATCATAAATGGTTGCTGTGGATATTTGTTTTTTCAGTACTCGGTCCGCAGATAGCAAACCAGGTCGGATGGATAACTGCTGAAGTGGGCAGGCAGCCGTGGATAGTGTATGGTTTATTAAGAACTTCAGAAGCTCTGTCGAAAGCAGTGGAAGCAAACCAAATAGTTTTTTCACTGATATTATTTACGATTATTTATATTCTTCTTTTTGTTCTCTTCATCTATCTGCTCGATCAGAAAATTAAACACGGACCTGAAGAACCGGATACGATCGAATCGGAATATGAACATCAGAAACAGCTTTTTCAATCAGGAAGTTGAGAAGTTTACCGGAGTTAAAAAATGAACATTGAAATTGATTTAAATATTGTTTGGTTTGTTTTGATAGGGGTGCTGCTCACAGGATATGCAATTCTCGATGGATTCGATCTCGGAGTAGGAGCGCTTCACCTGCTCGTAAAAAAAGATGAAGAGAGAAGATTATTGATTAACGCAATAGGTCCGGTCTGGGATGGAAATGAAGTCTGGCTTGTGACTGGCGGAGGAGCTTTGTTTGCGGCATTCCCGGAAGTTTATGCTACAGTCTTTTCAGGATTTTACACTGCGTTTATGCTTTTACTTTTTGTGCTGATCTTCAGAGCAGTTGCAATTGAATTCCGAAGCAAGCAGGAAATGAAATGGTGGAGACAGATGTGGGACGCGGCGTTCAGCATCTCAAGCGTGCTGATCGCCTTTCTGATGGGGGTAGCTCTGGGAAATATTGTAAAAGGTATTCCGCTTGATGCTAACAAAGAATTTACCGGTACCTTTTTAGGAATGATCACGCCGTACACTGTGCTTGTCGGAGTTACAACTGTTGCATTATTTATGATGCACGGCGCAATTTACGGAGTGATGAAAACCGAAGGAGAGCTGCATAACAAAATGAGAGGCTGGGTAAACAACACGATAATATTTTTCGTTATCTGTTATGTTACTACTACGATGGCAACGCTGGTTTACTACCCGCATATGACAGAACATTTCAAAGAATATCCTTATCTCTTCATAGTAGCAATATTAAATATGCTTGCAGTTGCAAACATACCGAGAGAAATTTTACACGGGAATGACTTTAAAGCATTCTTATCTTCGAGCGCTTCCATTGCAGCTTTGATGGCGCTTTTCGCGATCGGACTTTTCCCGAACATCGTAATCTCGAATCCGGACCCTCAGAACAGTCTGACTATTTACAACGCAGCATCCTCACAGAAAACCCTGAACATAATGCTGATAATCGCTCTGATAGGAATTCCCTTTGTGCTTGCTTACACTATCAGCATTTACTGGATCTTCAGAGGCAAGGTAAAGCTGACGAAGATGAGCTACTGAGGGGGAGAATAAAGTTTAAGAGTAAAGTTTAAGAGGGGGGAATGTAAGCTTTTTTACGCCTTGTTTACAGCAAGCCGGGTTTTCTATTTGTAAGTTATACTTTACAAATAGTATTACTATTTGAGACCTCTGAAAAATTAAAAATAGCACGCGGATGACACAGATTTAACGGATTAACACAGATCTGATCCGCGAAAATCAGCCAAATCCGTGCCTGCACGCCGTAGTGACGTTCCGGCACGCAGGCGTGTCATCTGTGTGCTATTAAAAATACTGTGGTTCTGTATAATGCTATTTTTCAGAGGTCTCTATTTGTAAAACGGTGTTGATAATTTGTAACAATTAACTCCTTCCAACAGAACAGTAAACCAGGGCTAATCACTAAGTGACCGACTCGCCTCGCTGCGAAGCTGACGAAGCGGGTTCTGGTTAGCTGAAATTATTACCACGAAAATTGAAAATCATATTTTCGATTTTCCTGGTTAATTGTTAGCTTTGATTTATGGTAAATCGTATGCACGAAGCCGTTTCGGTATAGGCAGGCGATACTCCTATCGTAATTAGTCTTACGGTAACATTACGTTATACGTATCCGCTACACGATACGGGCTTCGCCACCGTAACCGCTTTACGAAAGAAATATCGGCGGAAAGGAAAGTAATTTACCTGACTTTTGGAGGTTGTGCTTTATACATAATATCCGGACATTTGCAGCGGTTAAGCTAGTGCCACCTTTTGAAAAAGGGGAATTATATTTCTTCAAATCCAATTCCTGTTAAGTATTCAAATGTTGAATCGTAGAAAACAGGCAGGCGTGTATGATCTTCTCCATTTCCTTCGGGAACAACGATCACCATTCCTTGACGTGCTCTTGTAAGCAACACCCGATAAGCATTCTTGAGGTAATTTTGTCTTTCTGGTTTTTTAACCTTTTGCCAGCGATTTCCTCGAAATGACCAATGTTGCCAACAGTTTTTTGTATATCGAAAATCTGCATCCCACGTTACACACACCCAATCAAGTTCTAAACCTTGAATATGAAATTCTGTTGCGACGTCTTCAAGATAAAATGATGATCGAGTATCATCTTTTCCATTAAGGAACCAATGTATAGGATTCATTGGCGATTTAACAAATATGGATTGTGGTTTTAGTCTTTCTGCTTGTGAGGAAACAACAATTCCATATCTTTCAGTTCCACGAGCTCGTCTTTTCAACCATTGCTTTGCTTTTTTAATATCTCTAGTAATTACGATAGGATATTTTTCCTTTATTTCTTCATAAGTTTCTTTTGCTTCCTCAATGTTTATGTCAAGAATTTGTTTTACTAATAATGAGACATGTTCCGCTCGAAAAGAACGCAAAGAAACAGCAAGATGAAGTTCTTCTTTATATTTTACATTTTTACGCAATTTTAATTTTTCCAAAGTGTCTTCAGTATTATATTCACTATCGCTAAGTCTTGGAGAAATATAAATGTCCCAATCACTAAATTTTTTATCCAATGCATAAATCCATTCACTAATTCCCGCTTCCCCTGTATTAATTTCTTGACCTCCACCTACTAAACAAACAATAACTGCCCAATCCTTATGACGGTCTAAACAAGAAATAAGAAATTCAGGTTCAGAAAAATTAAAATTGGCTATGTTCTTTTTACGTTTCATAAAATTTGAGGTTTGCTTTAAATTCCATGCTCGCTGTGCTTCATCAAATAGAGCAACATGTTCTAACGGTGTTCCACTATCGCCGACATATTCATCTCTGAAGTTATGTACATTTTGGATAAACATCTTAACTTCACTAAACACTTTACCTTTTTTAATTTTATTTCCCGCAAGTTTTTCCCTATTAACTTTGTCCTGTGTTAAAGCTTCTCTTAATATTGCAACTAGGGGACCATTTCCTGATAGAAAAACGCTATAGAGTTCATTGGTTTTATCAATGTGTTTTGTAGCTATGTTTAATCCAACTAATGTTTTACCAGCTCCAGGAACTCCTGTTACAAAGCATATTGATTTCCTTAAGTTAACTTTAGAATATCGAATAATTTCGGATATCGCATCTGATGTCAGATTAAGATTTATTGCTCCTGCATCCGTTCGAATAATATCTTTAACTGAATGATTATTATATAATGCCAAAGCTGCTTCTATAATCGTAGGAGTAGGCTTATATCTTCCAGCTTCCCATTGATCAATTTCAATATTCTCACCATCCAAACTCTCAATTAATTTATGTAGTACTTCACCAAGCATTCTTGCATTAGTTTTTAATGTAGGTACAAGTTTATCATCGTGAGGTTTTATCTCAATAATTGATAGAGTGTCTTTTGCTTCAGTAGCTATTATAATTGGGACTATGAATTTATCATGACTTGTTTCGTGAAAATTTTTTAAATCTAGCGCATAATCAGTTGCTTGATCTATTGCATAAGTTAAATATTTTTTTTCTCCGATTTTAAATTCTAAAACGAATATTACTGACTTGATAATAAGGAGAACATCTATCCGTTGTCCAATTCTTGGAATTGAATATTCAAAATAAATTTTACCTTCATAGTTCGGCAGGAAACTTTTAAGAATTTTAATTTCTTCTAACCAAGCTGCTTTTTGTAATTGTTCATCAGAGAACTCACTACTTAAAGAGATTTTACCAATGATTTCTTCATTTGAAAGGCTAAGAAATTTAGTAATTGTATCAGAATAAAAAGCACGATTCATAGAGTTGTATCTTAAAAATTAAAGAAGGATGTAATTTATTCTTCAACAAAATAATCTAAATCAATTTTTTTAAGCTCATAAACAAATGTATTGTTAACCCCTACATTAAAATCAATCATATAATCTGCTAACTGTTCCCCATCAATCAGAATAATTTTAGAGTCAATTTTAGATGCAAAGTCGATTGCGTCTTTTGAAAAATTTGAAGTAGTAATAAAAATTCCTTTCTTAGCCCTTTGCCCCTGTAGAGCACCGGCAAACTTTTGTATTTCGGGTCTACCAACTGTATTGCCCCATCTTTTTGCTTGAACATAAATAATATCTAAACCCAGACGATCCTCTTTTATTATACCATCAATTCCTTCATCACCTGATTTTCCTATAGCCTTCCCAGCATCTCTTAAACTGCCACCATATCCCATCTTTACTAAAACTTCTATAACAATTTTTTCAAATAAATTAGGGTCACATTTTTTTAAATGTTCAAGAACATCGTTAGCTAATTCATTACGAAGGTTTTCGTATGCAATTTCAAAAGCTTCTTCCGGTGTTTTAGTCTGTTCTATTATATCTTCTGAGTTTTCTTCACGTTTTTTTCTTCTTGTTTTAAATTCTTTGAATTCTTCAAATTGTAAAAGATGTTTATTACTAATTTCCAAAGGGTTAGTTTGTAAAATCTTTTTGCCTCTTTCAGTAATCTTAAATACACCCCTTTTTGGCGTTTCCAACAAACCTGCGCTTTTTAGATATGTTCTTGCCCAACCAACACGATTAAAAAAGACTTCTTGATGACCACTTGGTAACAATTCTTTTCTTTCTTCTCTTGTTAAATTAAATTGATCTGCAAGAAATTCTACTGTGTCATGAATGGTATGTTCTTTTTCATCAGAGGCAAATTTTAGAACAGGTAACATTAAAGTTTGATAATCAGGGATAGCCATATTCAACCCTCTTAGGTTTTTTTATTTAAATTCTTAATGAAAGTTAACCACTTCAACTCATTTATCAAATAAAAACCTAATACCCTCTCCCCCTCTTCTTTTCTTCCATCAGCGCTTTCAGCAGTTTCCCTTTCGTTCCCAGAAACCCGATGTTTGCTTTAATTTCTTCTGCCGTAACAAGGGGCAATATCTTTATTCCGTCTTTCTCCTCAATAAAGCACACCCGTGCGCCGGACTTCAGGTTGTACTTTTTCCTTAACTCCAAGGGAATGGTTATTCTTCCGCCGGAAGATAGTTTTAAGAATTTCATTTTTTTTACCTGTTCAGTCAGGGAAAAATATTTTCCTGTAAATCATTAAACCCCTGATGGAATATTTTTCCTTTGCCTTAATGTTATTGAACAATTCAAGCTGTCTTTCTTTCAGGAATATACGATGCTATCGTATAAAAAATCAAATAATTATACGATGGGGTTTTATAATTATTTGGTCTTCAGCAAGTCCCCTCCCAGTTTACAGCAAGAAAATAAAAACGCAGACACTGATTACGGATTATCACTTATGTTTAGCTGACCCCTGCTTCAAAAAATGTGTACACTTCAAAATAAAAATATGCTATCTTTGTACAAAGTATTTCGGGAAGATTAATGCAATAATGACTGCAAGAGAAAAATATATTATCAACCGCATAAGAGAAAGGGTAAGAGAGAAAGATTATTCAGCCGAAGTTATTCTTTATGGCTCACACGCAGCCGGCAAGGCAAGAGAAGATTCTGACTGGGATATATTAATTCTCCTCGACAAAGAAGAGGTGGACTTAAAAGTAGAACAGGATTACAGGCATTATTTACTCGACCTCGAGCTTGAAATTGGTGAACCAATTTCTGTTACAGTTCATTCTAAAAAAAACTGGGAAACCAGGTATTCCGTAACTCCACTTTACCATAGCATCAGCAATGAGGGAATTATTTTAACTTGAGCGGCAATGTCAATGATTATATAACCTATCGTCTGGAAAAGGCTAAGCAGACTTATTCCGATGCAAAGATTCTGGCTGAAAATAAAAGCTGGAATTCCTGTGTTAACAGGTTATACTATGCTTGTTTTTACTCAGTAAGTGCTTTACTAATTAAAAACGGGACTGTAGCTAAATCACATAACGGAGTAAGAACTGTATTCTTCCGTGAATTCATCAAAACTGAAAAAGTACATAAAGATTTCGGTAAGCTTTATTCCGATTTATTTGATTGGCGAAATAAAGGAGACTACGCTGATTTTATTGACTTTAAGGAACAGGATGTGTTACCTCTGCTTGAAAAAACAGATCAGTTTATAGAGGTACTTGAGAAGCTGATTAAATAGATTTTAAATCATATTTAGCTTTTCCCTCCCTCTTTTCCCAGAGCTGTAGCTTGATTTCTTCCCTTCCATTTGTCTGCAGCTCACTTCTCCATCAGCCACTTCCAGACGGGCTTTACAAATATTTTTCTTTTATCAGGATCAAGTTTATCGGTCTGGTTAAGAGTAAGTATTATTCCGGTTTTTAATTTAGTATAATCCATTTAATATAACCCGCCTTCTGACAGGAGAATGTCCAATAGCCAGAATTTAACGGATGATAATCAACCATTCAGTGGATGATTATCATCCACGTAATGGACGATTTGCATTGACAGGTAAAATTTAGAACCGCCTTTCACACAGTTACCGGCTTTTGGAAGAAATATTTTTTTACTGTGAATATGTTATCCTGTAGATCACTCCGCCGTAATCATCGGAGACGAGCATTGAGCCATCGGGCATTACCTGCAGGTCAACCGGTCTTCCTGAAACAGAATCGCCTTTAAGCCAGCCTTCTGCAAAAGGTTTGTAGCTGACCGGTTTGTTGTTCACTAATTTTACGAGTGTGACCCTGTAACCAATCTTCTGACTCCTGTTCCAGCTTCCGTGTTCGGCGATAAAAATCTGGTTTCTATATTCTGAAGGAAACATATTGCCGGTGTAAAATCTCATACCGAGTGCTGCAACGTGAGGACCAAGCTCCTGTGCAGGCGGAGTATATTGCGAAGGGTCTTTCCCTTTTCCGAAATCAGGGTCAGGCTGATTGCTGCCGTAAAAATACGGGAAGCCGAAATTCATTCCCTGCACCGGCGCATAATTCAATTCATCGGGAGGAATATTATCACCGAGAAGATCTCTTCCGTTATCGGTAAACCAGAGTTCATTGGTTTGAGGATTCCAGTCAAATCCTACCGTGTTCCTGATACCGCGCGCAAAAATTTCAAGTCCGCTTCCGTCGGCATTCATTCTCATGATCGAAGCATAGGGGTCAGGTCTTTCGCAGACATTGCACGGTGCGCCGACAGGAACGTAAAGCTTTCCATCGGGACCGAAACGGATAAATTTCCACCCGTGATGAGTGTCTGAAGGGAAATTGCTATTAACAACAACAGGCTGCGGCGGATTTTTTAATTTAGCTTCGATATTGTCATACCTTAAAACACGGTTTACTTCTGCAACGTACAGAGAGCCGTTTCTGAATGCTACTCCGTTCGGCATTTTTAAACCTGAAGCGATCGTAATTACTTCATCAGCTTTATAATCTTTATTTGTGTCGAGTATTGCATAAACTTTTCCCGTGCCTCTCGTACCGACAAATAAAATTCCGTTCGGTGACAATGCCATTGAACGCGCACCGTCTACGTTATTAGCAAAAACATTTATGTGAAATCCGGGCGGGAGTGTAATTCCGGAATTATCTGAGCCGCTCGTCTGTTGACTATTTGGATTGCAGGAAAGAGTAAAAACAAAAAGTGATATCGAAAGATAAACCAGCAGACTGTTTTTTGTATTCATAGTTCCTCCACAGATTATTACGTCACTTTGTTCACTGCTAAATTTTGCCGGCGTTATGACCTTATGAAAAATGAATTTCACGCAAAGACACTAAGAGTAAGCTCTGATAAAATTTCTTTCTATGTAAGTCACTAATTCATATCTGCAAAACCATCTACTGGTCAGCAGGCGGCATAACGATCATTAAAATAATGTAAACAAGAATACCGGGAAAAGCAGCGCTGAAGACTGAAACAAGAACGTATAAAATCCTGACAACAGTCGGGTCCCAGCCCTGCCATTCGGCGATTCCGCCGCAAACGCCCGCTATCATTTTATTGCGTGATTTTTTTAGCTGCATAAATACTCCCTCATTATAAATTGCTGAAAATAAATTTGTATTTAAGATATTGAATTATCTTTAAATAAGACAGCGGAAATAGGATAGAAGGGATATGGAATATGTTATATGGAGTATGGAATATGTAAAAGGGAGATGATGTTTTTTAAGCGATAGTGGCTGCGACCATATGCTGACTGCGATTTTAAATCTGATGTGCTGAAAATAACGAACCAGTAAGATTAAAAATTTATCTGAATCTTTCTTTCAGCTTTGAAGCATATCTTCTGCTCATCTGGAAAGGCTCTTCCCATCCGTGCAGGTAAACGTGATATGCATAGTTGAACCACTTTTCTACTTTCTCTACATACTCTAAATTAACTATTGTAGACCTGTGTATCCTTGCAAAATATTTACCCGGGAGTCTTTCCTCCCATTCGATCATCGGGCGGAGAACTAATAATTTTTTATCATCTGCTGTGCAGATATATGTATAATCTTTTTCTGCTGTTATACATTGAATGCTGCTTACCTTTATAAATCTTGATGTGGAATTTACAGTGATGAACAGCCTGTCATCTAACTCTAACTTACTGCCGTATGAACCGGCGGATCTTGTTCTTTTCTCTGTCTGTTCTGCTGGTCTGCCGGTATGTTCTTTTAAAGGGATGATCCTGGAATTGCCCTGCCTTGCTGCGCTGTCATTTGTTCCATTACCGTTATAACTATGTTTGCTGTTTGCTTTCATTATTTTTCCATTCCCTGTATGACCGTTAGTGCCTGTTGATTTAATTTGTACCTCAATAGATTCACCCTCTTGAGTAGTTGTTTCATCTGTCTTCATATTGTTTTGCTGCATAATCTTGTAAATGAATTTTTTATTTTAATTAAGATTATTCAAGTTCTATACCAACTACTAATTATAAGACGAAAGGTTATTTGGACAGATAAAATTGCTTTTTCAAGCAGATTTCATAATAATTTTTTGACGGAAGTCTAACGACAAAAGGAAACATAAAAGGACGAGTGGTTAGTTTTAAGATTGAAAATTTATTTTGTTTTAATGTGAGACAGGAATTTGCGGGATAGAATTCATTTAATCCACTTCTCTAATATGCTTTGAAACATAACGGGATCAAATTCAAAAAATGAATATTCCGCTGCATTATTTTTAACATAAGGATCATCTTCAAAAAAAATTTTTATTTCATCTAACGATCCAGCCCTCGCCGCTACGATCCCGCCTGTACGCGGATTCATTGGACCGGAAAAAAGCAGAAGACCTTTATCATAACCACTCTGCAGGAATTTTCTGTGAGCCGGCAGTATCTCATCTATCCGTGCCAGCGGTGCTGTATATTTAACATGGATTATAAAGTGCTTCATAGTTCTTCAATTGATTTTTCTTATTACTGCTGCTTTTAATTTTTTAAGACTAATGCCAAACCCGATCTTATATTTTGTTTTCGGAAGCGAAACCGGCAGCCTGCCGGTAATATTAATTTCTCCCAGCAAAGCTTTCATCATCGCTTTCTGTGAAACAGGTACATCGCTGAAAGCAGAAAGATAAGTTTTTGAATAAGGATAACGCGAAAGCAAATAAGGATCGCCAAAGCTGAGCATCACTGCCGGCGCTCTTGCGAGAAGTAATTTATTGATGACCATTTTATATTTTTTAAATAAATTTTCAGAAAGCTCATCCGAAGGCGGTCTCATAAAATATGGTATCAGTATCAGGTCAGCGCTTCTTGCTGCTCTCAGAACTCTGTTGAAATCCTTCCTGCTGCTTTTATCGTTTAAAATAAAAGTCGAAGCGTCTTTAAATTTTTCTTCGACCAGAGCCTGAAAAACGAGCGATGAATCCTTTTTAAACCAAAACGAAAAAACAACAGACATTACTTTGTGATATTTCCCGGCTTTCAAAGGGATCACTCTTCTTAAATTCCTGACAAGGGTGATTGAGCTGTCAGCGATTTCTTCAGCTAACTTTAAATCCGATTGCGTTGCAATATTGTCTTTAATTTTATCCACGTTAGTAAACCTGTTATCCTGCAGCTTCAGCCATCTTTTTGCTGCAAGGATCTTTCTTACGCTCTCATTAATTCTTTGAATATCAATCTCGCCGGACTGTACTGCCGAGACAAGAGCATTGATCACGATTTCTTCATCGGGCGGCATAAGTATAATATCGTTGCCTGCTTTGACCGCAAGCACAGCCGCTTCAGCAACCGAATAATATTTTGTGATCGCCTGCATGTTCATTCCGTCTGTAATGATAAGACCATCAAACCCCAGCTTATTTTTCAGAAGATCGGTAACTATTGTTTTTGATAATGTTGCCGGAACCCCTTTCTGTTTTTCCAGTCCCGGTACAAAAAGATGCCCGATCATAATTGCCTGAACGCCTTCTTTGATCGCACGGATGAAAGGGTAGATTTCATTTTTCATCAGGTACGCGCTGTCGCCTGAAACCACAGGCAGATCGAGATGCGAATCAACAACTGTATTTCCGTGACCTGGGAAATGTTTTGCAGTAGCGATCATCCTTCCCCTCTTCAATCCCCTTATAAATTCATTTCCAAACTCAGAAACAATTTTCTTGTTTTCAGAATAAGAACGGATACCGATAACAGGGTTATCCGGATTATTATTAATATCAAGGTCAGGCGCATAATTCTGATGAACGCCGATCGCAATACTCTCTTTTGAAACCGCTACGCCCATTTTAAAAGCAAAGTCAGGATTGCGGGTTGCAGCTAATCCCATATTATAAGGAAATTCTGTGCCATCAGATAAACGCATACCAAGCCCGGATTCAAAATCAGCAGAAATTAAAAGCGGTATGTCTGATATCGCCTGCATCTTGTTAATGTCAATCGCTTCATTGAGTGCATCACCGTTTGAAAAAATAAGTCCGCCTACTTTCAGGTCTTTCACAAGATGCACCATCCTTGCGAAGCCGGCAGAATCATCTGAATAATTTTTCCCCAGCACCCATGGAACAACCATTTGTGCACATTTTTCTTCTGTCGTCATTCTTGCAAGATTACTTTCTATCCACTGCTTATCTTCCTGTGTAAGCTCAAAAACTGACGGGTACTTAATTTTGGTTTTTAATTCCTGGTTCTTCATTAAATAATTATTTTTTCCCTGCGCCTGGTATAAATTTACCTGTGAAGGATAAAACGCAAAAACAAAAAGGATAAAAAAACTTAAAAGGAAATTACTAATAGAAAATTTAATTCTCATCAAAACTTTGAATTTAATACCGTAATTCATATTTGTCCAAAATAAATTGACCTCACTCTAATCTCTCTCCTAAGAGGAGAGAGACTTATTATCAGTAAAACGATATATGATTATGTCCTGACAGAATATTAACATCAAGTCATAATTTTTAATAAGCACTTCTCTTATCAAGAGAAGGGTGGGGATGAGTTCAATTATTGTGTCAAAACATTAGAATATTTTTATTATTCAGAATAATTTGTTTTTCAAAATTATTTTGAACACTACGGGCATAATTAACTTACGTCAAGATTTTTACCTTTTCGCAATGGCATTGATTACAGCATCGTGCAGAGCCGGGCGTACTTTAAGTAATTTATTATTTTCTCTTGTCGGGTAAACCCTGTTAGTTAAAAATACAACAAATAAATTTCTTGTCGGGTCAGTCCAGACTGAAGTTCCTGTAAAGCCCGTGTGACCGTAAGATTTATCACTGAACAAATTTCCCGCTGAAGAACCAACGGGTGATTTTGTATCCCAGCCAAGCGCTCTCGAACTTTCTTCGCCGCCTCCGGCAGATTGTTTTGTTATAAACAGCCGAATTGTTCCGGCTTTAACAATTTGTTTCCCTTTAAATTTTCCTTTTTGTAAAAGCATCTGCAGAACTTTTGCAATATCTTCAGCGGTAGAAAATAATCCCGCGTGCCCGGCAACTCCGCCAAGCATAGCGGCTGTTTCATCGTGAACCTCTCCCTGGATCAGCTTGTGTCTCCAGTAGTTGTCAATTTCTGTTGGCGCACATTTTTTCTTCAGAGAATCCGGCGGGTTGTACATTGTGTTTTTCATTCCAAGTGGAATGAAAATTTCCTTCTTTGCAAATTGATCGAGCGTCATGCCGGTTACTTTTTCAATTATCTTTCCCATCAGTATCATTCCGAGGTCCGAGTAAACTGTTTGTGAACCGGTTGGATATTCAAGTTTGGTCGAGTAAATATCTTTTAAAACATCATCCGCATTTTTACAGAACTTGTAAAATCTTTTGTATGCGGGAAGCCCGCTGTTGTGAAGCAGTAAATTCCTGATAGTGATATCCCCTTTGCCGTTCTGAGCAAATTCAGGAATGAATTTTGAAACTTTGTCATCGAGCTTAAATAATTTTCTGTCAAAGCAGACCATCGCAGCAGTTGTTGTTGCAATCACTTTTGAAACCGAAGCAAGATCAAAAAGGGTGCTGGTTCTTACAGGCGGGGAATTTTTATCATAAGTAAAATGACCGAATGCTTTTTCGAAAATAATTTTCCCGTTTTTCTCAACGAGCACAACTGCACCCGGGAAAGCCGAATCTTTTATAGCATCATTAACAATTTTTTCTACGCCTGAAAAATCATATTTATTCTTTCCATTTTTATCAGAATTGACCACTTCGTGGTTTGCGCCAGCCGGCTGCTTTTCTCCGCAAGCAATAAATGTTAACAGGAAAAAGATCAGGAATATTTTGTTAAATTTTTTCATTCATTCAGCTTAAAGTTTTTTGCCAAATTCAGGGTCGAGCGGAATAAATTTTGTTAATATAAATCCCGGTATCGTTGACAAGCAAACCCAGATAAAAAAATGTTTGTAGCCGATCGTTTGCTGTATCCACCCGCTGAACATTCCGGGCATCATCATGCCCAAAGCCATTACGCCGGTCGCAATTGCATAATGAGAGGTTTTATGATCGCCTTCGGAAATAAAAATTAAAAATAAAAGAAATGCTGTAAAGCCAAAACCATATCCGAACTGCTCAAGCGCAACACATAAATTTATCAGGAAAAAATTTGAGGTCTGAGTGTACGAAAGAAAAACATAAACAAGATCCGGAACGTTGATAGCGGCAACCATCCACCATATCCAGTATTTCAATCCGTTCCTCGCTGATAAAAAGCCGCCTAAAATACCGCCAAGCACAAGGGCAATAACACCAACAGTACCGTAGGCAAATCCGACCTGTTCCGTAGTCAATGCAAGCCCGCCGGCTTCTTTCGCATCGAGCAAAAACGGGGCTGAAAGCTTTACAAGCTGTGCTTCGCCAAGCCTGTAAAGTAAAATAAAAGAGAGAACGATAATTATTTTTTCTTTTTTAAAAAACAGCACAAATGTTCTGAAGTAATCTCTTAAAAAATCCCTGCTCTTTCCGCTTCCGGCTGGTTTATCACTTCCAGGGAACGGAAGTATAAATGAATGATAAATAAAAAAGAACAGGAACAGACCTGCAAGAATTAAAAAACAGATGAGCCAGGCGTGTGTGATGCTGCCAAAATAATTTTCAAGATACCCTGCTAAAATAACAAGCAAGCCATTACCGGCAAGAGTTGCTGCGCGGTAAAAAGTTGAACGTATTCCGACAAAGAAAGACTGGTCGTGTTCTGATAACGCAAGCATATAAAATCCATCGGCAGCTATATCGTGCGTTGCTGAACTGAATGCCATCAGCCAGAAGAATGCAAGAGTGTACTGAAAGAAATTTGAAACAGGAATTGTAAAAGCTACGCCTGCAAAAGAAATTCCTATCACCGCCTGCATCAAAATTACCCAGAGTCGTTTGGTTTTTAATATATCAACTACCGGGCTCCAGAAAGGTTTGATGACCCACGGCAGATAAAGCCAGCTTGTATAAAGAGCGATGTCGGTATTCGAGATTCCAAAACGCTTATACATTATAACTGAAACTGACATCACAACAATGTACGGCAGTCCTTCTGCAAAATATAAAGTTGAAACCCATGCCCATGGATTTCTCGCTGCAACCCGTTTATTACTCATTAACTGCCCTGTGCTCTCTGTGCATTCTCTGCGACCTCTGTAGTTTAAATTTTCTTCGCTAATAAAACAGCGCCGGCTTCGGGCGGATTTTCCGGTTCAACAATTTCAACATTTTTAACTTCTGATTTAACTTTCGAATTCAGCAGATCTGAATAAAAATTTTTATTAGAAATTAAAGTACCGATGAAAGAAATTCTCATTACGTTTTCATTCATCAGTTCAAACATTTTTTTTATATTATTTATCAGTTCGTCCGTTTCTTCATCAAGAATTCTGACCGCGGTTTGATCACCCTGTGCTGCTGCTTCAATTACCAGCGGTGCCGCAGAAGCAATATCAAAATTATTTGTATAGATTTCGTTAATTAATTTTTCGCGGGAATCTATCCCATATTTCTCTTTTACCAGTTTTGTAATTAAAGTTTTTTCACCGCGCCCGTCAAAATCCTTAGAGACTGCATTGAGTCCCTTCCGCGCAATTGAGTAAGCTCCGCCTTCATCCCCGATCTTATTTCCGTATCCTCCTAAACGGAAAATTTCACCATCCTGATTTTTTCCAAAAATTATTGAGCCTGTACCAGCGATCAGTATACTTCCGGGCTTCCCGGGAAATGAGCCTTCCAGGGCGATGAGTGCATCACTTACTACTTTAATTTTGCTGATCTGAATATTTTTTTCCCTGAGTAATACGGCTAATTTCTTTTCAAGCATCAGTGCATTTTCTTTTGCACCGGCTCCTGCGGTACCAATTACAACTGAGACAATATCGCTGAAATTAATTTTGAGATGATCTTTGCATTTTTCAATCAGTCTGAAAATAGCCAGTGTTACTTCATCAATATTGAATCTTAAAAAATTAGTCGGGCCTCCTTTGCATGTAAAAAGAATTTTGCCGGTAATATCAGCGATAGCGCAAGTTGATGCTGTTCCTCCGCCGTCAATACCGATTATATATTCCATAGCCGCCAGGAATGTTAAGAGATAGTTTTGTTTAGTTAAAAATAGAAAAAAATGAATGAATTTGAAATAAAAGGTTTTGATTTACCGCCCGTAATACAAAATAAATCTTAAAGCAAAAATTAGATTCGAATAAAATTTCCAATTATTCTGATTGTTCTGGCATGAAATTCTATTTCGTCCCTAACGGGACTCTGTATTTGAGGGCTTCGGGATTTTCTATAAATATTTAATCCCTAAAGGGATTATTACATCATTAGATCAGCAAGCAAAAACTTTTTTGTCCCGATAGGGACATAATATTTATAGAACAAAATAATAACTATCAAAATCTGAAGTCCCGTAGGGACGAAATTAAAAAATATTTTAGACAGATTTGTTACTACCCCGTAAAATCTTCCTGTATAACTTATGCCGGAATTATTATATTTGATCATCAAATAAACAATTAAGCTTAAGCAGCGTGGAAAACACTGAAAAATATTTTGAACAATTCAGAAAAAATATAATCGGTATAGATAGTGAGTTCATCTCACCTTACGGCACGAAGAAAATAATTTATGCTGACTGGATTGCAAGCGGCAGATTATATAAACCGATCGAAGAAAAAATGGCGAAGGTTTTTGGTCCGCTTGTCGGCAACACTCATTCCGAATCGAGTGAGACCGGGACACAGATGACTCTTTCATATCACGAGGCACATAAAATTATCAAAGATCATGTCAATACAGGGAAAGATGACGCAATAATCACCGCAGGGTCCGGTATGACTGGGATGATCAACAAATGGCAGAGGATACTTGGTCTTAAAGTACCCGAGCAGCTCAGGCATTTCATTAAACTTGAAGGAGATCTTCGCCCGGTCGTTTTTGTTACTCACATGGAACATCATTCAAACCATACTTCCTGGCTTGAAACTATTGCCGAAGTAATTGTGATAAAACCTGATGACCAGGGCTTGGTTGATTTGAACGATCTTGAGAAAAAATTAAAAAAGTACGAAAGCAGAAAATTAAAGATAGGCGCATTCACCGCATGCTCAAACGTAACAGGAATTGAAACGCCATACCACAAAATGGCAAAGATGATGCACGAACACGGCGGTTTTTGTTTTATAGACTTTGCCTGCTCTGCACCATACGTAAAAATTGATATGCACCCCGCTGACCCGCTGGAAAAGCTCGATGCAATATTTTTCTCACCCCATAAATTTTTAGGCGGACCCGGAACGCCCGGTGTTTTGATCTTCGACTCAAAGCTTTATCACAACCTCGTGCCAGATAATCCCGGCGGCGGAACTGTTGACTGGACAAACCCGTGGGGTCAGCACAAATTTGTAAACAATATAGAAGCCCGAGAAGACGGCGGCACACCAGCATTCCTCCAGACCATCAAAGCTGCTCTCGCTGTAAAGCTGAAAGAGCAAATGGGCGTTGAGAATATCAGGAAGAGAGAAGAAGAGCTTGTTGCTATGGCATTTGCTGAACTGAAAAAAATAAAAGGTTTGCATATTCTCGCAGGCAATATTGAGCACAGGCTTGGCGCTATTTCTTTCTATGTTGACAACATCCACTACAATTTAATCGTGAAATTGCTGAACGACAGGTTTGGAATACAGGTGCGCGGCGGATGCTCGTGCGCCGGCACTTACGGGCATTACCTGCTGCATGTTACACCATCACAATCAAAACACATCACAGAAAAAATTGATCAGGGAGATTTTTCCGAAAAACCCGGCTGGGTAAGAATGTCCCTTCACCCCACAATGAAAAATGACGAGCTTTATTTTATCTGCGATGCAATTAAAAAGATAACCGAAAATATCTCTGAGTGGGAGAAGGATTACCAGTATCTTTCAAACAAAAATGAATTTGTAAATCTTCATACGAACGGCGTGATTTCAGAAAGGATAAAAGAATATTTCAGTGTGTGATCTATGTAAATTTAAATTCTTTCATTATTTTCTGCACTTCCTGTTCAGTGATTCCTGTTCCAAGAGTTCCCGCAGCCTTAGCTGTACTGGTTTTAGCTGAAGTTGTTATTTTTTCTGCCGGTTTAAAATCCGGACCTTTCACCGGCTGATAAGAATCGCGCAGAGGGAAATTCCCCGCACGTGCTTTCAGTCTTTCTTCAATATCCTTCATAAAATCACTCCGGCTTTCCTGTGCAGATGATGATGCGTGTGCAGCTTTTTCAAGTGTAAATGATGTGACGCTGTTCCCTTTATTTACGGCGTTTGTTTCGAATGCAAGACTTTTAATATTCATCAGATGTTTTGCTGTAACATTTTCAGAAATAATTGAACCGCCCATTGTGCCGGGTCCGAGCGTCATTGAAGGATTCAATGCAGTTGTGTAACCAACAGCTCCGATTGAAGCGACAGTGTTTACTAAAATTCTGAACGCCGGTTTTTCCAATGCGAATTTCATTATTATCCCCTGGTCGTTGGAGTGAATAACCATTGTGTGACCAATGCCGCCAAATCTTAAAAGGTCAATACATTTATGGCATCCTTCGAGCCAGCCGTCAACAGTATAAAATGCAAGTATTGGCGAAAGCTTTTCCATCGAGAGTGGTTCGCTTTTTCCTACCTCTGTGCATTCAGCAATCAGCACAGTTGTATTTTCAGGAACAGAAAATCCTGCATACTTTGCAATGAAAGACGCAGGCTGACCAACTATCTCCGGATTAATTCTGAAATCAGTTTGAATGGCTTTAGCTAATTTTTTCTTTTCATCTTCGTTTACAAAATAACATCCTCTCGCTTTAGCTTCTTCGATTACTTTTTCGCGGAGCTCTCTGTCAACTATCATTGCCTGTTCTGAAGAACAGAGCGTGCCGTTATCGAAAGTTGTGCCGTAAATAATATCTGCAACTGCTTTCTTATAGTCGGCAGTTTTTTCAATGAAAGCCGGAACGTTGCCTGATCCAACTCCATAAGCAGGTTTGCCTGCACTGTAAGCAGCTTTGACCATCGGGTTGCTTCCGGTTGCAAGTATTACTGCAATATTTTTATCCTTCATCAGAGCTTCTGTTCCCTCAATTGTCGGATTGCTGAGACACTGAATCAATCCCTGAGGCGCTCCGGCTTTCACAGCAGCTTCATTTAACACTCTCAGTGCTTCTGCAGTACATTTCGCAGTCCGCGGGTGCGGGCTGACAACAATCCCGTTCCTTGTTTTAAGTGAGATCAGAGCTTTGAACATTGCAGTTGAAGTCGGGTTGGTTGAAGGTACAAGAGCGCAGACAACACCCATCGGTACGGCAATTTTTACGATCTTTCCGTTCTCTTCTATTCCTATTACACCGACCGTTCTTAAATTTTTGATAGACTCATAGACATTCTTTGTGCCGAACTGATTTTTAATCACTTTATCCTGCCACTTGCCGAAGCCGCTTTCTTCACAAGCCATCTTGGCGAGGCGTTCGGATTCAGCGTAGCCGGCTTCTGCCATCGCTTTGACAACAGCATCAACCTGCTGCTGGTTAAAATGCTGGAATTCCTGCTGTGCCTCTTTTGCGGCAGCCGCAAGGTCGCGGGCTTCCTGGATTGATTGAAGGTCTTTGTCAAGTTTCATAAAATTTTCCTATTCTAAAAAATATTTCCGATGAAACGATAGTTAATTTAAGATTTCCTCAAACTAAAAGCATTAACAATTTTATTTTACCAGAACCACGGGACGGTGTACGTTGCAGGGGAGGGTCTCAGACCCTCCCCTACGTTCAGCTATTTTTCTTTTATGGTTATTAATGTTAATTTGAATTAAATGAGATAAAACTTTTGCAGGGAAAATTTGTAGTGATCATAGCTTAATAATTCTCCTTTGCAGCTAACTATGGACGAGGTACAATTACAATGGCATTTGAAGATAAATATTTAGATGTTCTTCAAATAGTGAATTCTCAATTCAGGTGGTTTATAAACAACATCCTGGTCTTACCGACTATGATGCAGTTTCCGCTGTTGAATCATTAATTGAATTCTATACCGCAATTGAAGTTTATAATGAGATAAAAGAAATGTGCGATTTCCGCCTTGGCAAAAATCAACCTGAAAATATTGAACCTGAAGAAACACCTGTACCAATTTCAGAATATGAAATTCTGCAGTGCTTAAAAACAATTAAAAGTTCAATTAATAAATGGACTAAGTGGAACGGCAGGCAGGGATATCTGAACTTTGTGAAAGGATATATGCCTTACATTTAGCATCGAATTTAATACAATGAAGAAACCTGAATTAATGGCGCCTGCGGGCGACTGGACAATGCTGCGGTCTGCAGTTAAAAACGGTGCTGATGCAGTTTATTTCGGAACTGACCAGCTTAACATGCGCGCAAAAGCAAAAAATTTTCAGATCGAAAATCTTCCTGAGATTGTCAGATTCTGCAGGGATAACAATGTTAAAACATATCTTACTGTTAACACGATTATCTACGAGCACGAGCTTGCACAGGTAACAGAATTGATCACAAAGGCAAAGTTGGCGGGAATTGATATGATAATTTGCTGGGACCTTTCAGTAATCGAAATTTGCAGCAGGCTTAAAATGCCTTTTGCTGTTTCAACCCAGGCTTCGATCTCTAATTCTTCTGCTGCGATGATGTATAAAAAGCTCGGCGCAAAAAGAATTGTACTGGCAAGAGAGTGTTCGCTTGAAGATATAAAAAAAATAAAATCAAAAGTTGATATTGAAATAGAAACTTTTATACACGGCGCAATGTGCATCTCTGTCAGCGGAAGATGTTTTATGAGTCATTACCTGTTTGGTAAAAGCGCGAACAGGGGTGAGTGCATTCAACCCTGCAGAAGAGAATATGAAGTGCTGGATAAGAGCACTGATAAAACAATGATACTTGGTGAAGATTATGTTTTATCTCCGGAGGATCTGTGTTCGATAGAATTTATTGATCAGCTTATTGAAGCAGGGATTGATTCTTTTAAAATAGAAGGAAGAAAAAGAAGTCCCGAATACGCTTCCAAAGTAGTTTCAGTTTACCGCAAAGCAATCGATCTTTATTTTTCCGGCAGGGATGGACTTACTGAAAATAAACTGACGGCGGAGGTTAAAAAAGAAATGCTGGAGGAACTCAGGGCGGTTTACAACCGTGGACTTTCATCCGGTTTTTATTTTAATGTGCCAGGTGAAAGCGAGTATGCCGGAATCTATGGCAGCAAGGCAACGACAAGAAAAGAATATATCGGCAAAGTCGTAAATTATTATAAAAAACCAAGGGCGGCTGAAATAGTTCTTGAGACTGGCGTAATTAAAAATAAAGATAATGTCCTTATCATCGGTCAAACCACCGGAGTTGTAGAATTCAACGTTGAAAAAATTCTGCTTAATGATCTCAAAGTTGAAGAGGCAGTGAAAGGAAACAGAATAACAATACCCTGTAATGAATTAGTCCGTCCGCAGGATTCTGTTTATATTATAAAACAAATTTCTTTGGAAGAAGGATAGGCTGCATTACTTCTTCTTGCGCACCAGGAAAACTATCACAATAAGTAAAACCACACTCATCAAAACATAAATCCAGTAGGGAGTTTCCTTCAACTTAAATGGTTTGAATGTAACAGAAATGGTTTTACCGCTCCCAATTTCTGAAAGAGAGTAGCTCCAAATTAATGTCCTGCCGTCTGTGGCTGTAGCATTATGGGTTATGACATCACCTGCAAAAGTATATTTATAAGTAACCTTAAAATTACTTCCATCCAGACCAAAGCCTGTAGCGATTGGAGGAATAAACTGGGTAAAAACTTTCTGACCGGAAGCACCATCCTGCAAAGAAAAATTTGAACTAGCAAACGCCTTTGTGTTATTGAGCGAGTCTATGCTCTGAAAAGACAACTCCACAATAGCATGTGTAGTGCTGTCTGTAGTATCAGAATAAACTTTTATGCTCTCTATTGAATTATACTTTGATGCAAATTCATTCCTTATGGAATCGGGATTGAACAACCCTATTTTGTCTAAAACCTTAAAGTCTTCACTATCCGGCATTTTCATCCAATATGTAATTCTCATTTTACCGGAACCATCTGCATACAGGTTGACATCCTGAATGTAATTTAAACATCCTGCAGTTAAAAATATTAACGAAAAAATAATTATGGTTTTAAGGAAGGAATAACCTGCTTTCATTTAATTAATCTTTTCAGACAAGTTCATTTATTCGTAAAATTGATATGATTTAATTTATAGAAAAAAACATAATTATTCATTAAGTTTCGACCCATTATTAAAGGAGTTAAAAAATGCCTACTTATGATTATAAATGCCAGGAATGCAATTATACATTTGAACTGTTCCAGCCAATGACGGCGGAACCGGTTAAACATTGCCCAAAATGCAACGGAACAGTTAAAAGACTGATAGGTACAGGTGCTGGTCCTATCTTTAAGGGAAGCGGATTCTATCAAACCGATTATAAAAATAATACTGCAAAGAAAGAAAAAACCGATAAGGCTGCTGCTGTTACTGATAAACAAAAGACTTCTGTTGAAACAGGGAAAAAGGAAAATAAAAGCTAATCAATTAATAAACGAAAAGTTAACTATAGGGGAGGGTCTGAGACCCTCCCCTATAATGTATAATTAAAATTCCAGACCTATCTGTTCATTTGTCATTGCTGACAAGTATATTGTATAGACCACATTCTTATCAGAAATCAATACCTACAGAAATATAATGTGTCGGAGCTGTAAAACTATCAAGGTTGTAGCCCCAGGCAAGGTCATACCTTAGAAGGAAAGAGAAGAAGATCACCCTGGCTCCTATTCCTGTTCCCATTAAAAGGTCTCTTGTAACAACGCCGCTCCTTGGAGTTTTTTCAAACAATCTTAACTGGCTGTTCTGGTTCCATGCAGCTCCGGCATCGTAAAATATCACGCCCTGAATATTGCTGAAGAACAACGGCAGCGCACCGGTAATAAAATATCTTATTAAAGGAAATCTTAATTCCAAATTCAGCAGAGTATATTTTGTTCCTATTCTTTGAGCATAATCATAACCACGCAGCGGAACGGCAGTTGTTAAGAATGCAAAATCAGAAATTGATTCAATCGGTACATTCTGTGTTGCAAATTTTCTGTTGATCCAATTATTAACGCCGCCGAGAAAAAATCTCTGCGGGTTACCGCCAACAGAATAACCACCAGATAAACGCAGAGCAAAAGAATATTCAGCACTGAATTTGAAATAAGTTCTATAATCTGCAAGTAAAGAAGCAAAGCTCAATCTTTTGTCTGTAATACCAGGATTACCCAGCACATCAAATCTATACCTTGTTCCATCAAGCGGGGAAATATATCCCCATAGAATATTATCGTGGATCAGGCTTAAGCTTGGTACTATAAAAGTTGCTTTTTTAGCCGGCTCATTATTGTTGTCGAGATTTTCCTGCGATAAATTCATATAACTTAAGCCGGCGTCTACCCTATAAAATCTGTTCATCGGGTAGCTTAAAGTAACTGCTGCACCATAATTTCTGAATCTGAAAAGATTAGAGCCAAATCCTCTTGTCAGGTACACAAAACGCGCAGTATGAAACCCTGACACGCTGTAGTTCAATCTGCTTCCAAGATATGCATAGGTTAATCCGTAATCACTGTTTTTTAAATCTATCTGAAGACTTGTAACACCAATTAACCTGTGGTTACCCAAAACATCGCTAAAGGAAAGAACTGTTGTACCTATCAGACCGTATAGAGTGTTGTAACCAGCGTTAGCATAAATTATATCCGGTGAAAAAGAAATTTTATACGGATTTACTTTATAATTACCATTTTCATCCAGGTTATCTGTTAAGTTAAATTTCTTTTGTTCTGTGATGTTTGTTGTATCTTTTCTTGCATAAGGGTTTGCACCAAAAACGTAATTTGAATAATCGGGAGAAGTAGAATCATTTGCAGCGTGTGTTGTATCAATAACCTGTCCAGTATAAATCTGTGAAAAAATATCCCTCGTTCCTGTTGTGTCTTTCGCCTGTTCTTTCTCTTCGCCGGCAGCTTCCACAAGTTCTTTTTCCCTGCTATTTTTTTCTTTATTTATCAGGCTTTCCTTATATACCGTTAAAGGAAGTTTAGCAGAATCAATCTGTGTTATGAAAGGATTGTTCATTAAAAAAATATTATATGAAGCATTATACAGTGAAGTAAAAACCAGTTTCTTCCCGTCTTTTGAAACCGATAACTGGTCAATTCCATCCAGTGAGTTCGTCACAGGCACAGCAGGCAGATCAGAAACATCCTTTACTGTATCGTTTGCTGAAATCGTCAGGCTCTTTTTATAAATGTTTACTATCCCATTCATATCAGATGTAAACAGCATTTCTTTTCCATCCGCGCTTACAAGCGGATTCGTCTCGTTGCTGTTTGGAAGATGTGTTAACCTTTCAATTTTTTTAGAATTAATGTTTATCGAATAAATATCTGTTTGTGAATAATCAAACTCCGAAATTTTGAATGTATCAGGAACAGCTTCGTGTGATAAATAATTTCTTCTGTCTGATGAAAAGAAAATTTTCTTACTGTCAGGTGACCACGTTGGATCGTTATCGGTAAAAATATCATCCGTAAGATTTGTTACCTGTCTGCTTTGCAGGTTGAAAACATAAATATCAGATTGAACTGCATTATGACCAACAAATGCGATATACTTTCCATCCGGCGACCAGCTTAAACTTTTTATACCGTCCAACCTGATCGGAAGACTTTCCTTACTCTCGTCGCTTACATCAATAATATAGACAACATCGTAACCATTGCTTTTTGCACTCAGGGCAATTTTTTTACCATCCGGTGACCAGCACAAACCGGGAGTAACAACATTGAGTTGTTCAAAATCTGCCGATGTATTTCCCTGCACAAGCTTTTTAATAATTTTTCCGTCTATCGCATCCATAATAAAAACATCGAAATAAAAATCTCTGTTGGAAATAAAAGCTATTTTATCTCCCTGCGGTGAAAGTGCAGGGCTTGTATTATAAAACCCATCATCTTTTTTAGGATCTGTTAATCTTTTGGCAAACTCATCGGGGGCTTTCATTATAGCTATATCGGGCCAGTACATTTTTTTAAAATATTTTTTCCATCTTTCATTCAACTCCTCAAGATTAAGTCCGATCGCACTTTTGATCCCGGCTTCAACACTTCCGGTGCCTTTAACTTTATTGATCAGCTCCCCGATTTTTTGCTTGCCGTATTTTTGCGCGATATAATAAAAAACAGATTGTCCGCCGCGGTAAGCAAAATACCCGTTAAGCTGGTCTATATCAGGGAGGTACTCGCTGATTGCAGCTTCACGCAGGAACATATCAGTGTTTATATCCCAGCCGAGAGATTGATATTCTGCCATACCTTCATTAAACCAAAGCGGAAGGTTCGTTGTTATATGATTTGTAATAATATTCTGCAGCGATCCGCCATAGAACATATCATTAATTACTGCGTGAGTTAACTCGTGGTGAATGAGGTGTCTGAAATCTTTGTATGAACCCATGAACTGAACTACTACCCTGTTCTTAAAAATTTCAGTAAATCCTTCTATGCCTTCCGATAAATATTGGTCGGTTATATTTGTTTCCTGGAAATCATTCGTAGAATTATAAATTATTATCGCTATCCTGTTATTGATCTGATAATTAAAACTCTTCTCGATTGATTGAAGAGCATCCTCAGCAGCTTTAGAAGCAAACTCCGCCAGGTGTGAGCCGTTTTGTGAAAAATAAATATCGAAATGAGCGGTCTGTATGTAATACCATGTAAAATCTTTATACTGAACTTTATTCTGCCCAAATTGCCCAAACACAAATGGCTGAAGAAAGAATATCAGCATTACAAATTTTAGCAAATGTTTATTCATAAACGCCTTTTATGGTTATTCTATTATTATAAAATCCAATTCTGTTTTGTCAGAATCAACCCTGACTAATTTAACCTGCACTTTATCGCCAAGCCTGAATTGCCTTTTTTTAGATTTTCCAATTAAAGCATATTTTTTCTCATCGTAAACATAAAAATCATCCTCCAGATCTTTTAATCTTATTAGCCCTTCAGCCAGGATATCTGAAATTTTAACAAAAATACCGAAATGTGTAATCCCGGAAATAATGGCGTGAAATTCTTCACCAAGATGATCTTTTAAATATTCTGTTTGTTTTAACTTGACTGATAATCTTTCTGCCTCTACTGAATTTCTCTCACACACCGAAATATGTTCCGATATATCATCAAGCATTTTTAGGTTGTATTTACTGACTCCATTTTTCGTGTTGTAATGAAAAATAAGGCGATGCACCATCAGGTCGGCATATCTTCTTATCGGTGATGTAAAGTGAGTATAGTACTTAAAACCCAAACCGTAGTGACCAATATTATTAACAGAATAAACTGCCTTAGCCATTGAACGGATAGCAAGCTCGTTTATTAAAGCTTCCTCTTCCTTACCTTTCGCTGATTCTATCAAATGCTGAAACTGGTTTGAGCGCGCAGTCTGATTAGGATCAAAAGAATAGCCGAGCGTTTTTACAAATTTTGAAAATTCAAGTAATTTATCTTTGTCAGGCAGATCGTGCACACGGTAAATAAAAGGTCTGTGATCTTCACTCACTGGAAAATTTATATGCCTGGCAACAAGCTGATTTGCAAGAAGCATAAATTCTTCAACCAGCATATTGCTTTCTTTTAATTCTTTTACGAAAATCTTTAAAGGCTTTCCGTTTTCACCGAGAGTAAATTTAACTTCGGGAGTATGAAATTCAATACTGCCTTCGCGCATTCTTTTTTTTCTTAAAACCTGTGCAAGCTTATTAAGCTCAAGCATCTCTTCGCTAAAATCACCTTCGCCGGATTCGATGATTTGCTGCGCTTCATCATAAGTAAATCTTCTCTTGCTGTTAATTACAGTCTTTGAAATTTTATAGTCTATAACCTTGCCTCTTGAAGAAAGCTCAACAATAACAGAATACGTAAGCCTGTCTTCGCCGGGTACAAGTGAACAAATATTATTTGAAAGTTTCTCGGGAAGCATCGGGATAACTTTTCCGACAAAATAAACGCTGTTGCCTCTCAAAGCAGCCTGCTTGTCAATATTTGACTTTGGCAGAACATAATTGGAAACATCTGCAATGTGAATGCCGACAGAAAAATTTCCATTCTCAAGTTTTTCAATTGATAATGCATCGTCAAAATCTTTCGCATCATCAGGATCAATAGTAAAAACAGTTTTAGCTCTGTAGTCAATTCTGCCTTCAATATCTGAGCCGGAAATTTTTGAGGGAATTGAATCTGCTTCATCTAAAACAGCGGAAGGAAATTTATAAGGAAGATTAAACTCGTGCGCCATAGAGATGATCTCAGCATCCTGTGAGCCTGCGGCGCCAATTCTTTCGATCACTTCGCCTTCGGGGTTCAGCATAGAAGAATCCCAGCAAAGCTTGCCAACAATTACCTTATCACCAACCTGTGCACCATTTAACTTCGCTCTGTCAATATATATATCGCGGTGTATTGCCGGGTCGTCCGGTTTCAGGAAATAAAATGACTTTGATTTTTTTATTTCACCAACAAATTCTTCCCGTTTTCTCTTTACGACTTTTATCACCTGACCTTCAATGTTCTTTCTTTTCTGCCTGGCAAAAAGGGAAATTTCCACAGTGTCCCCGTCAAAAGCGGTACCGAGATTTCTCTCAGCGATAAAAATATCCCCTTCCGATTTATCTTTTAAAACAACGAAACCATATCCGCCTTCTTTTACTTCAAGTTCACCTGTAACTGTATTGGATTTAAGAATTGAATTGTACTGGTATCTTTTACCCGACTTGTTCAGAAAACCTTCTTTATAAAGCGAACTCAGAACTGATTTTAGTGCGCTGTAATCATGTTCATATTTGATGTTCAATCGCTTTGCGATCTCTTTACTTTTAAATTGCCTTCCGGCATTCTTCTTAAAAAAGGCAACAACTTTGTTTTTCATTATTAAAATTCAAACTTATATTTTAAGCCAAGTTCATTTACCATCTGGCTTGTGTTATTTGTCTGTGTTATAGCTTCCTTCCTTTCCAGGCGTAAGAGCAGCTTCTGGAAAAAAGGATACTCAATTTTTACATTAGCCCGGCTCAGGTCTGAAAACACATCGGTAGTGCCTCCGAAGCTGTACCTGAAATTATTCACCCTGCCCGAGAGGTTGAATCTTGTATAAGAGCCAACGCTTCTGAGTTCCACACTTCGGACATAATCTCCGGCATAAGAGTTTAAAAATCCTCCCAGCAAAGACCCGGCTATAGAGGAGGCTGTGCCGGTAAATGCATTATTTTGTGAGGAGCCGGAGACAAAGCCTCCCTGTTTACCAAGAAACTGACCAGTAACAATAAATGTAACTGCGTCCGAAGCATCTTTTGTTTTATCAGGAATATCATTTTCAATATTATCCGAACCATAGTAAACAGCAAGATTATTTTCATTCTTTATAAAATTTTTCCCGAGATCTTTTAATGGTCCCTTTAATTTTAATTTAACAGCAACTTCAACTTCATTAGATGATTTGCTTGAATCTGCTGACGGAGGATAATAATAATTTTTATATGTCGCAACGATATCCAGATAAGGATTAGTCAGTTCATTTTCAAAACGTAATGATCCTTCTGCCTGAAATGTTTTTGTAAGAAATTCCAGCGTAGAACCTTCAACAAGTTTAAGCTCACCAACAGCATAAGGATGATCGTTAATACGCTGAAATTTAAAATCACCTTTTAATGCGGTAGTTAATATCTGGTTAAATTCCTGGTCAAGTACAAATGTGATCTTCGCTTCTTTCTCAATAGAAATACTGATCGAATAATCAAATTTACTTTTCCCGGAGGGCTTTACTCTTACACTTGAGCTTCTCTGCTGTGACAGCGCAATCAGATTTTCGAACCCTATTTCCCTCTTTCTGGCTGTAGTAGTGTCCGTCGTATATTTGTAAATAAAATTAGCTGCACTGTTCCTGTAACCTCTCTGTGCCTGTGGTATTGTAAGATCTGCGCTGACTACTGTTATTGGTGCTTTTAAATAGGCACCCGTAGAATCTATTGTAAATTCTGTTTTACCATTTGTAGCTACAACAAGATCACCATATAAACCCGGGCTTGCAGCCTTAGAGGCTTCACTTAAAATCTTTAACTGTCCATTCAAATAAAACTGAGAAGAAGTCAATTCAAAATTTTTCAGTGTTGCTCTTCCGCTTCCTGTCATCGAACCGCCGTTTGGCGTTCCCGCTGCATTCTGAACTAATAAACTATCAAGAACAACAGATTGACCCGCAAGATTTATCTTTACACCTGCATTATATTCAAGATTATTTGTTTCGGAAATAAAATTTAATCCGTTAATTCTGATAAAGCCATAAGGGTCAGGCTCTGAAAAGCTGCCCTTAATGTTAAGTCCGGCAAATAGAAATCCGCTCACTTTTTTAAACTGGGGCAGCATATCGCCCAAAATGCTCAGGTTAAATTCTTCAGCTTTAATTTTCAAATCCATGCTCTTTTCACTCAGCAGCCTTTCCCCGGCGCCGGTAAAAGCAAAATCCATAGGAATATTTCCTGATATTCTTAAAGGAGTCCTGACTTTAGAGTTAAGTGAATCAAGGAAAAGAATATTCAAGCCCAGGTTTTTATCACGATACTGCCAACTGCTTGTCAAACGTCCCAGCATTTTATTTTTAAATGAAATGCTGTCAACGTCAAGCTGCATATTTATTTCCGGCTCAGTATAATTTCCATTTATTAATGCTGATAAATTAATATCTGCACCGGGACTATTTGCTGCACTCAGCTCTGCGAAATTTGATGCGAGGTCTTTGCCTTTAAAATTGTTAAGAGTAACAAGCAAATTCTGGCTGCCGTTCCTCAATAAATTACCTTTAATATTCAAACTCCCCTCGTTTCTGACCATTTGAAAATTTGTAAAATTTATTTCATCATTTGAAACTGAAAATACCAAATTGCCTTTGTTGTGTATGTTAAAATCATTGTATATAATTCCAAGCGTATCAAGCACAAAATCTGCTTTGTTTTGTGAAAGATCAATCTGCCCCTGCAGCTTTGCCAGCAGATAATTTTCTAACCCTCCTGAAAATTTTATGTTGGCTTTGCTCCTGTTAAGCGAGAGGCTGAGCAAAAAATTATGTATATCGCTGCCTGTGAAAACCCTGTTGGTAGCTAAATTAATTTTAGCAGAAATGTCATCAATGTTTTCGGCATAAAAACTGTTTGAGAGATCAAGACCAAGTTTCATCTTCGAAAGAAAGAAAATATCTTTCGGTCCCCAGAATTTCAGGTATTCCAGGTTAGTATTTACTGCAATGTGAACGCTGTCGTTTGAGTTATAAATTTTACCGTTGATCTGCCCGTCAATTTCGAGTTCATTCCTCAGAAAAATAGAGATCAGGTTGAAATCTTTTAATTTAATATTAAATGTAAATCCATTGTCCTGATCCACACTGCTGAATCTTGTAATTGCCTTTTTGTTTTTCAGCAACTGTGATTTTTTAATGACCGGGCTTGTCGCAAAGCCCCTCAGGTCTCGGCGATCCGTCAGACCTCGGCGGTCTGCCGAGGTCGACGGACGATCAATCCTGAAAGAAACCGTATCTCTGCCGAGAAGCTGCTGAATTTTATTATCAGAAACACTCGTCAATAAGCCGGCTTCATCTGTAAGCAAAGAAATTGTTTTGGGAAGCGAGAATTTTCCATTGACAGAAATATCTGCTAAGTCTGATGTGATGTTCAGTGATTTTTGCTCGTTATCCAGGCTCATAATATTGAATGTCATTTTACTGCTGTCGATCTTAACATTGTTCATTACCGAATTTGTAACTACCAGGCTGAGGTAGAGATTCATCTTATCCGGGTCGAGGTTTTGTCCTGTACCATTCAAATAAAAATTTAAGATGCCGCTGTTGTGCGGGTCATTAAACATCTTAGAATAATCCAGGTTTCTCACTGTGCCTTCAATATCGTAACCGGGATTTTTTTCATCTGTAAAATCAAAAATGCCGGAGAGACTTGCTGTTGAAGTATCTGAACTGGCTTTTAAATTATATAAAATATTCTTTTTGTCGGCATTTACTGTCAACCTAAGGCTGTCCATTTTAATCCCGCTGATAACTGAACCATCTGCAGAAATGGAAAGATCTGCTGTGAGATTTTTAGGAGAGGTGCCGGTTCCTTTTATCTTACCGTAGGTAGTAAGTTTTGTTGATAAACCAAGAATCGGGAGGGCATCGAAATTGAATGTTGAAAAATCAAAGTTATAACTTGCCAGTGGTTTTTTAAAATTCGCACTGCCTTTTGTATATATATCTCCTGCGCCGGTTTTCAGATAAATTTTTGTTTCAAAATCTAACGGGCTGCCGTCAAAATTAAGAGTATCTATCTTTATTTGTCCAAGTTTTTCATAATCAGGAACATTTAAGTCCGGCAGCAGCTTAACAATATCCGGCCCATTAATATATGAATTTAAGAAACTCAGTTTCAGGTTCAGATTTTTTGGTTCATCTAAATTATGGACCCAGCCTTTAGTCTGCAGATGAGTATCAAGATATGTTAGCTCCAGCCCGCTGATTAAAATATCATTCATCTTTCCTGAAAGATTTGTGGAAACCTCTGCTCTACCTGCCGAATTCCTGAACACTGAAACGAAAGCCCCTAAGTCCTGCAGATCTATTTCTCCGTCAACATCAGCGGAGACAAAAGATTTTTTTAACTCCGCCGTGCCTGTAGTATCAAAAACATTATAGTTTTTTAACTGTGCAGTAAGTTTAATTTCAGAACCGCCGGTTTGAATTTTTAAATCCTCTGCAGCAAGCCCTTTTTCATTTACCTTTAGTTTTCCTGAAATATTTTTAATATCAAAATTGTTCAGGTTAGGGGTAAATGATAATTTATTCAGCTCCGCCTCAAATTCATTATCAGTAATATTTACAGAAGCGCTCAGATCAAGATTTATATTTCTGATTCTCAAATCGTCCAGGTTCAATGAATCATAATACTCTGTGCTGTTTGATTTTTTATAACTCTGAAGAGTAAAGTTCACATTTTTCAGCGCAAAGTCAGGAGCTACAATTGTAAAAGGAAATCTGGAATGGGCTGTATCTTCAGGCGCCGGTTTAATTAGCTTGGATAAATTTAGTCTTCCTGTACTGTCTTCAATAAATTTTATATCAGCATTGGCAATCTCTGCTTTCCTGATATAAATTTTCTTTAAAAAAATCTCGAGCGGGCTGGTTTTTACTTCTATCTTTTCTGCGTTCAAAAGGGTATCGCTTTGCATTGTAATAACGGTGTTCCTCAAAGTAAGTGTGGTAAATATTGTCCCCCTCAGTTCGCCGATGGAAAGTTTACCGTTGATTGAATTATTTACATTATCCACAATGAAGTCTTTAAGGTAATTTCTGAAATATGCAGTCTGGCTGGTCGCAAAAAAAACCATGAACAAAGCAAGCAGCACTATGCCGGAATACAGGAATACATTTACTATCCGCTGAAGAAGAGTTCTTTGTTTTCTTCCACGGGTATTATCACCGGGTAATATTTTTTTTCTGCCAAGCACCTGCAGCCATTACTATTTATTTTTCTCTGTACCTGCTGAGAATAGTCTGAATAATTTTTGAAGTTGACTGATCATTAACAAATTTTATCGTTTTTACTTCTCCGCCGTTCTTAATAACAGTTTCCCTGCCGACAATTTTTTCAATATCCCAATCCTCGCCTTTAACAAGAACATCAGGAATTATTTCGTCAATAAGGCTCGCAGGGGTTTCTTCATCAAAAAAGACAACATAATCAACCGGCTTCAGACTTGAAATTATGACCGCCCTGTTCTTTTCATCTACTATCGGTCTTTTATCGCCTTTAATTTTATTAACAGACTTATCACTGTTCAGCCCAACGATTAAAACATCTCCCAGTTCTTTTGACTTAGTCAAATAATCAACGTGTCCGGAATGTAAAATATCAAAACAGCCGTTAGTAAAAACAACTTTTTTATTTTCTGACCGAAGCCTCTTTCTTATTTTTACGATCTCTTCCCTGGTTTTTAATTCTTTCATTTTTATAATTCTTCTATTATTGTGCTGAACAGCCTGTCAATTTCAATCGGAACAATTCCAACTTCTTCACAAACTATACCGCCGGCATAATTAGCCAGGTAAGATGCTTCAAGAATATCCGCGCCTGCAGCGAGCGCCATTGTTAAAGTAGAAATTACAGTATCGCCTGCACCGGAAACGTCTGCAACTTTCCTGGCTTTTGTAGGCATCTTTTTAAGGTCTTTCCCTTTTTCGAAAACAGCAATCCCATCTTCGCCGAGAGTTAACAATACATTTTCTGCATTTAGTTTTTCCAGTATTTTTTTACCTGCAGCCGATACATCTTCATCTGTCCTGATCTTCATTCCCAGAACATCTTCAGCCTCTTTCCTGTTCGGCTTGAACACTGTTACATTTTTATAATTAAAAAAATTATTGAACTTAGGATCCACTGTGATCAGAATTTTATTCTGGTTTGCAAGCCGGATGACAGTTTCAATCAATGCCGGGGTTAAAACTCCTTTGTTATAATCCTGGAGGATTATCCCGTCAAAATTTTTAATGTTCTTTTCTATATAATCAAAAATTTTTGCCTGGCTTTTTCCGTTCAGATATTCTTTACTTTCTTTGTCAATTCTTACAACGTGCTGGTTATCAGCGATAACTCTTGTTTTTGCTGTTGTTGGTCTTTCTTCGTCAACGATTATACCGTCATCGGGAATTTTTGATTCATTTACAAGCGAGGTAAAAATCGTTCCGTAATTATCATAACCAATTACACCTACCGGATAGGGAATCCCTCCTAATTTTAAAATATTGAGCGCAACATTAGCAGCGCCGCCGAACCTGTAAAATTCGTTTCCTACTTCGACAATCGGGACGGGGGCTTCGGGGGAAATTCTTTTGACGTCGCCCCAGAAATAACAGTCGAGCATCATGTCGCCGACAACGGCGATTTTTCGGTCTTTAAATTTATTTTTAAGGTCGTTAAGTCTTTCTAATGAAATATCTACCATATTAATGCCGGAAATAAAATTATTGTGAACTAGGGTAATAAGAAATTCTATATGATGTCCGCTAATGAGAGCTAGGTCGTTTTCCCGGATCCTGTCTGTTATCGTACACAGAATGTATTATAATTTCTTTGCCTTCAATGGAGTAGAATATAGAAAATGGAAATCTCCTCGTAAGACACCTACGGAATTTAGAATAACAAATATTGTACATTTCAGGAAATATACGTATGTCTTTTACAGTTACTTCAACGCAATCTAAGAATTCATAACCAAGTCCGCGTCTTTGTTTTTCATACCATTCAAAAGCAATTTCTAAATCATTCCTGGCTCTATCTGTATAGTAAAGCTTCACTTATGTTTTTCTCTGAGTTCATTATGCACTTTTTTCCATTCGTGCAAACCCGTCTTTCCTTCTTTAAACTCTTCATATCTTTTATCCAGCTCAATTTTCTGCCATTCAGGTAATGGTAATTCTGAATTACTCCGGGCAATTGAATCCCAGATATCTTCAACAAGTATTAGCTTTTCAGACAAATCAAGTTTTTCTATATTTTTCAGGACCTCGACTTTGCTCATTATTCACCTCTAAACAAATGAATCAAATTTTTACAGATCAAGATAATGATAAAATAAATATCGGGAAAGGAAGAATAGTTGAAGTTTTTAACCTGAAAAATTGAATGATAGTTAATTTAATAACTGCTGCTAGCATTAATATGAAAAAGGTTTTACCAGCTTAGCTGGTAATTAATTCTTCCCTTTTTTACTTTTTATTAACCTTGCATCTTTTTTAAGCGCCCAGTGTGCAAGCGGGTTATCAATTTTTACCCTGTACAGCCCGTTATCCGTGCCTATCCACATTGATGTTCCATCAAAATATAAACTAAGCACCTGCCGGGAATTTAAGTCAACTGAATTAAAATCCAGCGGCGTTACTTTTTCAGTAAGCCTGTCAATTAAAGCCAAACCGCGCCCAAAATCTTTTTTATCTTCACTGCTGAATGTGTAAACCCCCGCCCATATTTTATTCCCTGTTCTTGCGAGACAGTAAATGCCGTTGCCAGCAAGCCCGTTTCTTTTTGAAATTCTGTCCCACTCTAATTTCATGTCAAACCTGTACACGCCGCCGATATTAAAATGCGGGTGGTCTTTGGTAATAAATTCATCTGTTGCAAACCAGATAAAATTTTTGTCAAACAAAATATCCGGAACAGAAACAGCATCACCTTCTCCGTTAAAATTATTTCCTTTGTTATTCAGATATCTCCAGGCTGACTGATTCTCAAAATTTTTTGACTTATCATAAATATGAACGCCGGATTCAGTGCCGAACCAGACTAGACTGTCTCCATCCAGCTTTATGGTTTTAATATTATTTGTTTTGCTGTCATTGTTCTGAGTAAGATCAATGTCTTTATACTGATTTCTTTTTACGTCGAGCCTTGTCAGATTTTTAAATCTTCCTATCCACAAAACATCCTGCGAAGGGTCAAAGCACAATGCACGTATCCAGTTGCCAAGCTCCCCGCCTTGCGCAAATTTTCGTTTTCTCCACTGGTTCCTGTTTATATCATAAATAAATAATCCTTCAACAGTACCTGCCCACAAATAATTTTTATTTACTGCTATCGCATAAAAAAAATCCGAGTCTGAATTTTGATTTTTTGTAGAAAAGTTGAACCACTTATGATCTTTGATTGAATAACGGTAAATCCCCTGCCCGTAAGTAGCAAACCAGATATAATTTCCCTCGCTCTGAATCGCCGTAATCATTGCGCCATCAAGGTGGGATTCGGTCTCAATTTGTGAATAGGCTGCTGAAAAAAGGGAAAGAAACAATACAGTGGTAATGAGAATTTTCTTCATCTTAAAATTAATTACAGTAAAGAATAAGATCACACTTCAATAACTTTCTTCGTTTGAAGGAAATCTTACAGCTTTAATATCCTCGATATATGATTTAACAGCTTTTGTGATTTCATCAGCTAAATTTGCATACAGTCTCACAAATCTCGGATGAAAATCCACATTCAGTCCGAGCATATCCGGCGTAACGAGAATTTGCCCGTCACAATAAATACCAGCACCGATGCCGATGGTCGGGATGTTAATTGATTCAGTAATCTCTTTAGCTAGTGCAGCGGGAATTTTTTCAAGCACAATTGAAAAAGCTCCGGCATCCGCAACAGCTTTTGCATCTTTCAGTATTTCGCTGCCCTCTTCTTTGGTTCTGCCTCTTTCCCTGTAGCTGCCGAACTGATGTATGCTCTGCGGAGTAAGTCCAATGTGCCCCATTACAGGTATCCCGGCTTCGGTAATTTTACTTATTGTTTCTGCGATTCTTTCGCCGCCCTCCAGCTTAACTCCGCCTGCTGAAGTTTCCTTCATAATTCTTCCCGCATTACGAAAGCCCTCATCCACACTAAGCTGGTAAGACATAAAAGGCATATCAACTACAACCATTGCACGGTTCACGCCTTTTGTAACTGCTTTTGTGTGATAGATCATTTCATCCATTGTAACGGGCAAAGTCGTTTCGTTTCCCTGGAAGACATTGCCCAACGAATCACCGACAAGCACAAGATCAATTCCTGCTTCATCAAGAATTTTTGCCGTAATAAAATCGTATGCTGTTAGTGCAGTGATCTTTATTCCTTTTTTCTTAAGGAGCTGAAAAGTCTTGGTCGTTACACGTTTGATCTCTTTTTCAGTACTCATTTGATTCTCTTTAAATTGTTAAAGTACAGTTTCTGGTTCCGGGTTTAAAAATCTTTCAAACTTAACGTTATAATTTTTTTCAAAGCCATTAACGATAGCACAGCATAATTCTGGATAATCAATCTCTTCATTCAGCACAGTCTGAAGGTCGGTTGTCGTACTGATCATCTCTGCTTTTATTGATTCAGAATCATTCGTATCTGAATTTAAATAATCCACTATCTTCAGGTGATATGAGCCGCAGAGGATTGACCCGTGCTGAAGAATAGTATTCCCGATTTTTCTTTGAGCGCTTCCAACTAATTTTTTTCCGTCATATTTCAACTCGCTCTTTGCCGAAACAGCAAAACAGATTTTACTCTTTTCCTCTTTATAAAATTGGGGGAAGTCAGGCTGCCGGTCTTCCATCTCAACTTTGTTTAATAGCGGATTATAAATTTTCAAGCCTTCGAGCAAGGCAAGATTTATTTCCCTGTAAATATTTCTTGCAGATACATTGAAGGAAACAGGAAGAACAACCGAATATGTTATTTCTTCTGAATGAAGAATTGCTCTGCCGCCTGTTGGTCTTTTCACAATATCAATATTATCTGCAGCGGCTCTTTCAAGATTCACAGAGTCAAAACTCTGGTTAGCTCCCAGCGAAATGCAGTAAGGTTTCCATCTGTATAGGCGCAGTACTGCCTCATCGCTCCCGATACTCCTTGCAAGCTCAAGATCATAATCCATATTGAACCTGCCTGAATTAAAACCTGTATTTATAAATCGCCATTTCATTTTCCTGCTAAACCCCGCGTGCTTTTTCCAAGAAAATCAAGGACAGCATCTGCATATTTATTTTGAATTTCAGATCTGATTTTTTCTTTTGCCTGGCTGATGTTAAGTGAATTATCATAAATAAAGCTGTAAGCTTTTTTAAGCAGCAGAATATCTTCGTTTGAAAAGCCTCTTCTTCTTAAACCGATCACATTCAGCCCTGAAAATTTTAACGGCTCGCCAGCCATCAGGACGAAAGGCGGAACATCCTGCGTTACTCTGAATCCTCCTCCAACCATAGAATGCTGACCTACCTTGCAGAACTGATGAACAGGAGTAAGTCCCCCGATGATCACAAAATCTTCAAGCATAACATGACCGGCAAGCTGAACACCGTTTGCGAGAATGCAATTATCCCCAACTATTGTATCGTGTGCAACGTGGGCATACGCCATCAGCAGGCATTTTTTACCGATACGTGAGAACCCGGTTTCTTTCGTACCGCGGTGCAAAGTTACATATTCGTGGATAACACATTCATCACCGACATAAAAATAAGATTCTTCGTCAGCGAATTTTAAATCCTGGGGTGTATGAGCAATTGAAGCAGCCTGGTGAATAGTAACTTTATTTCCAATCCTTGCGCCGTTATAAATTACAGCGTGCGGACCGATTCTGCAATCGCTGCCAATCTCAACATCATCTTCGATGATTGCGTAAGGACCAACGGTAATATTATTGCCTATTTTTGCTTTGCTGCTAACTATCGCTGTGGGATGTATAACAGTCATTTAAAAATCAATCTTCCTTTTTACTTTCTCTGTCAACAATTCCAGCCATAAAGTCGGCTTCAGCTACAAGCACATCATTAACAAATGCTTTCCCGCTCATTGTAACGATTTTACTTTTCTTATTTGTTAATTCGATCTCAAGATAAAGCTGGTCTCCAGGGTTGACAGGTTTTCTGAATTTAGCATTATTTATCTGCATAAAGTAAACAAGTTTTTCTTCAGGGTTGGGAAATGAATTAAGAAGCAAGACGCCGCCGGTCTGTGCCATTGATTCGATAATCAAAACTCCCGGCATTATCGGCTGCCCGGGGAAATGTCCCTGGAAAAACGGTTCATTGATCGTTACCGATTTTACACCAATCACTTTTTTGTCAAGTTCAAGATGAATAATTTTATCAACAAGCAGGAAAGGATAACGGTGCGGGAGTATTCTCTGGATTGCATTTATGTCAAAAACCACACCTTCCTTTTTGACAAACTGAAATTTCTTTACAAGTTTTTTCTGCTGATAAAGCTTCCTGACCTGTCTTGCAAATTCAACATTAGCTTTGTGTCCGGGGCGCGCTGCAAGTATCTGTGCTTTTATCGGCGCACCGATCAGCGCAAGATCACCAAGAAGGTCCAGCAGTTTATGGCGAACAGGCTCGTTCTTAAAACGAAGTTCTTTGTTATTTAAAATTCCGTTCCCGCCAATTACAACTTTTTCCTTGACGCCGATTTTTTTCCTCAGAACTTCAAGCTCATTCTGACTCAGGTTATGGTCAACGATCACAACCGCATTATCAATGTCGCCGCCTTTTATTAATCCAACATTGGCAAGATTTTCTACTTCACTTAAAAAGCAGAAAGTTCTTGCAGGCGCAAACTCCTCCGCAAATTCTTTTTCAAGGTCGAACAACCCGGTGTGCTGGCTGCCCAGGGCGGGGTTCTGATAATCCACCATCACTGTTATTCTGTAACCATCGAGCGGGAGGGCGACAATATCAACCTGCTTTTCTTCATTGTGGTACATTACCGTTTCATCAATGATGAGATAATCTTTCGGCGCCTCCTGCTGAACAAATTTTGCATCTCTTAAAACTTTTACATAAGGCAGCGAACTGCCATCACCCACAGGCGGCTCGATCCCCTCTAATTCGATTATGAGGTTATCAATCTGCAGCCCGACTACTGCCGCAAGAACGTGTTCGACTGTGTGAACTTTTGCATCACCGACTGCTAAAGTAGTTCCTCTTGAAACATCAACAACAAAATCAGCATTAGCAGGGATTTCGGGTTTATCCGGCAGATCGATTCTTATGAATTTAATTCCGTAATTTTCAGGCGCAGGCTTGAAAGTCATTCTGCACGATGTGCCTGTATGCAAACCAACTCCTGAGATTGAAACTTCGTGAGCAATTGTTCTTTGCGATTCTATCATTCAAAAACCTGGAACTTGTTACAAAAAAATAGCTGCTTAAAATTTGCGCTGACCTTCAACAAGCCTGCGCTTCTTGCTAATATTCCTACGAAGGAGAATAAAAAATATTTACGAAATTGATTTTCAAAATAGCAAGATGAGCCTTGAAATACAATAAACTCTGCATTGCAGACGGGTAAATGAGATGCTGTAAGAGTTTTTATTTGTTAAACTTTTTCAATTCTTCCTTGAGAAATTTTACCTGCTCTTCAAGCTCTTTTATTTTTTCTGCATAAGCAGGGAGATTCCTCAGGTGTGCCTCTAATCTTAATGCAGTATTTATTTCTTTAGCAGGGGATCCAAAATATTTACCGGGCTTTTTAACGGACTTCGAAATTCCCGACTGAGCCATCAAAATAGAATTATCTGCAATTTCAATGTGACCTACAATTCCAACCTGTCCGGCAAGAATACAATTCTTCCCGACTTTTGTGCTTCCCGAAATTCCTGACTGAGAAGAAATAACTGTATCTTCACCAACGATTACATTATGAGCTATCTGAACGAGATTATCTATTTTTACACCGCGCTTAATAACAGTTGAACCGAGAGAAGCCCGGTCAACAGAAACATTCGAACCAAGCTCAACATCATCTTCGATGATCACATTTCCAATCTGAGGAATTTTCTGGTAAACACCTTTCTCATCAGGGTTAAATCCAAATCCATCTGAACCTATCACAGTGCCGGGATGAATTATAACTCTTCTTCCTACTTTACAATTTTCCCTTATACTTACATTCTGAAAAATTAACGTGTCGTCACCGATCTCTACATTCTCAAGCAGAACAGTATTATGAAAAATTTTTACATTACTGCCGATTTTGCAGCCTGCAGATATAACCACATTTTTCCCAAGTGCAGCATTTTTGCCAAGCTCAGCAGCCGGATGAACAAAAGCAGTTTTATCTATACCCTCAAGCGGAAACTGAGGAGAGAAAAAATTTCTGAGCAGAGTAAAAAAAGCTTTTTCAGGTGAATTAACTTCAACATACGTTAAATCATTTCTCGTTTTATTGAACCCGGTTTTTACAAGAATAGCAGAAGCTTTTGTTGTCTGAAAATATTTTTCATAGGCAGGATGATAAAGAAAAGTAAGTTCGCCTGTTTTAGCTTCGTCAATTTTGGCAAGGCTGCTGATATTTAAATTGCCTTCACCTGTAATTTTCCCTTCAACAAGGTCGGCAATTTGCTGCAGTTTAATATTCATTTGAATTTTATTTTAATTCAATTTTAATTTGTCAAGAACCAACTGGGTAATATCATATTTATCTTTAGCATAAAGCAGGGTTACATCGCTGCTTCTGTCGAAGACAAAGTCAAGGTCTTCCTGCTGTGCAACTTCTTTGATGACGCTGAAAACTTTATTCTGTATCGGTTTCATTAACTCGTCCTGTTTCTGGAACAACTCACCTCTGGCACCAAATTTCTTGTCGCGGTAATCGTCAATATCTTTCTGGAGCTTTGCAATGTCCGATTCCATATCTTTCCTGGTCTGTTCTGTCATAATAAGCTTTCTTCTTTCATAATCGTCCTTCTTAGCTGACAGGTCGCTTTGCATTTTGGATAATTCGGTTTTCCATTCGCGTATGTAAGCATCTATCTTTTGTTTTGCATCCTGAGCGTCGGGAAGTTTATCAAATATTGTGTTAGAATCCACATAGCCTATTTTTAACTGCGCAACAGAAACACCGGAAAATAAAAAAAAGATAAATGTGAGGGATAAAATTATTTTTTTCATCAGAACTCCCTTACTGTTAAAAAGATCCGGTTCAAATTATTAAATCTTTAGGAAAACAGCGAGTCAGTTTAAAATATATTACTGAAGTCACAGAGGTGCTGGCAGGTGTAAGATATAAAGGTATAATGGTATAGGGTATAAGGGAAACAGGGTATAAATAACCATAATACCCTATTCCTTTACACCCTTATTCTTTTATACCCTTATATCTCTATTCCTTTACTTCCTACTTTGTTGTTCCGCGTTTCAGCTTATCTAAAACTTTATAAGTTATATCATAAGCCGGGTCTCCGTAAAGCAGCACTGCATCGCCTGTTTTGTCAAACACAAACTGCATTTTCTCTTCTGCCGCAACTTCTTTAATCGCCTTGTAAACTTTGTCTTTAACGGGACCGAATATCTTTTCGTTCTCTTTATAGATTTCGCCGTTCGGCTGCCCGAATTTATCTTTTTTATAATTGTCAATTGCCTGCTGCTGCTGAAGCAGTTTCTGCTGAGCCGCAAGCTGTTTATCTTCAGGCATAGTTTTAGATTGTTTCTGATATTCGGCATAAGCTTTCTGCAACTCTGCTGTAAGGCTGTCAATATGCGCTCCCCATTTGCCGGTTAAAGCATCAAGATCACCCTGGGCTTTTATTGCTTCGGGAAACTGTGTCAGTATTGTTTGTGAATCAACATAGCCGATTTTAATAGAAGCTGTTTGAGCAAAAATAAAATTACAGCCTAAGATCACTGCTGCAAAAATTGAAAGATATTTTTTCACTGTTTGTACCTTTATGAAATTAGTTAAATAATTAATTAAAAGCCTTTACCAAATTGAAAATGGAAAGTCCATTTTGGCTGAGTGCCGTCTACAATAGGTCTGTCAAACCCATAACCAAGATCGAATCCGATAAGACCGACGGGGTTAATTAAAATACGCGCTCCGAAACCTGCAGACCTTCTCAAATCGAACGGGTCTGTTTTTTCAAGATTCTGAAATACGTTGCCTGCTTCAGCAAATGCCAGCAAATAAAACGGAATTGGTTCGAGTGTAACAGCAACTCTCAGCTCTGCTGTATACCTTGTCATTACTCTGCCGCCGAGCACCTGGTTATTATTATCTCTGGGACCTATTGACCTGTCTTCATAACCTCTTAAAGGTTCTGTGGCAATAATAAGTCCATTGCCTCCCATAAAGAAATAATCGAAAGGATTTATTTTAGTACCCGGTACCAGCTCTTTTAAATAACCAAGATTGGCAACAGTATAAAGTGTAAACCTGTTTGTGCCAAACAATCTTCTGTACCACTCTGATTTGAAACCAATTTTATAATAATCAACATTACCAGGCAGGAAAGGACCGCCGGAAATTTGTGCATCCAAAGTAACATTAGAACCAATTGAAGGGAAAATAGGATTATCAATATTTTTCCTGATAATTGTGCCGCCTAAGGTGAACTCATTCGTCAGACCTGTCCGATAAAAACCACCACCGTTCAGAACGTCATTTCTTTGATATCTGAAGAAACCCTGAACGCTGAAGAAATCATCGGGCCATTTTAATCTTCGACCTAACTTTACAGTCCCTCCGAACTGGCGCAAATCATAAATGTACTGCTGCCTGGTATCAAAAACTTCGAAGCCGACAAGAGTAGGTGTATTGAATAACCATGGTTCGGTAAAGCCCACGGTAAAAGTTCTGTAAAGACTTCCAACACCGAATTGCCAGTTAAAGCTTAAAATTTGTCCGCCGCCAAGTTTAAAAGGATCGGATAGAGAAAAATTAGTCAGAGTAACTCCAATCGCCCCGCTAAAACCAAAGCTGCCGCTGTAGCCAACAGAAGCATTAAGAAAATCGCTTGATTTTTCTTCAACGTGGAATGTAACATTAACGGTGCTGTCGTTAGCGAGCGAGGTGGATATTCCGTCCGGTCCATATAATTTTTCCACGTTAAAATATTGCAGGTTAGCAAGCTGCTGAACACTTCTGAGCAAAAGCCCCCTGTTAAAATAATCTCCGGGGATCGTATAAAGTTCGCGCCTTATAACTTTATCCATTGTTTTATCGTTACCGGTTATTCCAACTTTCCCGATTTTAAATTGATTTTTTTCCTGTACGCGAATATTAATATCTATCGAATCGCTGCCTACTTTTGTTTCGTTAGGAACAATATTAAAAGTAAGATAACCGTTATCGAGGTAGAGCGATGAAACATCTGTCTGCTGCTGATTGCCGCGAAGATTTTTTTCTAACTTATCGTAGTCATAAACATCCCCCTTTGCAAAATCCAGCCTCTGGTTAAGAATATAATCGGGAAACACAGTGTTGCCTTCCCAGGTAATATTTCTTATAAAATACTGAGGACCCTCATGTAAGTGAATAAGAACGGTTACATCTTCTTTGTTGTTTGAATAAATCAAAGAGTCACCGAGAACTTCTGCATCGCGGTAGCCTTTAGATTTATAAAAATCTACTATTTTCTTTTCGTCTTTTTTTAATTTTACCGGGTCGAACTTTGAGCCTTGCCAGAACTTCCACCATTTAGCTTCGTGAATGTCATCCATCTCGCCTCTCAGATCGCCGTTATCAAATTTTTTGTTCCCTGTAAATCTGATATGTCTTACAGTAGTCTGGCTGTTCTCTGTAATATTTATTTTCAGCAGGATCCTGTCTTTGATCTTTGCGATCAGGTTTGTGTAAGCTTCATCAGCTTTGCTGTAATTGAGCTTATACTCATCAGCAAGATTTTTTTCATTATGCCAGGTAACAATTATTTCATCCTGTGTAGTATCGGCGGTAAAATAAGTAAAGTATTCAGGGTCAACAACGGCGTTCAAATAGCCGTCGTCTTCATAGAGTTTCAGGATACTCTGTTTCAGCCTGGATACTTCCTGGGGCTTTAAGATCTGTCCTCTTATAAAAGAAATTTTATCATCAATTTTACTGGTGCTGATTTCATCATTGCCGGTAACAACAACTTTTTCGAACCGCGGATATTCTTTAACCTTTATTAAGAGAAAGACACCGTCACCGACCTGTTTATCAATCCAGATTTGTATATCAGAAAAAATATTAAGCCGCCATAATTGCTTTTCGGCGTTCAGAGTTTTATCGCCTGGGATCTGTATCTCATCACCTACCTTAAGACCGCTGTTGGCAATGATAGTGTTGGCATCAGCAGATTTATTCCCTTCTACGGAAATGCCTAAAATTTTATAGCTCGTTTTGGCTGTCTGAGAATAAGAAATTGCCGAGATAAACAAAATAGAAAAGAGAACAAAATATTTAAACAATTTCTTTGGAGAGGGTTGAGACATTCTTTAAGCCTTTTACATTCTTATTAAGTTGATCGCTTAGTTTCCCGAATCTTCTTTCTCTTTGCTGAAAACTTTTAACTGCTTCGTAGAGATCTTTTCTTCCAAAATCCGGCCACAAGACATTTGATATATAAAATTCAGAATATGCTATCTGCCATAAGAGAAAATTACTGACCCTGAATTCCCCGCTTGTTCTTATAAGAAGATCGGGATCGGGAATATTTTTTGTTGTTAAGTTCTCAGAGATACACTTTTCATTTATTTCATCAATTGCCAGGTCGCCTTTAGAAACAAGCGTTGAAATTTTCCTGACTGCTTCAAGCAGTTCCCATCTGCCGCTGTAACTGAGGGCAAGGTTCAGGGTCATTCTTTTATTGTTTTTCGTTTTTTCAATCGCATCAAACAATTCATTTTGAACCTCGCGCGGCAGAGAGCTAACATCACCGATTGTAGTCAGCTTAATATTATTTTCATTAAGCTCGCCTACCCTGTCGCGCAGACTTTTCAGCAGGAGTCTCATAAGTGTAGAAACTTCCTCTTTCGGTCTGTTCCAATTTTCAGTAGAAAAAGTGTAGAGCGTTAGATACTTAACGCCTAATTCAGCGCACGCTTCAGTGATTTCTTTTACAGTATCAACACCGCGTTTGTGCCCTGCAACACGTGGAAGACCTCTTTTTTTTGCCCACCTTCCATTCCCGTCCATTATTATTGCTATATGAGTGGGAATTTCGCCTGATTTTTTTATCGCTTCCTGAAGTTTTTCATCGGATTGCGATTGAGATTTACCCAATTTCTTTCCTAAAAATTGATAAAGCGTGTAAAATTAACCCTATGCTGGTTTAATGTCAAGATAACTCAGCGCCGGATTATCTGCTTGCTGCCTGAATTCCCGGCTCGAATTATATAGGAAAATCTATAATGATAATTGCAAGGATAAAAGGTAAAAATTTGGAGAGAGCTAAATTTTTTACAACCTATAAAATCCTGCTAAACGTATTAAGCTCTTCCCGGCTGAAAAATTCGGGAAATTTTTTCATTACAGCATCACAAATCAGGTCGGCTGTTTTAGCATACGTCATCTCACTTGTGTTGATAATAAAGTGATATAACTGAGGGTCTTCTATATTTTTATGGAAGTAAGCCTGAATATATTCTTTCCTGTTCTCATCTTCTTTTTTAATATAATCAACAGCGTCTTTCCTGCTGAAGTTATAAATCTCCATAACGTGCTTAATCTTGTCTTCCTCAGAAGCGATAAGGCGTACGTGTAGACAATTATCCATCTGTGCAGTAACAATATTGCCACCGCGCTCTACAATAATACAGAAACCAATATGTGCAAGCTGAAGAATTGTTTCGGTAGTTTTGTGGAAGAGCGTCCACAAGCCTGGCTGCCCACCGATCATTTCATTCATAATTGAACGGACGGCGGAATATTTTCTTTCTTCCATTATTTTACTTAAGCGCATCGGAAGATTATGATCCTGCAAAACTTTTTCAATAAGATTGCTGTCAAAAATTGTCCACGATTTTTCCATGCTGAGTTCTGAAAATGTATCAACAATAAGCTGGCTGACAACTTCAGCGCCTGCTCCTGCCTCCCGGGAAATTGTAATACAGGGACCGCTAATATTTTTGTTACCCTCTTCTTTAGCCTTGCCGGAATGAGACTCTATATAGCTTTTTGCTTTTTCAAATGCACCTTTAACGATCATTTTTTTTCCTTTCCCAAAGGGATCAATTCTGAAAGACTTTAATCAAATAAACCTGTATGTATTATTTAAAGTTCCTGCATTAAAAGAAAGTACATTTTTTTGGTATATGTTCCAGAAACAGAGAAGCATAAGCACAAAAAATTCACAGGAAATTATTGTAAATTACAGGTGCTAAACTTTACTGATTTTTTACTTTTGAATAAAAATTTTTGTGCTAACCCAGGGAGAAAAATTATGGAATACAGAACAGAAACAGACAGTATGGGCGAGATTAAGGTGCCAAAAGATAAATACTACGGCGCACAAACTGCCCGTTCATTAATGAACTTTAAAATTGGCGGAGAGAGATTTCCAAGAGAATTAATAAGAGCATTGGGAATTCTAAAAAAAGCTGCGGCGTTAACTAATAAAGAATTGGGAATTTTGTCTGCAGAAAAAGCAGAACTGATAGTAAAAGCTGCTGACGAAGTTATCGAAGGAAAACTGGATGAACATTTTCCATTAGTTGTCTGGCAGACCGGCAGCGGAACGCAGACAAATATGAACGCTAACGAAGTGATCTCTAACCGTGCAATCGAACTTGCAGGCGGCGAGATGGGAAGTAAAAAACCTATCCACCCAAACGATGATGTAAACAAAGCCCAATCGTCCAATGATACATTTCCAACTGCAATGCACATTGCCGCAGTTGAAGAAATCCACAGAAGATTAATTCCTATGGTAACAAAACTCCGCGACGTACTCGGGTTAAAAGCTGAGGAATTTAAAGACATAATTAAAATCGGAAGAACACATCTGATGGACGCAACTCCCTTAACACTCGGACAGGAGTTTTCCGGATATGTCCAGCAACTCACAAACGGCCTCGAAAGAATTAATGCCGCTCTTCCTCGTATGTATGAATTGGCATTAGGCGGAACAGCAGTTGGAACAGGTTTAAATACTCATCCTGAATTTGCAGTAAAGGCAGCGGCACAAATTTCAAAAATTACAGGCAAGCCCTTTGTTTCTGCAAGAAATAAATTTGAAGCACTCGCTGCTCATGATGCTCTTGTTGAATTCAGCGGGGTCTTAAAAACTCTTGCTGCTTCACTGATGAAAATTGCAAATGATATCCGCTGGCTCGGCTCAGGTCCCCGATGCGGAATCGGAGAATTACTGCTTCCCGAAAATGAACCTGGCAGCTCAATTATGCCGGGCAAAGTAAATCCAACTCAATCAGAGGCTATGACAATGGTTTGCGCACAGGTTTTCGGAAACGATACTACCGTAAGTTTCGCAGGTGCAAGCGGAAATTTTGAACTGAATGTTTTTAAACCCGTAATAATTTTCAATGTTCTTCAGTCAATCAGATTAATAGCAGACGCGTGCGAAAGTTTTACCGACAATTGTGTCGCCGGAATTAAAGCTAACGAAAAGAATATCAAAAAAAATCTTGATAATTCCCTGATGCTTGTCACTGCCCTGAACCCATACATAGGTTATGACAATGCCGCAAAGGTTGCAAAGAAAGCTCATAAAGAGCACACTACCTTAAAAGAAGCGGCTGTTGCCCTGGGATTGTTAACAGCCGAAAAATTTGATGAGGTTGTACGTCCTGAAAATATGATTGCACCGAAGAAGTAAGAAAATCTTAAATGTGATCTTTAATCTTACTGATTAGAACACGGAGTTAGTTGGGGAAAGTTTAAGTTGAAGAGTAAGACAAAAGCCTGTTTAAATTTTTTAAGTATGAATGAAACAATTTTAAATATCTACTTAATAATCAATAACAACTACGTTGAGGAATTCCGTGCCGTGGGTTACGAAAAAGAAGGCGGGGATGACAATAAAATCCACTTTCTGAAAAACAGAGTAAATGAAGATTTTAAAACTGCATATAAGTTTGATGCACCTAAAAATAAAAAAGGCGAGTTTATGAAATATCATAAATTTGCCAAACTGGAAAAACAGGGAATGCAGTTTCAGCTTTTCGAAGAAATTTTTTCACACTTTTCTGTTCCCGAAAACCCGCTTATCTGTGTAACCCCTGTTGTTGATGGAAAAATTTTGAGTTCGTGAAAGAAGTAACCTCGGACTCTTTTGCGATTCAGAAGTGCTTTGCTGAATTATTTCAGACTCATTCCCTGCTTTAAAGATTTCTCAACTGCTTTTTTGAAATCGCTGAGCGTAACAGGCTTCTGAAAAACGTACTCGATTCCAAGTTCGTTATAATCATAAATAGTATTCCTGTCCAGCTCGCTGCCAAGGATAATGACAGGCGGTTTACCTTTCAGATCTGATTTCTGAATATTCTCAACAAGCTGATAGCCATTCATAACCGGCATCAAGTGGTCTGTAATTACGAGTGCAGGCGGGGAAGCTAATATTTTATCGAGAGCTTCTTTCCCGTCAGATGCAATATCAATATTATAATCGGGCGCAATGTGTTTGATTATTTTTGAATATAAAAGTTTGTCGGTTTTACTGTCGTCCACAAGCAAAATATTTGCAGATGCTATTGGCAGAGTAAATTTGAAATCGCTTCCTTTGCCATATTCGCTTTCAACCCTGATAGTGCCGCCGTGTTTTTCGATAATTTCCTTCACAAGAGAAAGCCCGAGTCCGCTTCCCTTTTCGCCTGCGGTGCCTTCGGAAGTAAATTTTGTATCAACATTAAAAAGCTTATCGAGATTTTCCTTTTTGATTCCAGTGCCATTGTCTTTAACAGAAAACTCCAGGAAGCGTGAAGTACCTGCTGCCGAAACAGAAATAGTAATGTTGCCATCCTTGTTAGTAAACTTAATTGCATTGGAAACCAGGTTGTTGAATACCTGCAGTACCAGGTTTTCATCAACAAAAATAAAAAGGTCTTTTGACACAGTAGAAATTAATTTGATCCCTTTCTGATAAGCAGCTCCTGATAAAGCATTCAAAGATTTTTCAATAATTTTATCAGCTTCAATTCTTTCAGGCTCAAAACGAATTCTTCCTGTTTGCAGTCTTGTCCAGTCGAGCAAAGAATTTACAAGAGAAAGCATCGAGCTGGAAGACTCACGGATAAATCTTACATATTGTTTTTTCTCTTCTTCACTCAAGCCTTCGTCATTCAGCAAAAGATCTGTAAAGCCTAAAATCGAACTGAAAGGTGTTCTTAAATCATGAGAAATGATAGAAATAAAACGATCCTTAGTTTCATTGAGCTTGATAAGATTTTCTGTCGATTTTGTTAATTCATCCTGCGCTTTTTTTCTCAGTGATATATCACTGACGAGACCGTACAATTTTTGAATTACGCCTTCCTTATCTCTCAAAACATTTAATTTAGCTCTTACCCAAACAATGTTGCCATGCTTATTAATTATCCTGAATTCAAATTCGGATGAAAGCTGAATTTTGCTTCTCATCAGGTTCATTATTCTTTCTTTCAGAATACCAAGATCATCTGGATAAATAATCTTCATAAATAATTTTGAATCAGTAAGAAGATCAGCTTGGGAATAACCGGTAATTTTTTCAACCGACGCTGTGTAGAAAACGGGACGCAGAGTTTTGCTCACTCTTTCGAATGTAAAAAGAAAGTCATCAATATTTTCGGTAATGTTTCTGTATTTTTCCTCAGATTCTTTAATTGCCTGCTGCGAGCGTTTTCTTTCCGTAACGTCCCTGGCGATCAAAACTTTATATAATTCCCTGTTGAAAGTAAAAGGCGCAACAGTCAGTTCGGCAAAGAAAGCAGACCCGTCCGGTTTTTTACCAAGAAATTCAAAACGCTTTTGAGCGCGCTTGCCCGTTTCAATCAGATGGAAATACTCGTTTACCTTAGCAGCGTCGCTATCTGCAACCAGTTCGATGAATTCTTTTTTTAACAACTCGTATCCGCTTGGATAGCCAAAGATGTCTGCAAATTCATCATTTACCAACGTTAGTTTTTTGTCTTTTTCTAATGCTATACCATCGTTAGATGCTTCAAACAAGGCTTTAAATAAAAGAAGGTTGTTTTCTTCAAGCCGCCTCTCTGTGATATCTGTAAAAAAGCAATTGTATTGTTTTATTTTACCTGCTTCATTCAATACCGGAATAAATCTCGAAGTAAAAAGAAGAGGATTTCCATATTTAGATTTAAAAGAAAACTCATATTTCTTAATTGATAATTTTTCAAATGCCTGGAGATTTAATCCTGCTGCGTCGTATTTATTTTTCTCTATCAGGTCGCTTATGTTCTTTTTGAGCAGTTCATTTTCTGAAAATTTCAGCGACTTTACAAATGCCGTGTTTACAAAAATTATATTCCCGTTTGGCTCGATAGTACAGAACATTTCCTCGGCTTGAGATATAAAACCCTTATACCTTTCTTCAGATAATTTTAAATATTGTTCATTCAGCACCCTGCCCGTAATATTTGAACAGAGGATAATGATTTCATTCTTTGCAAAACTTGTATACGTAAATTTTGCTTCAATGATTTCTTTCTCCTTATTCTTTTTAAATACAGTGATTTCTTTTATCCATATACCCGAAGCATCGAGTTCCCTTTTAATTTCTCCGAAGAAATCCTGATCAAACAATCCAAGCACTCTGCCAAAAAACTTTCCGTAAACCTCGCTCTTTGAATACCCGAACAATCCCTCCGCGGCTTTATTCCAGAAAAGAACCTTGCCATCAAGGTCAACAAGGAAGAGAGCATCTGTTAAAGCCTCGCTGATTGACTGGAGCTTCAGCAGTTCATCACGCTCTTTACGCAGGTTTATGTTTTCTGTAATTCTGTCTGATATATCCTCAAGAATAAAAAATAAAAACTGTACCTGTTTTCTCTTATTAAGGTTTGGTTCGATACGGCAATTGAAGTGTATTATTCTGTTATCTGCATTTATTTCTAAATTCAGGTCTGTGTGTAATTTTGTTTCTTTAACCTTATCTATAGCAAGATAAATTCTCTTTTGTTCGGATACAGAGAAAAAATTATCAATTGGATAATCGAGCGGTAAGGAGCTGGGTTTCCCAAGGTTAGTCAGTTCTTTCCCGAAAGCATATTTTATTTTCCCCTGAAGGTCAGTTACAAAAACATAATTATTAATTTTTGAAAAAACTTCATTTAATAACTTACCACGCTCTTCCTTGTCTTTTTGTATTTCAGAGAGAACTTCAATATCTTCAAGAATTAAAATGCCGCCGGAAAATTTATTACCTTCATAGAAAGGCGCACCTTTTAAGATCAGAGATATAGAACCCTTTTTAACAGTCTGAAGATTTTTAATTTCTCTCTCAAAAGGCAATCCTTCTTTCATTAAATTTAAATCTTCTTTGAGTTCTGTATCAGGAATTATCTGCTCCTTAAAAACATTAGTGCCTTTCAAAGCAGAAAAATTGATCCTGTAAAGATTACCAAACTTAAGCAGGTTATCGTTGAAGTAATCAACCGTCCCATCAGCAGAGAACACAATAATCCCTACAGGTGCCTTATTAAATATTTTTAATAAGGAATCTTCTTCTTTTACCACGCGAACACACTCCATAAATCAACAAAATATAACATGTTACAACCCGGGATATATCAATAATGATGCTAAAATTTATTGATCATAATGATTAAGATTAAAAATAATTTCAAGCAGCGGAAAATTAACAGAGGTTACTAACTTGTTATTATATTATAAGTTAGTAAAGCAATATAAATTTTATTATTAAAATTACCTTAAAGCCCGATTTTGTTTACAATCCAATTATTTATTATTGTGACATTTTCGTGTATCATTTTGAAAACTATAGTGATTTTAAATCATTCTGATTTTCAATAGCAAGCAGCTATGTCTGATATAATAACAGTCTCTCTTTCAGAGAATTTAATTCTTCCAGCAGTCCGGCAGGAAGTGAGTTATTAAAAATCTTATAATAATTTTCGATCTCTTCAGTCTCCCTGAGCCACTCTTCTTTATTAACAGAGAGGAGTAATTTCAAATCATCATCTTTAATTTCGATCCCTGTTAAATCTATTGCATTGGTTTTTGGCAGGTAACCGATTGGGGTTTTAACTGCTTCACCACTGCCTGAAACTCTTTCAATTATCCATTTTAAAACCCGAATATTATCCCCGTAGCCTGGCCAGATAAATTTTCCTTCCTTGTTTTTTCTAAACCAGTTAACATAAAAAATTTTAGGGAGCTTATTTTGATCGGACACTTTTCCGATCTCTAACCAATGAGCAAAATAATCACCCATATTATACCCGCAGAAAGGAAGCATAGCAAACGGGTCGTGTCTTAATTCGCCAACCTTGCCAGTAGCAGCAGCAGTTTTTTCGGAAGAAACTATTGATCCCATAAATGTGCCGTGCTGCCAGTTCAATGCTTCGTAAACAAGAGGAACTGTTTCTGCTCTTCTGCCGCCGAAAAGAATTGCCGAGATCGGCACACCTTTCGGATCCTCCCAGTTAGGATCAATAACCGGGCATTGACCTGCAGGAACTGTGTATCTTGAATTTGGATGAGCCGCTTTTTCATTACTGCCGGGAGTCCATTCGTGTCCGAGCCAGTTTGTAAGTTTCTTAGGTTCTTCTTTTGTTAAGCCTTCCCACCAAATATCACCATCGTCAGTTTTTGCAACGTTTGTAAAAATAGAATTTGCCTGCATCGTCAGCATCGCATTACGATTTGTCTCCATCGAGGTTCCCGGTGCAACACCAAAAAATCCGGCTTCAGGGTTTATTGCATAAAGTCTTCCGTCGCTTCCGAATTTCATCCACGCAATATCATCTCCGACTGTTTCAACCTTCCATCCCGGCAGCGTTGATGTTAACATTGCAAGATTTGTTTTTCCGCATGCACTCGGAAAAGCTGCGGCAATATATTTTTTTTCTCCGTCCGGAGGTGTAACACCAAGGATAAGCATATGTTCAGCAAGCCAGCCTTCTTCCTTAGCCATATAAGATGCTATTCGCAAAGCAAAACATTTTTTACCTAACAAAGCATTTCCGCCGTACCCGCTTCCGAAAGACCAAATAGTTTTTTCTTCAGGAAACTGAACTATATATTTAATATGATTGCAAGGCCATCTGACATCTTTTCTGCCATTAACAAGCGGATAACCAACTGAATGCAGGCATCGCACAAATTCATTATTGCCTAAAACGCCCAGGACTTTTTCTCCCATTCTTGTCATTATCTTCATACTGCAAACAACGTACTCTGAGTCTGTTAACTGCACTCCGATATAAGAAATTTTTGACCCAAGCGGTCCCATACTGAAAGGAATAACATACATTGTTCTTCCTTTCATTGATCCGTCAAACAATTTTGTGAGAGTATTTTTCATACTAACCGGATCTTCCCAGTTGTTTGTTGGTCCGGCATCTTCTTTTTTCTTTGTACAAGTAAAAGTTCTGTCCTCCACCCTTGCAACATCAGAAGGATCTGACTCAGCCAGATAACTGTTAGGTCTTATTTTTTCATTTAATTTTTGAAAGGTTCCCTTTTTAACTAATATTCCGGCAAGCCTGTTATATTCTTCTTCAGAGCCGTTGCACCAATGAACATTATCGGGCTTGCAGAGTTTTGTCATCTCATTAACCCAGGCAAGCAAATTTTTATTTGAAGTCATTATATTTCCCTGTTTTTTGCAAAAAGAAAAATTATTCTGCAGCTATCAGTAAAGTTGATTTAAGAATTTGCAGTTGAATAGTTTATAAAAATAGTTAATAAACCCAAAGCATACAATTTTAAAAATCACAATTTTATAAAACAAATTTCCAAGAGTATATTTTGCAAAGGCTTAATTAAAGTAAGTGAAGTTACGCAAACAATAACGAAGCAAGAGATGACATCTTTTATAAAAGAATAGATATTTATTTTTTCGGAGGTAATGTTGTTTTTATCGGTATATTTTTTAGAAGCAAAAGATGTCATCTCTCTATCTGCGTAAGTTCAGTAAAGTAATATAATTTTTTGTAAATTTATTCCAGACAAAAGGAACCGTATTTTGCTTGCTAACTTTTTACAGGCTCTTGGCAGTAAGACTTTAAATTTTCTCGAAGAGATAGGAGAGATTTTTAATCTGCTTTTCGGGATCATTAAAAGTTTCCCATCCATCCACAAAAGCAAAAAAATAGTTTTTTACCAGATGGAACATATAGGTGTTAACTCACTTCCTTTAGTTCTGATAATAGCAGTTTTTACGGGTGCAGTTGCTGCCTGGCAGGCGGCATATCAGCTAAAAGGAATTGCACCTTTATCTTTTTTGGGTGCGGCAACAAGCAGGGCAATAATCACCGAGCTAGGACCTGTGCTAACCGGAATAGTGATTGCCGGCAGGGTAGGTGCATCAATTGCGGCAGAGCTTGGGACTATGAAAGTAACAGAACAAATAGATGCACTTGAAACAATGGCTATAAATCCTGTAAGATACCTTGCTATGCCGAGATTTCTTGCAGCAATTTTAATGATGCCGGTTCTTGTAATTTTTGCTAATGTTATTGCAGTGCTGGGTGCATATATAGTGTCAAATTATTTTCTCAATGTTTCGTTTGATATTTTTTTTCAATCAGTAAAAAGATTTTTTCTTTTTTCTGATCTGATCGCCGGTCTTGTTAAGGCTGTTTTTTTTGGTGCTGTTACTTCGCTGCTCGGCTGTCACATCGGTTTTAAAACTGAAGGCGGCGCAGAAGGCGTCGGGCTTTCTACTATCCGCTCATTCGTGTTGTCTTCAGCTATGATTTTAATACTCGATTACGTCCTCTGGATGCTGATTTTTTAATCACCTTTCTTCTTAAATATTTTCTTGTCTAAAAAATCCAGTGGGTATTCCAAAACCTTTACCGATAAAAAAATCATTGACAATAATTTTCATTAGTGTTAAGTTCAAAATGCGAGATTCATTAAGTTTACCCCCCTTAATGGATCTTCCAAATGCCCGGTAGCCCTCCACCGGGCAGTTTTATTTTAAATTGTGGTTTAAATTGTTTAAATAGCAGATGTGATTATTATATTTATTTAAAACCAGGCGGCTTTATGGAAAAAATAAAATATCTTATCAAAGAAAGAGCTCAAGGAGTCAAAATCCCTGAAAATTTAGGCTTCGGGTTAATTTACACAGACCATGTTTTTGAAATGGATTACGATCCGGCTAAAGGCTGGCATAATCCAACTATTAAACCATTGGAAAATTTATCAATCCATCCTGCAACAATGTTCATTCATTATGCTCAGTCAATTTTTGAAGGGCTTAAAGCATTTAAAACACGCAGCGGTGAAGCCGTGATCTTCAGAGCAGACAGGCATATCGACAGGCTCAACAGATCAGCAAAAAGAATTTGCATTCCCGAAGTTGATCCTGATTTTTTGATGTACGCTTTGACAGAATTAATTGCAATTGAAAAGGACTGGATACCAACAAGAGATGGTGAAGCGCTTTATATCAGACCGGTTGTTTATGGGAGCGATTTATTCCTCGGTGTTCGTCCATCAACAAGATATAAATTAGTAATTATGCTCTCGCCGGTTGGTGCTTATTATCCGGAAGGATTTGTACCGGTTAAAATTCTCGCTCAGGATGATTACGTAAGAGCTGTAAGAAAAGGAATGGGCGAATGCAAAACTCCTGCTAATTATGCTGCAAGTCTTCTCGCAGGGCAAAAAGCTAAAGAGCAGGGCTTTACACAGGTGCTCTGGCTTGACGGAATTGAACAAAAATATTTAGAGGAAGTTGGTACTATGAATATTTTTGTGCAGTTCAAAGGCGAAGTTGCAACCCCTAAATTAACCGGGACAGTATTGCCGGGCGTTACTCGTGAGTCTGTTATCCAGATACTTCACGACAAAGGATATAACGTCACCGAAAGACTAATCAGCATAAATGAGATCGTAACTGAATATAAAAAAGGAAATGTCCTCAGCATATTCGGAACGGGAACTGCCGCTGTGATCTCACCCGTTGGGCTATTATCGTATAAGGGTTTTGAAATGAAGTTCGATTACACCGATTCGAATGTTTTAGCTGCTGAATTGTTCAAAGAAATTTCAGCAATCCAGAGAGCTGAAATAGTTGATCGTTACAACTGGCTGACCTATGCCGATAAAAAAAGCGTAGAGGTGTAAACTTTCTGAAGAAAGATGACATCTTTTAAAATCAAAAAAAGATGTCATCTTTCTATTCCTTAGGTTGATTGATTTTTAAGAACCAGAAAATAAAATTACCAATTTTCCCTACCATTTTATCACTTTTTCAACACTAATCGCACTTTTTAAAAAAATTTTGCCCGACCCCTTGACATAGTATACATTTGTTCACTATATTTACAGTAAACAAATGAGCACTAAAAATGAAAGAACAATTAACAGAAAGACAAGAAGAAATCTTACGCTTCATTGAACAGTTCAGAGAAGCAAACGGTTACCCGCCAACCCTTAGAGAGATTGGAAAAAAATTTTTAATCTCCTCAACCTTCGGAGTAAAAAGACATCTTGACGCACTGGTAAAAAAAGGCTACCTGAATATCGAAAGCAATGCAAGCAGAGGAATTTCTCTCTTAAAGATTGACAATGAAAACATAAAGAATAATTCATTGCCTGAAAAGAATGATGTCTTTGCAAAAATTCCTATCGTAGGACGTGTCGCAGCAGGCTCGCCTATCACAGCAATTGAAAATATTGAGGGCAGCGTTGTTGTTGACCCGACCTTTATGAAAAAAACTGAAGATAGTTTCGCTCTTCGTGTCAAAGGCGACAGCATGATCAATTCAGGAATTTTTGAAGACGACCTTGTCATTGTAACGCCGGCTAAAGATGCATTGAACGGCGAGATTATTGTCGCAATGCTTGATGATGAAGTAACTGTAAAAACTTTTGAAAATAAAAACAACAAAATCCGTCTGATACCATCTAATGATAATTACCAGCCAATTGAGGTAACAACCGAGAGGGAGTTTTCGATTGTTGGTAAGGTAGTCGGTGTTTTCAGATGGTTAAACTAAAAACGGAGCAACTATGAAATCAGAAATTTTTTCGCGGGCAATCAGCAACAGGAACGAAGTAAAATTTCTTTATTTAATGGATGAGATTGTTCTGCATCCTTATTATATAAGCAAAGAAAAGAACGGCAAAAAAGTAATTTACGGGAGGATGCCTGATTCATCTGCAATTAAAAAATTTGAACTTGGAAGAATTGCAAATCTGAAAATTCTAAAGAAGATAAAATTTTGTCCAATTATCCCTTTGATGTCAAAGGCTAGTTAATATGATCGAGGTTAATATGATTGAGCCCGATAAACGAAGAAGCATTGATCTGCTTGTTGAACAATTCTGGAAACAGGGTTACTTAACAGTCAGCCGCAGGTATGGAACTTATTTACCCGAACCCTCGAAAGTCGGTAAATTTGAAATTGATATCCTTGCCCGTTACAAAAAAAATTATGCAATCGGAATTACATTAACTGAAGATGATTTAAAAGATCCAAAAATACTCGAGAAGCTAAGTTATCTTGCAACACGACAGACAAAATTTACAAACAAAAGGGTGCTTTTGTTTGTCGGGGTTCCGAATGAATACTTTAAAATTGCAAAAGAGCTGACAGATTTTCTGGATCAATCTGCAAGAAAGAATATACGTCTTTTCCCGATTGTCGAGAAATATATACCATCAAAACAAAGCAGGAAAAGAGAAAAAGAAGAAACTACTCTTTTCTCATAATACACATATTACTGCAGAGAAGTGCTGCCAGCCGATCGAGTCCGGTCATGGCTGACAGCACATCACTGAAAATCAAATCTTCCTGATCCATCATTTGCCTCATATTTGTCCAAAATATTCTTCCTGATGAATAAGGAAAGTAATTGAGGTTTCTATATTGGATAAGGTTACCACGAAGTGCCGCAAAGCGGTGACTATGTCAGTTGCTACGTCATAAGATTAATTAATTTGAGAGTAGATTTTGTGTTACTAAAGTAGGACAAATAATAAGGCACAAAGGGGAATTTTTTATTTCTAAAATAATTTAAAAAATAATAATGAAAGAGCAAAAAGAAAACCTTATTCAATACCAGATAAGCTAATCCCGCTTTGTGGTATGGACAGTGCTTTATTGTATTTTAATCACTGGTATAGTTTTGGATTCAGACCTGTCTGCCACGAGGCAGGTTAGAATCTGTACAAAACAGTTTATTTATCAAATTTATTCTCTCTTTTAAATTTATTTTGGACAGGACTGATTTGCCCTTTCAATTCCTTATCTCTAATTTTAATTTATCAAATTTTTGAATGTTACAGCAAAATTTTTTTTGTAAAGGAATTGAAATGAACAAGACAATGAAAGCACTCGTAAAAAAATCTGCGGAACCGGGGATCTGGCTGGAAGAAGTTCCCGTCCCGGAGATTGGAATAAACGATGTGCTGATTAAAATTCATAAGACATCTATTTGTGGAACCGACATTCACATCTTCAACTGGGATGACTGGGCGAAAAAAACAATTCCCGTGCCGATGGTTGTAGGGCACGAATATGTGGGAACAGTAGAAAAAATCGGCAGCAATGTACACGATGTAAAGATCGGCGAGCTTGTAAGCGGTGAAGGACATATCGTCTGTGGACATTGCAGAAATTGTATTTCGGGAAGGTATCATCTCTGCCCAAATACAAAGGGTGTTGGCGTTAACCGGCAGGGCTGCTTTGCAGAATATCTTGCAATCCCGGTATCGAATCTCTGGCACTGCGATCCACACATCCCAAAAGATATTTTCGCAATCTTTGATCCCTTTGGCAACGCCACACATACTGCGCTTTCATTCGATGTGCTCGGCGAAGATGTTTTAATAACCGGCGCGGGACCTATCGGAATAATGACAGCAATGATCGTTAAACACGCCGGCGCAAGAAATGTTGTAATTACAGATGTTAATCCCGACAGGCTAAAACTTGCACAGGAAATGGGAGTTCAGAAATGTGTAGATGCTACGAAAGAGAAATTAACTGATACAATGGAAGAACTTGGAATGAGAGAAGGTTTTGACGTCGGGCTGGAAATGTCCGGCAGTCCGAAAGCGCTGAATGATATGATAGACGTTATGTTCCATGGAGGGAATATTGCTCTGCTCGGAATTCTGCCTGCAAGCGCCCCGGTTAACTGGGAAAAGATCGTCTTCAACGGTTTGACAATCCGTGGAATTTATGGAAGAAAAATGTTTGAGACCTGGTACAAAATGACCGCAATGATCCAATCAGGATTGGATATTTCAAAAATAATTACACATAAATTCTCTCACAAAGAATACAAAGAAGCATTTGAATTAATGAAAACAGGTAAATCAGGGAAAATAATTCTTAACTGGATTGAAGATTAAGAATAATTTAACCAGCCTAAAGTAAATATTAACTGTAAGATCGGTTCCCGGCAAAGTAAATTAAGAGGTTTTATAATGACTGACACAACAAAAAAATATTACAGAGATATTCTTCAGGGAATAGAACAAGAAGGTTTATTCAAAAGAGAAAGGGTAATTGTAAGTCCACAGAGTTCAAAAATAGAAGTTAAGGGCGGACAGAGAGTTTTAAATATGTGCGCAAATAATTACCTCGGGCTTGCAAATCATCCGGAAATAATCAAAGCCGCAAAAGAGAGTTACGATAAATGGGGATACGGACTTTCATCAGTCCGGTTTATCTGCGGAACACAGGACATTCATAAACAGCTTGAAGAAAAGATTTCTGAATTTCTTGAAACTGAAGATACTATTCTATACACTTCATGCTTTGATGCTAACGGCGGATTATTTGAAACTATCCTTTCCGAAGAAGACGCCGTAATCAGTGATGAACTTAATCACGCAAGCATTATAGACGGGGTTCGCCTCTGCAAAGCAAAAAGATTTCGTTACAAGAATAATGATATGAGCGATCTTGAAACTCAGCTAAAAGAGGCTAAAGCATCCGCAAAAAATATTCTTATTGCAACTGACGGTGTATTCTCTATGGACGGCTTCATTGCTAATCTTAAAGGCATTTGTGATCTTGCAGATAAATATGGTGCAATGGTAATGGTTGATGACTCACACGCTGTCGGGTTTATGGGCAAACACGGAAAAGGTACTCACGAATTTAACAATGTAATGGGAAGGATTGATATTATAACAGGAACACTCGGTAAAGCGCTTGGCGGCGCGAGCGGCGGTTACACCAGCAGCAGAAAAGAAATTATTGATATGCTGCGGCAGAGATCGCGCCCATATTTATTTTCAAACACTGTTGCCCCCTCAATTGTTGCTGCTTCCTTAAAAGTTCTTGAAATGCTAAGCACCGCCACCGACCTTCGCGATAAGTTAGAAGAGAATACAAAATATTTCCGCGAAGGAATTAAAAAAGCAGGACTCGAAATAAAGGACGGCGTTCACCCGATTGTTCCCATAATGTTAGGAGATGCTGTGCTTGCACAAAAAATGGCAGCCCGCCTTCTTGAAAAAGGAATTTATGTGATCGGGTTCTTTTACCCGGTGGTTCCGAAAGGCACTGCAAGAATACGAGTTCAGATATCTGCTGCTCATTCGAAAGAAGATCTTGATTTTGCAATCGAAAAGTTTAAAGAGGTTTACGAAGAATTTAGAAAATAATTTTATGCCTGAAAGAATCGAAATATATAAAGGTGATATAACCAGGCTAAAAGTTGACGCTATTGTAAATGCAGCTAATACATCCTTGCTTGGCGGAGGCGGTGTTGATGGAGCGATTCACAGAGCAGCAGGTCCAAAATTGCTTGAAGAGTGCAGGAGTTTAAACGGCTGCAGAACAGGTGAAGCAAAAATTACCAGGGGTTACAATCTGCCAGCAAAATACGTGATACATACGGTCGGTCCTGTATGGTATGGCGGAAACAAAAATGAAGATGAGCTGCTTGCCAATTGTTACAGAAACTCATTACGGCTCGCAGCAGAAAATAAAATTAAAACTATCGCTTTCCCCGCAATCAGCACGGGTGTTTATAATTTCCCAAATGGGCGTGCAGCAAAAATTGCCGTTCAAGAAATTAAAAATTTCCTGGATAAAGACAATTCAATAGAAAAAATAATCTTTGTCTGCTTTGATGAAGGGACATATCAAATTTATAACAATACTTGCAAATAATATCTTTCTGAAGTAAATTTAAATAAAGTATGGACCTAGTAAGGAAAATTATGAACAATTATAAACTCCTCTTTATACTTTTTTTATCATCAATACTATTTTCATTCAATTCCTGCAAAAATAATAATGAAATTACTAATTCAACACTACAACATTACCTTCTAACATTACAGCCGGATTCAATTAAGGGGAAGGATGCTTTAATAAGTTACTATTCACCTAACACAAATTTTGGTAATCATATTTCCATGCATCCTGACTGTTGGACAATTGGTGGTAACTTGGATATTATTAGAGGATTAATTCAGTTTGATTTATCATCTCTTCCGACTGGTGTATCTATCGACAGTGCGTTTCTATGTTTTTATTTTGCTTTGGATCCATTATTTTCTAGAACAGAACATCAAGGAGAAAACTATATGCTTCTTCAAAGAATAATAGAACCATGGCAAGAAAATACAGTAACATGGAGTAACCAACCAAATGTTGATGTGAATCATACAGTTTGGATTAACAAATTTATTGACCCGCGCCAAGATTATACAAATATAGATGTAACTAATCTGGTTAGAGATATAATAGCAAATAATAAAAATTATGGATTTATGTTGAGATTATCTGATGAAACTCCATATAAAATCACGTTAATAGCTTCCAGCGATAATCCAGATAGTAGTAAACATCCAAAACTGGTAGTTTACTATACAAAATAGTATTCACTTTAGAAACAAAATCGCAACTCCTGCAACTGCAATAACCGCTCCGACAATTGACGTGCTGCTAATTGTTTCTTTACTGAAAATTCTTACCAGCGGAAGCATAATTACCGGTGTCGTAGCCATAATTGTAGATGCGATTCCAACCTTGGTATTCGAAATTGAAATCAGACTAAATGTAACTCCAAGGAATGGACCGAAAATTGTTCCTGTTATTGTTGAGCCAAGTGCTTTAACATTACCGGAGAAAAGCTTAACCGGGTTTTTATATTTTCTGAAAATAATCGCTAACGGCAAAAAAATCATTACCGCTGAAGCTAACCGTACGAATGTTGCAACGAACCCGTTTATTTGTCCTTCCGAAAAAGCAAACTTCGCAAAAATTAATCCTGCTGACTGTCCAACAGCTCCAAGAAAGCCATAGAAAATTCCAGGCTTGCTTATTTTTTCTTTTGAGTTCACGTCAGGATTTCTTTCAAGGATAACAAGAGCAATGCCGCCAAGCGTAATGAGTATTCCCGTGACATCCAAAAAGTTAATAACCTCATTAAGAAAGAAATATGCAAGTATTGCTGATATTGCTGGAACCAGAGACATTAGCAGCATTCCAACTCTTGCACCTATTAACTGAAAAGATTTAAATAAAAAAGAATCGCCTATTACAAAACCAACGAACCCGCTTATAACTAAAAATTTTAGCTGGCTGTTACTTATACTGTAGTCAATATTTAATACAACGATTGTAACTATGAGGAAAACTGTTCCGAACATCATTCTGTTTACATTTAGCTGAAGAGAGCCGATCTTTTTTGCAGCCGAAGCAAAAGCCATCGAACTGCCCGCCCAGCAAAAAGCTGTTGCTAATGCACTTAATTCACCGATGAAAGACATAGGGATTTTATTAATTGATTTAACTTTTCACAAAGTGATGGATTTCTATAGGAAGATAAATTAATATAAATATTAATCTGTCTTGAATAAAATTCATCCCGGTTGATCTTTTTCAGCCGGGAGATCAAAAATTATTCTTAAGCAGAATAATTAATCGCTGATAAACCGGGGAAGAAAGCCGATTCAAGCAATTCTTCTTCAATCCTCAATAGCTGATTATACTTTGCAATTCTATCGGTCCTTGAAAGCGAACCTGTTTTTATTTGTCCGGCATTAGTTGCAACTGCAATATCAGCAATTGTTGTATCTTCTGTTTCACCGGAACGGTGACTGATCACATTTGTGTAGCCTGCTTTCTTTGCCATCTCAATAGCATCGAGCGTTTCGGTAAGAGTTCCAATCTGGTTTACTTTTATCAGGATCGAATTTGCAATTCCTTTTTCAATTCCCCTGGCAAGTCTTTCTGTGCTGGTTACAAAAAGATCATCACCAACAAGCTGAATTTTGTCACCAAGCTTCTCCGTCATCAGCCTCCAGCCATCCCAGTCATCTTCTGCGAGACCATCTTCCAGTGAAACTATCGGATACTGTTTAACCCAGCCAGCCCAGTAGTCTACCATCTTTTCAATGCTGATAATTTCTTTCGGGTTCGATTTAAAAAGATGGTAAGCATTTTTTTCTTTTATATAAAATTCACTAGCGGCAGGATCGAGAGCAATTCCAATATCGCTGCCGGATTTAAAGCCAGCTTTTTCTATTGCTTCAAGAATTACTTCGAGGGCTTCTTCGTTTGATTTCAGGTCAGGTGCAAAACCGCCTTCATCACCAACTGCGGTATTGTAGCCTTTTTTATGAAGCACAGACTTTAATGAATGAAAAGTCTCTGCACCCATTCTCAATGCTTCAGCAAAATTTGCAGCGCCAAAAGGCATGATCAGAAATTCCTGAAAGTCAACATTATTATCAGCATGCTTGCCTCCATTAATAATATTCATCATCGGCACAGGAAGAGTTTTCGCATTTACTCCGCCGATATAACGATATAAAGGAATGCCCAATGTTTCAGCCGAAGCTTTCGCGCAGGCGAGTGAAACGCCTAAAATTGCGTTAGCGCCCAAAACCGATTTATTAGCAGTGCCGTCCATTGAAATTAAAAAATTATCAATCTCATTTTGCCTGGAAGCATCCATATCTATAATTTTTTCAGCGATTTTTTCATTTACATTATCAACTGCTTTTAAAACCCCTTTGCCGTTATAACGGTTTTTATCGCCATCTCTAAGCTCAACTGCTTCATGCTCTCCTGTTGATGCACCGCTTGGAACAGCAGCTCTGCCTACTGCTCCGCTCTCAAGCAGAACCTCAACTTCTAAAGTAGGGTTACCTCTCGAGTCCAAAATTTCTCTTGCAATAACGTCAACTATACCTGTCATTTACTTACTCCTGTTTTGATATCTGATTTAAGAATTAATTTTATTGTAAAAATATAGAATTTCTTTGCATACAAAAAATCAATTTAATAGCAACAACTTGCTTAACAATGTAAGAGATCTTGTATATCAGAAATTAAAAGACGAGCCTGACGTGATAATTGTTCTATAGTATCTTTTTTATCTTTATTATCAATTCATAAATAAGCGCTGCCGTAATTCCCCAGATAATTTCCTTTTCGGTTTTGTAAACATAAACGTTGTGCTTTTTCCCCTGCCGCGGTTCTGCGTAACGCTCCGGCAAACCTAATTGTTTAACAGGGAGAAGGTCTACTTTTTCTCCCCTCTCGTTCAGGTAATACGAGTGAAGCTCGAGCCGCATTTTATATTTCTCCGGCTCGTTCTCTATAAAAAAAGTAAGCGGCACTAAAAAAATCTTTTCGACTTCATTCTTATCAAAATTAAATTCCGATAAATCCCTCACATTAAGCAGAGCAATAAAAGAGTCCACTGTAATTCCCATAGGTCCGACAAAAGTATCGAGTGCGCCTACTATATTTATTTTGTCAGGTTTAATTCCAAGTTCCTCTATGGTTTCACGTATTGCTGTTTCCTGAAATGTTCTGTCTTTTCCAGGATCAAATTCGCCGCCCGGGAAACAAATCTCTCCTCCCTGCCTTATCTCTGCTGAGCGTTTTTCAAACAGAAAATTATACTCGTTATTTATTTCAATAAGCGGAATTAAGACTGCTGAATTAAAATATTCCTCCTTCCTGAAGATACCCGGAACTGCTGGAAGTACTGATTTTAGTTTTTCTAAATTTATTTTTTCCATCAAAAAAAAGTCTGAAGAAAATTCTATACGAATATAAATAGTTCCTGTATTTATTTTCACTATCTTAGCAAATTAAATTTATCAAACCTATGCACAAAGAAAACATAAAAGCATATATCGCCTGGCTCACGGTCTGCATACTGTGGGGAACGACTTATCTTGCAATAAGAATTGGTGTGAAGGATCTTCCACCGACACTTTTCGCAGGATTAAGATGGTTGATTGCCGGACCAATTTTTTTCTTGTTCCTAAAACTTCGCGGTTACAGCCTCCCTAAAAAAGAAGATATTAAACATATCGCCCTCATTGGTTTGCTGCTGCTTGGTGTAGGCAACGGACTTCTTATTTTTGCAGAACAGTGGGTGCCGAGCGGATTAACGGCTTTACTTACTACAACCATGCCTTTCTGGATTGTTGGAATTGAATCTTTATTACCCTCAGGGCCAAAAATAAATTTTAAGATCATATCCGGATTAATAATGGGACTTGCGGGTGTCGGATTAATTCTCGGAGTTGATTTAACCCAATTTGAATCATCATATTTAACAGGAATTATTGGACTAATGATCGGCGTATGCGGCTGGGCTGTCGGAACTATTTATTCAAAATATAAAAGAGTTGATGTACATCCTTTAATGAGTGCAGCCATCCAGATGTGCATAGCAGGATTTGCTTTAACTTTACTCGGTGTTATACTGGGAGAAATACCTGCGCTCCATCTTACGCAGAACAGCGTCTTTGCATTTATATACCTGCTGATATTTGGAGCTTTCATTGGATACGGTGCATACATTTACGCTGTTGCTAATTTGCCTGTTTCTTTTGTTTCAACTTACGCGTATATAAATCCTGTCATAGCCTTATTTCTCGGCTGGCTTGTGTTGAATGAAAAAATTGATTTTACAATCATAGCTGCGGCGGGTATAATTTTAACAGGTGTATATATAGTAAAAAAAGGGAATGAGATAAGAATTAAAACAAACCTTACCTAAAATTTTAAACGTACTTTGCACTCAGGCTTTGTTCTTAATCCGACACGCACCAACCTTGGTTTTCTCAGCCAAGCCACCATTCGCTGTTAGTAGAACTAGATTCAGCTATTTCTTCACTTAACCCTTCTCTATTATCCTGTTTGTTCTGATCATTTTTTGTGGAGGGTTGGAATTTGAATGGAGAAACTATTGCGATCGGCTTGTCAACTTTTGTGAGAATTACCTCGTCTCCCTTCATTATCTGGCTGATGAAACGCGACCAATCGTTCTGAAGGTCGGAAATATTTATCTTTTGCTGGTTCACTTTTGCCTCCGCATTTCATTAAAACATAACTACACTTTCACCGGATCATATGGAGAATTTAACTAAGTCTTCTTTTTCAAAGTAATATAAATTATCCTGTTTTATTAGTAAGAAATTAGATTGTAAAATGCAATGCAAAAATTAAAAATAATTTAACCTTGCTGGTTTTTATTTCATTACCACCATTTTTTTTGTGGCGATAAAATTACCAACCTGTAACCTGTAGAAATAAACGCCGCTTGGCAGAGGTTCATCTCCGGATTTTGCATTAAAGTCAATGTAGTAAGTACCCGGTGGTTCATATTCATTTACGAGAGTTGCAACAAGGTTCCCCAAAAGATTATATACTTTTAATGTAACAAAGCCCGGGTCTTTAATCTGGTACTTTATTGTAGTGGATGGGTTAAAAGGATTGGGATAATTCTGAGCAAGCTCGTAAGAATCCGGAACATTTTTAGGCGGCTGACCGCTGCCTCCGCCATTACCCTGACTATAATTAACTGCTGCAAGAGCATTGATTATTCCCCAGCCATATAAACTATCGGGTGCAGTATGCATAGAAGCGGTGTTCCTTAAAGCGTCTCTGACCTGGATTGGTGTCCAGTTCGGGTGCTTTTCTAAAATTAGTGCAGCAACTCCTGCAACCAGAGGGCAGCTAAATGAAGTTCCGCTTCCTGTTATATATCCATTAATATTTCCTGGTGTTGCAACGGGAATATAATCAGATACGCCATCAGCCATTACATCTGGTTTTATTCGTCTGTCTGTAGTTGGTCCATAGCTGCTGAATGAAGCTTTTTTCCCATTAACATCAACCGCACCAACAGTAATTATACTGTCGGCATCTGCAGGAGCTACAAGTGTATTAGGAGTACCTCTCCACGCTTCATTGCCGGCAGAGTTCACAACCACGATGCCTTTTCTTGCAGCGAGTTCAGCGCCTAAAGTGATGCGGGCTGTTCTGCCATTCATATCCTGCCAGGTATAATTCTTAAAACCAAAATCAAACCCATCGAGGTAGCCAAGAGATGTAGAAGTAACCTGAACCCCAATGCTGTCAGCCCATTCCATAGCTGCTATCCAGTTATCCTCTTCAATAGGTGATTCGCTCTGCGTGTTTTCAGTTTTTGCCAGAAGATATGTTGCATTAAAAGCGGGACCGATCAATTCACCGGGTTTAAATCCGCCGATCAAAGCTAATGTGTATGTACCGTGTGAGCCTTCCCCGGAGTCAGCCTGGTTTGCAACAACTGTATCGTGATTTACAAAATCATATTTCGCTTTAATTTTAATCTGTGAAAAAACTTCGTGAGATAAATTACTCACACCCGCATCCATAACGCAGATCATAATTCCTTTGCCGGTTAAGCCAAGGTCGTGAACATCGGGCACTTTTATCTGATCAAGCTGGGCAAACGAACTTCCGTAATCATACAGGTGTGCCGACTGTTTTTTGAAATTTATTTCACGGGGAAAATTTTTTCTGATAAAGACCGGTTCCTTTTCCTTTTTAAAAATCCCAACCATATCAATATTTTTTACAAAACTTTTCGAAGCAATCTCAGGTAAATCGCTTATCTTAACAAGCGAAGAAATTCCATTGAACCATCTTGAAACCTGCTTAACTTTAACGCCGATATCTTCTAATTCTTTTATGTAATTTTTATTAACAGGAAGGTCAGTTTCATCAATTAACTCGGAACCCTTTAATACTTTTGCACGCCTTTCAAGGGATTCTTCACTGACAACGGTGGTCGGTTTTTCAAAATATTTATTCAGAGAGTGTCCCTTATCTTTAAAGAAAATCCATACTAAAACAGTCCAGTCATCAGGCGACTGAGTAATCTGTTGTTTTAACTCTGCTGAATATTTCTGCGAGTAATCTTGTGCAAACAGAGAAAGACTGAAAATCAAAAAAAATAGTAATCGAAGAATTTTCATAGGCGCAAAACGTTAATTCATTTACGATTAAGATAATACTTTTAAGGAAAACTTCAACATCTTTTTGTCGTCTCTTATACTATTTTTTTATTAAAAAGTTACATTGCCATAAATGTATAATTTTATGCAATAATGTAACAGACTGTTTTTCAATTCTCTTCATCCAAATCCAATGACATTTTTTTTATTTCTTCAACTACCTGCGGATTTGCAAGTGTAGTGATATCACCTACATCCTGGTTGTTCGCAATTGCAGATAAAACTCTCCGCATAATTTTCCCGGATCTTGTTTTGGGCATATCGGGTACTATCCAGACCTTGCCGGGTTTTGCGATTGGTCCGATCTCGCTGGCTAAAGTACTTGTTACCTTCTTTTTAATTTCATGGTCAGGAGATATACCGGGTTTGAGTGAAACAAACATGTGGGGAACTTTCCCTTTGATCGGATCAGCTACAGGAACGACAGCAGCTTCCCCGATTTCTGAAACCATCAGTGCTGCAGAC
>JAKAGZ010000003.1:75358-77381 GCA_021815365.1 Bacteroidota bacterium
AATTTCATGGTCAGGAGATATACCGGGTTTGAGTGAAACAAACATGTGGGGAACTTTCCCTTTGATCGGATCAGCTACAGGAACGACAGCAGCTTCCCCGATTTCTGAAACCATCAGTGCTGCAGACTCAAGCTCTTTTGTTCCAAGCCTGTGCCCTGCAACATTTATGACATCATCAATCCTTCCCAGTATTCTGTAATAGCCGTCCTTTGACTGAACAGCGCCGTCTCCGGCAAAGTAAGGCCAGTCTTTCCAGTTTTTGCTTTTAGGATTTTTATTATAACGCTGATAATATTGTTTTACAAATCTGTCATCATCATTCCAGATAGTAAGCATTCTCCCGGGCCAGGGATTTTGAATACAAATGTTACCCGCTCTTCCGCATCCTGCCGGCAATGGTTTTCCATCATCATCAAAAATGATCGGGTAAATGCCGGGAACCGCAGGACCTGTGCTTCCGGGTTTCATATTTTGAATACCTGGAATTGTTGAACAGAGGAACCCGCCGGTTTCTGTCTGCCACCAAGTATCAACTATTGAAGCTTCTTTTTTACCGACAACATTATAGTACCACTTCCAAACTTCGGGTTCGATGGGTTCTCCGACAGTAGTCATGTGTTTGAAATGATAATTATAATTATGTGGTTCATCAGGACCGACTCGGCGCAGTGCACGGATTGCAGTTGGAGAAGTATGAAAAATATTGACATCAAGTTCTTCAGCGATGCGCCAAGGCCTCCCCGCATCAGGATGTGTAGGAACTCCCTCATAAATTACAGTAGAGGCTGCCAATGCAAGAGGACCGTAGACTATATACGAATGCCCGGTAATCCAGCCGATATCTGCCATACACCAGTAAACATCCTCGGGACGAATATCCTGAATATATTTTGAAGTGCCGGTTACGTAGGCGAGATAACCTCCGATAGAGTGCTGCGCACCTTTTGGCTTACCTGTTGTTCCTGATGTGTACATTAAAAATAATGTTTCTTCTGCAGCGAGCCTGACGGGTTCAACTTTTACACGTTTATAGTTTTTAATAACTTCGTTCACTATAAAATCTCTGCCTTCGACCAGGGGCGTGTGTGCAGAATATTTGCCCGGGTATCTTTGCCATATCAAAACTTTTTCAATTTTCAGTCCTTCTTTCAGAGCTTCACTGCAGGCAATATCAGCTTTCTCTTTGTGATCAATAAGACTGCCTGCGCGGTAATAAGCATCAGCCGTTATCAGTATCTTGCTTTTTGCATCAACTACCCTTTCAGCACAAGCCTTACCGGAAAAGCCGGAAAACACCTGCGAATGAATAACGCCTATTCTTGCACAGGCAAGCATTACTATGGGAAGCTCAGGAATCATCGGCAGATGCAAAGTTACTGTGTCGCCCGCTTTAAGCCCGCAGAAATCTCTTAACAATGCGGCGAACTCATTCACTTTAACGTAAAGTTCCCGGAATGTTATATGCTGAATTGGTTCATCTTCAGGCTCGGGCACAAAATGAAGTGCTGTTTTATTTTTGTAAAGCGGTAAATGACGGTCTACACAGTTATAGCAGGCATTTAACTTTCCTCCAACAAACCATTTGAAAAAAGGCGGCTTTGTGGTATCAAGGATTTTTTTGTAGGGCTTATACCAGTCGAGCATATCAGCATATTCTTTATAGCAGCCCGGAAAATTTTTTATGTCAAAGCGCTTAAGTATTTTATCATCCTTAATATTTGCCTGCGCTTTAAACTTAGCAGTGGGTTTTAATAACTTTTCTTCTTTCCAATGCACTGCAATCTGTGATTCAGAAACTTCATTGCTGCTTTTTTTTGTTTCCATTTAATATGTTCCGAATGTTTTCTGATATAAATTTTGTACCCCCGAGAGGATTCGAACCTCCGACAAACGGTTTAGGAAACCGCTGCTCTATCCATACTGAGCTACGGGGGCAGCAAAAAGTATTCAATAATTAACGGTAAAAAATACTCAACTTTTTTTTGAGTTAAAACAGTTTAAAATGAAGGGCAGCAATGCTGTA
>JAKAGZ010000003.1:77481-103791 GCA_021815365.1 Bacteroidota bacterium
AAATCATAAACAGAATCGAGGAAATAGGTGGGCTTAATATGCTGATTCCCGTTTGGAAAATTCTTTACCCCCGTTGTAACTAATGCAGTATCAACCCCAAAATTATTTCCCATAGCAATATCGGTTTCCAGTCTGTCTCCTATCAGCAGAATTTTTGACTTATCAACAGCAAGCCTTCTGGTAATTTCATCAAACATAAATGATGAGGGTTTGCCAAAATGATTTTCAAGTTTTCTATGTGTTCTTTTTTCCAGTGCTGAAATAGTAGCCCCTGCATCGAGAACTTCACCGTCATCTACCGGGCAGGTATCATCAATATTAGCTGCAAAAAAACGTGCCCCTCTTTCAAGAGCACGGGCAGCAATTTCAAGCTTCTGATAATTCAAAGTTCTATCCAGTGTAACAAGCAGTACATCTATTTCATCAGATTTTTCAGAATACTTTAACCCTGCATTAATTATTTCATTGACAAAAACTTCTTCCCCGATTGCATAAAAAGTCTTTCCGTTAAAATTTTTATTAAGAAATTTTTTAAGAATAAAAGTTGAATTTAAGATTTCTTTTTGTTCAATATTTAGTCCTGCTTCACTTAAAAAAATAAAATAATCTTTTAAGCTCCCTGTTGTTTTATTGGAAATAAAGATCACTTTTTTCCCAAGGCTTTTCAACTGATTAATTGTCTTGTCAGCATTTCTGATCAGGCTTGATCCACGGTAAATAGTTCCGTCGAGATCAAAAATGAAAGCATCATATTTGTTAATCATAATTTAAGTTCTCTTTTCATTAGTGCGAGAGCCTCCCCTATTGTATGAGGTTTATATCCCAATTCAGTTTCGGCTTTAAGAGTAAGTAACCCTGATTTAAGCGGCCTCTTTGCCGGCTGATTCAGTTCCTCAGTGAGAATAGGTTTAATTAATTTTTTATCTAAGGTGAAAAAATCGGCAATTATTCTGGTAAATTCAAATCTTGAAAGAAATTCCCTGCCTCCTATATTGTAAATCCCTTGCTTTCTGAACTCTATTACCTGGTTTATAGCCTGAACAAGATCATCAATGAAGGTGGGATTATTTACCTGGTCTGTAACAATGTTTATTTGCTTTCCTTCCCTTACGCTTTTTATAACCCAGCGCACAAAATCCGGGCGGCTGTCTGCTATTCCATAAAGAACGTTAGTCCTTAAAATTGTATTAATAGTCCCGCTTATTTTCAGGGCATTTTCACTCGCTAATTTTGTTCTGCCGTAATAACCAATCGGGTTGGGTTTTGCATTTTCAGGATAGGGCCCCTCTGCACCGTCAAAAATATAATCCGATGAGATATGAATCAAATGTGCATCAATGATCCTTGCAGCTTCTGCCAGGTACTCCACGCCTTTCACATTTATTTTCCATGCAGTTTCCCTTTCTGTTTCACATAGGTCTACATTTGTAAAGGCAGCAGTGTTAATAATAAAATCCGGGCAAAAATAAGAAACAACTTTTTTTATTTTCTCTCTTTTTGCCAGGTCACAGCTTATATAATCAACACCACTAAAGACCGGATTTTCTTCAACGGAAGTTGCCAGCACCTGAACATTTTCAATTCCTTTATAAAAATCTATGGCTCTCTGCCCAAGCATGCCATTAGCACCTGTAATTAATATCCGTTTTTTAACTAATTCGTTCATAAACATCTTTTTTCAGCTTTTCAAAATCATGCAGATCATCATAAGAAGCCGCGCACCCGGCGGATAAGTTTGCAAGCATTAATGCTTTTTCAATATTTTTATCAGTAATATAATTATAAAAAAAGACCGCCCCAAAAATATCACCGCAGCCTACTTTATTCCTGGTTTCAATTTTATGAGAGGAAATGAAGGTGGAAATTATTTCTCCGTCCTTTTTATAATATACCTTCGCCCCTTTTTCTCCTTTTGTGAGCACTAAAATTTTTATCCCGCTTGCGAATAATTTATTCAAAATTTCCTTACTATCATTAATATCATAAAGGAAAGAAAATTCAGTTTCGTTTGCCTGCAGGATGTCTATATTGTTTGCCCATTTTTCAAAAGCCGGGATTGTTCTGAATTCCCGCTTCCCCTTCTCATCAAGTCCGCGCGCTAAAGTATGAACATCAAAATATATCAGTCCGCTGTACGATTTCCTGATTTTTTCCAACTGGCTGATTGTAATATCAAATCCGGTTATCATATTTATTAATATTCCGTTGAATGAGCTGTAATCATCAATGTTTATATCAATATTCTTGTTCACCTGCGAATAGCATTCTTCCCTTTCCTTTTCATCAGTAATATTCAAAATCACCTTCGGGATTGACGGCACAAACTGAAAATATTTTTTATCGAGATCATCATAAGCAGGTGAAAACAATTTTAAATTTTCTTTTTCAACTGAAGTACAAAGAGCAATTTCATCTACACTGCTGATAAAATTTTTAAGCCCATAAACAGTATAAAAAATTCCTCCGGGCTTAACCTGTGTTTTGCCTTTATAATTTATGTGGTCTTCAAGCGACTGCCCGATGATAAGTAATTTCATTTCAATTGTGATTTATTTAACAGATTTAAAATAAGAAGAATATTTGAATCCGTCTTGCAACTTTTTTGGTCTTCTCTGTTTACATTATATTTTTATCCTGACAGATTCAAAAGCAGAGCTTAAATGATCGGTTAATTATTGAACAAAATTTAAGTATATTTATAAGGTGAAGGGCGGTACATTTATACCGCATTTTTTATAATTTATCGTAAAGCTAAGGTGAATATGAAAATCGGAATTACGTGTTATCCTACTTACGGCGGCAGCGGCGTTGTTGCGACAGAACTCGGAAAAGCTCTTGCAAAACAAGGGCACGAAATACATTTTATAAGCTATGCTCTTCCTTTCAGATTAAATAATTTTGTTGAAAATATTGTTTTTCACGAAGTAGAGCTAAGCAGCTACCCTCTTTTTGAATTTCCTCTCTACAGTCTTGCTCTTGCAAGCAAGATGGTTGAAGTAGCAGAATATGAAAAACTCGACCTGCTTCATGTGCATTATGCAATTCCGCACGCAAGCAGCGCTTATCTTGCAAAACAAATGTTGAAGAGCAGGCGTAATTTAAAAGTAATAACAACTCTCCACGGCACCGATATAACTCTTGCCGGGTTGGAGCCGTCTTTTCTTCCCCTCGTAAAATTCAGTATAGAAGAAAGCGATGGAGTAACTGCCGTATCAAGATTTTTAAAAGAGAAAACTTTAACAAATTATAACATAAATAAAGAGATTGAGGTCATACCAAACTTTATTGACACAGAAATTTATAAACCAAAACAAAACGGATGCTTTAGAAAAAATCTTGCGGCAAAGGGTGAAAAAATAATGGTTCATATTTCTAATTTCAGGATTGTTAAAAGGGTCTCGGACACAATAAGAATTTTAGAAAAAATTATTAAAGAAGTTCCGGCAAAACTTATTTTAGTAGGCGATGGACCGGACAGATCTGAGTGCGAAAGACTTTGCAGGGAGCTGCATCTCTGTGACCATGTTAAATTTTTAGGCAAACAGGATGGTCTTGTTGAAATTTTAAACTCTGCTGACCTGTTTCTCATCCCGTCACAATCCGAAAGCTTTGGACTTGCTGCGCTCGAAGCGATGGCTTGCGGCATACCGGTCATTAGTTCAAGTGTAGGCGGCTTGCCGGAACTGATCCGGCACAATGAAACAGGATTCATTGCCGAAATAGGCGATATCGAAAGAATGGCAAAATATTCGATTGACCTTTTAACGAACGAAAAGAAACATAAGCTCTTTTCAGAAAATGCGCGCAAAAGAGCGGTTGAAAATTTTGATATTTCAATTGTTCTTCCTCAGTACATAAACTTTTATAACAGAATTTTAAACTCATAGCATTTAAATATTTTCTTGAAAGAAAAAGAATTTATTTCAAAATGGACTTCCTCGCTGACTAATGACGGAATAAAAAATTTCCCGGAAGATTTCCTGGCTAACGAAGAGTTGAACGAAATTGCACTGCCTGGAAAAACACTTATTACAGGTAAGGAATTCTTTGGAAGTTATGAAGTGCTCACTGTAGATGGTGCTGCTGTCCTTCAGGCAGAAAGCCAGAGTAAAGCAAAGTATATTGTTTATTCAAGCAGATCAAAAAAGACTGTGCTAAAAATTCCACAGAAAGAAGAAGAGATAAGATCAGTTGTTAGTAAATACGAAAACTATCTTGACTCACTGATCAAAGAAATTGAATCAGATTATAGGAAATCTTTTCCCGGCGAAAAAAGAAGCAATGCAATGATAAACGAGATATTCAGAGTTTTAAATTTGAACAGATATTGAGTCCTGAAATTGTCACAGCTCAGCAATAAAATCTCCGATTACCTTACTGCACTTTACGGCAAATCCTCAGCAAAAAATTATTTTGATTTTATACAAGAAAAATCCACTCAGTACATCCGTGTAAACTCACTTAAAACAAACCGTGAAAAACTTTCTGCAATACTCTCAAATGATTACGGAATTGAAACCGAACCTTTAAAAGAAATAAGCTGTGCCTTAAAAATTAGAGACGGAAAAAATCTTTTAGGAAAAACAATTGAGCACATCATCGGTGAATATTATATACAGGGACTTTCATCAATGATACCACCAATGATTTTAAATCCGTGCCCCGAAGATGTTGTTCTTGATCTTTGCGCTGCACCCGGTTCAAAAACAACCGGGCTTGGTGAGATGATGAAAAACCACGGCACACTGATCGCAAATGAAATTCAGTTAGACAGGGTTAAAATGCTTGTCTACAATATTGACAGAATGAATCTTGTTAACACCGGGGTTATTCATACAAAAGGCGAATGGCTCAGCAAATATTATGCTGACCGTTTCGATAAAATCCTTGTTGATGCGCCGTGCAGCGGGCTTGGCATAATTCAGAAAAAGGATGAAGTAAATGACTGGTGGTCGCCTGAAAGAATGGAAAGGCTTGGCGATCTTCAGCTTCGTTTACTAATTGCTGCTGTAAAAATGACGAAACAGGGAGGAGAAATTGTCTACTCCACCTGCACGCTAACACCCGAAGAGAATGAGCTAATAATAAATAAAGTCCTGGAGAAATATCCAGTTCAAATTATGGATATTAATTTACCTGTAAAATCTCATCCTGCTTTGATAAAGTACGCCGGGACAAATTTAAATCCCGAAATCTCAAAAGGCAGAAGAATTTTTCCATGGGAAGCCGATACTGATGGATTTTTTATAATCAAGCTGAAAAAAACAGGAGAGACAAATCCGCCTGAACAGACTACTCCACCACACAGGGAATTGAAATTCATTAGTTATAACAGAGAAATTTCCTCAATAATAAAAAATGCAGCAAAAGATTTTGGATTTGAAGAAGAAATTTTTTCCAGCTATAAATACCTGATTAAAGGAACTGATATCTTTATTGTAAACAAAGATTGGGATGATCCATACCCCGGATTATTTCAGAGAATAGGAACCAGGTTTGGGGTTATCGGCAAAAACAAGTTAACGACTCTGCACACACAAGCGGCACAATTATTCCAAAATCATATCACAAAAAATATTTATGAAATAGAAAACCAAGACGAACTGAAAAGATACCTCGAGGGTGGAGTAATAAAGAAAGCAGTTGATATTGAAGGTCAGTGTGTAATCAAACACAAAAATTTTATTTTAGGGACTGCGGTGGTAACAAAAGCGGGAATTAAAAGCCGCTTCCCGCGGGCAAAAAGAACACAGGAGATTTACACTGACTTCTAAATCATAAATTAAGTTCAGGCAGGCAGCTGCTTGATATTATCTTTATCAAATACTCATTCGATTACTATACCTGATTCAATAATTTCTTTTACAAACAAATCGCTTTCATCAAAATCTTCGGGTCTGTAAGGCAGCGGGGAAATGCTTGTATTGATATCAACAATAGATTTAATCATTCTTTCTTTGTCTAAAACTCTGTTGCCACTAAAATCATCAGAAACAATTGCCAGGTCAATATCGCTCCATTCATCGTTGGTTCCTTTCGCATATGAACCATATAATATCGCTTTAGAAACCCGGATATTATCTTTTTGTAGTCTTTCTAAAAATATTTTTACAAGACTAATTATTTCAGAAGAGACCTGAGCCATTGATACATTTCCTTAATTTCATTAAAATTTTCACGCGTATATTTTTCATCATACGTCCTAAAGGCTGATAATTTATAGTCAGGGTATCTTGTTTCTTAATTAAAATTATTCGCTCTCAATAAAAATTCCACTTGCTTTCTATTCAGATTCAATCCGCTTTTTTCAACTAATTTAACCAGATCGTGAATCTTAGGTGGAGTTTTTCCGGTACATTTTACATAATGGGCTTTCAATATTTTTTCTAAAACCAGATGCCCAATGAACAAACACCAGACATTGTACCCGTTTTTAAAAAGATGTTCTGCAACGGGTAAATCAAGTTCTGCAGCTTTCATCCAATGGTCTATTTATTCTTCGATAGTCATATAATAAATAATCTACATTAAAGATAATTTTTTTTATCTTTATATAAAACATCTTTAGAAATAAAGTTAGGAAAATTCAGATCATCGGTACAAAGAAATGCAATAATATAATGAAAGCCCGGAGGGTTTTTAAGGAAAGAAGTATCCCTTTTCATTTAGGTAAATAAAAAAAGGTGGGCATCCGGCAATCGTCGGATGCCCGCCTTAAGACCCACCGAAATCATCTTTGCCTAAACATCGTAATACAAATTAAATTCATAGGGGTGCGGCTGAAGAGCCATCGGCTTGATTTCTTTATCAGTTTTATATTTGATCCATGTTTCGATCACATCCTCTGTGAACACATCTCCCTTCATTAAATACTCGTGATCGTTCGTAAGCGCTTTTAGAGCTTCATTCAAACTTCCCGGCGTTGAAGGTACATCCTTCAGTTCTTCAGGCGACATATCATAAATATCTTTGTCGAGAGGTTCACCCGGATCGACCCTGTTTATCACACCATCCAGCCCTGCCATCAGCATAGCAGAAAAAGCTAAATAAGGATTGCAAGATGGATCGGGACAGCGGAATTCAACCCTCTTTGCTTTTGGGCTGGCTGAGTACATCGGGATTCTTACAGATGCGCTTCTGTTCCTCTGTGAGTAGGCAAGATTTACAGGAGCTTCAAAACCCGGAACAAGTCTCTTATAAGAATTAGTAGTGGGATTTGTAAAAGCAAGTAAAGAAGCGGCGTGTTTCAAAAGACCGCCGATGAAATATAATGCCGTTTCACTCAACCCAGCATAACCGGAACCGGCAAACAGCGGTTTACCTTTTTTCCAGAGACTTGTATGAACGTGCATTCCGCTCCCGTTATCTCCAAAAACCGGTTTTGGCATGTAAGTAACTGTCTTATTGTTTTTCTTTGCTGTGTTCTTAACAATATATTTAAATAATAATAACTGGTCTGCCGCTTTCAGAAGAGGCTGAAACCTTAGATCAATTTCACATTGACCGCCGCTTGCAACTTCGTGATGCTGTGCTTCTACATCTATACCGGCATTCATCAGGTTCACAACCATTTCGTTTCTCAGGTTCATCAGCGAGTCTGTCGGCGGAACAGGAAAATATCCTTCCTTATACCTCGGCTTGTAACCAAGGTTCGGGAATTCATCACGCCCGCTGTTCCATTTGCCTTCAATAGAATCAACGGAGTAAAAACTTCCGTTCGGTTTTGAATCAAATCTTACATCGTCGAAAATAAAGAACTCAGCTTCCGGACCATAATACACCGTATCTGCAATTCCTGTTGAGTTCAGATACGCTGTAGCTTTCTGTGCGATGTTCCTGGGACAGCGTGAATATTTTTCCTTTGTAGCTGGTTCATAAACATCACATACCAGGCTCACGGTTGGAATGTCCACGAATGGATCAAGGAACATTGTAGCCGGGTCAGGAATAATGATCATATCACTTTCATTTATGGCTTTCCATCCGCGAATAGAAGAACCATCAAACCCGAATCCGTCATCAAACGAACCAGCATCAAACTGTGTAACCGGTACAGTGAAATGCTGCCACTGCCCGGGAAAATCCATGAATTTCAGATCAACAAATTTTATCCCGTTGGCTTTTATATACTTCAGGACATTTTCAATGGGGGAAACTGACTTTGCCATATTTTACCTTTTGATTAATTGATTAAAAGATTAATTAATATTTATTTCCGTTGTTTCTTTTATTGTTGATAATATAAAAGTTGTTTTAGTTGATATTACGCCGGGCCAAGATTGAATTTCGCCCAGTAGTTTTTCAAGCGCTTCAGTGTTTTTTGCAACTGTCTTTAACAAATGAGACCCTTCACCAAGCACAGAATGACATTCAATTATTTCCGGAATTTTTTCAACCTTGTGGATTAATGTTTTATAATGTTTTGAAGATTCCATAGTAACAAAAACATAAGCCAGAATATCATAACCAAAAGCCTTCCGGTTTAATTTTGTGTAGTATCCTTTTATGTATCCTTTCTCTTCCAGTTTATTCAACCTTTCACTTGCTGAAGGAAGAGATAATCCAACAATTTCTGCTATCTCATTTCTTTTTATCCTTGCATTATTCTGAAGCAAATTGAGAATCTTAATATCTAAGTCATCTAACATAATTTACCTTAATAATTTAGGCTAATAGGAAAATATGGTTTCAAATATAAAGCCAATAGAGTTATTACGCAATATCTTCTAAAAATATTTTACCTGCTTTATTCCAAAAGGGGTATATGCCCGGGCAGATTTTTTAATTTCATCAAAAAGATCAAGGTTTATCTGTGGACGGGCAAGAAGCTTGTGATAGAGATGGTACTGTATTGCAATGTTACTGATTGAGGCAACATCTACACCGTTCAATCCCAATCTGAATTGAACATCACTATCCTCTCCGACAGAAGGCAGCTCATACCTTTCATCAAAACCATTCACATTAAGTAAATCATTTTTGTAAATAGAAAAATTACACCCAAGTAAGCCGCGTTTCTTTTTATTTAAATATTTTCTTAGATAATTATTTTTAACATAAAAGCCTCTTTCAACATAATCTGATTTCCCAAATAACCCATCTATGATCATCTGGTACAATGAGTTTTCAAGGTAGCCTTTTTTAATATTTTCTTCATTCAATTTGCCGGTGAATTTTTCTGATAGATTTACGCGCCTGCCTGTCAAACATTTTTTAGGTGAGCTAAAACTGATATGTTCTTTAACAAATTCTCTGTGCGGGACGCAATCTCCGTCAATAAAAATCAGATATTCAGAATTTGAAGCAAGAACAGCTCTGTTTAATATTTTATTTTTTCTGAACCCTTTATCTTCATGCCAGACATGAATTAGTGAAAAAGAAATTTGTCGGGATAATTTTTCAATTTCTGTCACAACTTCTTCAGTGGAACCATCGTCAGCAATAATAATTTCAAAATTGCGGAAGGTCTGCCTTTCAAAACCAGCAAGCACTAATCGTAAATAATCAATACGGTTGTAAAAAGAAATTATAACAGACGCTTTCAGCATTTGGAATCATTCCTCTTCTTCATTTCTTCTGAGTTTATCTTTTTCTTTCTTCCTGTCATAAGACTTCTTTGTATTAATTATTTTCGGCGGCTTTTTAGGAAGCGGTATACGCATCCTCTTTTTTTTAACCTGGATTACTATTTCTTTTTTAAGGTTGCTCATAATATTATTTTAACAGCTCATCTATACCGGATAAATCTGTGACCGGCATTTTGCAATTATAATTCTCACAAATATAGGCGGTTGCTTTTCCGTTCTTCATTTGGTGGCCTCTTGTAAACCCTGCAATTTCAGAAATATCTTCCCTCCCTTCTTCTTTGAAAATTAAAATTTTATTTGGAATAAATTTTTCTTTTACGGAATTTAACATTTTTTCAGTTCCGGAATCATACTTTTTACCGGTGATAATTATTTCTTTCGAACGCCCCAGTGCAAAATCGAGACCGCACAAAAACTGTGTAAAAGCAGAAGCAGATTTTGAAACTATACCGGAAAATGCTTTCACCAGATAATCTGCTTTTTTTTCAAAATCACTGTCCCCGGTGAATCTGCCAAGGCGTAATAAATTGAGCAATGAAATTGAATTCCCTGAAGGAACTGCCCCATCATAAATTTCTTTCTGCCTGATAAGTAATTTTTCACCTTCATCACCGGTAAAATAAAACCCTCCGTCTTTATCATCCCAAAAATGTTCAAGTAATGTTTTTTGCATCCGGATAGCAGACTTGAGATATTTAATGTCAAAAGTTGTTTCATACAGGTCCAGGAGAGCTGCGATAAAAAAAGCATAGTCATCAATATGTGCGGGAATCCCGGCTTCACCTTTTCTAAAACGATGCAGGAGCTTTCCTTCTTTCGTCATTAAATTTTTTTCAACAAACTCTGCAGCTTTTTCTGCTCTCTCGGTATATTTCTTTTCATCAAAAACCTGTGCTGCTTTTGCAAATGCTGAGATCATCAATCCGTTCCAGTCCGTTAAGATTTTGTCATCTTTATAGGGATGAATTCTTTTCTTTCTTGCGTCAAATAATTTTTCCCTGATAGATTCAATTTTAATTCTAAGTTCTTTTTTTTCTATTCCTGTTTCTCTTGATAATTCCTCAAAAGATTTTTTAAGATGAAGAATATTCTTCCCTGAAGCAGCTCCCTGTACTGGATCAACAAAGTTACCTTCTTTATGCGTATTAAATATTTTTTTAACGAGCAGAAAATCTTCTCCCAGGGTTTCATGCAGTTCATCCTCATCCCATAAATAAAATTTCCCTTCCTCGCCCTCACTGTCAGCATCTTCTGCTGAATAAAACCCTCCCTCAGGTGAAGTCATATCACGCATTACATATTCTAAAATTTCTCCTGCTGTTCTCCTGAAAATTTCTTCTTTTGTCACCTGGTAAGTTTCAACATAAGCAAGGGTAAGCAATGCCTGGTCATAAAGCATTTTTTCAAAGTGCGGAACGAGCCATTTCTCATCTGTAGAATACCTGTGAAAACCAAAACCGATCTGATCAAAAATTCCTCCTTTCCTCATTTCAGTAAGGGTTTTCTTTACCATTTCTAAAGCTTCATTGTCCAGCAGCCGCCCGCTTCGCAGCGAGGCGAGCCGGGTTCTTTTCCAGTACCTCAGCAAAAAAAATAAATTGTGAGGCGTGGGAAATTTAGGTGCATGACCAAAACCACCGAAGCGGGAATCAAATGCTTTTCTTAAATCGTCATAAGCCCGTTCAAAAATTTTTTCATCTAAAAGAATTTGAGGATTTGAAATTGTTGTTCTTGAAAGCGCAGATGAAATTTGTTCAGCAGATTTTAAGACTTCATCTCTCTGGTTTAGCCAAAGCTCTTTTATCTGCGGAATAATCTCGATCATTCCTGCTCTCCCGAAACGGTTTCCTTTGGGAAAATATGTTCCCGCGAAGAAAGGCTTTTTATCCGGCGTCATAATAATTGTTAATGGCCATCCGCCGCTGCCGGTAAGCATCTGGCAAACTGTCATATAAATTCCGTCAATGTCCGGTCTTTCTTCTCTATCAACTTTTATCGAAACAAAAGCGTCATTCATTAATACTGCAACCTCATCATCTTCGAAGGACTCGTGTTCCATCACGTGGCACCAGTGACAAGTAGAATATCCGATCGAGAGAAAGACAGGCTTATTTTCTTTTTTTGCCCTTTCAAAAGCTTCTTCGCACCACGGATACCAATCAACAGGATTATTTGCATGCTGAAGAAGATATGGGCTTTTCTCTTTTGCTAAACGGTTCTGCTGCATTTTTTATCTTATATTTCTTTGAGCAATATAACAAGATATTAATTTGCAATTATATTATTTTTCAGCAAAGAGAAAAATTTTTATCTTTTAAAACAAGAGGGCTATGAACATGGAAAATAAAAACAACAATATTTTACCCTACGCAATACTCAGTGTAAGTTTTCTCCTTGGTGTTATAATTTTTGCGCTGACCTGGAAATCAAACTACAATTCTAACCAGGTGATAAACGTAACAGGTTCAGCAAAAAGAGATATCATCTCAGACCTCGGTGTTCTGAGGGGAACAGTATCAATTGAAGAACCAACAGCCGAAGCAGCTTACAAAGAATTGAAAAGAGAAATACCCCGGCTTGTTGAATATCTTTCTTCAAAAGGTTTTACTAAAGACAAAATCGAATTTTTTACAATTAACAGCTACCCGGTATACCAGATGGGGCAGAACGGATATCAGACTAACATAATAAGAGGATATAACTACAACCAAAAATTCCAGATTAAATCAACGGATGTTAACAAGATAAAAGCTATTTCGCTTGATATTCCTTCGGTCGTAGAGCGCGGGGTAAATTTGCAGCTTGATATGCCGGAATATCATTATACAAAACTTTCCGAATTAAAAATTGAAATACAATCTGAAGCCGCAAAAGATGCGATGACAAGAGCCGAAAAAATTGCTAAAGCAACCGGAAGAGAAATTGGAACTCTGAGAGACGCAAGAATGGGAGTAATACAAATCACTCCGCGTTTGTCTAATCAGGTTTCGGATTACGGCATTAATGATTTAAGCTCTATCGAAAAAGAAATTACTGCCGTGGTAAATGCTTCGTTTGTTATTAAATAACAAACAAAGCACTTAGTGCCGGTCAGATTTTTTTATTAGAAATTTCCGGTTCACTCGTCATTTGCTACTCTTTTGTATACAAGCTATATTGATATTGTGAGTTTAATTAAATGAGGTTTATTTATATGACTAAACCACAAATATGGGTTGCAGTATTTTTAGGTTTATTCCTGATCCTGTTTATTTTATCAAGGGTTACCGACGAGGGAATATTCAACAAAACTCCACAAAGAACAACAGGCATGACAGAACAAGCACCGCAAACTAGTAATCAGCCAATAACAGCAGAAGAAATGATCTCATCTTTTGGCTGCACCACTTGCCATGGAAACGATTTAGGTGGAACAGATAAAGGTCCGCCCTTAGCAAATCTCAAAAAATATTGGTCAAGGGATGACCTGATTAATTATCTCAGAAATCCATCTTCCTTTATGGACTCTGAGCGTTTTGTACAATATCAGCAAAAATATAAAAGCTATATTATGCCTTCGTTCAACAATATCAATATAAAAGACCTTGGAAAAATTGCAGACTATCTTTTAACCAAATGACTCTGTGTTAAGTTTAAAATAAAAACGCCCCGATAATTTATTTTATCGGGGCGTTTTTGATTTTACTTTCTTCTTCTAAGCTACGGTTACTTCCTTAGATAAATAAACATCCTGAATAAGATTTAAAAGCTGTACGCCGTCTTTCATCGGGCGCTGGAAAGCTTTTCTCCCTGAAATTAATCCCATACCTCCTGCACGTTTATTTATAACAGCAGTCTTTGCAGCTTCGGCAAAATCATTTTCGCCGGAAGCGCCGCCGCTGTTGATTAATCCTGCACGTCCCATATAATTATTAATTACCTGGTAACGGGTAAGATCAATAGGATTATCTGTTGTCAGATCACTGTAGACTTTTTTACTTGTCTTTCCGAACTTTAATGCGTTGAAGCCTCCGTTGCAATCAGGCAGTTTTTGTTTTATTATATCAGCTTCAATTGTAACACCAAGATGGTTTGCCTGACCTGTCAGATCTGCTGCTGTGTGATAATCAGCATCGCTTGTTTTAAAAGCAGAGTTCCTCAGATAACACCATAGAACAGTTGCAAGTCCCATTTCATGAGCATATTGAAATGCCTGGCTTACTTCAATTATTTGTCTGGCACTTTCTTCGGAACCGAAATAAATTGTAGCACCGACCGCAGCCGCGCCCAGATCGCGGGCTTGCTCAACACCTGCAAACATTATCTGGTCAAATTTGTTTGGGTAAGTCAGAAGCTCATTGTGATTTATCTTTACAATAAAAGGAATTTTGTGCGCATATTTTCTTGATACGCTTCCAAGCACGCCAAGTGTTGAAGCAACAGCGTTGCATCCTCCTTCTATAGCGAGCTTAACAATATTTTCAGGATCAAAATATTCCGGGTTCGGTGCAAACGAAGCGCCGGCGCTGTGTTCTATTCCCTGATCAACTGGAAGAATTGAAACGTAACCCGTCCCCGCAAGACGACCGGACTTGAACAGCCATTGCAGGTTTTTCAGTACGTTAATATTTCTGTCAGATTGAGCAAAAATTCTGTCAACAAAATCTGGCCCCGGCAGATGCAATTTTTCTTTAGGAAATTTAGCTTTATAACCAAGCAGTTCATCAGCTTCTTTTCCAAGCAACTCTTGTAGTTTCTTTAACATTTTAATTTCCTTCTTTATAAATAATAATTTTTCTCATTAGTACTGTTTAAAAATAAACTTTAATTGAGTTGGATTCAATTCTGACATTATTCTGGTTTACAAAAATCGAAGTCCACAGGCAAATGAAAGTTTCTATCTATGCATTAATTATTGCTCAAAATATGATCAAAAATGTTTATGGCATGATCGCGGGAATTTTCTATAAACCATTTTCCTGTTTCCATTCCGCCGCAAACTACACCGGCAAGATAAATTCCTTTCTTATTCGTTTCAAAAGTTTCCTCATTGAAAGAAGGAGTTTTTGATTCATCATCTGAAATATCAACGCCAAGGGTTTTTAAAAAACGAAAGTCCGGCTCGTATCCGGTCATTGCAAAAACAAAATCATTTTTTAAAATTATGATTCCATCGGGAGTCTTGATGTCAACCTCATCATCCCTGATCTCGGAAATAGTCGAATTAAAAAAAGCTTTTATGGCCCCTTCTTTTATCCGGTTTTCAATATCCGGCTTAACCCAGTATTTAACACTGTTTTTTAATTTATCCTCTCGAATGACCATTGTTACTTTAGAGCCGCGCCTGTAAGTTTCAAGGGCTACATCTACAGCAGAATTTCCTGCACCGACAACGATAATATCCAGATAAGAAACGGGGTGTGCTTCACTGAAATAATGTTTTACTTTTGGCAGGTTTTCACCCGGGACATTCATAAGGTGAGGTGTATCATAAAAACCCGTGGCAATTATTAAATTGTTGCATAAATATTCATCTCTGTTCGTTTCAACAATAAAATTATTTTTGCTGCCAAGAACATTTTTCACTTTCTCATAAGTATTGACATTCAGGTTCCAGGAATCTTTTACTCTTCTGTAATATTCAAGAGCTTCTCTCCTTGTAGGTTTATCGCCGTGAGAAACAAAGGGCACACCACCGATTTCTAATCTTTCTGAAGTAGAAAAGAATGTCATGTTTGTCGGGTAACAATAAATCGAATTGACCAGGCATCCTTTTTCGATTATCAGGTAAGTAAGCTTTCTTTTAACTGCTTCGATGCCGCATCTAAGCCCGATAGGTCCGGCGCCTACAATTATTACATCAAATTTATTTTTCATTGAGTCTTCACCAATTTAATTTTTTCAATCTGCAATTTAATGAAATATAAATAGCAGGTACTAATTTTATGATTATTTAAAAATAAAAAAGCGGGTACATTTCTGTACACCGCTTTTTTGAATAATTCCTGGCTCTCAGCGGATTATCTCAATCAAAGCGCTGGCTACTGTTCTATCCTTTGAGTCAAGTAAAAAGACCCTATAAATCCCCGGTTCTTCAAACTTCATATCTGCATTTTCATTCTTGGAAAAATAAATATATTTCATACTAGGTCTTACTACAAAATCGAATTTTTTATAATATTCAAAACCATAGGTGTCCGGGTTAAATTTGTCAAACTGAATGTGACAATCTGTAAGACCAAGCGGGTCATTAGACTTTACCATTACCGTAAGATAACCGGTTGTAAATCTGTCGCTGACCCCGACCTCTCCATATTTTGAATCATACCTTTCGCAGAAAAACATCACCGGGCTGCTCTGTGCATAGATTGCTGTCTGCATACCGTAGAGAACTAACAGAGAAAAGAGAATAAAAAGTGCACGAAAATTTTTCATAAGAGAACTCCTATTTTGTTTTTATTAATTTTAAGAGAAATCTAAATAAAAAACATACAGCAAACGAGGTATTTTTTATATGCTTATCTGCAAACAAAAACTTATATTTATATACGCTGTTAAGATCGGAAATTTTTATGAAAAAACAAGAAGATAAAAAAGATAATTACCAGTTCTGTAACTGGTGCTGCCAGCCGACGATAGTCATCTGGGTACACGGTCATGGACAGTGTTCGATGTGCGGTATTAATATTGATGAATGCTGCAGTGGTGAGATGTGCAATTTACCCGCTGCAGTTGAAAAATCTGAGACCAGGATTTCAGATGAAAAATGAAGCTCATATCAGGCATGTGTGCTTCGACCTTGACGGCACACTCGTAAAATCACATATTACAATTTACAAAGCGACCTTAAAAGCTTTAAAAGATTTAGGAATACCCTCTGAAAATTTAAGAGAAGAAGATTTTTATAAAAGGATCGGTTATCACTTCGTGGATATTTTTAATGAATTCAAAATTCCGGTAAATGATTTCGAAACCTTTATTTCAATCTACAAAAATCAATATTTTAATTTTATTGCTGAGTCCGAGCTATACGAGAGCGTTGAAGAAACACTAGATTTTTTAAGATTAAAAAAAGTTAAAACCTCGCTGCTGACTACAAAAGGACAGGACCAGGCTGAAAAAATCATTAAGCATTTCGGTCTGGAAAAATATTTTAATCTTATTTTCGGAAGAAGAAACGGAACAGCGCACAAGCCATCACCGGAGCCTTTGCAGTTAATTTGTGAAAATTTAAAAGTGCCTCCGGCAGAAACTTTAATCGTTGGCGATACGGAACTTGATATCATTTGCGGAAAGAGTGCCGGCGCACATACTTGTGCTGTAACTTATGGCTACGGGACAAAGGCAATACTTGCTCAGCAAGAACCTGATCATATAATTAATTCTTTAAGAGAATTAAAGCATTTAAACTTTTAGTTTTTCTCCTTCGCGTTTTGCTATTATTGCTGCACCGCAGGTATCACCGTAAACGTTCACAGTTGTTCTGCACATATCAAGCAGTCTGTCAGGTGCAAGAATTAATCCTATCCCTTCAAGAGGAAGCCCGACTGCCTGCAGAACAACAGCCATCATTACAAGCCCCGCCATTGGAATTCCTGCAGCACCGATTGCAGCGAGAAGCGCTGTAATAACAACCGTTAATTGCTGCAAAATTGACAAATGAATTCCATACGCCTGTGCAATAAACATAACAGCCACACATTCATAGAGCGCTGTTCCGTTCATATTTATCGTAGCACCGAGTGGTAAAACAAAGCTTGATATTTTATTTGAAACACCATCCTCAACTTCCACAGCTTCCATTGTCAAAGGTAAAGTTGCAGATGAAGATGAAGTCGAAAAAGCAGTGAGCAGCGGCGTGCTCATATTCCTGAAATGTTTCCAGGGATCTACGTTACCTACAAATTTCATAATCAACGGAAGGATAATAAAAGTGTGTACGATAAGCCCTGCAATAACCACGAGCATATACAGCCCTAATCTTTGTGCAGCATCAATAAGAACAGCTTTGTTAGCTGCCTGATCTGCAACAACTTTAACAACTATTCCGAAAATTCCAAGCGGGGCAAATTTTATAATAAAGGAAGTCAGGTTCATCATTACTTCAAATCCACCGTTAAAAAGATTTGCAAGGGGATTTTTGTACTTCTCAGGGACTGTCATTATAAAATACCCGATAAGTATAGAAAAAAGTATAATCGCAAGAATATCGCCGCTGACAAGCGATTCAAAAATATTTGTGGGTATCATTCTTATAAAAATCCCCCACAAATCATTTTCTGTGGCACTTATTCCTTCGAGTGATTTTTTAAATCCTAAATCGGCACCAACGCCCGGCTGAACAAGATTTACAAAAGTTAACCCGATCAAAATTGCTATAAGGCTTGTAGCAACGTAATATGAAATGGTTTTTAAGCCGAGCTTGCCAAGACTTTGTGCATCACCAATATTCACAACGCCGGAAACTATCGAGGTAAGTATTAATGGTACAATGATCATTTTTAACGCACGTAAAAATATATCACCCATCCAGGTTAAATACTTTACATAGTCTGTTAAAAATAATCCGACGAGAATTGCAAGGACCAGGGCTATCAGTATCTGCCAGTGAATTTTTAGTTTTAGCATAGCATTATCTATTTATTTTTAAGTAGAAAATATTTAAAGAATGTCCTTCAATATTTCATCGCAAAGAGCGTAACCTGATTTCGTAAGGCGTAACAAATTATTTTCTATGCTGACAAGATTTCTTTCCTTTAATGCTACAAAATAATCATATTTTTTATTTATCCAATTATCTCCGAACATATTTTTAAATTCTTCCAGCCTCACGCCTGAACTTCTCAAAGCGAGCATTACATATTCATTAAGTTTTTGTTCTTCGCTGATTACTTCGTAACCGGCAGCAGCCGAACCATTGCTTTCAATTTCAGAGATATAACGTTTAAGGCTCGAAAAATTCCACCATCTTTTCCCGTCCACAAAAGAATGAGCGCTTGTTCCGAAGCTGAGATAATCTCTGTAACTCCAGTAAGTATTATTATGAAGGCATTCATACCCGGGCAAAGCAAAATTAGAAACTTCGTATTGGTGAAAACCATTTGCTTCCATAAAATCAATTGTCATTTCATAAAGATCGGCATCGTGGTCATCATCCTGCATAATTACTTTTTTATCAAGCACCATTTTATTTAGAATAGTCCCCCGCTCTAATATTAAACTATAAGCAGACAAATGTTTGATAGGTAATTGTGCGGCGGTTTCTAAATTATTTTTCCATTTCTGTTTTGTTTGTCCGGGAAGATTAAAAATCAGATCCACACTGATGTTCTCAAACCCTGCTTGTTTTGCATTATGCACCGTTTCAATGGCAGTATTTTTGTCGTGAATTCTCGTGAGGAATTTTAATTCATCATCGTGAAAAGATTGAATACCAATACTTATCCTGTTTATCCCGCTTCCTCTGAAGGATTTCAATTTTTCTTTGTTCACAGTACCTGGATTTGTTTCCATTGTTATTTCGGCTTCATCGCTTACGTGATAATTTTCCTTCAGAAAAAAAATTATTTCTTCAAGATAACCAGGCTCCATCAAAGAGGGGGTCCCGCCGCCAAAATAAATTGAAGTAAAAATTCTGTCGCTGGAATAAGCCGAAGAATAATTCTTTATCTCTTTTTTAACTGAATTCAAAAATGGTTTTATATTATCGGAAGTGATGATCGAATAGAAATCGCAATAAATACATTTGTGATCACAGAACGGAATATGGACATACAAAGCGGACTCTTTCAAATTAAACTCCTGTTCAGATCTTACACTTAAACTCGATCTTACACTTGAACTTGCCGGCAGACAGGCGTGTGTAAGTTTAAGAAATTCAAGATTCTAGATTCCCATCAATTCCTTTGCACCTTTCAAACTGGCGTCGGTAATTTTCTCACCACTCATAAGTTTTGCTATCTCTTTTATTCTTTCATCCTTAGTCAGCTTCTTAATTGAACTAACCGCCCTTTCATCGTTCATTGTTTTTTCAACTGCAAAATGCTGGTCTGCAAGGCTTGCTATTTGCGGAAGATGTGTAATAGAAATAATTTGATGCAACGATGCAAGGTTTTTCAGTGCCTGTCCAACCTTCTGAGCTATTCTGCCGCTTACTCCAGTATCTATTTCATCGAAGATCAGGAGCGGAAGTTTATCGCTCTTTGCAAGAACAGATTTTAATGCAAGCATTATCCTTGAGACCTCTCCTCCCGATGCAACTTTTACAAGAGGTTTCGGATCCTCACCTATGTTTGTTGAAATAAAAAATTCTACTTCATCTATTCCGTCAGAATTATATTTATACGGCTTATTACTTACAATGATAAAATCATCCTCGTTCTTATCCGTTGCGTGCTGCCTTATTTCAATATTAAAAACGGAATTTTCAATTCCAAGATTACTCAGAGCATCCTGCACTTCTCTCTGGACTTTCTTAGAAATTTCTTTTCTTTTTTTAGAAAGTTTATCTGCATCATCTCCGCAGGTTTCCCTCAGCTTTTTAATTTCGGATTCCAGCTTTGAAATATTTTCCGAATAATTTTCTGCTAATTCCGATTCTTCGCCAATCTTTCTCCTGTACTCAAGAAGTGATTTTATGGTGCCGCCGTATTTTTTCTTCAAAAGATTTATGGCTCCCAATCTTTCTCTCTGTTTTTCAAGATGATCAGGGTCAATATCAATTTTAGACTTATAGTTCCTGATAAATTCAGAAATATCGTTTACAAGTGTTATTGCGCTCTGAGTCTCACTGCTGACCTCAGAAAATGATTTATCAATTTCCAGAAGCTGCTCAATCTCATTATTAATTTTTCCAAGCAGGTCATTAACTGAATTTTCCGATTCATAAAGCAAATCATAAATTGTTGAAGTCAGCACAGAAAGCTTTTCAGAATTTTCAAGGATCTTCAGTTCTTCATTTATCTTCTCTTCTTCACCTTCCTCCGGGGAAACAGAATCTATTTCTTTTATCTGGAAAGAATAAATATCTTTCTTCTCCTTCAGGGTTTTTTCTTTCTCTTTCAGTTCCTTTAAATTCCTGACGATTTTTGATAATTCATCGTAAGACTTCCTGTAATTTTTTAATAATTCTTCAGTTGAACCAAATTCATCCAAAAATTGTATATGAGTTTCCGTCCTAAGTAATGATTGATGTTCGTGCTGCCCGTGCAGATCAACCAGCATATCGCCGACATCTTTGATCAGGTTTAATGTTACAGGAGTGTCATTCAGAAAACAGCGGTTATTACCTTTTAACGAAATTTCCCTTCGCAAAATTAAATCAGGAAGAAAATCTATTTCATTTTCTTCAAGGATTTTTTTTACTTTTTTATTGCCATCAACCTCAAAAATTCCTTCAACAACAGACTTCTGTGCCCCCTTCCGCACAACATCGGTAGAAGCACGTTCGCCAAGCAGCAAGCCCATTGCATCAATAAGTATTGATTTGCCTGCACCAGTCTCGCCGGTAATAATGTTCAGCCCCCTACCGAACTCAACATTAATGTGTTCGATAAGCGCATAGTCTTTTACTAAAAGGGATTTCAGCATAAATTTTTCGATTTAAGGTGGGAATAATTTAGTTTATTTTAGCTGCAATTTCAAAAATGCTAAGGGTTGATCTTCATCCAAAAATAAATTTTTATGAATCGTTTCATTTCACAGTAAATAGGTATATATTGTCAAATAACAGCCTGAGTTTATTTTTTAATTATGAATATCTTACTACTATACCCCGAAATGCCTGATACTTTTTGGTCAATGAAACATTTGATGAAAATTATCGGCAAAAAATCCAGCTACCCTCCATTAGGGCTGCTCACTGTCGCAAGTTTACTCCCTGAAGATTGGAACAAGAAACTTGTTGATTTAAATCTCTATTCAATCAGTAAAAAAGATATTGAATGGGCTGATTATGTTTTTATCTCCGCTATGAACGTTCAGGAAGCATCTGCAAAAGAAGCCATAAGGTTCTGTAAAATGCACAGAGCAAAAATTGTTGCAGGAGGACCTTTATTTACACACGAATACGAAAAGTTTCCAGAGGTAGATCATTTTGTTCTTAATGAAGCAGAAATAACACTGCCGTTTTTTGTAGAAGATATTTTGAATGGCAGCCCCAAAAAAATTTATAAGACACATGAATTCCCGGATGTAACGAAATCCCCTATGCCGCAATGGAGCCTCGTAGATTTGAATAAATATGCTTACGCAATTGTTCAATATTCGCGCGGCTGTCCGTATATGTGTGATTTTTGTGATGTAACTGCTTTATTCGGCAGGCGACCGAGAACAAAAACTCCGGCTCAAATTATTGCAGAACTTGAAATGATACTTGAAACAGGTCAACCCGAACTGATTTTGTTTGCGGATGATAACCTTATAGGCAACAAACGGGATTTAAAGAATAATCTTCTGCCCCAGCTAATTGAATGGAGGCGGCATCACAAAAATACGCCGGGGTTTGCAACACAGGTAACCGTAAATCTTGCTGATGATGAAACGATGATGAAACAAATGATAGATGCAGGCTTCAGGCACATCTTTGTCGGCATCGAATCGCCGGAAGAAGAAAGCCTGGAGTCGTGCAAAAAAACTCAAAACCTGAGACGGGATTTATTACAGAATGTTAAAAAGCTTCAAAAGTTTGGCTTTATTGTTACGGGAGGATTTATAGTTGGTTTTGATACCGACAGAGAATCAATTTTTGAGTCTCAGGTCAACTTTATTCAACAGAGTGGAATAGTAATCGCCACAGTAAATGTTTTGAAAGCCCCTCCGGGAACCGATCTTCATGTAAGATTAAAATCGGAAAACCGATTGATTGAGCCGTTTGATTTTGATGAGAACAAAACAAACATAATTACAAAAATGGAATTGGATAAATTGTATAAGGGTTACAAATATATCCTGGATAATATTTATAAACCCGAGATGGTTTATAAAAGAGCAAAGGTTTTTTTAACAGAATATGGAGATCATAAAACAGAGATGCCTATAAAAAAGAAAATTTCTTTGAATGATCTTTTCACTTTTTTCAGGCTGGCTTTTTATGTCGGAGTAGTTGGGCAAGAAAGGAAATATTTCTGGAAGCTGGTCTTTGAAACCTTGCTTACAAAACGAAAAAATATACTCTATGCTTATTTTTTCTCTGCATTGATCTATCAGTTCAAAATGCTGCATAATAGGTTTCTCGTTTCGTACAGAGAAATAGTAGCAAACTATACTTAATAAAAAATTATAACCTGTTAAACTTCTCCTGCATTCTTTTTATACATATAAATTCCGCAAATAGTTTTTGAATCTATAATTTCCCCATTCCTTATTTTTTCTTCAATTTCATTCAAAGTCATTTCGAGGACTTCCATTCCGTATTCACCCTCTTCCCTGTTATGATTTCCCGAAATTAAATTCTTCGCAAGATAAATATGCAGAACTTCTGTACAGAAACCGGGCGTGGTACAAATTTCCCCGAGCTTAAAAACATTTTCAGAACTGTAACCTGTCTCCTCTTGCAGCTCCCTCTTCGCACAAAGAAAAGGATCTTCATCTTTATTTAATTTTCCTGCAGGCAATTCGATAAGCCACTTTTGCATCGGATAGCGGAATTGTTTTATCATTACAATTCTTCCATCTTCTTTTACAGGCACGATTACTGCACCACCGGGGTGAACTGCCACTTCCCTTATTCCTTTTTGTCCGCTGTCGTAAACTATTTCATCCACCTGCAGATCGAAAACTTTTCCGCGAAATTTAACTTCACTTTTCTGCACTTTAAAATTCATAAGGAAACCCACCTATATAAGTGAAAAGAAAACTGTTACCTGACTGATTGACCTAATGCCGGATTATATTTCTTCAGACTTTTGAACTTCCTTCTCTTCGGGTTTAGCTGTTTTCAATTGTCTATATGATAAATAACTTTTGATAAACCAACCGAGAAGAAACCCGATCAACAGACTCACAAAAATCATAAGCGCGCGTGAAATTGATACCTGCCAGAAGAACAAATTTACTTCCACAACGGTCACGTTCTGCGTGATAAAAATTACGGTAAGTATAATTAAAGTTAATATGGAAAATATTTTAAAGTTCATAAAAGTATTGAAATTTATTTGCGCCTCCTTTCTACACACAGATTAGTGGTCAGAGAAGCAGGAATGCAACAAAATGTCATGCTCTGTATCCCGCCTGATAATATGGAGTTAATTCGTGCCCGAGATATTTCATCAATGCAGCTATTACTCCAAGATCATCGAGATAACCAACAAACGGGGTAAGATCAGGAATAGCATCTATCGGTGAAATAAAATAAATTAATCCAGCCGCAACAATTGCCTTTCTGTACCAGGATACAACAGGGTCGCGCATATAATTCACAAGAGCAAGAATATCTCTGGCAAAGGAAATTTTCTTTCCAACTTTTTCAAGCTTCTGCCAGAGATTCTCTTCAACAAACTTTATTTTTTCTTCGACAGACTCTTTATTATTCCCGATATTTTCTCTTGAGCTTTGCCTTTCAGTTTCTATTTTCCCAAGCTCTCCGGCTTCTGTAAAATCAATCTCAAAATTTTCCATAGCAGTTAATCCTTATGATATTTCTTAAACCAATCGAATACTGAACTCCACCATAGTTTAGAATCCTGTGGTTTGACAACAAAGTGATATTCATCAGTAAAGTAAATAAGCTTGCTCGGCACACCAAGTCTCTGCAAAGAAGTAAATAGCTGGAAAGCCTGTTCCTCCGGCACCCTGTAATCGTGCGCCCCTTCAAAGATCAGCATAGGCGTTTTGGCATTCTGAATAAACCGCTGCGGATTCCATTTTTCGTATAAGGCTCTGTTTGTCCACGGTGTGCCCTTAAATTCCCATTCAGGGAACCACAGCTCTTCGGTTGTTCCATACATACTTACTGTATTGAAAACGCCGTCGTGCGAAACAAGAGCATTAAACCTGTTTGTGTGTCCTTCAATCCAGTTGATCATATAGCCGCCGTAAGAAGCACCGGCAGCAAAAGTATTTTTCTTATCTATAAATTTAAAATTCTTAACGGCATAATCGTATGCGTTCATCAGGTCGGTATAAACTTTGCCGCCCCAATCACCTGAAATCTCATCCGTAAATTTCTGTCCGTATCCCGTGCTGCCCCTCGGATTTGGCGCAACCACAACATATCCCTGTGAAGCGAACATTTCAGTATTCCACCTGTAATGAAAATCATCTTCCCAGTGTCCCTGCGGACCACCGTGAATCAGAAATATCAAAGGATATTTTTTATTTGGATCGAAGAATGGCGGCTTGACTAAAATCGACTGCACCTTAGCCCCGTTTGCACCTGGCGACCAGAAAGTTTCAACAGGATTCATCTCTAACTGTGATAGTAAATCTTTGTTCATAAATGTAAGCTGATGAACATCGCTTCCGTCATTGTTCATCGCAAAAATTTCATACGGCAAAACAGACCTTTGCTGCCTGAAGTAAATGATTTTTCCATCGGGTGAAATCGTCAAACCGTCATTGATATGTTCTTTCAGAAGCATAGCAATTTTACCTGCAGCAATATCAATTTTATAAACCGAGTTATAAATTTCATTTGCACAATCAAAATAAATTGTTCTGGAATCCGGCGACCAGGCGAATTCAGAAACAGAGCGGTCAAATCCGTTTGTCAGTTCTTTTATCTTTCCTGTTTCCCTGTTATAAAGCATTAAGTTCAGCTTATCGGCTTCAAAGCCAGCTCGTCTCATAGAAGTGAATGCAATATATTTACCATCCGGCGAATAAACAGGCTGATTATCATTTCCTTTGCTTACAGAAATTTTCCTGATCGGAATTTTTGCATTCTCTTTCACATCCTTTAGTTCAATCACATAAATTTCGTTGTTTGTACTGTTCTGGACTCTCTCAGCCGCATTCATAGTAAAAGCAATTTCTTTTCCGTCTGGTGAAAAATTATAATCGTTTCCGCTCCCGAGGTCCAGCGGCGGAATATCGTGATTGCTTTGATAATTCAGGTCATAATATTTTTTTGAATTAATGTCATACATAAAAAGATGGCTGCGCTTTTCACCGAGCCACCTGTTCCAGTAACGGTACATTAAATGAGTTAAAATTTTTGCGCTCACCTTACTGTCTTTTTGCTTTTCATCTCTTTCTTTATTGCAGTTCATATCAGGGCAGTCAGGGTAAACTTCTGAAACAAAAAGTAATTTTGTTCCATCGGGAGACCACTTAAAATCAGATGCTTCACTATAAATATCCGTCACCTGCTGTGCGTCTGATCCATCGGGATTTGCAAACCATATTTGTCCGTTATAAGAGTAAGCTAATTTTTCCCCGTCGGGTGAAAATTTCGGATTGCTGATGCTTTTGTCTGTCTCTTTAAACAAACGCAGGTTTGATCCTTTAGTATTGACAAGATAAATTTTTGTTTTGCCTTTGTTTTCTTCCATACTATACGAAGTTGCGGTAAAAGCGATTGTCTTACCGTCAGGAGATAATTCAATAGCACCAACCCTTTTCATTGCCCAGAGATCATCAATATTTATAGGTCTTTTCTGTTGTGCAAATAAAATCAAGGGAAGTAATAACAGAAGTGTGATCAGCTTTTTCATTCTTGTAAGTCTCCGGCTTATTTTTCTCAGTTTTAATTTCTATGTAAATTAAAAATAGGTGAACACGATCAGAAAGGCAACGGATGTTTAAA
>JAKAGZ010000004.1:0-12963 GCA_021815365.1 Bacteroidota bacterium
TGCCTCCGGATTGTTTTTTATGCTTATATTCAACATCATTTACTCTTCCCTTGATCGTCTCCCTGTAAGGCACTTTCGGTTCGACAAGGTCAACATCAACTCCATATCTTTCTTTAAGCCTTTTGATGGCAAGAGATAACTGCAGCTCACCCTGCCCGGAAATAATTGTTTGAGATATTTCCGGGTCGTAAGCAACACTGAAAGAAGGATCCTCTTCGTGAAGAGTGTGCAAGCCTGATGCAATTTTATCTTCATCACCTTTTGCTTTTGGCATAATTGCGCTTCTTATTACAGCTTGGGGAAATTCTATTGGCTTAATCACTGCGGGAAAATTCTTCGATGACAAAGTATTGTTTGTATGGGTGTCTTTCAGTTTAACCACCGCACCGATATCGCCTGCAAGAATGTTACTTACTTCCTTCCTGTTGTGCCCGTTTAGAATTGAAAGCTGGCTTAGCCTTTCCGTTTTGCCGTTTGTTTCGTTCACAAGGTCCATGCCCGCATGAACAGAACCAGAGAAAACCTTAAAAAGAGAAAGTTCGCCTACATGCTGCTCTGAAATGGTCTTAAACACAAAAAGAACTGGCTCCCCTTTTAAATCTGGTTTAACTATGATTTTATTTTGTGAATCTTTTAACACTGCCTCTTCTCCGCCCCTATCAGCGGGTGACGGAAAATAATTCGCCGCAAAATCCAAAAAATTATTTATACCAACTCCCTTAGATGAGGACACAGCAAATACAGGACATAAATTTCTTTTTAAAACAGCCTGTTTAATCCCATCTGAAAGCTCCTGCTCAGTCAACGTTCCTTGCTCAAAGTATTTGTTCATCAGCTCTTCAGAGGTCTCAGCAACTTTCTCAATTAATTCAGTTCTGTATGACTCAGCCTGTGATTTAAGATTTTCAGGTATATCTGTTTCAGTAATCTTCCTGCTGCCAGCTTCTCCATATTTGAAGGCTTTCATTTTAACCACATCAACTACGGTATCAAAATTAATTCCTTCGATAACAGGAAAAGTAACAACTATAGCATTTGCAGAGATCCTTTCTTTCGCTTGAGCCTCAGTAGTTTTAAAATCAGAATGTTCGTTGTCAACTTTATTTATAATTACAGCAGAGGGCAGATTATATTCATTTATAAACCTACCGGTTATTTCCGACCCAACTTCCACGCCTTCGGCTGATTTAAGAACCATAACAGCGCAATCGCACACACGTAATGCCGATTTAACATCACCGAGGAAATCTGCATAACCTGGTGTGTCAAGTATATTCAATTTAATATTATTCCATTCAAGATGAAGCGGTACAGCAGAGATAGAAATTTGTTTTTCAATTTCATTTGGTGTGTAATCAGAAACAGTGGTGCCTTCGGCGATTGTTCCGATCCTGTTGATTTCGCCGGCAGTGAAAAGTAGAACTTCTGATAATGTGGTTTTCCCGCTTCCCCCGTGGCCTATGAACGCTATATTACGAATTGATTCAGCTCCGTATTCTTTCAAGAGACTTCCTCCTTTAAGACAAGATGAGAATTTTATTTCGTATTAGAGTCCAGTCAATTGCAAATTGTGTCTGGAGTGATTTAATAAATATTCCGGTATTTGGGGGGAATTACTATTTTTTCACTTTTTGACTTTTTACTTTTGACTTGACATTAGTTATTTTTTGAGGGTTTTCCAAAAAGCTTCAACCCCGTTGAAAAGTGCGGAGAGGTTTTTTATAAGGCCGAGCACCGGCCCTTCAACCCCTTCGCGGATTTTTTCCTCAAAACCGAGTATCAGATCAACTCGCTGTTTTACTTCTGTAACAACATTTTTAGCAACGTCTACTTGTTCTTTAGCTACCTCAGAAATAGAGTTTAAGTTATTGCTCAAAGTTGTAGTTGATTCAATAAGCGGCTTAATTTCAGAAGTGAGCTTTGTAATGTTGCTTTCTATTGACTTAATTGATTTTGTAACTATGCTGATATAAAAAATCAGAAATATACATAAAGCGGAAGCCGCTAACAGTAATATGATCTGAAAAACGAAAATATAATCCATATATTTTTCAAGTTAATTTTTTTAATCAGGAACTCTTCGTCTCTCTGTAAGCATCCACACCGGCTTTCACAGCAGACTTCAGCTTGTTGGTCTCATTTTCTATTGATGCTCTTCCGGTTTCAACAACTTTTGCGGTCTTTGACTTTGCTTCATTAAAAATTTTCTCGGCATCTTTAAGCAATTCATCAGACTTAACTTTTGCATCGCTGATAAGCTTTTCTGATCTTCTCTTGCCTTCATTGATGACTTCTTTAGCGCGGTCTCTCGCTTCAGTGATGTACCTTTCAGCTTCGTCCAGATATTCTCCTGATTTGATCTTCAGGTCTTCTCTCAGCTCTTTACCGCTTTTGGGTGCATACAGCATTCCGAAAATTGCACCGATAGCGCTGCCGGCTATAAATCCGAGAAGCAATCCTTTACCCATATTATTTTCTTTGCTCATAATTATCGCCTCCTTGTTATAATATTTATCCTTTCAGAATATAATACCCACCCCCATGAAAATCAAGAAATTGAGGAACAGTATAACAATAAAATTGCTGTATGAATCTTCCTGGTGCTCTTCCAGCTTAATCTTTTAATAAATGGAAGAGCACAGTGTCGGCTGCAACTGAACATAACCTGGATATCTATACAATAATTTAGTTGCAGACGCACTGATCTACAAATTAGCAATCATAGCCGAAGCAAACTCTGATGTTTTAACTTCAGTTGCTCCTTTCATCAGCCTTGCCAAATCGTAGGTTACAATTTTCGCCTGAATAGTTTTCCGCATAGATTTTTCAAGCACCCTGGCTGCTTCAATCCAGCCCATGAATTCTAACATCATAACACCAGAAAGAATAACCGAGCCGGGATTAACTTTATCAAGCCCTGCATATTTCGGAGCTGTACCATGAGTAGCCTCGAAAATTGCATGAGTATCGCTCAGATTTGCTCCGGGAGCTATTCCGAGTCCGCCGACCTGGGCAGCAGCAGCATCTGAAAGATAATCGCCGTTCAGATTGGGAGTCGCAAGTACATCATATTCGCGCGGTCTTAGCAGTAACTGTTGAAATATGCTGTCTGCAATTCTGTCTTTAATCAGTATCTTGCCCATAGGCATTCTGCCTTCATAATTTTTCCATAATTCATCTTCAGTAACGATATGATCTCTGAATTCATCAATTGCAACTTTGTATCCCCATTCTTTGAAAGAGCCTTCAGTAAATTTCATTATGTTACCTTTGTGAACCAGGGTAACGCTTCTTCTTCTATGATCTATTGCATATTTTATCGCTTTCCTTACTAACCTTGACGTTCCAAATTCACTCATAGGTTTGATGCCAATGCCGGAAGGGATCCTAATGTGCTTATCAAAATTCCTGTTGATGTATTTAATTAACTTATCAGCTTCGTCAGTTCCTGATTGAAATTCGATACCTGAGTAAACGTCTTCAGTATTTTCTCTGAAAATTATAATGTTCAGTCTTTGAGGAGTTTTAACGGGGCTTGGAGTGCCGCTGTAATATTTCACAGGTCTTACACAAGCATACAGATCGAGCATTTGCCTGATGGCAACATTTAAGCTTCTGATTCCACCGCCGATAGGTGTTGTCAGCGGACCTTTAATTGCTATGAAATATTCTTTGATAGCCTCAACAGTTTCTTCAGGAAGCCATTTATTTTTCCCATAAACATTTACTGCTTTTTCTCCTGCATAAATTTCCATCCAGGCAATTTTTCTTTTGCTGCCATAAGCTTTTTGAACTGCTGCATCGAAAACTCTTTTGGATGCATTCCAGATATCCGGACCGGTTCCATCTCCTTCGATAAAAGCGATAATAGGATTATCAGGTACATTAAGCTTTTCATCTTTTACAGTAATTTTTTCACCATCGGCTGGTACAATTATTTTTTTAAATTTAGCCATAAAATTTTCTCCCGTAATTTTCAGTCGTCCGCTGAATTAACAGCAATCTGACCGAATCGTTTTTGATAAAATGTTACGCTTATAATTCCCACTAAAACAGCGAACCATAAAGTAACAACCCGAACAACGAACGTTGTTGCAACCGCTAGTTCTTTCGGCTGGCCGTTGTTGATTAGCATAAAAGTAAGCGACCCTTCTGTAACCCCAAGTCCCCCGGGAAGCATCGAGACTGCGCCCGCAATTGTTGCAAAAGCATAACTAAAGGCTGCCCATAAGAAACTATTTTCTATTCCAAAATTACTCAGAATTATATAATATCCCAAACATTCTGAAAGCCACGAGACCAAGCTGACTGCGGTCATATTTATTAACGGAATGACTTTCAGCAGTTGATACGAACTCTCGTATGCGTTGTGAATTTTTTCGAGATGCTTTTTCAGGAATGAATTCTTCTCTAATAATTTTAACAGCACCTCCGCAATATTTTTATTGCTGATAACAAATATTACTGCCAGAAAAAATACTGCAACACCAATAACAATCCCCCTGCCGTAATTAAAAACGTATGCACCGATAATTGAAATAATTAATAGGGCAAGAAAATCAGTGATGCGTTCAACAAAAACTATCGGGGCAGTTTTACTGACAGGAACAGACGTCACTTCTTTTGTTAGAAAAGCTTTCAGCAGCTCGCCCATTTTACCAGGCGTAACGCTCATTATTAAGCCGGAAAGAAAAATTGACAGCGAGTCTGTTTTCTTAAGATTAATTTTTAATATTGAAAGGTAATAATCCCACTTAAAGAATCTTATAAAATAATTTGCAAGGGAAAGCAGAAGCAGGGGTAAGACAAGCAGCCAGTTGAATCTGCCGAAGGCTGAAACGAGATCATCTATGTTGGCATAAATTGTAAAAGCAAGATAAAATATACCGGCAAGCGCCAGCGAAACGAGCAGCTTCTTTTTTATTTTTTTCAGCAAATCAAATTATCCTTAATAAAGTCTGATAAACTTTTGTAAGCGGCAGCCCGACTACATTATTGTAGCATCCGTTTATCTTTTTTACAAACACCGCTCCAAAATCATCCTGTATCCCGTAAGCCCCTGCTTTATCCATCGGGCTCCCTGCCTCTATATATTTTTTTATCTCATCTTTGTTCAGCTTCCTGAAGGTAACAAAAGTTTTTTCATAATCTGTAATTGTCCTATTTTTTTCGCTGTTAAAAACCGAAAAAGCAGTATAAACGATATGTGTTTTCCCACTGAGCATTCTCAATATCTTTTCGGCGTCTTTTGCATTGTCAGGTTTACCGATGATTTTCCCGCCGATCACTACAATGGTATCTGCAGTTATTATGATCCCGCTTTTAATTTTACTCTTTGCCTGGATTAATTTTTCTTCAGATAATCTTTTTGCGGCTTTAACAGGAGTTTCTCCTTTCATAATTTTCTCATCACATTCAACTGAAAAAGAATTAAAACGAAGATTCAATTGTTCAAGAAGTTTCTTTCGTCTCGGCGAGGCTGAGGCAAGGTAAATTGGCAATCTGGTCTTTATCATCATCTTATTTTTTGAATGTCTGTACCCGGGAAATAATGGCTGAGTATTTCCTGATAACTCCAACCTTCCCTTGATAAATAAATTGATCCCCACTGGCATAGCCCCACACCATGTCCGTAGCCTCTGCCGTTAATTGTTACCTCCCCGTTTTCATCTGTGGAAATATTAAATAAATTGCTGCGTAAAATATTTTTATTATCCGCAGTACGAATCACACTCCTGATATTATTTCCGAATACCGAAACAATTTTATCGTCGCCAGAGCCAGACTTAAGTGTAATCCTTAATTCATTCACTCTGCCTGATTCAAACCTGCTTGCAGCTTCGATATTTTCAATTCTGTAATCAGTATTGTCTATCAACCCTGCAGACTGCAGCCGTGAAATAAAAACATCCTGAGTATATTTCTCCTGCCACTGAAAACGGGGAGCGATTGAACAATAAGGTTCGTCACCATCTCTTACTCCTGCTAAGTAAGGAAGGTCTGTTCTTCCAGAAGCGAAAACATTTTTGACATTTTCTGTATGTCCTCCGCACGCAGCAGAATAAAAAGTCAGTGCAGGCTGACCGTTATATGTCAGTATCAGTCCCCTCGTATCATCAACAGCTTTGTTCGTGATATCTTTCTCAATTTCCACTCCGCCATAAACCTGGTCGCGGGTATCAATATAAATATCAAAGGTAGTTTTGTTTTCTTTTAATTTGTTAAGTGCATAAGTCCTCGCACAAATTGCAAAAGCCTTCAGTGCTTCAAAATTTTCATTGCCTTTACCCGATGGCATTTCAAGGGGCAGAACACCTTTCAGATAATCTTCGAGCGGAAGAGAATTTACAATTGATAATAAATTATTATCAGCAAAAAATTTTATAGCGCCCCTGTAGTAACGCCCATTAAATTTTATTTTGTCACTGTCCTTCGGAGAAAGGCTGATGATCTTGCCGGAAAATTTATTATCGGAGATATGCAGATTCACATCGCTGCCGTCAGGAACAAATTCGATTTTGTTTCCGATATTAATTACTGCAATAGTTCTATTATCTGCAGAAACAATCACCGGGCTTTCAACAGTCCATGTAAAAAAATAGGAAGGCTCATTCATCAGCACACGTATCTGGCTGCTTTCTGCTGCAGAACCTGTTACTGACGAATTATCATTCCGTGATGTAAATCTTGACGAACTTGAGCAGCCGGATATTAAAAAAGCAATAATTATAAAATAAAGAATGAATCCTGAAAAGCTCTTCATTTAATCCTGTAGAAAGTATGGAAACAAATTTACAAAAAATATTAGATAAAGAGGGTGGAATGTAAAACAGAAATGTTTTACCTGAACATCGCCTTAATACTACCCCAGGTTCTTTTAACTCCTGAGATGCTGAGCGAAACAGAAGCCTCTTGAGAATAAGAGACCTGGCTGTTGTTGTCAACAATTTTCAGGCGATAAATAAAAATGTAGTCGTTGCTCTTATAAATGGCTTTATCAGTGTATGAATAAAAAGGATTATCGGGATGAGGCTGAATCGTAGCAACTTCAGCGAACTGAGATTGCGGACCTCTCTTTTCTATAACAAAATTTTTGAGGTTGGTTTCCTGAGAAGTTTTCCACTCAATCACTGCATCATCTCCCTGGTTCCTGACGTGAAAGTAATCGAGGTTAGCACCGGCAAAAACTGTCCCTGCCAGAAATAGAATAGCAGCAAATTTTATTACTGTTAATTTCATAGTGTGAAATTTATCTCATAATTAAGCTAATGTCAATAAAAAAATACAAATGCCTGTCAATTTTACGATGGCTCATACTAAAAAATTTAGCCCATATTTTCATTAGAAATATCAGGATTAAAAAACGATTGGCGCCTTTGCAACAGTATAGCTTTATTCCCCTATCCCCTTATTCCTTTATTTCCTGTTATTTTTCAGACAGCACCCCTACATAAACCAAAATCATACCTCTGAATATTTATTCATTAAATAGCTAAAAATTCATATTATAAATAATTTACTTGACTATTTATATAAATTATTGCATATTTATACAACTTAATTTTTATTATCTGGAGTAGAATATGTCAGTAAATATGAAAGGCAAAAGTCTTGTTTCTCTGAACGATCTTTCTCTTGAAGAGATCTGGCAGATTTTTGAACTGAGCGGATCGTTAAAAGAAAAATTAAAAGCTAACGAGCCTCATCCGCTGCTGCAGGGCAAAACCCTCGGGATGATTTTTACCAAGCCTTCAACCAGAACCAGAGTCTCCTTCGAAGTGGGAATTTATCAGCTCGGTGGCTATGCTCTCTTTCTCGGACCAAAAGACCTGCAGCTATCAAGGGAAGAATCTATCGCTGATACTTCAAGAGTTCTGTCACGATATCTCGACGGAATCCTGATAAGAACTTTTTCGCACAAGGACGTTGTTGACTTTGCAACTTTCGGTTCAATCCCTGTAATAAACGGGCTGACTGACCTGATGCACCCCTGCCAGATCCTTGCTGACCTGTTTACGATTTTTGAAAAGAAAAGAAAATTAAGAGGACTAAAGCTGGCTTATGTCGGCGATGGAAATAATGTCGCACACAGCTTACTGCACGGCTGCTCGAAAGTCGGAATGCATATTTCCGTTGCAACTCCAAAAGGTTATGAACCGGCAAAAGAAATAGTCCAGGAAGCAGTTGAAAATGCAAAACAATTCGGGACCGAAGTTTTGATTACAAATGATTATTATTCAGCCGTAAAAGATGCAGACATAGTTTACACAGATACCTGGACAAGCATGGGACAGGAAGAAGAAGAAAAAGAAAGAGCCGATGCAATGAAAGTTTACCAGGTCAATAATGTTTTGGTAAGCCACGCAAAAGATGATTACTTCTTTATGCACTGCCTGCCGGCGCACAGGGGTCAGGAGGTTCTTGATGAAGTGGCAGACTCTCCGAACTCTGTGATATTCGACGAAGCAGAAAACAGGCTGCACGTTCAGAAAGCGATTATGGCATTAATAATGTAATTAAAGGAAAAATAAATTTGATATCAGTCGGAATTATCGGAGGAAGCGGTTACACAGGAAAAAAACTGATCCGGTTTTGTGCAGCCCATCCTTTTATTGAAGAATATAAAATTTACGGGAACAACTCTGCAGGCGGAAAGATATGTGATATTTTTCCCGAGCTTAATGAAGTTATAGAAAATTCTGTTATTGAAAGCATTGAGAATGTTTCCTATGAACACGATGCTTACTTCATCGCACTGCCTCACGGTGAAGCTCTGAATTATGTCCCCGCTCTTTTTGAAAGAGGAAAAAAGATAATTGATCTCGGTGGAGATTACAGGCTAAACTCGCCTGAACTCTATTCGAAATGGTATGGCAAAAAACATAATTCCCCTTTACTGCTTAAAGAAAAAATTTATGGACTTGCCGATTATTCCGGCACTGACTATTCAGAAAAAAATTTCGTTGCAAATCCGGGCTGTTACCCAACAGCAGTTTTGCTTTCGCTTCTCCCCGTTGTAAAAAGTTTCAAAGATAAAATTTTATCAGTCAGTGTTGCTGCATATTCAGGCACAAGCGGTGCAGGCAAAACACCGAAACTGGAATTACTGATGTCAGAAATGGATGGCGATGTTTCTGCATACAAGCTTAACAGCCATCAGCATCAGCCTGAAATTTTGCAGCAGCTTAATGAAGCGGGGTTCGATTCCCCTTTTTCATTTGCAGCACACCTGCTGCCAGCGGCTGTCGGGATATATGCAACTTCTTTTATTCATCTGAAAAGTTCGGTTGAAGAGAAAGAATTAAAAAATGCTTTTGAAGAATTTTATAAGGATTCCCCTTTCATAAGACTGAGAGAAGCACCTCCGCATCTTAATTGGGTAACGGGGACAAATTTTTGCGACATAAATTTTTCAATGAAAGATAAAATTATAATTATAACTTCTGCAATAGATAACCTGATCAAAGGAGCAGGCGGGCAGGCAATGCAGAACATGAATAAACTATTCGGCTGGGATGAAAAGTCAGGCATCTTAAATCAAGGAGTGAAAAATGTACAAATTTATTGAAAACGGATCTGTTACTTCAGTAAAAGGATTTAAGGCTGCGGGAATTTTCTGCGGAATAAAAAAAAGGAAGAAGGATCTTGCTTTAATTTATTCAGACAAACTCTGCACCGCCGCAGGTACCTTCACGCTGAACAAAGTCAAAGCCGCTCCCCTGCTGGTTTCGCAGTCAGTAATTAAAAACGGGAACAAGATCAAAGCAATACTAATTAATTCGGGCAATGCAAATGCCTGTACCGGCGAGCAGGGTTATAATGATGCGCTGGACATGCAATCGCTTTGTGCGGGTAAGCTTGGAATAAATAAAGAAGAAGTCCTGATCGCATCAACGGGTGTGATAGGTCAAAGACTGCCGGTTGAAACTTTACATAACGGAATAAATGAAATCGTTACGAAGCTTTCTGAAGACGGCGGACTGGATGCTGCAGAAGCAATTATGACTACCGATACAAAAATAAAATCCTTCGCCTTAAAAATTACTCTGCCGTCAGGAGAGATTTCAATCGGAGCGATATGCAAAGGAAGCGGAATGATAATGCCGAACATGGCAACGATGCTTGCTTTCATTACTACAGATGCAATGATTGAAAAAAATCTTTTACAGGAAATGCTGTCCGAATGTGTTGATCTTTCTTTCAATAAAATTTCTGTTGACGGCGAAACCAGCACTAACGATATGGTTTTAATTCTTGCAAACGGCAGCTCTGAAATTACGATCAGAAAATCTTCAACTGATTACGAAATTTTCAAGAATGCTTTAGAAACTGTCTGCAAGGAAATGGCAAAAGCGATCGTTTCAGACGGCGAAGGCGCGACGAAGCTTGTAACTATCAATGTAAAAAATGCGAGATCACAATCCGATGCAAACTTAATCGGAAAATCTGTTGCGAATTCCTCTTTGGTTAAAACAGCAATCTACGGCGCCGATGCAAATTGGGGAAGAATTTTAAGTGCCGCTGGTCAAAGCGGAGCCGATTTCGATCCTTCAAAAGTTTCTATCAGCTTCGATGAGCTTCCTGTGCTTCTTCCTAATTACGACCTCGCTCTCGATGAAGAAAAAGCAAAAGAGATCCTTTCGAAACCGGAATTTGTAATTAATATTGACCTCGGCATCGGTGAAGAAGCCTCTACCTGGTGGACGTGCGACCTGACCGAAGATTATGTAAAAATAAATTCGGACTATCGAACTTGATGGAATATAGTAGTATGGAAGATGGTAAAAGAACTTTTAAACCCAAACTACACGTTAGAAAGAAAAGAATTTGTTAATCCTCTACGAGGATTTCCATATTGAGGTTGATAATCTTTCTACAAAAATATGACCTCTACAAGGTCAATAATGCGAAGAAACAACATCGTATATGTTCAATTATTGTAGAAAAAGAAAGCAACACAAAAAAGATCCTTGTAGAGGATCAACAAAGTAGTTTGAGTTAATACAATGTTTAATTCTATCGCATAATCTGGTTTAAAATATTCTGTAAGACATCAAAGGTTTTTGGGCAATATTAAAAAGGAATTCAATAATGAAGATCGCAGTAATAAAGATTGGCGGAAAAACAATAAATGATTTTACTTCAACAGATGTTTGGGTAAATACTATCTCCGATCTTTACCGGATTTATGATGGCATAATAATTGTCCACGGCGCTGGCAAAGATATTACCGAATGGTCAAACCGGCTTGGGATTGAATCGAACTTCGTCAACGGGCAAAGGATAACCACGAAAGAGATGATGGATGTTGTTGCTGCTGTCCAGGCGGGGATGCTGAATTCTAAAATTGTCGCAAAACTAAATTCATCTGGTTTCGAGGCATCAGGTTTTTCAGGGATTGACAGAAATACTTTTGCCGCAGATTATCTCGATAAGCTGCTTGGGTTTGTCGGCAAACCAAAACTGATCGGTTCAATCGGCTGGATTTTGGATTTACTCAGCGAAAGAGTCATTCCTGTTTTTTCGAGCGTATGCTGCGACAGAACAGGAAACTTGATGAATGTTAATGCCGATCTCTTCACAGGAACACTCTCGCTTGCTGTAAGTGCTGATACAGTCTTTTTTGTTTCTGATGTCAGCGGAGTTTTGATGAACGGTAATGTTCAAAAACAATTAGATGAGAAACAAATCGAGTATGGGGTTGCAAACGGCGAAATTAAAGATGGAATGATACCAAAGCTGTTTAGTTGTATGGAATTACTTAAAAGCGGGATCAATAAAATCTGGATTGGTTCTGAAATAAAATTTAAATTGGATAAGCAAAAAGAAATTAATTCTGCCGTCTGCGGAATGAATGGAAGCGGAACATGGATAATTAATAACATCGAAAAAGGATCTGAACTTGTCACACTTACTAAACACATATAACAGATACAACGTTGAATTCATCAAAGGTGAAGGTGCATATCTTTATGACAGGAACGGAAAAGAGTACCTCGATTTTTTATGCGGCATTGCTGTAACCGGCTTCGGACACAATCATCCTGAAATTAAATCTGCCGCATTAAAGCAGCTCAATGATTACTGGCACGTTTCAAATCTTTTCCAGTCATCGGGACAAAATGAACTTGCTGATAAATTGTCTGAGAGATCGGGACTGGATTTTGTTTTTTTCTGCAACTCGGGCACCGAAGCAAATGAAGCAGCAATAAAGTTAGCGAGAAAATGGGGCAAAGAAAGAAGGGATATTATTTCGACTTATAATAGTTTTCACGGGCGGTCACTTGGAAGTCTTTCGGCAACGGGGCAGTATAAATTATGGGCAGGATTTGAGCCGCTTGTTCCGGGATTTTATCATGCAGAGTTCGGAAATATTGAAGCGATAAGAAAATCAATTACCGCTGAAACTGCTGCTGTGATAATTGAAACTATCCAGGGCGAAGGCGGAATAAATGAAGCACCAATAAATTATCTGAAAGAATTAAGGCATCTCTGCACTGAAAAAAATATATTATTAATTATAGATGAGATACAAACCGGCATCGGCAGAACAGGGAAATTTTTCTCATACCAGTATGCTGAAATATTACCTGACATTGTTACCTGTGCAAAAGGGATCGCGAACGGGATCCCGCTGGGCGCAGCAATTTGTTCGGGAAAAGTAGCTGAAGTAATTCAGCCCGGCAATCACGGTTCAACTTTCGGAGGAAATCCTGTTGCGGTTGCGGCAGCTAATAAAGTAGTTGACCTGATTGATGAAAAGCTGTTAAAGAAAATTCAGACCCTTGGCGAAAAGCTGAAAGAAGAAATTACAAAGCTCGGTCTGCCGCATATAAAAGAAGTAAGAGGCAAAGGCTTTATGATAGGTGTTGAATTAACCAGTGGGTTCTCTGCCAAAAAACTCGCCGGTAAACTTTTGGAGGAAGGATTACTGGTTGGCACATCAGGAGAAAATGTTTTCAG
>JAKAGZ010000004.1:13063-103189 GCA_021815365.1 Bacteroidota bacterium
AAGAAGTAAGAGGCAAAGGCTTTATGATAGGTGTTGAATTAACCAGTGGGTTCTCTGCCAAAAAACTCGCCGGTAAACTTTTGGAGGAAGGATTACTGGTTGGCACATCAGGAGAAAATGTTTTCAGAATATTACCGCAGTTTATAATCGGAGATAGCGAGATTGAAAAGTTCTTAAAAATATTCGGAACCGTGATTGGATCAGCTTAAAAAAATCTTAGTTACCCAAAAACTTTGTGAGACTTGGTGTGTACTTTTCACATTGTGATCACTTCGTGAGTGTAACTTTTGGCATAGCTATCGCTTCGCGAGTGATCCCTTCCTTTAGTTACACAAAGTTTCACAGAGGAAACACAAAGTCGCACAAAGGAGGGAACAAAAAATGAGTGAAAATGAGATTAGTAAAATTATTCTTGATTCTGCATTCAAAATACATACAGCGTTAGGACCCGGATTACTGGAAAGTGCTTATAGAGAGTGCTTGGCTTATGAAATTACTAAGAAAGGATTGATTGTAGAAAAAGAAAAAGCGATACCATTGATTTATGAGGAAGTTAAGATGGATTGTGGATATAGAATTGATTTGCTCGTGAATTCCAAGGTTGTCGTTGAACTAAAAGTAGTCGAAGCTTTCAATGATGTTCATATTGCACAAACACTGACATATATGAAATTATCAGGATGCAAATTAGGATTACTACTTAACTTTTATACAAAGTCTCTGAAAAATGGGATCAAACGATTAATACTTTGAGAAACTTTGTGAAGTACTTTGCGGAACTTTGTGATCCCTTCCTTTAGTTACACAAAAGTTACACGAAGAATAACAGGGATATTATGTCATCAAAACTGAAAAGATTAAATCGTATAAAAGAGCTGCTGACTGAAGAAGTGATAACATCACACGAAAGTCTTCTGCAGCTTCTTGCAGAAGAGGGTATTGAAGTTACTCAGGCAACACTGAGCCGCGATTTTGCAGAGCTTGGTGTCATTCGCACAATTACTGAAAATGGTCCGCGGTACATTCTCGACACACAGGAATCAGGAAGGCAGGTTGCAAAACTTATCGGCTTTGAAATAATGAACGTTGACTACAATGAGTCATTAATTGTCGTCAGAACATTAGCCGGACGGGCACAGGGAGTAGCTCATTACATTGACCGGTTGAACGACAAACAAATTTTGGGTACTGTTGCCGGAGATGACACAGTGCTGGTAATCCCAAATTCACGAAAGAGTATTCCGGATCTTGTCCAGTTAATTAAAAAAATGATGACTGAACTAAAATTTTGAAAATATTAGAGCTCCACAAAACTCAAGACGATGGAGTGAAATTAGGCAAGAAGAACTTTGACATTACAGAGAGTTAGATAATAAGGTGATAAGGTTTGGTTTGTGTTTTTAGTGTGTGTTGCTAAGGTCTGAAGAAAGAGATAAATGAGGTTTTGAATGAAACATTATTATAAAATGAAAAATCTTAGTAACAAATCTAACCCTCCCCAACCCTTAACCTTATTACTTTAGAAACTAAAATAGTTTGTCATTTTTTAAAACATTAACTGAGTTTTGTAAAGAACATTTTGAAATTATTTATAAGGAGAAAATAAATTGTCAATCAAAAAAATTGTTGTTGCTTATTCAGGCGGGCTTGATACTTCAGTCATGGTTAAATGGCTGAGCGAAAAATATAATGCTGAGATAGTTACTGCTACCGGGTTTTTAGGACAGGTAAAAGAAATCCAGGGCGTGGAAGAAAAAGCAAAACGAACCGGTGCTGTAAAATCTTATGTGATGGACCTGAGAGAAGAGTTTCTTAAAGATTATGTGTGGAAAGCATTGAAAGCCGGAGCGCTGTATGAAGGAGTTTACCCGATGGCTACTTCAATCGGCAGACCACTGCTTGCAAAAATGCTGGTTGATACTGCAATTAAAGAAGGTGCTGATGCCGTTGCTCACGGATGCACCGGCAAAGGAAACGACCAGGTAAGGTTTGAAGTTGCTGTGCAGACTTTAGCTCCTCATCTGAAAGTTATTGCACCATTGAGGGAATGGGAATTCAAAAGCAGAGAAGAGGAAATGGACTACGCAATTAAAAATAATATTCCTGTTAATGCTACAAAAAGTTCTCCATATTCTACTGATGAAAATCTCTGGGGAATTTCAATCGAATGCGGCGTGCTTGAGGATCCGACAGTCGCACCTCCTGAAGATGCTTACCAGATTACCGCAAATCCAAAATTCGCTCCCGACCAGCCTGAAAGTGTTGAGATCGGGTTTGAAAAAGGAATACCGGTAAGTCTGAATGGGATCGAACGAAGCGCTGTGGAATTAGTAACTGAATTAAGAAATATTGGCGCCAAACATGGCGTAGGAAGACTTGACCTGGTTGAAAACAGGGTTGTGGGAATTAAGTCAAGAGAAATATACGAAGCTCCTGCAGCAGTAATTCTTCACACTGCTCATTCCGAGCTTGAAAGGTTGGTTCTTGATAAAGAAACATTCCGATTCAAGCAGGATGTTTCAAACAAAGTTGCAAATTTAATTTACGATGGTCTCTGGTATTCGCCGTTGCTCAAATCGTTAACTGCTTTTGTTGATGTAACGCAGGAAAAAGTTACCGGTGAAGTCAGGCTTGAGCTTTTCAAAGGAAGCATAAAAACTCTGTCGAGACAATCACAATTCAGCCTCTACAGCAAAGAGCTTGCAACATACACTTCCGATGATACTTTTGACCATAAAGCTTCTGAAGGATTTATAAAATTATTTGGATTGCCTTACAAAACTTTATCGCAGGTGCAAAACGCAGTAAAAGAAGAGGAAACAATTTAATGCTCTGGGGCGGAAGGTTTAATGAGGAACTTGATTCAAATGCTCTTAAGTTTTCTTCATCACTTAATGCAGATATTAATTTAATTGAAGAAGACATAGCAGGAAGTAAAGCCCACGCATTGATGCTCGCAAAAGTAAAGCTAATTTCAAAAGAAGAAGCAAAAAAAATCACAGCAGGTCTCGATAAAATTCTAAAGGAATGGAAAAACAGAAGCTGGAATCCCGATCCTGAAAAATTTGAAGACATACATTCCGCAATTGAGTTAAAACTTTTTGAGCTGATCGGTGACACAGCGGGAAAACTTCACACTGGCAGAAGCAGAAATGACCAGGTTGCAACAGATTTGAGATTGTGGATAAAAAAAGCCTGCGGTGAATTAACAAAACTTGCTGAAAACTTGCAGCATGTACTTTTGAAAATTGCAGATAAAAATACAGGAACAATCATTCCTGGCTACACACATCTTCAGAGAGCGCAGCCCATCTCACTTGCATTTCATTTATTAGCTTATGTAGAAATGTTAGAGAGAGATAAAAAGAGATTTAAGTTCGTAAAAAAATCTGCGAACTCCTCCCCTCTTGGTTCGGGTGCGCTTGCCGGCTCAACTCTTCCGCTCGACAGAAATTTTACAAGTAAACAATTGGGATTTGAAACTCCGACTGCAAATGCGCTCGATTCAGTTTCAGACAGAGATTTCATACTCGATTTTCTGAACGCCTGCTCAATCGGGATGATGCACCTCAGCAGGCTTTCTGAAGAAATAATAATCTGGTCAACTGCCGAATGGAATTTCCTGGAATTAGGCGATGCATTCACTACAGGTTCATCGCTGATGCCTCAGAAGAAAAATCCCGATCTTGCAGAATTGATCAGAGGTAAAACGGGAAAAGTTTACGGCAATTACATTGCGCTGGCAGCGGCAATGAAATCGCTTCCGTTAAGCTACAACAGGGATCTCCAGGAAGACAAGGAACCAATGTTCGATTCATATTTCACTTACGGAGCTTCGCTTGAAATAATGTCAGCGATGTTAAGCTCAGCTAAATTCAACAAAGAAAGATTTGCATCCGAATTAAAAAACGATTTCCTTCTGGCTACTGATCTTGCAGACTGGCTCGTGCTAAAATCTATACCTTTCAGGGAAGCACATCGCATAGTTGGAGAAATAATAAAAAGACTCGAAGCTGAGAGAAAAAATTTTGGTTCCGTCTCTTTAGAATTTTTACAAAGCATTCATCCTGCATTTGATAAGACTGTGCTTAAATGTTTTGAAATTAATTCAGCGCTTAAAAACAAAAAAACTTACGGCTCGCCAAATCCTGAATTAGCAAAAAAAGAAATTAAGGAATGGCTGAAAAAAGTAAGATAATAACTGAAGTTACGCAAACAATAGCAAAGCAAGAGATGACATCTTTATAAAAGAAAAGACGTCATCTCTATATCTGAGTAAGTTCAGATAATAAGATATTTCAACATCATAACCATCATTAACCTTAAGAGTATATTCGCTTACAATATTTTCGTGGAAGAATGCGAAGGTTCTTTTATCAGGAGTTGCAGTTAAGCCAATCATAAATGCATCGAAGTAATCAAGCACCTGTTTCCAGAGGTTGTATATTGAACGGTGGCATTCATCAATAATTATAAAATCAAACGTCTCAATCGGAATAGCAGGATTGTAAGCAACCTCAAACGATAAAGATGTCATCTTTAATAATCTCTGTCTTAAGCTATCTTCCTGTTTACTCCATTCATATAAAGTTTCAGGTTTATGGAAATGAAATATTTCTCTTTGTCGTGGTGAAGGATCACGGGCATCTGTAAATAAAGTTTCTGTTCCCGTTGATTCATACTGGAAGGGAAGTATTTCATCTTTGCGGATGTATTTCAGATTATCAGCAGAATAACGAGTAGTCTGATCATGAACAGCACTAAGGGTAACACCTTCTTTTTTTGCTTCGATTACTCCAATAGGTTTTCTATCAACGAACAGAATATAATCTGCGGAACCTGATTCGGTAGGATATTCACGCACAGCAATCCCCGGTGCTGAAGAAGGATTAAAATCTTTTAAATCCTGAACAATCCAGCCAGCTTGCTGAAGCTGCTTATCAATATTTTGCCGTGCCAGTTGTTCAGGGGTCAATATTATCCCCTTCGAAGTATATAACCACGAAACCAATGTAAAATACTTTCCTCATCTGCAAACTACTATTACTAAAGCTCCTAATTTTTAAGCGTTAACCCCAAATTAATAAGAAAAGCAGTAATGCAAAAGAAAAAAAATTGTAAAATTCGTCACGTGAAAATTTTATGTATTACCTAAAACTAAAAAAAGGAGCGTTCTTCACGCTCCTTTTTCAACTGTTGAGATTTATTTCTCCGGAAATAAAATTTTCTGTATTCGGTCTCTGCTGTCCTGAAGATGTGCTTTCGTTTCTCTGTTAGCAGACCTTGAAATATTTTTTTTAATCATTAAATCCAGATCAGTCAGTCCTGCTCTGAGTAATGCTCTTGCTTCACCAGGAAGCGGCGTGGGAGGAGGCAGCCTGAAACCAGGCGGAAGGTTTGCCGGCGGTGTGAATGGTTTCGGATTTAATTTGCCGTCAATGGCATCAAGATATGCGCTCTGCAAATTACGCCGGTAAATATCAATATTGATACCCTGTGATTTTAATTCACTCCAGATTCCACTCTGCAGTTCAGTCAACATTTGTGAAAGAGTATATGAATCAGCATTTAATGCTGTCGTATTTATGATCCTTGCCATCCTGTCATTATTGAGTAAAATGTTCAGCAGATTTCTCTGACCTGCCAGAACTCTATCCATCGTCCCTGTCGGTTCAATTCTGTAAATAATATCATTCTTAATCAATTCTTTCGGAGTAGTGAAGCCTTCTTTCTGCAGAAAAGTCATCGCTTCTGTTTGTTTAGCTTTTGGTACCGGTGTATGAAGCACTCCTTCCTGCCCTGCAACACGCTCTGTGTTAACAACTCCGCCTATGATATTTGCCACGTGACCAAGTTCCCTGTTCCTCTGTGCAAATAACTGGTTATACATTTCTGCAAGTGTGCTGTAATCTTCACCAGGTTTAGTTGTTGCTTTCATGAGCATATCGGAAATTCTCAAAAGATTTTTTAATCCATAAGCTGTAGATTTAACAGCGTCATCTCCCAGGTCTTCAGTCTGTGCAGTTGGATCAATTCCATCTGCACTGCCAAACCTGAGATAAGGTTCTGTCTCCTGCCTGTCAGCAATTTTATTCAGTTCAGGTTTTTCTTCATCAGGAGTCTTTGCGTCAAAGATCGGTTTATATCCCCACTCAACAGCGAATTTATCATAAGGACCGATCATTGGAATTAATCTTGCATTATCGCCCGGCTGTGCAACATAATTAAATCTGCCGTAGTCCATTATAGAAGGCTCGTCACCATATTTTGCTGTAAATGCTGCACTGCGCAGACTATCAACTGGATATTGTGAACTCGCTTTCATATTGTGAGGGAAACCAAGCGTATGCCCGACTTCGTGTGCGGCTACATATTCTAAAAGCTGTCCCATCAGTGAATCAGGCAGCGGTAAGTGAGAAGCTCGCGGATCAAGATCACCAACCTGTATAAAGTACCAGTTTCTTACGAGATTCATTACATTGTGAAAGAATCCAATGTCTGAATCAAGTATTTCACCTGTCCTCGGGTCGCTGATATGCGGACCGTAGGCATTTTCAGTTTCAGAAGGCAGCCATCTTATCGTTGAATAGCGTGCATCTTCGGAACTCCAGTTTGGATCTTGTTCAACTGTCGGTGCATCTTTTGCAATGATTGCATTTTTAAATCCGGCTTTTTCAAAAGCAGGCTGCCAGTCTTCAACGCCCTTTTTTAACCACGGGCGCCATTTATCAGGTACGCCTCTGTCAATATAATAAACGATTGGTTTAACAGGTTCGCTTAATCCACCGTGCATTATTGCTGCAGTATCTTTTGGTTCCAGTCTCCATCTTGCGATAAAACTTCTTTTCTCTGCCCGCTGCGAATCGTATCCGTAATCATAATGTGTAACGCTAAAATAACCAACGCGTGCATCAACAAGACGCGGCTTCATCGGTTTTTCAGGAAGCCTTACCATCGAATGATGCATAGTTATAGAAATAGTACTCAACGAATTATCAACCGGTACAGCCGAAGCTGCATAAGTCAATGTAGCCTGAATTTCAAGATTATCGGGAAACACTTTTATAAAATCAATGAATGACCTTTTCGGATCGAGTCTTTGCACTTTAAATCTTTCTCTGTTAAATCTGCTTAACCCGAGTTCTGCAACATCAGTTGTAAACAGTTCCGTTACATCAATTACAACTGCAGAGCTGTCATTATTATAAGCTTGAATGTTAAAAGCCATTAACACTGGCGGCTGATTAGCCTTTTTTACAGCATAAGAAATTGGCAGTGAATCGGCAGCCATAGATGCGAACAAAACACTTCTCAGCAAAACTTTATCTCCTTTTTCTTCCCATCGCACCACCTGCTGATTAACAGCATCTCCGCCATACCCCAAACCTGATTGAGTTTTAGCCTGCGTGGTTACCAAAAGAAAATCTTTATCAAATTCCTTGAACGGGATCTCGAAATAATATTTATCCTTGACGAGATGAACAATAAAAAGTCCCTTCCAGGTTTTTGCATCCTTTGTGATCACTTCGCTGTATTTCTTTAACCCGCCCTTGCCCTGATTTTCTTTGGCTTTATTCATGTCAGGTTTTTCCTGTGCAGGTAAATTCGCAGGCAGCAAAATGTACAGAAGAGTAACAAAAAACAGCAGAATTATTTTTTTCATATAGCCCTCTGATTGGTTTTGAGTTTTATTTTTTAATTACTAACAGGACTTACGCAGATAGAGAGATGACATCTTTTTGCTTCTAAAAAATATACCGATAAAAACAGCATTACTTTCGAAAAAATAAATATCAATTCTTTTATAAAAGATGTCATCTCTTGCTTCGTTATTGTTTGCGTAACTTCAGTTACTAACCGAATTATGAGACGAACTGAAAGACAAATTTAATCTAAACATTGATGCTCTGACTTGCAATAAAAATTTGATGTGTGGTATAGCACTGTGGTGCGAGCACGGTATTTCTGCTACTAAAACTTTCAGCTTATTACTTTCAATATCCAACCACAATCATCATAAATAGAAATTGTTAATAGACGGAGGTTATCATATATTAGCAAATAATAATTTATCATTATGAACAAAACAAAAGAACGGATAGAATATTGGCTTGACTTAGCAAACTATGACCTTGCTACAGCAAAAGTAATGTTGGAATAGAAAAGATATTTATATCTCGGATTCATGTGCCATCAGGTTATTGAAAAAAGTATTAAGGCATATTACTGGCATAGTAAGAAATCTGAACCACCTTATATTCATAATCTTTTTCTGCTTGCTGAAAAATCGGGGTTTATAAATTTAGTCGATGACGGGAAAAAGGAATTGATCAATGAATTAATACCCTTAAATATTCAGGCACGATACCCAGAAGATAAGGTGGCATTACTTAAAAAGCTGAATTATAACAAATCACGTTCTTTATATAAAAGAACGAAGGAACTACTCGAATGGATAGAAAAATTATTAAAATAGTTAAGCAATATGCTGAATTGGTTAAAGATGTTACTGACGTTGACATGATTGTACTATACGGCTCGGCAGCAAAAGGAAAAATGAAGGAATACAGTGATATTGATGTTGCGATAATTGTAGATGATTTGACTGAAGATTATTTAGAACTAAGTACGAAATTAGTAAGGCTAATACATAAAGTAGACATACGAATTGAGCCTAACTTATTAATTCGTAAGTACAATAAGAGCGGATTTATTGACACTATTTTGAAAGAAGGAAAAATTATTTATGCTGCGTAAATTACAAGCCGCTATATAATCTGCAATCAGTTAGTAAAATGCCTCCCCGTCTTCCTGCTCAAAAGTACTTCTCTGTTATCAAACAACATTTATTATAGATCATTTAATATTGGATAGTCAGTCCAGAAATTTTTAAGTTAAGGCGTCTTCTGAAATTCATTTTATCATCGCTTACTAACAATGCGAGGTCAGAAATGTTTGATACTAAAATTTACATTCAAAGAAGAGAGATATTAAAAAAATCTCTGGGAACAGGATTTATTCTTCTGCTTGGAAATGAAGAAAGCCCAATGAATTATACTGACAATCAGTATCCTTTCCGGCAGGACAGCACATTTCTATATTACTTTGGAATAGATCACCCCGGTTTTGCTGCCGCAATAGATATTGACGAAGATAAAGAATATATTTTCGGTGACGACATTACAGTAAGCGATATAGTATGGATGGGTCCGCAGCCTTCTGTGGCAGAAAGGGCTGCCAAAGCAGGAGTAAAAACTTCAGCTTCGCTCAGGGAGATGGAAGATATAATTAAAAGAGTCATTGCCCGCGGGCGTCAGGTGCACTATCTTCCCCAATACCGCGCTTTCAACATTTTAAAGATTGAACACTTGCTTGGCATTCATCCTAAAAGAATGAAAGAATACTCCTCGCAGTTATTAATAAATGCTGTTGCATCGCAGAGACTAAAAAAAGCTCCCGAAGAAATAAGAGAAATTGAGAAAGCTCTTGACATCGCTTATGAAATGCAAACCACAGCAATGAGGGTTGCTTCCCCCGGTAAAAATGAAAAAGAAATTGCAGGCATAATGGAAGGCATCGCTGTATCAAGAGGAGGAAGGCTCGCATTCCCGACTATCTTTTCAAAAAACGGGCAGACACTGCACAATCATTTCCAGGGAAATAAACTGAAAGCAGGCGACATAGTTGTCAACGATTCAGGTGCAGAAACTGCCATGCATTATGCAAGCGATATTACAAGAACCTTTCCAGTAAAAGGAAAATTTACTAACATCCAAAAAGATATTTATCAGACTGTCCTCGATATGCAGCTAACCGCAATTGCTGAAATTAAACCTGGAGTAACTTACCGCTCAGTCCATCTTTCTGCTGCAAAAATTCTTGCAGAAAATTTTATAGCAGCCGGACTTATGAAAGGCAATGCAGAGGAAGCAGTAAATGCAGGTGCACACGCTCTCTTCTTCCCTCACGGGCTTGGCCATTTAATGGGGCTTGACGTTCACGACATGGAAAATTTAGGCGAAAGCAACACAGGGTATGACAATAAAACAAAAAGAAGCGATCAGTTTGGTCTTACTTATTTACGCTTCGCAAAAGAATTGGAACCAGGAATTGTGCTTACTGTTGAACCGGGAATTTATTTTATTCCTGAACTGATTGATATGTGGAAGAAAGAAAATAAGTTTAAGAATTTTATTAATTATGACAAGGTTAACAAATTTAAAAAATTCGGCGGTATCAGGATTGAAGACGACATTTTAGTAACGACAAAAGGCTGTAAGGTTTTGGGAAAGCCAATACCTAAAACAATTAAAGAAGTTGAGAAGCTTGCTTCGATGAGGAAATAATTTCCATTTTAATTTTTCAACTCATTTAAAGGAGAATAACAAATGGGTGCGATGAGAAACGTTCTTCTTTGGGCTTCTGAAAACCCAACGCTTAAAAAGAAAGTCCCGCAGATGAAATTTGTTCAGAGAGCATTAAAAAGATTTATGCCGGGAGAAAATGCTGAGGATGCACTCTTAGCGGCGAGGCTTTTAATGAACAACAACATCCCGGCAGTATTCACAAGGCTGGGAGAAAATCTTGTTAACATTTCTGAAGCTACTGAAGTTACGCATCACTATTTAGACCTGATAGATAAAATTTTCGCAGAGAAACTTGATGTGGAAATTTCTCTGAAGCTTACACAGCTTGGTTTCGACCTTTCAGTTGATGAGACGCATAATAATTTAAAGAAGATTTTACAGAAGGCGAAAGAACTTCTGCATAACACAGTCTGGATTGATATGGAAGGAAGCGCATATACTACAAAAACAATAGACTTCTATAAAAAAATAAAAAGCGAAGAAGAGAATGTAGGCTTATGCCTGCAGGCATACCTCTTTAGAACCCATGAAGATTTGAACGAACTAATTAAGATTAACCCTTCAATCAGGCTTGTTAAAGGGGCATACAATGAACCGCACGATATTGCATTAAAAGATAAATTCAGAGTTGATGAAAATTATCTTGACCTTTCACAAAAAATGCTGGCAAAAGTAAAGGAAGGCAAACTGAAAGCAGTATTCGGTACACACGACTTAAAAATTCTGAATGCAATTGATAATTACTCAAGCACGATCGGACTTGAGAAGAACAAGTATGAGTTCCATATGTTATATGGAATAAAAACAAACGAACAACTGCGGCTTGCAAACGAAGGACATAAAATTAGAGTGCTTATAAGTTATGGTTCAGCCTGGTACCCATGGTATATGAGAAGATTAGCTGAACGACCTGCAAATGTAAATTTTGTGCTAAAAAATATTTTTTCAAATTAACGGACAACATGATAAAAGGAATTTTCCCGCCGATTACAACACCATTCGTAAACGACGAAATAGCTTTCGATAAACTCGCTGAAAATATTTCCCGGTGGAACGACACCGAATTAGCGGGATATGTTGTTTTAGGCTCCAACGGTGAGAGCGCTTTTTTAACCAGGGAAGAAAAATTAAAACTTATTGAATCTGTAAAAGAAAATTCGGCTGAAGATAAAAAAGTAATAGCAGGCACAGGCTCAGATTCGATCAAAGAAACTATCGCTCTTACAAATGCTGCCGCAGAAAGTGGTGCCGATTATGCCCTCATACTGACCCCATCTTTCTTCAAAGAAAAGATGGATAGCAATTCTTTCATAAAATATTTTACGGCTGTCGCTGACAAATCTGAAATTCCTGTTATCATTTACAACGTTCCGAAATTCACAGGAGTAAATATAGAAGCGCACGCTGTTTCTAAGCTTTCCGAACATAAAAATATAATCGGCTTAAAGAACAGTTCTGAGAACACGGCACATCTGTCCGAGATAATCTACAATACTCCAAAAGATTTTGTAACGCTTGTTGGGACAGCATCGGTATTATATCCGGGGCTGTGTGCCGGTGCAGCCGGAGGTATTGTTGCTTTAGCAAACATCGCTCCTAAAGAGTGCGTAAATATTTACAAATTATTTATAGAAAATAAACACGGCGAAGCTCTTGAATTGCAAAACAGAATGATACCCGTCAATAAAGCTGTTACTGGCAAATACGGCGTAGCTGGTTTGAAAGCAGCAATGGATATGCTCGGCTATTTCGGCGGAGAGCCAAGAGCTCCTTTCAATATTCTTAGCCCAAATGAAATTGAAAACCTGAGATGTATTTTAATAAAAGCTGGTTTACTAATGTTGCAGAATTAATAACTCATTTTAAGCTGAGCTGAAAAATAACATCTTTTCTGAATAAAATAGATAAACACTCTTTTTAAAAAGTATCATTTTAGTGGACTACCAGCTAAATAGTAAAGATGTCATCTTTTACACTATCTGATTACCTATAAGATGAGTTAATAAATGAATCTTAATTGAACCGATCGTTGCTGAGTCAAAAACTAATTCATTTCCCTTTTACTGAAGAATTTTAGGAAGAATAAAATAAGCTTTTGTACCTTCATCCTTTTTGCTTTCTATTTTTATACTTCCTTCCAGCAAATCAATATATCTTTTTGTTATTGCCAGACCAAGTCCTGTACCTTCAAATTTTCTGCTGAGACCAGTATCTTCCTGGCTGAAAGTTTCAAACAAATGTTTCTGATATTCTTCAGACATGCCTATCCCTTCATCAAGCACAGAGAAAAATATCTTATCGTCTCTCTCTTCCGCAGTGATTAAAATGCTTCCCTGGTTGCTGTACTTTATCGAGTTGCTCAGCAAATTCAGGATCACGCCGTTAAGACAATATTCGTCAGTGGTGATCTGAATGTCCGGCGGATTAATATCAGTTTTGATCACGAGATTCTTTTCACCGGCTAATGGCTTAACGACGTGTATCACATCGCTGATAACTTTTGCTATTGAAACAGGTTTAATTTTAAGCCGGAAATCCCCCGCTTCGAGCCTTGATATATCAAGTATCTGTGTAATAGTGCTCAGCAGACGCTGGCTCGCATTATTGATACCCTCAAAGAAATACTTATCTTCAGGGTTTATAACATTCGAGTAAGCTGCATCTAAAATTTGTGTATATCCTAAAATGGCGTTAAGTGGTGTGCGTATTTCGTGCGACATGGTTGACAGAAAGGCGGTTTTTAATCTGTTGGCTTCTTCCGCTTTTTCTTTTGCAGCTATTAACTCAGTCATTATTTTTCTTCTTTCAGTAATATCTCTCGCAACACCGATCAGTGCAATAGCATTACCGGAATTATCTTTAACTATTGAGGTTGATAAAAAGACCGGGAACTCCGTGCCGTCCTTTTTTTTATTTATCATTTCACCGTGCCATCCTCCTTTCAGGGTCTTTTCGAGAATTTCCCGGTGTAATTTATCTGAATTCGTTCCGGAGCCTACAATTGAAATGTCTTTGCCTAATATCTCTTCCTCTTTAAAACCGTAGGTATTCTGGAAAGCTTCATTAACGAAGAGTGTTTTATTATTCGTATCTGTAATGCTCACACATTCGGAAATGCTTTTAAGAGATTGCGCAAGCATTACCAGTTTTTCCTGTGTAGTTTTTTCTTCAGTTACATTTCTGGCTAAAGCAATCCTTGCTTTGTGTCCTTCATAATCAATTTCATGAGAGATCATTTCAACATAAAAAACCGTTCCGTCTTTTTTAATATGACGCCAGTATTTTAACTGATGTACTGCGGTTTTTGAATCTGCCGGATAATCTGTTAACGAATGGTGATCTTCTTTGTGAAGTATGTCACTCATAGTTAATTTCAAAAATTCCCTCAAGGTATATCCATACTCACGAATTGCTGCAGCGTTTACAGCAAAAATTTTAAGGGAACTGGCATCATAAACAAAAAACGGGATCGGGCTATTTCTAAAGAGCTTCCTGTATTTCAACTCGCTCTTTCTCAATTTTTCGACTGCGTTTTTTTTCTCTCTTTCTGATTTTCTGAATTCAACTGCATTCAAAACTGCTGAAGGTAATCTTGTCAAACTCTTTTTGAGAATATAATCGTAGGCTCCTTGTTTAATACATTCTACTGCAACTTCTTCAGATTGTGTGCCTGTAACTAATATAACAGGAATGTCAGGATGATTGTTCCTGATATAATGTATTGCATCAAGACCGCTAAATTCATCTAATTGATAATCGGCAAGTATAACATCCGGGTTAAGATCACGTACTGACTTAATAAAATCTTTTTTGTTTTCGATGCGGTAAGCAGTGAACTGGATCCGCGAGCGGGAAAATGCCTGTACCATAAGTTCATAATCATGCACAAGGTCTTCTAAAACAAGTATAACTAATTTATTCATTGTAATCTATTCCTTAACACCGAAACCCGGCACTTTAAATATTTTTAGGGAGTCTGAACGTCATAGTAGTTCCTTCCCCCTTCTTGCTTTTTACGTCAATAGTCCCTCCGAGCAGTTCAAGATATCTCTTGGTAATAGCCAAGCCCAGACCTGTGCCTTCAAACCTTCTGCTTAATCCAACGTCTTCCTGGCTGAAAGTTTCAAAGAGATGTTTTTTATATTCTTCTGACATACCTATGCCCTGATCCATAACAGAACAAATAACAGAATTATTATCGCAGGTAAGTTCGGTAGTGATTGTTCCTTTGTTACTGTACTTTATTGCGTTGCTCAGCAGATTAACAAGAACACCGCCGAGACAATATTCGTCAGTATTAATTATTATTTCTTCTGCGGGCAGCAGCATTTTCATTTCTAATTTTTTCTTTTCTGCCTGAAGATGCAGCACATTATAAGCTGACCCGATACATTTATTGATTGAAAGAGGTTTTATATTTAATGAAAAATCATCAGCCTCAAGCCTTGAAATGTCCAGAACATGTGTAATTGTATCGAGCAATCTGTTTCCGGCTTCTTCCATCGAAATAAATAACTGTTTATCTTCCTGTCCTGCACTATCATAATAAACTTCTTTCAAAATACTGCTGAAGCCGAGAATAGCGTTAAGCGGGCTTCTGATCTCGTGAGAGACCATAGATAAGAATGCACTTTTAAGGCGATTGGCTTCCTCAGCATTTTCTTTAGCTTTGATGAGTTCGAGTTCAGCTTTTTTCCTGTCACTGATATCGCGGACAAAGCCCTCAAAATATGGCTTATTTTTTCCAGAGTTTTTTATTACGTGAGCATCAAGCTGAACCCAGATTTTCTCGCCGTCCTTCTTCAGCCATTCTAACTCAATACCGGCAACTGTACCTACCGGCTCAAATTCCCTGATCAGTTTTTCTCTTAATTTTTTGTTGGAATAAAATTCATTTATATTATGCTGCATTAATTCATCAGCAGAACTATATCCAAGTATTTGCGCCAATCTTATATTTGCGGTAATTATTTTTCCATCGAGAGTTGACTGATAAACACCAACAGGCGCAAGCTCAAACAGGTCTCTGTACTTTTCTTCTGACTCTCGTAAAACATCCTCAGCTCGTTTGCGGTCTGTTATATCTCTGTAAATACCCTGAATAGCCTTTCTTCCTTGCCAGACAATTTCAGAAACACTGACTTCAAGATCTTTAACTTCCCCGCTTCGTGTCAGACCCTTCATTTCATATCTTGCAGGTGCAAACTTACCTTCATCAACTGCCTTAAAACGATTGAGAATAAAAGGCATGCTTTCTTCTGCAACAATCCGAAGAGGATGAAAACCGGGCGAAGTAGCTTCTTCTGCAGAAATGCCAAAAAGTTTTTCCCACGCAGGATTAACAAGCACAAGTTTTTTATCCTGCAGCACATAAACAGCATCGCCCGAAGAATTGATAAGGTTCCTATAGTTCTCTTCTTTTTCGCGCAAAGTTTCTTCAGCTTCTTTACGTTCGGTTATATCCAATAAAGTTCCAATGACTGCCGGCTTTCCCTGGTAACTTGTTCTTGAACCGAATACCTCAACGTAAATTGTCTTCCCGTTTTTTTTCACGCCTCTAAATGCATAATGCATTGAATCAATTTCACCCGCTACTCTTTTGCGAAGGTTTTCCCCCACAGTTTCCCAGTCTTCAGGCAAAGTAACAAACTGTGGTCCCTTTTTATTAAGAAGCTCATCTACGGTGTAACCAAAGATATCAGCTAATTTTGGATTTAAATATTTAAAGATACCATCCTGGATTAAATAAACCCCTGCGATCGAATTTTCTACCAGCGACCTGAACTTTTGCTCAGACTCTTCAATGGCGCTAATTGCTTTTTTCCTTTCAGTAATATCCGAATGAACACCCAAAGAACCTATAACATTTCCTGATTTATCGTAAACCGGCGTCCCGCTGACTTCCAGATCAATAGGCGTCCCGTCTTTCTTCTTCATTTTTATTTCATATTTATCAGTGATGCCTTTTGTCCTGTCAAGATTTTTCTTTTTAATCAGCTCCTCGTTTTCTTTGTCTAAAAGAACCTCATAGCCCACTTTGCCTATTAATTCTTCTTTAGAGTAACCAAGCATTTCGCAGTAACGCTTATTTACAAATTTGATTATATCATCATTGTCGGCTAAAACAATCCCCTCACTGATAGTCTCGACTAAAGTTTTGTATTTTATTTCTTCTTCTATCAAAGCTTCTTTTGATTTTATGTTTTCAGTTACGTTGGTAACGGAAATAAATCTTGCCGGAGCTTCTTCGTACAGAATATTAGCGCCTGTTATATCAACATATACAATTGTACCATCCTTCTTCCTGTGTTTCTTTGTACCGATAAAATTATTTTCCGGATTGGAGCGGAGATGGTTCAGCATAAGTGGTCTTTCTTCTTCGGGTCTGATATCTAAAACGGTAAGGTCTAAAAACTCTTCCAACGAATAGCCGTAAAAATCTATTGCAGCTTTGTTAACAGATAAAAATTTTAGTGAATCCCTGTGAAAGACAAGCAGAGGGTTTGGATGATTCTCGAAGAGGAGTCTGTATAAATTTCCCTTATCAATGTTTTTTATCGCTTCTTTTTTTTCTTTCATAAAACGTTCAGCAGCTATGCAATATTAATATCTGGAGAATTATTTTAATGCCCGCCGTACACAAAAGAGTATACTAAAAATTCACGTATTAAAGAGATAATACTTCTTTAACCAAAGTCTTAATGGTGATGCTCTCGAAAGGTTTTGATATATAATGAGTACAACCAGCATTAAGGAACTCTTCTTTGTCTCCTCTCATAGCGTAAGCAGTTACAGCTACAACAGGAACATTTTCATAGCCCGGAATTTTTCTGATACGCCTGGTTGCTTCCAATCCGTTCATTTCGCGTCCCAGTCCTATGTCCATTAATATTGCATCATATTTTTTCTCGCCTGCCATTTGAACAGCGCTGTATCCGTCAAAAGCAATGTCAGCATCGCAAATCTCTTTCAGGAAAAGCCTCGTTACATCGCGGCTTGCTTTGTCGTCATCAACAATAAGTACGGTTGGTTTATTCATAAAAAATTTTTAGAAATTTATTTCTCACACTTTTAAGTTACAAAATATTTCGTAAAATCAGGAATCGGTTATTGAAAATTTTTCACATGTAAAATAATTACACGGTAATAATGTCCGATATTTTTTTTAATTTTCACCAACTCAAATAAAAAGGCTAACTGATGAAATCAAATATAAATATAATACTGTTATTGCTTGTAATTTTCAGCGCTTCTGTATTTGCTCAGCGTGAATTTCATAGCTGGAAAAAACTGAATGTTAAGGATAAAAAAGTCTGGTACGATGAAGCTGGCTTAGATACCTCTAACACTAATTATATCGAAGTATGGGTATTGCAGCAGTTTACCCCTCCATTAACAATTAAAGAACTACCGGGAACAATTTACAGATCAAAAACTCTTTACACGATAAGCCTTAAAACTGCTAAGTATGGCATTGAACAAGTAATATATTATGATTCATCAGATAAAGAGCTTTACAATTTCAATTACGGAATTGCTGATTATCCTGATAAATACAAATTTACTTATCCGGTTCTTGCAGACTCATTCCTTCATAAAATATTGAAAGAGTATTTTAAAAAGAAAGGAGTCACAAACAATTAATTACTCACTGCTATTCGTTTAAGAATGCCTTTCAGAAGTTCATAGAATTTTTCAACTGTTTCTATGTTTACTTTTTCATCTGGCGAATGCGCACCCTGAATTGTAGGACCGAATGAAACCATATCAATCCCGGGATTTTTTCCTTCTAAAATTCCGCATTCAAGCCCCGCGTGTATTGCCTTTATTTCCGGTTCCTTGTTGAACAATTCTTTATAAACCTCTTTTGAAATTTTCAGGGTATTCGAGTCCAGGTTTGGCTTCCATCCCGGGTAGCCGTCTGTTGTTTCAAACTTCGCTCCAGCAATGCTGAATATTGCGCCTACACTTTCAGCAATATATTTCTTTGCCGAGTTTATTGAACTTCTCTGGCTTGTACCGATTGAGAGAAGTTTATTTGTAGTTTTAATCGTAGCAAGATTAGTCGAGGTCTCTACCAGGTCAGGAATGTCCTGGCTCATTTGAATTACACCATGAGGAATTGCAAGAAGAGTATTAACAATTTTTTGTGCAAAAGTTTTTTTAAAAACCTTCTTAACAGTTTCATCAGATTTTCTGAGCTCTATTTTTAATCCTGCATCAGCAGATTGAAACTCGTTCATTACTTTAGATTCAAAATCTTTTATGATTTTTTTTACCTTGCTTACATTTGCTTTTTTGATAAGCAGAACTGCTTCAGCTTCACGCGGTATAGCATTCCTCAAACTCCCGCCTTCTAATTTTGAAATTGAGATATTTAAATTTTCCAGTTCTTTCAGAACTCTTGCTAAAATTTTAATAGCGTTTGCGCGTCCTGTATTTATATCCAAACCAGAATGACCACCTTTCAGCCCTGTAACCAGTAATTCAAAAGTCTCGGTCCCTTTTTGGGCTGAAGCGAGATCTAATTTAAATTCAGCTAATGTATCAACGCCGCCTGAACAACCGACATAAAAAACCCCGTCTTCTTCAGAATCAAGATTCAATAAGATTTTTCCTGTGATTAATCCTTTTTTAAGATTAGCTGCGCCGGTCAAACCTGTTTCTTCATCAACTGTTAATAAGATTTCAAGCGGACCGTGAACGACATCCTTATCAGTAATAACTGCAAGAGCAGCAGCCACACCGATCCCGTTATCACTGCCAAGCGTAGTGCCGTTTGCTGTAATCCAGCCATCCTGCCTGATCATTGTGATCGGGTCGTTTTCAAAATCGTGTGTCTTACTTTTATTTTTTTCGCAAACCATATCAACGTGCCCTTGCAGAACAACAGTTGGAGAATTTTCATAGCCAGGTGTGGCGGGTATATTGAATACGAGATTATCTGCTTTATCCTGTTTATAATTTAGATTTAATTCCTTTGCAAGATTTTTCAAGTGAGCTAAAATCTTACCTTCTTTTTTTGAAGGTCTGGGAACTTGAGTAATCTCATAAAATCTTTGCCATAAAATTTCCGGCTGTAAACCTTGTATTGCTTCCTGAGACATATATGATCCTCCTTAAAATGTAACTAAATTTTTTATGCTGCTTCGTTTTGCTTTTGCCTTGCAGCAAGCTTGGCATTTTTCTTATCCATATCTGTCAGATATTTTTTCCTGATCCGAATACTCTCAGGAGTTACTTCAACATATTCATCATCTGTGATCCATTCAATTGCCTGCTCGAGTGTTAAAATGGTTGGCGGTTCAAGCCTTATAGCTTCATCAGCACCCGATGCACGCATATTCGTAAGCTGTTTTGTTTTAGTAACATTAACGCGCATATCATTGTCACGGGAATTTTCGCCGACGACCATACCTTCATAAACCTTTGTACCCGGCTCAATAAAGAATACTGCGCGCTCCTGTAATTTAAACATTGCATAGGCAGAAGCGGTCCCTGTGTCCATAGAAACCAGTGCACCTCTTTGTCTTTGTTGAATCTCACCTTTGTATGGTTCGTAAGAATGAAAATTATGGTGAAGAATTCCTGTACCTTTTGTGTCAGTCATAAATTCTGTACGGTAACCGATCAATCCTCTTGAGGGAATAATAAATTCTACCCTTGTGTTTTCATTAAAGGTGATCATGTTTTTCATTTCGCCTTTCCTTTTACCAAGCTTTTCGATAACGATACCTACAAACTCTTCCGGTACGTCAATGATCACGTGCTCGACCGGCTCACACATTACATCAGAAATTCTTCTTAATATTACCTGCGGTTTGCTGAGCTGTAATTCATACCCTTCCCTTCTCATATTTTCGATAAGGATAGCAAGATGCAGTTCGCCTCTTCCGCTTACTTTAAAGCAGTCAGGTGAATCTGTCATTTCAACACTTAAGCTTACATTTGATTTTAATTCTCTGGATAATCTTTCGCTGATATTTCTTGTAGTAACATACCTCCCTTCCTTTCCGGCAAAAGGAGAATTGTTCACCATAAAATTCATAGTGATTGTCGGTTCATCAATTGCAACGAAAGGAAGCCCTTCTGGTTTATCGGGGCTTGCAATTGTATCACCAATATTAACATCTTCAAGTCCTGCAATAGCACCAATATCTCCTGCGGAAAGTTCGTCAACTTCGGCGCGGTGAAAATCTCTGTATGTATAAAGCTTGGTTATCTTTGCATTTGATTTTTCCCCTTCTCTTGAAATCAGGACTATGCTATCGCCAACTTTTATCTTACCTGAATTAATTCTTCCGATCCCGATCCTTCCGAGATAATCATTATAATCAATCGCCGAGATCAGCATCTGGAAAGGAGAATTAATATTTGCCTCAGGTTCAGGAACTGATTTTAGTATTGCGTCGAAAAGCGGAAAAAGATTTTTCCCTTCATCCTCTAAATTTATTTTTGCTATCCCCTGCTTTGCAATTGCCCATATATAAGGGAAATCCAACTGCTCTTCTGATGCGCCGAGCGAAACAAAAAGATCAAATACTTCATTCAGTACTTCCTCGGGGCGGGCATCTTTCCTGTCAATTTTATTAATTACTACGATCGGTTTTAACCCGAGATCAAGAGATTTTTTCAGAACAAATTTTGTCTGCGGGAGAGGTCCTTCGGCTGCATCAACGAGCAGCAAAACCCCGTCAACCATTCTCAGCGTTCTTTCAACCTCGCCGCCAAAGTCAGCGTGACCGGGTGTATCAACAATATTAATTTTAGTGCTGTTATAATTGACGCTTAAATTTTTTGCAAAGATCGTAATGCCGCGTTCTTTTTCCAGTGCATTTGAATCCATAATCCTGGTTTCAACCTGCTGATTTTCCCTGAAAACCCCCGTCTGCTTCAGCATATGATCAACGAGAGTAGTTTTACCATGGTCAACGTGAGCTATAATCGCAATATTCCTTATATCAGATCTGAAATTTTTCACATCATTCCTTTTCAATTTGAAAGTTTAGAATGCAAATATACTCAGAAACGATAGGACTAACAATGAATTTGGGTTTAGAATAATCACTAAGGGGGCTGAGTCCGAACAGCTAGGAGATTAAAATTCAGGTTACAATTTCTGTCATAAGTGCAATTTCTTCTAATATTCCTGAAACTTTCAGACAATCTTTCATCTTACCAGTAAAGACTACAGATTTCCCTTTCACGTGCACTTCAAAAGCATAAGCTCTGGCTTTTTCGTATGAGCAGTTTACAGCTTTTATAAGCTGAGTGATCACTTCGTCAAAGGTATGCCAGTCGTCGTTAAAAAGAATTACCTTGCTTTCCAGACCTGTTGTTGTGATGTCTTCTGTTTGTATGTCAGGTTCAGAAACAGATTTTTGTATTTCTTTTACCTCATCCATAAATGCAACATAAAAAATTAAAAGAAAAGTAAAAAGATTTTTAAATATCTCATATTTTTCTCCAGCGATGAAAAAACACAAACTCCTGTTCATTGTATTTATAGGAATTTATGGTTATTTTTTTTCACAAAAATAAATGTTTTTTTTCGGAGGATAAATGAAAATTGCAGTATGTATCAGCCACGTTCCGGACACTGCGACAAAAATTAATATAGCAAAAGATGAAAAAACCATCGACCCGAATGGAGTTACTTACATTATAAATCCATACGATGAATTTGCAGTTGAAGAAGCCCTGAAGATGAAAGAAAAGTTCGGAGGGGACAGCGAAGTAATCGCCATCAGTGTTGGAGGTGACAATAACAAAGAAACGATCAGGAAGGCTCTGGCTATGGGTGTGGACAGAGGAATCTTGTTAAAAGATGAAAACTTCCGTGACTCTTTTGGGATTGCAAAAGCTCTTTCTGATGAAATAAAAATACAGGGCTGCACCCTGGTTTTCTTTGGCAAGCAGTCGGTAGATTATGATAATGCAATAACCGGTCAGTTGACGGCATCAATGCTTGGTTATTCCTGCATAGCAGTAGTTGTTAACTTAAAAATTGATGGTGATAAAATTATTGCTGAAAGAGAAATAGAAGGCGGAAAAGAAGTTGTTGAAGCAAAACTACCTGCAGTAATTACCGCACAAAAAGGTCTTAACGAACCAAGGTATGCATCACTGAAAGGCATTATGGCTGCAAAGAAAAAAATTATTGAGGAAAAACAAGCTGCTTCTTTTGAAAGTTTAACTGAAGTAATCAGGCTCAAAAAGCCGGCTCCCAAAAAACCTGGGAGAATCCTTGGAACAGATAGTTCTGTTGTTCCTGAACTGGTAAAATTATTACACGAAGAAGCAAAAGTTATCTAAAGGAATTCCAGATTATGGCAAAGACAATATTAGCAGTACTCGAACAAAGAGAAAACAAATTAAAAAAATCAGCATACGAGGTTGTTACGACAGCAGTTAGTCTTTCAAAACAACTGAACCTTAATGCGAAAGCAGTGGTAATAGGGAACGATATCGGAAATTTAGATGAAATTGTAAAATACGGGATGGGGGATATAACTCATTTTAAAAACGGCGATCTTGCAAATTATTCTTCAACTGCTTATACTGACATTGTAACTGGCTTTGTAAAAGAAATTGAAGCTGAATATATTTTATTTTCGGACACTGCGTTTGGGAAGGACCTTGCGCCGCGGGTTGCCGCAAAACTAAATGCAGGCTGTTTGATAGACTGTGTACACCTGGAAGTATCAGACGGAAATCTGGTCGCTACACGCCCGGTTTATGCCGGAAAAGCATTGATGGAATTGAAACCAAAAAGCGAAATAAAGGTTATAACAATTCGTCCGAATGTTTTTAAAGCTCATTCTTCAGAAAATAATGTTATTACGAATATTGTGACGAAAGAAGTAACCTCGCCTGATCTTTCGACGAGAGTAATTGAGTTTAAAAAATCTGAAGGTAAGCTCGACGTTGCAGAGGCGGATATTATTGTTTCAGGCGGAAGAGGATTAAAAGATCCGGAAAATTTCAAACTGATTGAGGACCTTGCTGAAGCTTTAGGTGCGGCTGTAGGAGCTTCCAGAGCCGTTGTAGATGCGGGTTGGAGATCACACCGGGAGCAGGTTGGACAAACAGGTAAAACTGTTTCACCCTCGTTATATATTGCCTGTGGAATTTCCGGTGCTATTCAGCATCTTGCAGGAATGTCTTCATCAAAATATATAGTGGCTATAAACAAAGACAAAGACGCACCTATTTTTTCGATTGCTGATTACGGAATTGCCGGTGATGTTTTTGAAATATTACCAAAATTAACTGAAGAAATTAAAAAGATTAAAACATAAGAAGTTAAGGCAAATAATTTGAATAAAATTCAATGTGAAATATTAGGGCTTTCTTCAAGTCCGGCTACTGGTGGTGCTTATGCTATTTTACTGAAAGAAACCAATGGGAACAGGCGCCTGCCGATTATCATAGGGGCTTTTGAAGCACAGGCAATAGCCTTAGAAATTGAGGGAATCAAACCGCCGCGTCCTTTAACTCACGACCTGTTAAAAAATGTAATTGACAATGTTGGAGCAACGGTTGCTGAAGTAGTAATTGACGAACTTCGGGAGAACACTTTCTATGCAAAAATTATACTTGAAATGTCTACACTGACTAATGAAATTGATGCTCGCCCCAGCGATGCTATTGCTCTTGCGGTACGTGCACAGGCTCCAATATATGTTGCAGAGTCAGTTATGGAAACAGCGGCATTTATTCCAACAGATGAATCTGAAAAGGAAAGTAAAATTCCATCTGAAAACGAGCCGCTTCCCAACAGTAAAGAAGCAAAAATTGCAGCCCTTCAGTCGAAACTGAGGGAAGCCTTAGACTCTGAAGAGTATGAACGTGCAGCAAAAATCCGGGATGATATTCAGAAGCTGACAAACACTAATTAAAAACTTTTTTTCCGATCTCACATTTCAAACACTTATTCTGTGAGCAATAATTCCTGTACAGATTTATCATCCCCTGGTGGTAAACACCCTTCTCCTTTACACGATCAACTTTCAGCAGGCTGGCAACATCATTAACTAATCTGTTGTCACTTTTCTGGTTGAAATCTAAATAAAACATAAGGATCCTGCCCGTAATTTCTTTCTTTCCGAATACTTCAAAATATACTGAAGCAAAAGGTAAAATAACATTTATAATGATATCATCTGCACGGGAGATTCCAATAAAATAATGTATTTCAGCCTGTGCTTTTTCATCAAACACGAAATGTTTTTGCCAGTACCCTTCTGCTTTTACTATGAGCTTGTCTCTTAAAAATTTTGCTAACTCTTTATTTTTATCGGACTCTTCAAACTTTAAGAGAATTTTTTTTACCAGGTCTCCTTTCAATAATTCAGCTAATATCCTAATTCCGCCGGCTATACGTATAGCAGGAAAATTCGGTGGTCTTAGTTTAGCAAGATTCCATTGGGTCTTTTTAAATATTTTATTATCGTAATTTTTCTTTATATCATCCCATCTCTCTTTTAATTTCCTTACATATACAGACGTGTCTTCGTTTGCATACCTGCCATTTACCGGCAGCAAGCCGCTGACGTTAAAAAACACTGATGCCAGATCATCATTAAGATTTTCATTGCTGCACCAATTTTTAAGAAAATTTAAATCAACAGACTGAGCTATTCTTTTCATTATGTCTTTGTTACTGGTATAACCCAGAGCTTCAAATAAAAATTCATAGAACACTTGTTCCCAAATTTCAGTATCTGAAAAATCTTCATGTGTAAAAATTCGCTGCGTAAATTTTTCATCAAGCTCATATTGAACAACAGGCTCTCTTAAATTTAATTCTCTCAGATAAACAAGCTCCTTAAGCCTTTGAATAATCCTGTTACATTTTTTTTGTAACCTTGCTACTCCAAGCTTTTTTATAAAATCCAGTTTATATTTTTCATCTATTTGTTCAGCTACTTCAAAACACGAGATCTTATAAAGCCTCTCTTCCCTTTCCTGAAGTATTGCCTCCTGAATTGAGTTTTTTATTTCATCACTAACAAGCAAATCAATTCCGATAGTCGGAATTTTCCTGCCATCTCTCGAAACTACAAATCTGTGCTGGGGATCATTTGAAAAAATTACATGCAGAATAACTTTATTATATTTTTTATTATAGATGTGTCCATGTGACTTCCAGTCAGAGTAGAAACTGTCTATTTCAATGTCTCCAGAAAAAGTAATATTATCTATTTTAATCCTTGCATTTCTGAAGTCGGGCCCGTCGTTTTCCTTGTTTTCGCATCCGGGGTCGATAATTTCTATTAGCTTCCCATCGGGAGTTATGATTTGCTTATTGCAAGATTGATTCTTCCAAATATTTGATAAAAACTTTTCAGGTAATTTTGATGGATTCATAATTTTAGCACCGCAGCTATTCTCTTACAATAACGCTGGAAGAAGAAGCCGATCTTTTCTTCCCGATCCTGTAAAAAACTTCAATGTGATTTTTTCCGTGAATCAATTTAACATTTTTAAATTCATAAGTTCCGCCCTTTACCCGGTAAAACATATCCCTTTTTTCGTTGTCAACAAAAAGAAAAAGATCACACACGCCTATTGCTGACGGAATCTTCACTGATATTTTTATTTCTGAATCTGGCACTTTTATAGAATCGGGCAAATTTAATTTAGCAGGTTTTAGCTTAGAGTCAATAGTCAATTTGGAAAGATCATATATTTCAGGAATTTCAGGTGGAATTACTTCTCCGGTCTTGCCTGAATCCGTACGCAAATTCTGGACATCAGGACCGGATACTGCTTTGCTGCTGTGCTTACTTTCTTTCAGGTTGAGATAAACAAAAACAACCGCTATTAGCATTAACACTATGATTAATAATTTTCTCACATATCAAGAATACTTTTTACTGATCTGTTTAATCGGATAATTTCATTTTTTGCCGACACGGCAAATTCTTTACTGTTGTCTTTATATATAATTCCTCTGCTGCTATTAATCAAGAGGTTTAGTCTGCTGTTTTTCCTGAAAACCTTTACTACTTCCTCAAGGCTGCCGCCTTGTGCACCGACTCCCGGAAACAAAACGGGAAGATTTTCAAACAGCTTAAAATTTTCTGAAAGTTCCTCAGTTTTTGTGGCGCCGAAAACTATTCCGCAATTTTGATTAATGTTCCATCTTTTAACTTTTTCTATTACAGCCTGAAAAAGAAATGATCCATCACTAAGCCGGAGCTTTTCAAAATCGTCTGCGCCGGGGTTTGATGTAAGCGCAAGAATAAAATTTATTTTGTCTTTTCTGTCGAGAAAAGGATTTACAGAATCAAAGCCCATATAAGGATTGATTGTTACTGCGTCACACCTGAAATAATCATAAACAGCAGAAGCGTACATTTGTGAAGTATTACTAATATCACCTCTTTTGGCATCGGCTATGATTAATATATCATCCGGGATAAACCTGATCGTTTCACTGATATTATTAAAACCGACTGAGCCTTCCCGTTCATAAAAAGCAAAATTGATCTTATAAGCGGCAGCAAATTCTGAAGTGCTTTCTATTATTGCTTTGTTAAATTCTAAGATGGGGTTTGACGATGACATCAGATGCTTCGGAATTTTATTTTTATCTGTATCAAGTCCGACACAAATAATTTTTCCCTCGCTGTTTTTTTTGATGAGTTTTTCCTGGGCAGTCATCTTATTTAAAATTTTTAAACATCATTGATTCAACCGGGAATTCTGTCCTTTGATTATATTTTGCATTTTTCTTTTTGTCGTAAGGGATTTCAATATCACCGTCCATCTCAAAATAGATTAGCTGCCCTATGGGCATGCCTTTATAAATTTTTACAGGCATTTTGACTGAAATCTCAAGAGTCCAGGTGTTGCAGAATCCCGCATCGCCTTTACCTGCAGTAGCATGAATATCAATACCCAGCCTTCCTATGCTTGATTTGCCTTCAAGAAAAGGAACATAGTTCCTTGTTTCGGTATATTCTTCTGTTACACCAAGATATAATCTCGAAGGCTGAAGTATAAAACCTTCGTCGGGGATTTCAAATGTTCTGATTTTATTATGAGCTTTGGCATCGAGTACTTCGTCTTCATACACAGCCAGCCATTTTCCAAGATTAACATCATAGCTGTTTGTGCCAAGCTTTTCTCGTTTGAACGGTTCAATAACAATATTCCCCTTCTGGATCTCATCAAGAATTTTTTTGTCTGAAAGTATCAATAATACTCCTTAAATATAATTTCTCTTTGTTCGGTAAACGTTCGCTGCTATTCCAAGCATAAACATATTGACAAGCAAAGAACTGCCGCCGTAGCTTACAAAAGGCAAAGGTATTCCGATAACCGGCATAACTCCTACTGTCATCCCAATATTTATAAAAAGATGAATAAAATAAATTGATAAGATCCCGATCAATGTAAGGCTTAAAAATTCATCCTTCGTTGAAGCTGCGATTTTGAAAATCCTGAGAAACAAGATTAAAAATAAAATCAGGGTGAAGACACTTCCAATAAATCCGAATTCTTCTCCGATAACACAGTAAATAAAATCAGTCCATTGTTCCGGAATAAATTGTAGCTGAGTCTGATGCCCGTTCAAAAATCCTTTACCTAAAAATCCCCCGGAACCAATCGCTACTTTTGCCTGTATCGAATTATAACCGGTTCCAAGCGGATCAGCGGAAGGGTTGAGAAATGATTGTATCCTGTTTTGCTGATGCGGACTCAACGCTCTGAAAACATAATCAGCAAAAAATCCAGCCCCAATATTTATCGCAAAAATTGATCCGCTGAAAAAAATATCTTTCTTAAAAAGGAAAAGAGCTAAAGCAACAATCACGAGCATTACAATAAAATAAACAACACCAAATATAGAAGCTGCGGCTACAATCCCGGGAGATAGAACAAGGAATAATCCAAAAAGACTTATACCTTTCCAGTAAATCAAGACTAATATAGTTCCTATAAACACAAGCGAAGTACCCATATCCGGTTCAAGAAGAACCAGCAGAACTGGAAGCAGCCCTATTCCAAGAGTAAACAAAATATCTTTGAACGATTCAATATCAGTATTCTTTCTGCTCAGGAAATATGACACACCGAAGACCATACCTATTTTAGCGAACTCTGCTGGTTGAAAGCCAATCGGGCCAAAATTCAACCAGCTTTTTTGTCCTGCTATTTTTCTCCCAACAACAACAACTAATAATAAGAATAGCAATGAAAGAAGATAGGTAGGAACTGCTATCACCCTGAAAGTATTTGTCGGCAAAGAATAAGTAATAAAAAATATTATTAATGAACCGCATCCCCAAATTAACTGTTTCTGAAAATTACCTGCTGCAAGCGGGTTATTCAAAGTCGAACTGTAAATTGCTGCGAGACCAAGGCAGTAAAGCAAAAGCAGTGGTATAAAAATACCAAAATCAAATTTATCCTGTAGTTTATAATCAATTCGCATTTGGAGTTTTCTCCGTTTTCTGACTTTGATTCAATGCAACCTTATCATCAGTTTTAAGTTCATTTTTATATTCATCTGGCTTCAGATAAGCCTCAACAATTTTTTTTGCAATGGGGGCAGCCCACGTAGCTCCGAAGCCGGCATTTTCAATTACTACAACCACTGCAATCTTAGGATCATCAAAAGGCGCAAACCCCATGAACCATGCGTGATCTCTACCGTGCGGATTCTGGGCTGTACCGGTTTTACCAGCCATTTGAATATCTTTTATTCTGCTGCCTGCTGCCGTCCCCGAACCATTCACAACAAGAAACATCCCTTGCTTTACAATATCAAAAATTTTTTTATCAATATGAACATCGATTTTTTTTGAATTATGGAGGGCAATAAATTTATGCGTGAGATTATCAATATAACCTTTCACTAAATGCGGCGAATAACTTACCCCATCGTTTGCAATGAGAGAACAGTATTGTGCAAGCTGTATTGGTGTGACATTTACTTCACCCTGACCGATGCCTAAACTTGCCATAATACTTTTGGGCCAGTTGGGCCCGTAAAGTTTTTCATAATATTTTGAATCGGGTATCATCCCGGCTGTTTCGCTGCCAATGTCAAGATGTGTTTCCTGTCCAAAACCAAACCTCAAAGCATACTCATGCCATTTATCAATTCCTATCTTGTAAATTAAATTATAAAAAAAATTATTACACGAGTGCTCTATTGCGTGAACTACGTTCAAAGTACCGTGAACTGCATCGCACTTAAAAAATCTGCCGTAGAATATTCCGCCTCCTCTGCATGTAAAAGTTGTAGAAGTATTTATTACTCCCATATCAAGCGCAGCAATAGCTTCGAGCGGTTTAAATGTTGAACCAGGGGGTTTAGCTGACATTGTTGCCCGGTTAAAAAAAGGTTTTGCAGGATCATTATATAATTTTTCCATGTAATCTTTTGACGTTACATAAGAGAATTGATTCAGATCAAAATCAGGAGCGCTTGCTAATGCTAAAATCTCCCCTGTCTTCGGTTCAATAGCAACAACTGCACCTCTCTTACCTTTCAATTCAGCTTCGGCGATTTTTTGAACATAGCTATCAATCGTTAAAACGAGATCGTCTCCTTTAACTGAAGGCACATCTGCATCGCCATTTTTGAACTTACCAATTTCTTTTCTCTTTGAATCAACCAGGATGTAATTATTTCCTTTTTCTCCGCGTAATAAATTTTCATAAGCTTTTTCGATGCCGCTGCTTCCTGCGTAGTCGCCGGGTTTGTAATAACCTGTAGAATCTCTTTGCAAAAGCTGTAAAGAAACTTCTTTTGTATATCCGAACATTTGAGATCCCCTTACACCATCAGGGTAACCTCTCTGCATTTCGACAATATAGTCAACACCCGGCAAATGTTCGGAGTTTTCTTCGAGCCAGGAAACTACTTTGAAATCAACACCTCTTTTTATTCTGACAGGAATATATTTTGAATACATTTTGTTTCCCTTCAGAATTTTATTGATATAACCAGAATCAACATCAAGAACTGTTTCTAAAAGGCGGTTTAATTTTTTACTGTAATCAGCCGGGGTTATCCTTACCGTATAAGCAGGAATATTATTTACAACAACATTCATATTCCTGTCGTAAAAAATTCCGCGCAGGGGAATTTGCTCTATCGCTTTGATGCTGTTGTTTGCAGATTTTTCGTCATAGGAATGATATTCGATAATTTGCATCTGGAAAAGCTTGAAGAGAAGCAGCGAGAACGCAGCAGCAATCACAAGATAAATAATTGATTTTCTTCTGTCTGATGCAAAATTTTCCGATCTCACGAAAAGCTCCTTCGCGGATAAAAAACAATTATTATTAAACTGAAAACTGCAGTGTAAAACCCGGGCAGCAGTCCCATTTGAAATATCATCGCAAATATATTCGTGTTCAAATCAATATTACTGAAAAATGAATTGATCACAAAGCTGATAACGGAACACAGCATAACTATTAGTGCAAAATTATAAGACTTAAAATAGATGTCAATCTTATTCTCATTTGAGAAGTACCCTGCGGTAAACCCTGCAAGAGTTTTAGCTATCATCGAACTGCCGAGCAAGCTGCCTGTAATTAAATCAAAAAGAAAACCATAAACGAATCCCAGCACTGTGCCGTATATCTGACCATTCCTTAAAGTGTAAAAGACCAGGAGAATAATAATTAAATCAGGCACTATTCCATTAATGGAGATAAGAGGAATGATCGTAGTCTGGATTACAAGTACTGGAAAGAATAACAAGATTGAATATATATATTCGGAACGCATCTTACTTACGGTTATAAAAATTAAGTTCAAGATTATTTTTTTCCATGCTCTCAACTATCCCCAGCACAAATACATGCTCAACCCTGCTGAAGTCAACAAACGGCTGAACTTTTACTTCATTAAAGATGCCGGTAGTCACTTTAGTAAGACCCGTGACAATTCCTATTGGCAGAGGCACCGGGACAATAGAACTAAGTTCGGAAGTGATAATACGGTCGCCGGGCTGCACATCATAAGTTTTCGGCACATCAACGATAACCAGGTTATCCCCGTTCCATTTCATTATGCCGTCAATCCTGCTTCGCTCATCTTTAACAGTAATTTTCAAATCAATATTTTTCAGGGTGCGTACAATACTAAAGTCATCTGATGTATCATAAACTATCCCGAGCATTCCTTCGTCGTTAATGACCGGCATCCCTGCTTTAACACCCTGTTTCCTCCCTGCATTCAAAGTTATAGTGCTTTGAGATGTTGTCAAAGATTTTGAGACTACGTCTGCGGGAATTAAAGGATAGCTTGTGGTATCCTTCAAAGCAAGAAGACCTTTCAATTCAGAATTTTGAATACCGTATTCTCTCAGTTTGTTAACCTGAAGCATAAGCTCAGCATTGATTTTTCTAAGCCTCTCATTTTCACCTTTAATCTTTGCGATATTAGTCAGGTCTGAAACAACAGAAGTGACGGCTGCAAAACTGCCGAAGGCTAATGCTCTTACGTTTTTTACTGCCGGGGTTTTATTCAGAGAGAGTGCAAATAAGCTAGTTATAAGAAGAACGACGAGTACAATATATTCTTTAAAGTCTTCCCAAAGTCTTAAGAAAAATCTTATCATTGTCTGATAAACTCACTTTACCTTAATATCTTCTGTTGCGGATTAATACTTTAGAGTAATGATTTAAATTATCTATTACATTCCCTGCACCTCTCACAACAGCAGTCAAAGGATCCTCAGCTACATGAACCGGCAGATTTGTTTCCATCCTGATCCTTTCGTCAAGACCTTTCAGCAATGCACCGCCGCCTGTAAGCATAACTCCCCTGTCCAATATGTCTGCAGATAGTTCAGGCGGAGTTCTTTCGAGCGATTGTCTTACAGCATCAACTATCTGTACTATAGCTTCGTTCAACGCTTCCCTTATTTCAACTGAACTTACCTCAGTAGTTTTAGGTACACCCCCGATAAGATCACGCCCTTTGACCTGGATTGTAATTTCTTCTTTAAGAGGAACTGCTGACCCCACTTCGCATTTTATTGCTTCAGCGGTTCTCTCACCGATTAATATATTATGATTTTTTTTGAAATACTGCATAATTGCATAATTCATTTCATCGCCGGCGATACGTATAGATTCTTCATTAACAATTCCTGATAATGCAATGACTGCAATTTCTGTAGTACCTCCTCCTATATCAATAATCATATTTCCCACAGGTGCTTCAACATCAATTCCAATTCCGATAGCAGCAGACATTGGTTCAGCAATGAGATGGACTTCTCTGGCGCCGGCATGCTCAGCACTGTCTCTCACAGCTCTTTTTTCTACTTCAGTTACGCCGCTGGGAACCGCAACAACAACTCTCCTGGTTGAAAACGCTCCTGCCCTGACTTTTTTTATAAAAGCCCTGATCATTCCTTCGGCTATTTCAAAATCTGCGATAACGCCATCTCGCATAGGTCGAGTAACCCTTATCTCTTTATGTTCTCTTCCCTGCATTTCTTTTGCTTTATTACCCAAAGCAATTATTCTTTTTGTATTTCTGTCAAATGCTACAATTGAAGGTTCGTTCAGAACAATGCCTTTGTTCTTAACGTAAATCAGAGTGTTGGCAGTGCCAAGGTCAATTGCAATATCAGCAGAGAAAAAGTCAAAAACTCCCATAGTTCCTCTTAATGTTTAAAATGTCTTATGCCTGTGAATATCATTGAAATATTATTTTTATTAGCAGCTTCAATAACTTCTGGATCGCGGACAGAACCACCGGGTTGAATAACTGCAGTAGCTCCGCAATTAATTATCTCCAGCAGCCCGTCAGCAAATGGGAAGAATGCATCTGAAGCAGCAACTGAGTTTTTAAGATCGAGACCATGTTCGTCAGCTTTCATCTTAGCAATTTTTGAAGAATCAAGCCTTGACATTTGTCCTGCACCAACACCGAGCGCTGTTTTATCTTTTGCAAAAACGATTGCGTTCGATCTTGTATGCTTTGCCACTTTCCAGGCAAACAAAAGATCCTCAAGTTCTTTTTCTGTCGGTTTTTTTTCGGTTACAATTTTTAACCGGTCATCAAGAACAGTTATATTATCAGAGTCCTGTACGATGACTCCGCCCGGAATATTTCTGAAAGTAACACTGCAGTCCTTTAGCGATTTCAACTGCCGCAGAAGCCTTCTGTCCTTTTTCTTCATTAATATATTAATTGCTTCATTAGTATAAGCAGGAGCGCAAACAATCTCAAGAAAAATTTCATTTAATTTTGCAGCAAGTTCTTCGTCTATCTTAGTAGTAAAAACCACTATTCCCCCGAATGCTGAAACAGGGTCTCCTTTTAATGCGTTTTTATAAGCTTCGATGGCTGTTCTTGCGGTTGCTGCGCCTGCAGGATTGTTGTGTTTGACAATAGTGCATGAAACTTCCCCAAGGTCCTCAACCAATTCAACAGCAGCAGCGAGGTCGAGTATATTATTGTAAGAAAGTTCTTTGCCATGGAAGACTTCAAAATATTTATCAAAGTCGCCGTATATTGCTGCTTTCTGATGCGGGTTTTCACCGTAACGAAGCTCTTTATTTTTTTTGTAATTAATTCTGATATATGACTGGGGCTGGTCAAATTTTTTCTCAAGAAAGTTAGCTATGTATGTGTCATAGAAAGCTGTGTGAGAAAAAGCATCCACAGCTAATTTTTTTCGTGTTGCTAAACTAACTTCGCCTGAATTTAATTCTTCCAGAAAAGAATCATATTGCCCGGGATCGGTGAGTATCGAAACATATTTATAATTTTTTGCCGATGCTCTTATCAGGCTTGGACCGCCGATATCAATGTTCTCAATAATTTTTTCCATGTCTGAAGCAGGATCTTCAGCGATTTTGACGAACGGATAAAGATTAACACAAACTATATCTATCGGGACAATATCATTTTCTTCAGCCTGCTTTTGGTCTTCTTTGTTATCTCTTCGGAAAAGAATTCCGCCGAAAATTTTCGGATGAAGAGTCTTAACTCGTCCATCGAATATCTCAGGGAATGAAGTCAAACTGCTTATCTCAATTACGTCAATCCCTTTTTCTTTAAGAAGCTTTGCTGTGTTGCCGGTTGCGATTATGTTATAATTTTTTTGAACGAGCTGTTTAGCAAACTCTGAAATATTTTTTTTATCAGAAACGCTTATCAGGGCTAATTTTTTCAATTTAAGAATCCGGGTGAAGGTAAAATTCTTTTATAAAATTTTTATTTGTGAATCAGTAATTTCAACTTTGCCGTTTGCAAATTTATTCAGGACAAAAGGCAGCAGCTTATGCTCTATAACCAGAACTCTTTCAGCAATCTCTTCAGGAGATTTTGCCTGAGAAATATCAATTTTTTCCTGCGCTATTATTCTGCCGGTATCAAAAGTCTCGTTTACAATATGGACAGTAGCACCGGAAAAACGATCGCCTGAATTAAAAACTGCACGGTGAACATTCATCCCGTACATTCCTGCACCGCCATAAGATGGAAGTAAAGCGGGATGAATATTTATAATTTTATTCTGAAAACTTTTTATAAATTCTTTCGGGATCAGTTTAAGAAATCCGGCAAGCACAATAAGCTCAATCTCCATTTCCCTGAATAATGATATAATCTCAGAATAACTCTTGCCGCCGGGTTTATTGCTTAAAGTAAAGGTTGGAATAGAATATATACCAGCAACCTGAAAAGCTGCACAATCAATTTTTTCACTGACAACTGCTTTGACTTCAACAATATCTTTAGTGTAGCCGGATTCTAAAATAGCCTGTAAATTTGAGCCTCTTCCTGAAACGAACACAGCTATTTTCAAAATAAAACTGTCCTAAAAAAGTGATTAAAAATTAGCTAAATAGTAAAATATTGTCAATCGAAACACACTGTTTCTTCGTTCTTTTCCACAACTGTCCAAAACAAATTATAGAAATTACCTGGAACCTGTCTGCCGACAGGCAGGATTGATAACCTGATTTAGTGTCTAATGTTTTCAGAAATAAGGTAATAAGCTTTTTCTTCAGGTTCGTTATTTTTGCTACTAAGGTTTTAAACAAATCATAAGGTTTAACCTTATTGTTAAAGAAAATCTTAGTAGCAAAAGCAAAGCATAACTGCAAACCTTATTACCTTATTATTGACAAATATATCGCTAATAATTGCCTGCTATAGTCCATCCACGCTGTAACGGAACCACATTAATTTAGCATCTGGCTGCTGTATTAACCAGCAGTTGCTTGAATGGGATTTAAAATCCGGTTTTGAAAAATCAGTCCTCAACAAACAATGTGACAACTATTTTTGTTAGCCTATATTTAATTTGGACAGCATTGGTTCTTTTCTAAAATTTTTCCCGGCTTTTCAACGCAAAGAGCAGGTTCTTCAACTTATTCTGGTAATCATAATTTTTATAATCATCAGCTTGTTCAAGATAAAGTTTTGCATCGGCATCTTCGCCCAATTTTTCTTTTGCACGTGCAGCAAAATAACAAGCGAAAGGTTTTATCCATTTTTCATTTTTTATCTTTAACGATTTTGCAGTTAAGGCTGTATCTGCAGAAGCTTCATATCTTTTTAACGAAAAAAGAGCATCACTAAGGTGCAGGAGAGCTTCAGCCTTAATATCATTTGAGATTGTATTTTTAGCAAGGTACGAAAGGCTGTCTACTGCAGTTTTATATCTGCCGGTCTCAACGTAATGAGTAAAACGGATAAGGTCCATATCATCTTTTGTGAATCCTTCATCGGCTAACAGTTCGCCCCTTCTTTTTGCGTAGATGTCATCATCAATATCCAGGTTACCGCGATCTGATAATTTGAAATAAGCTTTAGATACGTCTTTTTGTCCCATAAATTCATAACAAACTCCAAGCCTGTAATTGGCAATTCCTGTGTAATCATTATCAAGCGTAGTCAGGATAAATTTATTGTAATACACAGTAGCTGAGTCAAATTTATTTTTCTTAAAAAGAACATCGCCTGTCAGAAAATTTGAATATGCGATAAGCTGTTTAAATTTTGAGGTATGGGTATTCCTGAGTCTTCTCAGAATTCTCTCAGCCTGATCGAGCTTTCTTTCTTTTATATATATTACTGCGAGTGAATAATTAAATAACAGATTATTAGGATACCTGGCAATCAAAGAATTCATATAATTTGAAGCAGTTGAATAATCACTAAAAAAATCTGTAAGTATCTGCGAATAGTAAAACCGGGCTTCGACCCTTGAGTATGTTCCGTGGGTCATTGCTTCTTTAATATATTCCAATCCTTTCTCTTTATTACCTTTCATACCTGCCAGGCTTAAAGCCCATTGAAAGGCTTTTGGTATTTGTCCCATAGCAAAGTTGTACAAACCGAGTCCAAGATATGCATCATAAAATCTTGGATTTAGTTCGATAACTTTATTCAGAAAACTTTCTGATCTTTTTGTAGCCCAAACTGCATCGAGAAATTTTCCCTCTTGTGTGAAAGCCATAGCACGGTATGAGTAATTGGCGCCGAGTATGTACAAAATCTCAGTATTGTTCTCGTCGTTATCCAGCAGAGCAACAGCTTTTTCAATCGCCTGATCAGAATACTCAATAAATCTTTGCAGGTCAGCTTTATCCTTGTTGCTGAAATAATACCAGAAATAGATACTTGATTTGTAGTGATAGCCGCGCGGGTCATCATGATATTTATCAATTAGTCTTTGAAATGTTATTTCTGCCTGCGACCATCTGAAGCCGTAGCAATTATCAAGTCCCCTTAGAATTGCATTTTTAATTTCAGCCTGAGCAAATACAGCCTGACTAAAAATAAAAGTTATTATTAGGTATACCAGAAGAAAGGTTTTCTTTTTCATTAACATAAAAATTTTTTGCTGAAGTCTGCCTGCCGGGTATAATTTAAAGTAACTCTGCCTGACCATTTGCTTCAGAATATTTAATTGCTGCCTTAACAAATTCCCTGAACAAAGGATGCGCCTTAGTTGCACGTGATTTTAATTCAGGGTGGAATTGGCAGCCAAGGAACCAGGGATGAGATGGAATTTCTATTATCTCAACTAACTCTTTATCCGGTGATAATCCGCTAAGCAGCATTCCGTTGTTCACAAGCTCATTTCGGAATTTATTATTCACTTCAAATCTGTGCCGGTGCCTTTCGGAAATAAAATCACTTTTGTATGCTTTATGTGCTAAGGAACCTTCGGCAAGATTGCAGGGGTATGCGCCTAACCGCATTGTTGCACCCATGTTCTTTACATTCTTCTGATTCTCCATCAGATCAATAACACTGTATTTGTTTATCTTAAATTCAGAGCTGTTCGCTTTTGAAATGCCGCAGACATTTCTCGCAAATTCAATAACAGCGCATTGCATACCGAGACAGATACCAAAAAATGGAATTCTATTTATCCTTGCAAAATTTACAGCTCTTATTTTTCCTTCGATTCCACGTTCGCCGAATCCGCCCGGTACTAAAATACCGCTGGCACCTTTAAGAAAATTTTCAGGTTCATCTTCTTCAACCTGTTCAGCGCTGATAGCCCTGACAATAACCTTTGCATTATTCTCTGCACCGGCGTGAACAAAAGATTCCATTATACTTTTATAAGCATCGAGATGCTCAACATATTTTCCGCAAAGGGCGATCTCAACTGTTTTTTCCGGTTTTTTTATGCTGTCTACAAGGTTATCCCAATCTTCAAGCCTGATTTTCCTGTCCGGAAGATGCAATCTTTTCAAAACGATCTGGTCTAATTTTTCTTTGAACAGCACAAGAGGTACTTCATAAATCGAACTGCAATCATAAGCCGAGATAACAGCCTTCGCATCAACATTGCAGAAGAGAGCAATTTTGTCTCTCAGATCTTTAGACAATTTCTTTTCAGAACGGCAGACAAGAACATCCGGTTGAATACCAAGCTCTAATAAATTTTTAACGCTGTGCTGCGTAGGTTTTGTTTTCACTTCTCCGGCTGCAGGTATATAAGGAACAAGAGTTACATGTATGCTCATAGTGTTTTTTCTTCCAAACTCAAGCATAAGCTGGCGCATAGCTTCGATAAAAGGAAGGCTTTCAATATCGCCCACAGTTCCGCCTATTTCAGTAATGATAAAATCATATTCGCCAAGTTCGCTCAGTTTTGTCATCTTCTGTTTTATCTCATCGGTAATATGCGGAATTACCTGAACAGTAGCGCCGAGATAATCCCCTCTTCTTTCTTTTGTGATCACATCGAAATAAATCTGCCCTGTGGTAGTGTTATTTGACTTCGTCATATTCACATCGAGAAATCTTTCATAGTGACCAAGATCGAGATCTGTTTCAGCCCCATCGTCTGTCACATAAACTTCGCCATGCTGGAACGGACTCATCGTACCGGGATCAACATTTATGTAAGGATCAAATTTTTGAATTGTTACTTTGAAACCACGCTGTTTGAGAAGAAGACCAAGAGAGGAGGCAGTTATTCCTTTGCCGAGAGAAGAAACGACACCACCTGTTACAAAAATAAATTTAACTTTTTTCCTGGCGGCCATGTTTTTTGTTTTTGTATTCAAATATAGAGCAAATAGATACGAAATTCAATTTGATTTTGTCCTTCAAAAATTTTTTTCTTACTAATAAAATCTCTCAAAAACCGCTTCCTGTTAAAAATAAAAAAACCTGATCAGGAGATCAGGTTTTTTACATATTGTGTTGTAACTGATTTTGGACGGATTATCGGGTGCATCAGCGCCCTGTTCATCACCGATTGTGCAGTGAGTCCTAGGCTCCTTGAAACAGCAAAAACAACTGTATAATAAGAAAATTCCCTGAGACCAAAATGATAGAGCATCGAACCTGAAACTGCATCAACATTGGGCCAGGGATTTTTAATTTTTTCTACTTTTTTTAATTCATTTGGCACAACGTTAAAAAATACTTCTACAGTTTTAAAAACCGGGTCATCAGGAAAATTCTTCTTCCCGAAATCAAAGAACGCTTCAAATCTTGGATCAATAACACGCAGCACTGCATGCCCGTAACCCGGAATGACTTTCCCTGAATCAAGAGTTTCTTTGACCTGTTTTTCTGCCTGTTCTTTTGTCGGAGTATCACCAAATTTTTCCATTGTTTCGAGAATAAATTTCAGACATTCCTGGTTAGCAAGACCGTGAAGCGGTCCGGCTAATCCGTTAAAGCCGCCGGACAAAGAATAATAAACATCCGAGAGGGCTGAATTAATAGTCTGATTTGCAAAAGCACTTACATTGCCTCCTTCATGATCACAGTGCGCAACAAGATAAAGTTTCATCAGATTATTAAATTCATCTTTATCAGCATTTTCTATTCCAAGCATGTGAACATAGTCACCGGTAAGGTCCATATCAGGATCCGGTTCTATAATTTCTCCTTTGTTGAAACTCATTCTATAAATTGCCGCTGCAATCGCAGGAATTTTAGCAACAATGTTAAGGGAATCTTCTAAAGTCGGCTTCCAATAATCTTCTTTCCTTATTCCCCTGTCATATTCTCTTGCAAATAGAGATTCTTTCTGCAAAACTATAATAGCTGTGCTGAGCATCGTCATAGGGTGAGAATTTGCAGGCATTGCTTTCAAAACATTCCAGACATAATCAGGTACGAACTTTCTGGTCTTTAAATTTTCAGAAAAATTTTCAAGTTCAGTTTTATCCGGCAGTTCGCCTGTCAATAAAAGATAAAATACTTCTTCGGGAGAAATATTTATTATTTCTTTTAAAGGTTTGCCGCGTACTATTAAACCCTGTTCCTGAGGGACCCTGGAAGTATCACAGATGAGCGATCGTACGCCCCTCATTCCGCCGTAAGCCTGTGAAACAGTAATTTCTGATAAAACCTTTTCTCCGCCGTTTGCTAAAATATCCTTAGCTTCTCTGCGCCAAAGCTCAATTTTATCTGCTAATCTCTCAAAAATTTTCGACATCAAAAAAACCTTGCTTAATTTTAATGTGGAAGGAAAGTTTTATTTGCCTGACAAAATTAGTTTTTTTGTCAGTGTAATTCAAACATTATTCATACCTCAGCGCTTCGATCGGGTCAAGACTTGCAGCTTTGAACGCAGGATAAGTGCCGAAAATAATTCCGACAAAAATACAAAGAGATAAACCGATTGCGACCCAGTCATAAGGGATAGCAGACTGCGCATTTAATAATCCGCCGGCAAAGTTCCCTATTCCAACTCCCAATGTTATTCCGATCAGTCCGCCGATAATACAAAGCATAATCGCTTCAAACAAAAACTGGAAAAGAATATTGAATTTCTTTGCACCGATCGCCTTCCTTATTCCAATCTCTCTTGTTCTTTCAGTAACGGATACAAGCATAATATTCATTATTCCTACTCCGGCAGCAAGCAAAGCGATAATTGAAACAACAACTGCACCGATCTTTACTCCGGCAGTAATATTATTAATCTGCCCGATGATTGATTCATTGCTGAAAATTTCAAAATCGTTCTCTTTGCCTGGCGGTACTTTCCTGATCGTTCTCATATAACCGATCGCTGATTCAATCACGCTTCCATAATCTTCTTTGCTCTTAGACATCACCATTATGTTTGCGCTGTAGTTGTGCTTTCCGTAATAAGATTGAAAAGTAGTTATAGGGATTACAACATAATTATCTCTGCTGCTGCCGAACATCTGCGGTTGTTTTTCAAGCACACCGATCACTCTCATCGGATGTCCGTCTACCTTAATAGTCTGACCAACAGGATCAATACTTGTGAATAGTTTATCAACTACATCGTGACCAATCAGACAGACATCGTTTGAATAGTTAATATCAGACTGCATAAAATCGCGGCCGTATTCAACGTGCCAGTTATTTGTTTTAATGCCGCCGAGAGTCTCTCCTGCTAATTGTATGTTAGGGTTAGATTCAATATTTCCGTATTTAACAATAATCCCAAAACGCCATTGCTCAGCGCCCATATACAACGCTTTACCTTTCATATCATCTTCAAGCCGGTAGTAATCATTCAGTGTAATATCTTTCCTGTTCCTGAACCTGTCTCTCCAGCCCGGTCCTCCGCCCATATTGTTAGGATATTTTTGTATCTGAAAAGTATTTTTATTTAACTGTGCAACTCCATTCTCAATACTTTTCTGAAGCATAGTAATAATTGTCATAATAACAATTATCGAAAAAATTCCCACAACAACTCCGAGGATGGTTAAACCTGCTCTGAGCTTATTGGTCCTTACCGACTGAAAAGATAATGTAAAAATTTCTTTTATATTCATTTATACTCTTTTAATTTAAAATTAGCCAATTGTCTCCATCTCCCATCCTCCATACACCATATTCCATTTTTATTCATACCTCAACGCTTCGACCGGATCCATCTTAGCAGCCGTATAAGCCGGCGCAAACCCGGCAATTATTCCTGTCATAAGTGAAATCATTATTGCCAGTATGACTGCACTATACTGTACGGATGTCGGAAGAAATTGATTTACAATCATGCTTAAAATCACTGCTAAAATAAGACCGACGAGTCCGCCCATCAGGCAGATAACTGAAGATTCGAGCAGGAACTGTCCGAGTATAGTTCTCCTTTTAGCGCCGATAGCTTTCCTCAAGCCGATCTCTTTCGTCCTTTCTCTTACGGAAACAAACATAATATTCATAATACCGATTGCACCGACAAACAGCGAAAGTCCTGTAATGAACAGTCCCGCAATTTGTATAACACCAACAACTGAATCATAACTTTGCTGCAGAGCTTCCTGCTGATTTATAGCAAAATCATCTTCTTCATTGTAAGACAGACCCCTGATCTTTCTCATAATTCCTTCTGCTTCATCTTTAGTTGCAGGAACCATCGCCGGACTTGCAGCCCGAACATTGAGCGTAATGCTGCTGCTCCATCTGCTCATAAAATATTTGAAAACGGTCCCTATCGGAACATATAGCTGGTTATCAGGATTGAAAGCCCCAAGTATAATACTACCCTGTTCTGTTAAAATGCCGATAACCTTAAAATTTTCATTACCGATTTTAATTGTTTTATTCAGCCCGTCCCTGCGCGGGAAAAGATTTTTAGCAATATTACTTCCGAGCACAACAACATTTCTTGAGCTTTTACTTTCCGTTTCAGAAAAAAATCTTCCCATATCAAAAGTGAAGTTCGTGGTATTAACATAATCAGCATCTGATCCTGTCATAATAACGTTATCAACGCTCCTGTCCTTGTACTTTGCCGATCTGATACTGTTTACAACAGGTGCGACCGCAATCGGAAGCTTTGCTAATTCCTTAAACCTTTCGAAATCAGCCATAGTAATATTTCTTCTGTTCCTTATTTTCCACCAATCCCTGTTCCCAAACCATGGCCATTTGCTGATATAAAGCACATCAGAACCAAGAGCGCTTATCCCTTTCTGGAAGGCATTATCAATACCCTTTATTGCAGTGGTCATAAGCACCACAGAAGTTATTCCGATAACTATGCCAAGCATCGTAAGGATTGCCCTGATCTTATTCGAACGAATTGCCCGAAGCGCTATCAGCATCCCCTCTTTTATCTCGAAGAAAAATGTATTCATTTATTGCTCATAAAATATTTTTGAAAATAATCATGCCTTACAAATTCTAAACAACAACAGTTTTAGGTTTAGGAATAAAACGATTTTTCACTGTTTCATCAGATTCTATCAGTCCGTCCTTCAACCTAATGATGCGTGCGGCGTGTTCAGCAATATATTCTTCGTGAGTAACCAGGATAATAGTATTACCTTTCTCGTAAATCTCATTAAAGAGTATCATGATCTCTTCACCGGTTTTTGAATCGAGATTTCCCGTCGGTTCATCAGCTAGTATAATGGATGGTTTGGTAACAAGAGCACGTGCGATTGCAACTCTCTGACGCTGACCTCCGGAAAGTTCATTGGGCTTATGATGCATCCTGTCTTTCAGTCCTACATCAATTAATGCTGCTTCAGCTCTTTCGCGCCGTTCAGCAGAAGGAACGCCAGCATAAATCAGTGGAAGCTCTACATTATGAAGAGCGTCTGACCTGGCAAGAAGATTAAATGTTTGAAAGACGAATCCTATTTCTTTATTCCTGATCTTTGCTAATTCATTATCAGTCATTTCACTTACATTGGCATTTGTAAATTCATATTTACCCGAAGTCGGTGTATCAAGACATCCGAGCATATTCATTAGTGTTGATTTACCTGAACCAGACGGACCCATAATAGCAACATATTCATTCTTATTTATTCTAAGGGAAACATCACGTAAAGCGTGCACTTGTTCAGAGCCAACCTCATAAATTTTAGCAATATGTTCAATATTTATAATGTTCATCTTAAATTCCGTTTATTGTTTATCTGGCTGAAAAATTTTCCTTTTTTTTTCTACTCTTACAACTGAGCCATCATGCAGGTCTCTTGAAATTGCCCTGTAGCTTCCGGTAACAACTTCTTCACCGCCTTTTAATCCTGATTTAATTTCAATATAATTATCATCACTTATACCAGTTGTCACATTAACTGATTTAGCTTTACCATCTTTCACAATAAAAATAATTTCCTGTGGTTTAGTATCATCTTTTTTCTTATTAACAGCCTCTTCATCCTGCTGAGAATTATTATTGCCGCCAGGCATCATTTCGTTAGCGGTTCTTGCTGTAACGCTCTGGATCGGAACGCTCCATACATCTTTAATACGCGCAGTTTCTATTTTTGCATTGCAGGACATACCGGGCCTTAAATTTGGATTTGTATCTATCAGTTTGATCTTGACTTCAAAATTCACAACCTGGTCCTGCGTACCAGTGCCTGTAGAAATAGCACTGTTGCCAATCTGTTTTACAATCCCTCTGAATTCTTTATCGCCGAATGCATCAACTTTAACACGTGCAGTATCACCGATAGCTACTAATACAACATCATTTTCATCAACATTAACAACAGCTTCAATATTATTCAGATCGCTGACGGTCATAATATTTGTTCCCTGGCTGAAGCCGCTTCCGAGTACCTTTTCACCAAGCTCCATATTCAACTGAGTTATTGTTCCTGCCATTGGCGAATAGATTGTGGTTTTTCGTAACTGATCTTCCTGGTATTTAAGAGCTGCTTCATTCTGAAGTACATTAGCCTGCGCTCCTTCAAAAGAAGCCTTCGCAGAGAGGTATGCACTTTTGGAAGTTTCAAGCTCGGAATCGCTTGCTAATTTTTTAGCGTGCAATTCTTTTATTCTGTTATAGTCGGCTGTAACTTTATCGAGGTCAGCTTTTCTCATTCCCATTACAGCTTTGGCATTAGCAAGATTTGCTTCTGATTGCTGTACCTGCGCTTTATATGCATCTGACCTGATCTTCAGAAGAAGATCCCCTTTCTTAACGACATTTCCTTCCTTGACAGGAAGAGCAACAATTTCTCCCGTCACTTCAGGAGTGATAACGACTTTAAATTCTGGATTGATAGTGCCTGTTGCTGAAACAGTCTGTGTAATATTGCGCTTCATAGCCTTTTCAACCTGGACTGAAATAATTTCCTCTTTATTACCGCTTACAAAAGCTATAATGATTAAAACAAGAAGCAGCAATCCAATTCCACCGAATATAAATAACTTCTTCTTTGATTTTTTTTGTTTCCCGTTAGCCATTTAATTTGTCTCCTATGTATTAAATTTTATTCATACTTTTTATAGTTCAGCGCACCTATATAATATTTAAGCTGCTTGCTTAGTTGAATATATGAGAACTGAGCGCTGATATAGTTTGTCCTTGCCGTTGTATAATCTGAGTTTGCAGTAAGGACATCCAGCAATGTGCTTGAACCAAGTGCATATCTTTCTTCCTGAACTTTTCTGTTCTGCTCTGCTGCAATTACATTGGTGCGGTTTACCTCAAGACTTTTTTCAGCAGCCTGAAGATCGAGATAAGTTTTCTGAATGTTCTGTTTAATAGTTCTTTCAAGATCACTCAAAGCAAGTTTGGTGTTATCAACGCCTACTTCGGCAGACTGAACATTGTTAGAAATCCTGAACCCGGAAAATATTGGAAGGCTTAAAGTTAAACCAATAGAATATGTTCTGGAATCCAAAAGATTTTTCAATTCATTTGAACGCAGGCTGTAGCTGATAAAGTTAGTCAGCCTTGGAAGATGCCCGCCTCTTGCAATATTAATTCCCTCTTCAGCACTTTTAAGATCAAACTGAGCGCTTTTATAATCAGCCCTGTTCTCCAAAGCTGTTGAAACAAGAGCCGATAGGTTACTGTAGTCTTCTGCTAATTTACTTTCAAGAATATTTTTCTCGCTTGCAGTAAGTGAGTCAGCAAATGTATAGTTATCAAAAACATTCAGAGCAAGATAACTTAACAGGTTGCTCTTTGCAGTTTCATAACTGTTTTTTGCCTGTATTAAAGAAAGCTCAGCATTACCTTCTTTAACCTGCTGTGAATAAACATCAGCAATAGTGACAGCACCGAGTTTATTCCTTTCGATTATGGTTTCAAGATTCCGCTTGTTCCATTTAACATTATCTTCCTGCACCTTCATTAATTGTTGTGCGTTTATAACTGCATAGTATAACGTAATGGTTTGAAAGACTATGCTCTGCTTTAAATTTTCTAACTGCAGCCTTGCTGATTCAAGATTATCCTTACTTTGCGACAAAGTAGAAAAGTTTGATAACCCGTCAAACAAAGTCCAGTTTGAGCTGACACTGGCTGAATAGCTTCTGCTTTCTGTTGTAGAGGGTGGAATTTTAATAACAGTTGAACCAACATTTATATATCCGCCTTTGTCCTCAGATCTGTTCCAGTTGAAGCTGCCGTTTGCATTTAGAGATGGCAGTAAATTTCCATAAGCTACCTTCACGCTGCCCTCTGAAACATTGAGATTATTTTCAGCTTTCTGCAGAGTTGTATTTCTGTGTAAGGCTATTTTAATTGCTTCGTCAAGGCTTAAATTTTTCTGAGCGAATGACGATGCAGTGAAACATAAAATACATAATATGTTTATAACGTTCCGCATTTTTTCTCCGTTTATAAAATTGTAATTTTTTCCTTTATCAGGACGTTAATTATTACAAAAGGTTACTTAAAACAAAAGTCAGCTCTTATTCTGTACCGCATTTATTTTATCAGTTTTCTGACTGAAAAATATAGTTTAAATCAACTCAAAAATGATTTTAATTACAAGCGGCATAATAATTACATAACCGGTGTTTTAATTATCCCTGAATTATAGAATTTTGACAACATTTTAAATGTCCCGGTTTTATCAGCAGGAAGATAAACAGAAAGGATGAACAGCCGTACGGAATAATTAATCCAAAAACTTATCCTTTATCTCCAGCAAATACTGATAAGCTTCTTCAAAATTATTGCCGATGCGTCCGTCAAGTATCGCATCTTCTATAGCCGTTTTTATCTCCCCGACTTTTCTGGAGGGTTTTAAATTGCACACTTTCATAATAACATCCCCTCTTACAGGTGATTGAAACGACCTTAGTCTGTCTTTCTCCTCAACTTCCCAAACCTTCTTCATTACTTTTTCATAGTTGCCCAGATATTTTTTTACTTTTGCATCATTCTTACTTGTAATATCTGCCCGGCAAAGAGTGATCAGGTCTTCGAGATTTTCGCCGGCGCTTACAATAAATCTTCTGATGGCTGAATCTGTTACTTCTTCTTTTGCAAGGGCTATTGGTCTTAAATGCAACCGCACAAGTTTTTCAACGTATTCCAGTTTGTGCATAGGTAATTTTAATTTTCTGAAGATGCCCTTCATCATTCTTGCGCCAAGTTCTTCGTGACCGTGAAATGTCCACCCGACTCCGTCTATAAATTTTTTTGTCTGCGGCTTGGCAATGTCGTGTACAAGCGCTGCGAATCTGAGCCAAACATCATCAGTAACTTTCGAAATATTGTCAACTACTTTACAAGTATGTAAAAAGACTTCTTTGTGATGATAATCTTTTCTCTGTTCCTGTCCTGCTAACTTTGCAATTTCAGGGAAAATTATTTCCATAACTCCGGTCTGCTGAAGTAATTTTAAGCCAACAGAAGGGACAGGTGATTTCAGTATCTTCAAGAACTCATCAGTAATTCTTTCCTGAGAAACTACCTGCCTGCCGTCAGGCAAGGTTCGCAGTCTTTCTTTTAATTTATTTGCAGCAATTAATATTTTCTCATCTACATCGAACTGAAGCTGGGCAGCGAATCTGAAAGCGCGTAATATCCTCAGCGGATCATCGTTAAAAGTATCAATCGGGTTGAGAGGGGTTCTTATTATTTTATTTTTAATATCAGTTAAACCGTCATATTTATCAACCAGCTTCCCGAAATCTTTTTTGTTAATTGATACTGCAAGAGTGTTAATAGTAAAATCGCGGCGGTCAATATCATCGTCAAAAGTGCCCGTTGTTACTGAAGGTTTACGGCTCCCTTTCCCGTAGGATTCTTTTCTTGCGCCCACAAATTCGAAATCGAAATTTTCGTATTTAAAATGTGCAGTGCCAAAGTTTTTGAAAATGAAAATCTTTTTAATTCCAAGTTCTTTTGCAAATTCTGAAGCAAACTTTGGCCCATCACCTACTACAAGAAAATCAATCTCGTTCCTTTGCCTTTTTAAAATGATATCCCTCACAAAACCGCCTACAATAAAAACCTGGTAGTTTTGTGAATCTGCTGTTCTCGAAGCTATACCGAGGAAAGGATATATATTTAGTTTCTTGTCAAAATTCATTTGTATTTTATTTAAGAATACAAAGATAAATTAATTTACCGAGAAATTAGCTTTAGAATAATATCAGCAGCGTTATAATAGAACCAATCTGCTTTATCAAAATTTGCTTTTAATATTTCAGAAAAGTTTTCATCGCCATGATATCTCAGTGATAATGCTGCTGTTTCCCTTGCGTGAATAAAATCCAGATGATTCATCATATATTGCGAAAGTTTGTACATGGCATAGCTGCTTTCATAATCTGTTACTTTAAAATATTTATCCTGCAGCGGTAACAGATCATTATAGTTTTTATTTAAGATTTCTGATAAGTTAATCAACACAGGAATTGAGCAGCAAACGATTTTCTTCCTGTCAATATTCTTTAGAATCATAAATTTTGTACTGTCTGTGCCGGTCAGATATTTTTGGATTTGCACAGTATCTTTTAACAATACTAACCGCAGCAGGGCAAGATTGGACAAAGCTCTGTCTGGGTTTTGAGCAGTTATTTTTTTATAAATTGAATCTGCAGAATTATAGTTTGAATTTTCTGCTTCAATATCAGCAAGGCGAAGTTCGAGATTATAATAGTAAGCGGTATTTTTATACTTATAGATAGAATCCTTTAATAGTCTTGCAGCTTCGCCTGTTCTGCCGGTTCTTTCGAGAACTGATGAAAGCCCGTACAACGCAGAGTAATTATTTGTTGTATTTAAGATTTCTCTAAAAATTTTTTCTGCATTTTTATAATTCTTTTTTCTGTAATAACCTGCTGCTGCCTTTAATCTTTCGGCTGTATAACGCGGACAAACTTTCTGAAAGATTGTCTGTCTGCCAAAATAATAATTTGCTTTATCAGCATTATTCTCAGCCGGGATTGAATCTAAAAACTTATAATATTCGTTCACAATCCCATTAACAGGTAAACTATAAACACCTTGAAAATTCAAGGTAGAATAAAATTTTTCAAATTTTCTAATTCCATATCTGTCAATAAGAAATTTCGAAAACGATCCCGCATATATGTACGAAAGAGATGAAACCCTGCTGAAAAAATTTAATCCCGTAAACAATTGCTCAATATTTATTTTATATTTATTTTGATACGCCATTGCAGCCATAAAATGAATTGTATTATCATCGTAAAGCGGGTCCGCTGCAACTGCGGCTCCTTCAATCAGGGCGGGATTTAAACCTTCTGCAACCTTAAAAATTCCTGTGCCGAAACCGGCGGTAAATACGTGTGCTAATTCGTGTTTGAGTGTTTGCCCATAACTTTCTGAAGATATGTAAATCTGATTCAACCACGGTTTCGCTACATCCGCATTGGCTGAACCGAACAGCATTCCCTTCTTTCCATTAGAATAAAATACATACGATATAATTTTATGTTTTGGGGTGAGTTCAAAAAATTTTTTAAGACGGCTAAAATAATATTCGTGATCTAATGTTATTTTTTTAGCAAGCTGATCGGGTATATGAGGAGAGTAATAAATCAGGAAATGTTCCGTTTCAAAATGTTTTTTTAATTTCTGCTGCAACACTTTGTTAGTGGTAGAGAAACCAAGCTGCGGAGAAAGAAAAATAAACAAGCCAGCGATTATTATTGTAATCAGAAATATTTGTTTTTTCAAACGAAGCTCACCTTCTTTCAAATACTTCAGAATGAAAAAGAACAGGCTGACAAAGAACATAAGGTTAAGCAACCTGTATAAAATCAATTTTGTGCTGACCTTTATTCCTTCATCGTAAATTGTACCCGGGAAATATCCAAACACCGGGTTGAAAAAGTAAACCTGCGGATTAAAATAAAACTCAACTACTGCAATGCTAACAATTGAGATCGTAATCAAAATGAAAAATATTATTCTGAATTTCTTAAAATACGCGAAAGTGAAAAGTCCGAGTGCAGAACCTACAACTACTGATGGAAATGTTATAACAAGGTAAAAAATGAATCCATCACTAATCGAGCATACTATCGTAAACAGGGAATAAATTAATGATACAAGAGCAGGGATCAATAAAAAAAATAAAAATGGAAACAAAAGTCTTTGAATTACTAATTTAAAATCCGAAGGAAATTCGATTCGACCGGAAAAGAATTTAATCGTGTAAATCCCTGAGGCAAAAACCAGCATCAAAGAATTCGCAAATGAAAATTCAAAACCGAAAACATTTAGCAGTGGAAAAAAGAGAAAAAGAATATTGATGAGGAAAATTACTGCAAGATGGATTGCCAAGCTTTTATCTTTTTGCAGTATTTTTCTGAAATCAGTCACAATTAATATTCGGCTCCCTTAACTCTTTCAATATCGGCGCCAAGTGCGCGAAGTTTTTCTTCAATTTTCTGGTAACCGCGGTCGAGATGATAAACTCTTAATACCTCAGTAGTGCCTTCTGCAGCGAGACCCGCAAGAACCAGGCTGGCACTTGCTCTCAGGTCGGTTGACATAACTTTTGCACCCTTAAGTTTTCTCACACCCTTGACAACAGCAGAGTTTTCCTTAACTGTTATATTTGCTCCGAGCCTGATCAGTTCGGGAACGTGCGAAAACCTATCAATGTAAATATTATCGGTAATTGTGGAAACACCATTTGCCAGAGACATATACGCAGTCCATTGTGCCTGCATATCTGTAGGATATCCGGGAAAAACGGAGGTAGTAACGTCGGTCGGAATAATGAAATTATTACTTGTAATCAATTCGATAGTATCATTGTTTTCTAATATGTTATATCCACTATCATTAAGTTTAATCAACAATGAATTAAAATACTCTCTTGTTATGCCGTATACTTTAATATTGCCCCCAGTAATAGCCCCAGCGATAAGCAATGTACCAGCCTCTATTCTATCCGGGATTGTTTCAATTTCAGTAGAAGATAATTGCTCTGATCCTTGTATCCTTAATACGGAAGTACCAATTCCTTCAATTTTTGCTCCCATCTTTTTCAGATAGTTAGCCAGGTTAGTTATTTCAGGTTCAATAGCTGCATTATGAATGACTGTAATTCCGTCGGCAAGAGTTGCAGCCATTAAAATATTTCCTGTTGCGCCTACTGAGGAAACATCGAAATGAATATCCGCACCTTTTAACTTTTTTGCTTTTGCAACTATATAGCCTTCAACAAGGTCAATTTCTGCGCCCATTTTTTTTAATCCTTCAAGATGAAGGTTTATTGGTCTTGGTCCCCAGGCGCAGCCGCCCGGTAATGAAACTTTAGCAGCTCCGTACCTCGCTAACAGAGGACCTAACACATAAACAGATGCGCGCATCTTTTTTACGTGTTCATAAGGTGCATCCTGACTTGTGATGTTTATAGTGTCAAGCTCAAGTTTATGATTTTCGAACTGATATTTTACCCCAAGATGGTTCAACAATTTCAGCATTGTAAAAACATCATTTAGTTCCGGCGTATTGTATAGTATTGACTTTCCCGCTGCTAACAGAGAAGCTGGCATTAAGGCTAATGAAGCATTTTTAGCACCATCAATTTTTACAGTGCCTGATAATTTATTTCCGCCGTGAATAACAAATTTGTCCAATAGACCTCTTGCTGTTTAAAGATTTGAATAAAAAAATGTTACAATCATGGAATGAAAATAAATATACTAATTTCTAAAAAGCAATTTGCATATCACTGGCTCATCAGGATTGTACCATTCGATCCAACGATTACAATTTTGTTTGAGGGCAGAACCGAGAGATGAGTCAGAGCACCAAACTTTCCACTTGCACTAGCTTTCCAGCTTTTCCCAGCATCGTCTGTAATAAATATTTCGCCTTTGCTGCCGAGAATAATACCATTCTTGTTATCCAGAAAAGAAACAGAATACAGTCCGGAAATTGTTTGTGCGGAAATTTTTTCCCAATCCGAGCCTCCGTCATCTGTTCTGTAAATTTCTCCACCGCCGCCAACTATAATGCCTATATCCTTATCTGCAAAACTTATATCGCGGAAATACGAATCGCTCAGCCTGTTAGTCATTGCCCAGGAATTTCCCTGATTTGTTGTTTTTAAAAGTTCGCCGTTCCAGCCTACAGCATAACCTAATGTGCTGCCGGCAAAGGCTATGCTGTAAAGTAAATTCCTGGAAGGAGAAAGTACCCTCTGCCATGTATTCCCTGTATTTGTACTCTTAAGAATTATTCCGCTGCCCCCTGCAATAAAGCCCGTGTTGGAATTTGGTAAAATATAAATTCCAAATAAAGACTCATACACATCAGTTGTAACCTTATGCCAGGTTTTTCCGCCATCTTCAGTCAGCAAAATAGTACCTTTTTCGCCCGCAATAATTCCTGAATTAGAATTGAAAAATTTAATATCATAAAAACTAACTGCTGAATCCCCTACCGGAATGACCTCCCACTTGTTTCCCCCATCAACAGATTTTAAAATTGTTGAATTTGTGCCGCAAGCAAATCCAACTGAATCGTTTAAAAATGTTACCGAGTTTAAGTCAGTAGTTACAGGGCAAGTAATTGACTTCCAGCTTGACCTCGTCAGATATGATGGGTTAGACCTGTATGAATCGCCGCCATTATCAATTAGCTTTGAACTGTTGTGGTATTTCACAATCCAGAATTCAGATACCGACTGGTATACATAAAAGAATAAGGTTGCAAAAGCAAAAATTATAAATGCAATCAGTGAATAATTTTTTAACTTTCTTAAAAAGTCTTCTGATGTGAAATCAAATTTTTTATGTTCAGTTATTTTTTTAGTTTTTTTAGCTTTATAAGGAGTAAGTGGAATGGAATTTATGTCAGCTAAAAATTCTTCACAAGAGTGATATCTCCTCGCAGTTGATTTACTTAAAGCCTTACTCAAAATCGTATCAACTACGGGTGGTATATAATCAAATTGACTGGTAATCTTAATAGGATTTTTCTTTAAATGCCCTTCCATAATATGAAAATCAGTCGGGGCTTCAAAAGGAGTTTTGCCGCTTAACATTTCGTAGAAAGTAATTCCCAAAGAATAAATATCACTTTGAAGCGTAGGCTCCTGTGCTTTAATTTGTTCGGGACTCATGTAAAGCACTGTTCCAAGTTTAGTCCCCGTTTTTGTTATGCCCCTGACTTCATTTACAGATTTGGAAATTCCGAAATCCATTATTTTCGCCACACCTTCCTGGCTGATAATGATATTTGAAGGTTTTAAATCCCTGTGAACAAATCCTTTTGAATGTGCATAAGCGGCGCCTTCAAGAACCTGTCGTAATATGTTGACAGACTCCTGCAATTCAAGCCTCCCTTTCCTGGCTATGAGACGCTCAAGCGTTTCACCTGCAACATACTCCATAACAATTCCGAGCAGCCCGTTGTATTCAGTAAACCCGTAAACAGGAACAATGTTAGTGTGGTTTAATTTTGCCTGGTTCTTAGCTTCTCTTTTGAAACGTTCAATGAACTGCGGGTTCTTTAGTGCCTGCTGGTTCAGAATCTTTAAAGCGATGAACCTTTCGAGCTTAAGATCGAAGCCTTTATAAACTATTCCCATGCCTCCTTCGCCAAGCACACTGACTATTTTATAATTTTCTATTACTGAACCAACCATTGGGAATCCATCACTACGTGAAATATTTTAGTTTTTAGCAATGATTACAAAAGTATAATTATCCGGCGCCCCGCGTTTTTCAACAAGATTAGCGATCATTTCAGAAGCATAATGAATATTTTTATTCTCAAGCAGTTTTTCAAGCTCGCTGTCATTCAGAACAGCGGTCACACCGTCTGTACATATAAAAAATTTGCTGGAATCGTTTGGGTTAATTTTTAATTTACTTAAATCAATCTCGAGAGAGTTGTTGTCTCCCAAAGCTCTCATAATAATATTTTTATTGGGATGATTTTCAGCTTCTTTTAAGGTTAAATAACCTTCATCAATTAATTTCTGCACAAGAGAATGATCTTTTGAAAGTTGTTTTAATTTATTGTTTCTTAAATAATAAATTCTTGAATCGCCGACGTGCCCCCAGTATGCATTATCATCTTTTAAGAATAAAGCCTCAACAGTTGTAGCCATACCTTTTCTGTCAAAGTCCTTATTTGATTCGTCCACTACTGTTTTATTTGCTTCAAGAATTGAAAGCCTAATTCTTTCGAGATATTCAATACCTTTTAATTTAGTAAAGGTTTTTGAAATTGTCTGAACAGCAAGTTTAGAAGCGATATCACCTGCTTTATTACCACCCAGTCCATCGCAAACAAGAACGAGGAGTCCGTCTTCTATATCAAAAACTCCAAGCGCATCTTCATTATCCGGTCTCTTCAGACCTCTGTCAGTAAGGGTTACATATTTAAACTTCATCAGTCTCCAACTGGCTAGTATTGAGGCAAAAGTTATAAGTTATATATGACTGGAATTCAAAATACATAAATCCGGTATAAAAATCCTTCTTTAAGTCAGCATAATTTTTACGGCAGGTCTGTTTGCAGTAAGATTAATAGATCTAATTAAGGCTTTTCTTTTGCTCTTTCATTATTTTTAGATTACTTTAGAAATAAAAACCCCCCTTAAAATTTTATTATTTGCCCTAACCTTAGTAGTACAAATCTACTCGAACGTATGAATAAAATTCATTTAACATCCCATATTTTCGCATTTCAGAAAATTAAAAGAGCTTTTTGAAAGTTAATTAAAAGCTTATCATTGGCTTTTTTTTTGTTCATTTGAACCGGAACAAATAATGGAGGCTGAGATGTTAGAATATTTAGATAGCTCGTTAAAGTCTGATTTTGAATACAGGGGCAAAGGAAAACTCCTGGTTGAATGTAAAAGAATCGGACTGCCTGTTAATGATGATGACAAAATTGAAACCCTGGAGTTAATTTTCTCAATAGCCAAAACCAATAATTGGACTTACAGAGGCGGAGACTCAGAAAGAGATAAAATGATTGAAAGGACAATTAAGAAAATCAGAAACTTTATAGAATACGGAACATACTCGATTATTAATTAGCAGAGTAAGGCAGAACGACAGAATATCTTTGCAGGATTTTTCTTGTGTCGGCAAATGCTTCAAACATTTTCCGAAAATCTTCTTTCGAGAGAGAGGGGTAAATATTATCTAAATCTAACATAAAATATTGTGAAGGGATTATAACATAACCTGCTTTCCCTCCTGTGTGTGATTTAAACACCCACGTTGGAACATAATCTATTCTCGAAATAAACACATGGTGCAAAAAAATATTTTTTGTGATAGATATTCTTAAGATCACACCGCAATCAGAATATCTCCACCTCTGATTTGAAATAAAATTGCCAAGTGAATATGCTATCAGACCGGAATCCAAAGCAGCTCCGTTTGTTTTATAAAACCGCAGCGGCTGTATAACGTGTGGGTGACCGCCGATAATTATATCAGCACCGAATTTAATTGTACTGTCAGTAACATTGTTTTCAAACTGATCAGGTTCTCTTTTGTATTCAGTGCCAAAATGAAAGTGAACAAAAACTAAGTCAGCATTTTCTTTACGCGCTTTTTGTATATCGCTTCTGATCAGGTTAAAGTCAATTTTATTGATCAGATAAGGCTTATCCTTAGGAACCTGGTTGCCGTTTGTTCCATAAGTATAAGCAAGAAATGCAACCCTTATTCCTTTAATGTCAAATATTCTTATCGAATCACGATCACGCTGAGAGGTAAAAGTACCGTTATAATTAATTTTATTTTCGTTCATAATTTTTATAGTTCTTAAGACGCCGTACTCTCCCCTGTCAAGAGCGTGATTATTTGCAGTCGAAAGTAAATTGAAGCCTGCATTTTTTAATGCTGAAATATATTCGTCGGGAGAATTAAACCGCGGGTAACCGGAGTATTTTTTATCTTTTCCTGCAGTTACTGTTTCAAGATTTCCAAAAGTAAAATCTGAGTCGGACAAATATTTTTTTACTAAGCGGTAGACAGGATTGAAGTCAAAGCTGTCCGGCGCAGTTTGTGCAGCAATATACTGGTATGAATGACACATCAAGTCGCCAACAGCCGAAATGGTAATTGTTATTGATGAATCTTTTTTAGTCTGAGCGTGGTTGTTACAGGCATACAAAAAAAGAGTTGTCATCACAAGAAACGGGAGTAAAAAGCGAAAGTAATTCATAGTATTTTCATCAATAAAAAATAAGGCTGGAGCAGATGATCCAGCCTTGTAAATGAAACTCGGGAATATGTAAAGGACTAATTACCAGCTTTTTCAGCTTTCCTCTGGGCTTTAACTTCCTGGATATTCTTGCGAACTTCCTGGCATTGTTTTCTCAGGTCGCTTAATCCTTTACGCAGACGTGTACCTGCAGCAGCCTGTCCTTTAACGTAGAACTTCTCGAAATCGTGTTCGAGATTTCTTACAGCCTGCATCAGTTCTTCGAAATGGTTCATTGTTACCTCCTATGGTTTATTGGAACGATTAAGTTAGTTAGAATTCTCCAGAACAATTTCTGCAATATCTTTTACAGCAACTTCTTCAGATTTATCAAAATGTTTAACGCCGTCTGTCAGCATTGTCATGCAAAACGGGCAGGCAGAGGCAATCGTTTCTGCACCTGTGCCGAGCGCTTCTTTAGTTCTTTCAATATTAATTCTGCCGCCTTCTTCGTCTTCAAGAAACATTCTTCCGCCTCCTGCACCGCAGCAGAATCCTTTGCTTTTGATTCTTTTCATCTCTACTAATTCTAATTCAGTTATCTTATCTAAGGAATTCCGCGGCGAATCGTAAACGCTGTTATATCTTCCCAGATAGCAGGAGTCGTGATAAGTAACTTTTAATCTTTTTTCACTGTCATCTTTCAACCGGATTTTACCTTCGCTAAGCATTTGATCTATCATTTGAGAGTGGTGTATTACTTCAAAATTGCCGCCAAACTGTTTGTATTCATTTTTCAGAGAGTGGAAACAATGCGGACAGGCTGTTACTATTTTTTTTACGCCGTAATTATTCAAGGTTTCGACATTTTTCATAATCATCGTCTGAGCCAGATATTCGTTACCGAGTCTCCGTGCTGTATCTCCGTTGCATTTTTCTTCAGTGCCTAAAATCCTGAAATCAATATTTGCCTTTTGCATCAGCCGTGCAAAAGCTTGTGTTACCTTTTTATAGCGATTGTCAAATGAACCGGCGCATCCCACCCAGAATAAAATTTCTCCGTTCGGGTCTTCAGACATTTTTTTGATATTCATTCCTTCAGCCCAGTTAGCTCTGTCTGATTGGTTAAATGCCCAGGGAGTAAAATTCGTTTCGATGCTCTTGAAAACGTTATTGAGATTAGATGGAAATTGTGATTCAGTTAAAACAAGATTGCGTCTCATATCAACGATCGAGTCAACGTGTTCGATCATTACAGGGCACTCCTGCACACAAGCCATGCAGGTCGTACACTGCCAGAGTTCAACGTCTGAGATATAATCGTGCACAAGAGTTTTTTCAAATACAGAGCCTTCTGATATTCCGTTCGCAAGTAAAGGAGCTTTCTCTTTAGTTCTTCTCCTGATATCAACAATTATTTTTCTCGGCGATAAAGATTTGCCTACAGTAGCTGCAGGACAAGCTGAAGTACATCTTCCGCATTCAGTGCAGGAATATCCGTCGAGTATTTGCTTCCATGAAAGATGCTCAATATCTGCTGCACCGAAAAATTCTGCATTTTCATCTTCAAGGTTTAACGGCTTTAATGTATTCCTTACAGGATCGAGATTGGCAAAAAAAGTATTCGGAATAGAAGTGATCACGTGAAGGTGTTTGGAGTAAGGCAAAAAATTCATAAACCCCATAACAACTATAATATGCATCCACCAGAAGATCTGATAATTAGCAGCTGCGGAAGAGGAATCTGGGCTGTAAATAATTTTACTCAAAGGAAAAGAAATCGGTCTTACTTCAAAAGAACCAAGGGTGAAATTATGCATTGCAACTAGAGAGATATTTTCACCTAACAACGACACACACACAAGCATTATAAGCACAAGAATAATTACAGCATCTATTTTACCGGATCTATCTACCTCAAGCCTCGGAATATGAAGAACAAATCTTCTGTAAAGCGCATAAAGACACGAAAGGATAACCAGCAAACCAAAGACGTCCTCTACAAAAGTTATGAAAGAATAAAAACCTCCGAGGAATGATAAATTAAAGGGTGAATAAAATCCCTGTATAAGAGCTTCGAGAACAGCAAATAAGAAAAGAATAAAACCCCAGAAAATAACAAGATGTAAAATTCCTGCAGCAGGGTCTCTCATTAATTTTGTTTGAGCAAAGGCGATATTCCATACTCTTTTTAATCTTACCCCGATCCTGTTAAAGCGGTCATCCTTCTTCCTGGCTACCAGCATATATTTAACAAGGTTCCTGCAGCTCCAAGCAAATATTCCCGCTGCGAGAATAAAGAACAATGTAAAGATTATATTTTTTAATTCCATTATGACCAGGGAATAATTAAAAAATTTAATAGAACAGAGCCCAAAAAATTAATTAGATACTGAACTTATGCAGATAGAGATGACATCTTTTGCCTCTAAAAAATATACCGATAAAAACGGCATTACTTCCGAAGAAGTAAGTAACTACTCTTTTATAAAAGATGTCATCTCTTGCTTCATTATTGTTTGCATAACTCAGTTAGATATTGAAAACTTTTTAGAAATCCCGAAATAAATACTAGCTGCCGCAAAAACCTTCACAACTTCCCACAGTAAGAATATGACAGCGCCCGTTTCAAATGCTTCGGTTAAGTTTCCAAGGAAAAATATTCCAAGATAAAGAGCACCTATCACAAGAATAAGAAGGACAGCAGCGAACATCGAAAAAACAAAATTTAAATAATTTTTATTTTTTTCTACCAGGTATCCGGCAACAAAAGCAGCCAAAGGATAAGAAAGCAGGTACCCTCCAGTCGGACCGAAGAGGCGGGCAATTCCTACCGAGCTGTCAGGAATTTGAGCAAAAACAGGCAGACCAATAACTCCCATTGCAAGATAAGCAAGCTGGCTGTATGCACCCTTTTTGGGTCCGAGAAAAGCACCGGAAAGTAAAACCATCATCGTCTGAAGTGTAAAAGGAACAGGTTTAACCGGAATTGTTACCTGTGCTGCTACTGCTGTAAGAATTGCAAAAGAAAATACCCATAAAGTTTCAGCAAGATTTGGTCTCGACAAAATCTTTGAAAGAATATTATTCTTTGTGTTTTCTTTGGTTATCATAGTTTCCTTACCTTATTTTAAGTTTTTATTATAAAATCTAACCGCGTCATTCAAAACCTTATCAATTGAGAAATTACGATTATCTTTTTCAATTTCAATTTTCCGAGCTTTGTATAAAATTATATTTCAAGCTATCATTTAAAATGGTCTTAAATACAAAATTATTGCTCATTTAATCGAAATATGCTTAATATAGATAGAAAAGTCAAGAATTTCGTTAATTATGCAATTTTTAAAAATGAACCTTACAAAGGCGTACCTTATATATTCAGTATTTTCAATCGAGATTAACTAAGCTAAAAATATGTTAACTTATTATCACAATTTTTAAATTGTTATTACTTTATATTTGTATAAAATATAGTCATAAAGAAAAGCAGGCTGATTTAGGATAAATGAAATACAGATAATTAACGATTATTAAAGCAGATTATTTTGCTGCAGATATCTTTTTATCAACACTCATCACCCTGCATTGATGCTGATTTTAACAATAAGAATAATAAATGAGTTATTTATTAGTAATTCCATCAATAGACATTAAAGACAGGAAAACTGTCAGGGTAGTAAAAGGCATACCTGAACTCCATTGCAAGGAATACGGAAATGATCCTGTTGAGATGGCAAGGATCTGGCGTGCTGAAAATGCTAAATTAATTCATGTTGTTGACTTTGACCGTGCGGCAGATCATTCAAAAAAGAATTTTAATATAATTGAAGAGATCTGTTCATCTGTTATTATTCCGGTAGAATTTGCTGGAGGAATAAGGGAACTTGATGATATAAAAGAAATGCTGGGTATAGGAGTCAGCCGGCTGGTCATCAGTACAATGGCTATTGAAGACAGAGAAAATTTCATAAAAGCATTAGAGATTTTCGGACCGCTGAAGATTGCTATTTCATTAGACATTGTTGATGAACAAATTATTATTCACGGTAGAAAAATTAAAACAGGAATAAATTATCTTGATTTTGCAAAAGATATGCGTTCGCTTGGTGTTGAAAGATTCATAGTTACTGATGTGGAAAGGAATGGAATGATGATAGGACCAAATATTGAAATGTCCAAAAAAGTTGCTGAAATTACAGAGGCAAAAATTACTCTTTCCGGCGGAGTCAGGAATAAAGACGAGCTTATGGACATTCAGAATTTAATGCCTCTTGGAATTGATTCAGTTATTGTTGGGCGCGCCCTTTACGAGAACAGATTCCCCTGTCAAAAATTATGGCGTGTCGCCGAATCAGGAATTTTTCAATAAGGGTTAAGGAGTAATTATGGAAGAAAATTACAAAGAACCAGAACATAATAGTTTCTGGGAAAATTTTTTTAATTCTTCAACTGAAAAAACCGACTTGCAAAAATCTCTCTTATCAATTCCTATCTTCAAGGGGTTGGGCAGAAGAGACTGCGCAGCACTGATAAATTTAATTCATCACAGGATCTATGTTGCAGGAGAATATATTTTTTATCAGGGCGACCCGGGACTGGGTATTTACCTGATCCGTGAAGGTGAAGTTGAAATTCAGAGAAATATTAAAGATGGAGAAATTTTAACGCTCGCTAATTTACAGAGAGGAGATTTCTTCGGTGAGCTGGCGCTTGTTGACGGCGAGAAAAGACCTGCTTCTGCAATTGCTAAATCCGACTGCAAATTAGCTGTCATATTCAAACCCGACCTTGACGAATTCATAGAAAAGTTTCCGAAGAAAGGGATAAAAATTCTTGAAGGATTTTCCAAAATTATTGCTGCACGTTTAAGAAAAGTAAACGAAGAATATTATGAAGTAAAAAGTAAATTAAAATCCGGAGTGCATTATGAAGCCTGAAATAAAAAAAGTATTGGTACCTATTGATTTTTCCGATTACTCGAAAAGCGCATTAAATTATGCGGTGGACTTTGCCAAACATTTTAATGCTGAGCTTTTTCTGATTTACGTTGTCGAGCCTGTAATTTATCCGCCTGATTTTAGCATGGGGCAAATTGCTATTCCTTCAATCGACCTCGATATGGATAAGCGTGCTAATGAAGAGCTTGAAAATCTTGCCCGGAAACAAATTCCAAAAGATTTGAGCACAAAAACAATTGTTAAAACCGGTAAGCCCTTCGTAGAAATAATTGATACTGCAAAGCAAATTGATGCGGACATAATTATAATCGCTACGCACGGTCATTCGGGTGTTGAACATATTTTATTTGGCAGCACAGCAGAAAAAATTGTAAGGAAAGCTCCCTGCCCTGTTTTAACTCTTAGAGAACCTCTCAAAGGTTTTAATTATAAAGAAGCAGTAAAGGATTGAAAAATACTGGGGCATTTGTTATATGTGATTAAATCCTTTGGTGGTAAGAAACAGAAAGATTTTATATAATGAAAAGAAAGCCAGCCCATCCAGGAATTATTTTAAAAGAAGAATTTTTAATCCCTATGAGATTAACACAAACGGGATTTTCTTCTTTGATAAACTCAACGCCAAAGATTGTAAAAGAAATAATTAATGAAAAAAGAAGTGTTACGACTGAAATGGCAATAAAATTTTCAAAATTTTTCGGGACTTCCGTAGAATTGTGGCTGAACCTGCAGAACCAATATGATATTTATAGTACATTATTAAACAACCCTGCAAAGCTTAGCAGTATTCGCCCATATAAAGAAAGAAAATACAAGCTATATAATTGAAGCTAAAATTAAACAACTAATTTTATTCCAGTACACAGGTATCTGTAAAAAAGTTCGTAAAACAATGCTGCACAAATTAAATTTAGGATAGCAAAAAAGTTGTCACATTGTTTGTTGAGGACTGATTTTTTTTAACTGGATTTAAATCCCCCTTCACGCAACTGCTGGTTTAGTCCGGCAGCTACAGGATGCTAAATTAAAGTGGTTCCGTTACAGTGTTGGACTATGGCAGGCAATTATTGGCGATACTATGTCAATAATGTAATAAGGTTTGCTGTTATGCTTTGCTTCTGCTGCTAAGGTTTTGTTTAACAATAAGGTTAAAAACCTTATGATTTGTTCAAACCTTAGCAGCTAAAAATAACGAACCAGTATAAAAGCCTTATCACCTTATTTCTGAAAATATCTGATACTAAATCAGGTTATCAATCCTGCCTGTCGGCAGACAGGTTCCAGAGAACTTCAATTATTTGTTTTGAACAGAAGAGAAAAGACTCACAAAATGAATTTATCTTTTTCTTCTGCTGCAGGCACCCGGCAGGAATTTCTTTTCCCGAAAATTCTATAGCGGTTTTCTGCGACTATGTTATAAATAAGGTCACGAACCGGTGCAGGAATTATCACTAAAAAACAAAATAATCTCCAGAACGGTGTCAGGTTCTTTGCAATCCTTAATGCTGCTGAAGATCTTACAAAATATTTTTCACCCTCAATAAGAATAACAGAGTTCATCTCATCATTGTTTATAGAAAATTTTTTGAGAAGTTTTATCCCTGCCTCCGATTGGAGGGAGGCGAACTTAAAGATATTATTTTTATCGCGGTTAATTATAAAATTTACCCAGAAGTTGCAAAAATTACAGATGCCGTCGAAAAGAATGATTTTATTCAAACTTACTGCGTTCCTCACTATTTACCATTAACTTAACCAGATCAATCCTGATATTCGAAGCCCTTACAATCTGTATTGTAAATTTATCAATCACAATAATTTCACCCTGTTCCGGGATCCTTCCGGTTCTTGCTGAAACATAACCACCTATAGTTTCATAATCGCCGGATGGAATATCAAGCTCATATTTTTCGTTTATAAAATCTATCTCAACTTTACCGCTTATCAGGTAGGTATCAGCAGCAATTCTTCTGCAAATATCTTCTTCAACATCATACTCATCTTTTATTTCACCGAAGAGTTCTTCAATAAGATCTTCCATTGTAACAATGCCGGCTGTTCCGCCGAACTCATCAATTACAACGGCAATGGAAACACGCCTGTCAAGGAACTCATTCATCATATCAATACTTTTTTTTGTCTCTGGCACGAAGATAACTTCCCTGATAATGCTTTGCATATCTTTAGGATTCTTAAAAAGATCATAAGCAAGTATAATGCCTTTGATATTATCGAGGTTATCATCGTAAACAATTAATTTCGAGAATCCTGATTCAATAAAAACATCGAGAGCCTCGTCTATAGTTTTATTGATCTCTATGCCGGCTATTTCAGTCCGTGGTCTCATTGCTTCATAAACACGCTGGTCTGCAAGGTCAAGTATCTTGCTGATAATATCGCTTTCTTTTTCTCCGACAATACCGGCTTCGTGGCTTTCCTGCACAAGAGTTTCAATATCCTCCCTGCTGAAAATATTCCTGATATTTTCTTTGCTTACGTTAGAAGGCTGTACAAGTAAAGTACTGATCGAAGAAAATAATCTTACAAATGGATAAAGGATAACAGAAATAATTCTTGTCGGAATTGCAGTAAGAAGCACTATCCTGTCTGCATGCTCGCGTGAAAAATATTTCGGGATAAGCTCGCCGAAGATCAGGATAGTAAAAGAGGAAACTAAAAGTATGCTTAAATTATCCCACCCGAAAAGCGAAGCAAGAAGGACAGTGCTGATCGAGGCAAAACCTATGTTGACAATATTGTTGCTGATTAAAATCGCAGAGAAAAATTTCTCCGGGTGATTCATAAAATAAAGTGCGCTCTTTGCTGCAAGATTATTTTTGCGCGCTTTAATTTCAATCTTTATTTTGTTAGCTGCAACAAAAGCTATTTCTGAGCCGGAAACAAACCCGCTTATTAAAATAAATATAATTAAAACGATCAGATCGTTCAGCATAAAAAAGATTTTCAGGAAATTAATAAATAATCAATGTTGTGGTTAATATATATAAGAGGACATTAATAATCATAGCAGTATCTGTAATCATAATCTCCGTAGTATTTTCCCCTTTTTGATTTATATAAACCAGGTACATATACCTGAAAATCCCGAAAACAACGAAAGGTGTTGTATAGATAAGTTTGTCAGTACGAAAAACAGAGATAGTCCTGTCCGAAACAGAATAAAGAGCATAACAGATTATTACTCCTGCTGAAGCAACGGTAGCCATCTGTTCTGCAAAATTTTTTGAATAGAACTGAAGAACTTTTCGTGTGGAAGTGCTGTCTGAATTTTCTGCAAGATTTAATTCCGAGCGCCGCTTCATTACTGCAAGAAAAAGTGAAATGAACATTGTTGTCAGCACCAGCCAGCTTGAAATATCAACAGAGATTGCAAATGCACCGGCGAAAACCCTTATCATAAATCCTGCGGCAATAGAGAAGATATCAAGCAGAACAATATTTTTGATAAAGAATGAATAGAAAAGATTTAACAGGAAATATAAACCAACAAATAAAACGAATTGCAGGTTGAAGTTTTTCAGCAGGATCAAAACGATAATAAATAAAAAAGCTACTGAGCCAAATGCTTGCAGAGGAGTAATTTTTCCTGCTGCAATAGGGCGTAATTTTTTTTGCGGATGGGAACGATCTGATTCGACGTCTGTAATATCGTTAATAATATAAACGACGCTTGAAGTCAGGCAAAAAACAAGAGAGGCTAAAAGAGCAGTCGAAAAATATTCTACCTGGAATAAATGCTTTGAAAAGATCAGGGGTACAAACACGAAAAGATTTTTAATCCACTGCGGAAGCCTGAATAATTTTAAATAATCTTTTATCATCAGAAGACTGCAGCTTCCTGATAAGTTCCGAACACTTCTTTCATCTCACCGACCATTTCACCCAGGGTCACATAATTATTAGCGGCTCTTATCAGCACGGGCATCAGGTTTGTTCCGTCTGAAGATGCGCGGCGGATCTCGGCTAAACTTTCTTCAACTGAATGCTGATTTCTGCTCTGACGCAATTCTGCCATCTCTCTCTTTTGTTTTTTTTCAACCTCGGGCGAGATAATCAAAATAGGAATTTCAATTTTCTTGTCTTCTTCTACAAATTCATTAACACCTACAATAAATTTTTCTTTTCTTTCAACTGCTTTCTGATAGATGTAAGCAGCATCTGCAATCTCTTTCTGAAAATAGCCTGATTCAATTGCAGGAATTACTCCGCCTAATGAATCAATCTGTTCAAAGATCTCGTTTGCCTGCTGTTCCATTTTATCAGTCAACGCTTCAACAAAATAACTTCCGCCAAGAGGATCGACAGTGTTTATCACCCCGGTTTCATAAGCAATTAATTGCTGCGTACGAAGAGCAATTTTAACGGCTTTTTCACTTGGCAGCGCCAGCGTTTCGTCCATCGAATTTGTATGAAGAGATTGTGTCCCGCCGAGCACACCGGCTAAAGCCTGGAATGCTGTACGTATAATATTATTTTCAGGCTGCTGAGCAGTTAATGTGCATCCGGCAGTTTGCGTGTGGAATCTCAGCCACCACGAGCGCGGATTTTTTGCGCCGTATTTTTCTTTCATTCTCTTTGCATAAATTCTGCGTGCTGCGCGGAACTTTGCGATTTCTTCAAAGAAGTCGAGGTGCGAATTAAAAAAGTAAGAAATTCTCGGTGCGAATTCGTCAATGTCCATTCCTCTTTCGATGCACGCTTCGATGTATGCAAATCCATCAGCAAGAGTGTAAGCCAGTTCCTGCACTGCTGTTGAACCAGCTTCGCGGATATGATAACCGCTCACAGAAACAGGATTCCACTGCGGAACTTCGTTCTTGCAAAACTCTATCATATCCACAATAATTCTCATCGAGGGTTTCGGTGGAAAGATATATTCTTTCTGTGCAATGTATTCTTTTAAAATATCGTTCTGAAGAGTTCCTCTTAATTTATCAAAAGTTACTCCCTGCTTTTGTGCAACAGCTAAATAAAAAGCGAAGATCATTGCGGCGGGTGAATTGATAGTCATTGATGTTGAAACTTTATCAAGAGGAATTTTATCGAATAGCGTGAGCATATCTTTTAAAGATGAAACTGCAACTCCGCATATACCCACTTCACCTTCGCTTAATGACGCATCGGAATCCCAGCCCATTAAAGTTGGAAGATCAAAAGCAACAGACAACCCCGTTTGCCCGTGATCGAGCAAATAATGAAATCTTTTATTTGTATCTTCGGGTGAGCCGAAGCCTGCAAACTGGCGCATCGTCCAGATCTTACCGCGGTAACCGTTTGTATGTATCCCCCTTGTGTATGGAAACTCGCCCGGGAAACCTATATCATTTAAATAATTAATGTTTTCAATATCATCCGGCCCGTAAAGTGTTTTTACTTCTTCACCACTGACCGTGGTAAAAGTCATGCCTGTTGTTTTCATACTCTTTAACTTTTCTTCGTAGGCATTTTTTCTTTTTTTATATTCTTTATCAACCATGATTTTTCCTTAATTCTTCTAAGGCAAAATTACTTAATTAATTCAAAACAAAATAATCAACTTGTCCTACCGAACCTCCTGTCAAACTCATCGAGCGAAATTTTTACCAGAATAGGTCTTCCGTGCGGACAAACATAGGGCATTGAAGTAGCAAAAAGCTGATCAATTAAAAGCCGCATCTCTCTTTCACTCAGTTTATCACCTGCTTTGATCGCTGCTTTGCACGAGTAAGATTTTGCAAGGTTATCTCTCTGCTCTAATTTCTTTTCGCGCTGGTTGGTAAGAAATTCAGTAATTAACTCAACAAGAATTTTTTCTTCAGCACCTGCTTTAACATCTTCAGGAACGCCTTCAATAGTTATAACATTTTTAGAAGAAAATTTTATTGCAAAACCAAGCTTTACCAGATATGGCTCAAGCTCTTTTACAATGCCATAGATACCCGGGTCCACTTCCATTTTTCTCGGAAACAGAAGCTGCTGAGAGAAAGGCATATTTGCATCGAATCTTCTCAAAGCTTTTTCATACAAAATTCTTTCGTGTGCAACGTGCTGGTCAATTATCATCAAGCCTGACTTAATCTGTGATAAAATATATTTATTATGAAGCTGGATTATGAAAGGTGAATCGTCCCGGCTTTCAGATGTTCGGCTCTCTTTTGGCGCTTCATGAAAAACCTCCCGGCTTACTTTTTTTTCAAAAGGCAGTTCAGTTTTGTCATCCTTCGGGCGGGTAATAATATTATCCGGTATAGCACTGAAAACCAGATCAATCTCACTATCCGTAATACTTTTGCTGGCTGACAATTTTCTATCAGAGAAAACAGGACGGTCGGTAAAATCATTCTTATCAACCTTGTTAAAATGATTGAACCTGAGCTTTTCTGTTTCATCGGCAGCATCTGTGAAGATCATTGCCGGAACGAGATCGTGTGTGCCGAGAGTTTTCCTGATAACAGCAACAACAAAATTATAAATATCTTTTTCGTCGTCGAATTTTACTTCGAGTTTTGATGGGTGAACATTAACGTCTATTTTTTTTGGATCTATTTCAATAAATAAAATAAAGAAAGGATAATCTCCCTTTTCCAGTATATTATCGAAAGCAGTAAAGACGGCGTGATTTATCTGCCTGCTAATTATGTACCTGTTATTCAGGAAAAGATACTGTTCACCTTTACTTTTTTTAAGCATACTTGGCTTGCCGATATAGCCTGACAAACTCAAGTATTCTGTTTTTTCATCTACTTTTATGAGGGCATCTAACATATTATCGGCAAATATTTTTTGAATCCTTTCCTCAAGCGAACCTGCAGGGTAATCGAAAATAATTTCATCATCGTTGAAAAATCTCAGATGAACGCCCGGATGACTTAATGCAATTTTATTAAAGGTGTCTATTATGTGTTTTAATTCTGTAGCATCTGTTTTTAAAAAATTTCTCCTGGCTGGAATGTTAAAAAACAAATTCTTAACTGAAACTGAAGTACCCTTCGGGAAAGATCCTTTTTCTTTAATAATATTTTCAGAATCATCAAATCTCAAAAGTGTTCCAAGTTCATCGCCGCGGGTCTCGGTTCTTATTTCAAGCTGACTGACAGCAGCAATTGAACTGAGAGCTTCACCACGGAAGCCGAGAGTGTGGATAGCCTCAAGATCTTCATAAGTAAAAATTTTACTCGTAGCGTGTTTCTGAATTGAAAGGACCACATCTTCTTCAGACATTCCGACCCCGTCATCAAAAACCTGTATCAGTGCCTTCCCTGCTCTTTTGATTATCACATCAATATTTTTTGCTTCGGCGTCTATTGCATTTTCAAGCAATTCCTTTACAACAGATTCCGGTCTCTGCACAACTTCTCCGGCAGCAATTTTGTTTGCAATGCTTTCCGGTAATATTTTGATTTTTTTTTCAGCCATTTTTATTTTCTTATATACCTGCAAATTTCAAATTCGTTTCTTTTTTCACGCGATTCCACTTTCCATGTTTCACTGTCGATCACAGGGAAAAACACATCTCCCTCTGCCTGAAAATTCATATATGAAATTATCAGCTCGCCGGCAGTTTCCATTGCCTGTGAATAAATTTCTCCCCCGCCGATCACAAATACTTTTTCATACTTTTCTTTTTCGCAGTATGAGTAAGCATCCGTTAAACTATGAAATATTTTGACTTCTGCAAACGGATAATTTATACCCAATTTTTTCGTCAAAATTATATTCAGCCTTCCTTTAAGAGGTTTGCCGAGGGTTTCAAAAGTTTTTCTTCCCATTATTACCGGAAAGCCAAAAGTCGTTTTCTTAAAATGCTGAAACTCTTCTTTTACGTGCCAGGGCATTTCACCGTTTGATTTACCGATCACTCCGTTTTTTGCAACCGCTGAAATAATAATAATTTTCAAACGGCAACCTCAAACTTAATTTTATCGTGGCAATTGTAACCAACAAGTTCAAAATCTTCAAACTTCAGCTCATCAATTGGCTTTCTGGCAATTATTAATTTCGGAAGAGGCAGCGGTTCGCGTTTCAATTGTTCTTTCAAACCTTCACTGTGATCAAATTTTTCCATCGGTGAACCTTTTTCAGCGTAATAAATATGGGCATCAACTATTGTGTGCGCAAAATGACCAAGGGCTAAACCCGTTTCCTGTGCAATTATTTGTGTAAGAAGAGAATAAGCTGCAAGATTGAACGGTATGCCAAGCGCAACATCACCCGAACGCTGTGTGAGATGGCAATTTAATTTCCCGGCGCTAACATTAAAAACAAAGCTATAATGGCATGGTGGAAGCTTGCTTGTTGTAGCATTACCCGGTTCCCATGCTGATACAACTAATCTCCTGCTGTTCGGATTTCTTCTTATCTCATCTATCACATACTTAATCTGATCAACTTCCCGAATCACCCAGCTGCCGTTCTTATCTTTCTGTGCGCTTGGAAAATTTCTCCAGTAATAGCCGTAAGCAGTATCGAGATTTCCGTCTTCGTCTGCCCATGCATTCCAAATTTTTGTTTTCTGCCTCAGATTCCTGATATGATTTTCACCTGAAAGATACCACAAAACTTCGTGAAGAAGAGATTTCCACTCCATCTTTTTAGTTGTAAGAAGAGGAAACCCTTCAGAAAGGTCGACTTTATAGAAAGCTCCAAAATATGAAATTGTGTCAACTCCTGTCCTTGAAGTCTTCTTTACTCCATTTTCTAATACTAATTTTACAAGATCAAGATATTGCTTCATGAAATGTCCGAAGAAAATATTAAAATCTGTGAGAGTTATTTTTCAAATTTAATAAAAATTGACAAAGCGTTAAAACTCTATTGCTGTGATATAATTTTTAATTTGTTCAGCCGCCAATATAAATCCTTTCTCATAATTCTTAATTGATTCTGCCTCATCATTGAAAAAATTACTCAGTTCAATCGGAATTACATTGCCTTCTAATTTTTTGACAGTTTCTTTGTCAATTTTACCGCATACCAAAAAGATCGGTATTTTCTTCGATGAAAAATACTCTGTCACCACTTTTGCTCCTTTGTTCATCAAACTCTGCCTGTCAAACGATCCTTCGCCTGTAACAACAAAATCCGGAGCAAAATCATCAGCTTTAGGTAATAAAAAATTTTGAATAAAATCCTTAGCTTTGACTATTTCAGCATTAAAGAAAATTTTCAGACCAGCAGCTAAACCGCCGCCCGACCCATTTAATACTTCAGTTGGATTAAGTAAGTTATTGTTTATAAGTAAATTAATTATTTTATTAAATCCTGCTTCCAGAACAGTAAGCTCTCCTATTGTTGCCCCTTTCTGTGGGGCAAACGTCCTAATTGTACCATGCTCTCCAAGCAAGGGGTTATCAACATCAACTATCAAGTTTATTTTGAAAGGAAGTTTAATACTTTTCCACTTATAATTTTTTACTGAGAAATAATTAGCTGGAATTATTTCTACTTTATTGTTTAAAAAATCATATAATTCCAGTCCAAACTCGGAGCAAAAACCTAATCCCATATCAGAAGTTCCTGTTCCTCCTACCCCAATTACCAGCTTTTCCACATTTAATTTACATTCTTTAATCTGTTTAACTAATTCGCCTAATCCTTTAGAATTCAATACTAAAGGATGCCTCTGCTCAATTGGAATTCTTTTCAACCCTATAACTTCTGCTGATTCAATAAAAATTATTTTTTCATCCTTTGAATAACCGGCTTTGACCTGAATTTTTTCTCCTCCGTCGTAAGGTGCAGTAACACTATAATTCAAGATATTTAAGTCAAATAATGAGCGACAAACTTCCAGGAAGCCGTCCCCTCCGTCTGAAACTGGTAATTTCATTGTTCTAATTTGTTCAAAGTTTACAAATGCTTCTTCCAGTATTTCAGCTACTTCTCTGGAATCAGCACATTCTTTGAAGCTATTTGGAGCAATCAATACTCTTTTCATTTAGTTTCAGGTTGGATAATTTCTTTAACTCTTTTAAGTACTTTTTCTGAGTCAATTCCTCCTTTGCCTTCAAACCTGCACTTTTTCGGGTCACCGGGGCAAGCTGTTTTGCAATAATTTTCATCCGGTAAAATTATTTCTGACTTGTTCCCTTTAGGTGACCAAAGCTGAGGCGAACAAGCGGGCAAAGGACAAAATAAAGACAGCGTTGGTACTTTCAAGCCTGCTGCAATGTGCATGGGGCCGGTACTCGATGACACTAGCAGATCCAGCACACTAAAATTTATAATTGATTCACGGAGTGAATTCCCTTTGTTCGGGTAAATTATTCCCTCTAAGTTTTGCAGGCTCTCAGGTACATTCAAATCCATAACTGCAATTTTTACATCGGGGAGATTTTTTAATCTTCTGATTATTCCAGCATATTCTGACGCAGGCATATTAGGTGAAGAATTTCCGCTTGTAGAATTTATCCCAATTAGCATTTCACCATTCAGGCACCAGGATTTTTTCCAGCCTTCAGCTTCTTTCTTTTCTTCTTCCGAAAGAAAAATTTCTGAATCCATACTTTGCGGTTCTATTCCCAGTTTTCTTATTTCGTCAAGACAATAATCCGATTCATGCCTTAATGGAATATATTTATTTCTGAACACACTTTTGGTGTTCGTCAGGAACTGGTAGAATTTATATCCAACGCCAATTCTTTTTTTTATTCCGCTAAAGAACAATATCCAGTTAAGCCTTTCAGTAGGAAGCAAAGTAAGCGAATAATCGAACCGGAATTTTCTCAGCTTTTTACAAAGACCACCAGCACTTTCAGTTTCATTATAAATGATTAGTTCATCCACAAATGGGTTATTCAGATAAATATCTCTCGTATATTCTTTGACCAAAACAGCGACAAAACTTCCGGGGAAAGCTCTTTTAATTTCACGCGGCAGAGGTGTGGAAAGAACAACATCCCCTATCCGGTCGGGGCGAACTATTAATATTTTAGGATTTTCAATCAAACTTTAATTACAAAAAATTTTAATTTTACTTAGATTACAATATGTCAAAAAAAGTCGCACTTGTAACAACCGGGCATCCCCCCCTTGATGAAAGGATATACTGGAAATTTGCAAGAAGTATTTCCTCAAACGGATATGAAACAGCAATTTTCTGTTCCACTGAAAATATTTTTGAAGAAAGAGAAAATATTTTAATTAATGGATTCAAAGATGACCGACTTAGCAGAAAAGAAAAACTAAATAAGCTTTACCTCTTCATCCGTCAATTTAAGCCCGACTTAGTTATATGCTCGGAAGTATCCGCGATCATTCCGGCTCACAAATATAAAAAGTTTGATAATAAAAATTGCAAAATTGTTTCAGATATTACTGAGTGGTACCCTGAAAATGTTGCATTTAAAAGGAAAGGCTTTGTAAAATTTTTAATTTATTTTTTTCTTTCCTTAATCAATATTTTATTAGTGAATTACAGCGATCATCTTGTAATTGGAGAAAATGGGAAAAAAAGGAGATACAATCTACTAGCTCCATTAAAGGCAAAAACGATTATAAGATATTATCCTATCCTGCAATTTTTTAAATTTTACCCACCTGATGCAAATATAAAAAAATTCACACTTTGCTATGCAGGACTGATCAATTTTGAGAGGGGAATTTTAACTCTTTTACAAACAGCCATCAAACTTGCAGAAAGGCACAAGCACTTAACTATCAAACTGAAGATCATTGGGAAGTTTCAATACATTAACGAAGAAACTGAGTTTAATAAAATTATAGAGAATGTCACCAGTATTGAAATTGAAAGGATCAACTGGACTGATTACAATAAAATTTCGGAATATTTAATGGATGTTCACTTATGCTTTGACCTGAGAAAAAGGAATTTTATTTATCGTCATTCCCTGCCAATAAAAATATTTGAATATATGGCCTGCGGGAAACCTTTTATTTATTCTGACATAAAACCGATCAGAGAAGAATTAAAAAATTATGATAGATTCGGTGTCCTGGTAAATCCTGACAGCCAGGAAGAAATTATTAAAGCAACAGAGAAATATCTAAATGCGCCGGACCTATTATTAAATCATTCACAAAATTGCAGGAAAGAAATTGAAGAAGGGAAAAACTGGGAAACAGAAGCAGAAAAATTGATTACCCTGGTTAAGCACTTAATCTGAAAATTTTTATCACTTTTATCCTGACAAAAAAATGCATCGTCAGCAAATAGCTGAGAATTACAACGACATCAACGAAAAAGTTCTTCAAATTCAGCCCAATAAATAAAAACATCAATGCACTGATAATTATTATTGAAAGATCCTTAGTCTGGTAATCCACTTTAATTTCATCACGCGAGATGAAAAATAAATAAGCTGCGCCGCTTAAAAAGCCAGTCGCTGTCGCAAATGCTGCACCAATTATTCCAAACTTCGGAATGAAAATTATGTTAATTAAAATATTGCTCAAAAAAGCTATCAGATCAGAAATAAGAAAATGGTAGCTCTTGTTCGATATAAAAGGATAAACAGAATAAAAAGATGAAATCCCGCTGAATATATATCCTATTATTACCAGTGGGAGAATTACAATACCTGACTTATAAATAGGATTGAACAATGAATTTCCAAACAGCGTAATATCAAATAAATATCCGGAGAATAATGAAAGTACAAGAAGAATAAAACAGCTTACAGCCACCAGCCTGGTTATAGTGCTGCCGTAAGATGATTCATAATCTTTCGAATAAAAAAGATTTAAGGAATATGGGTTCCACGCTGTTCGGAATGAAATCACAAATACATTCATAACCATAGCGATTCTGTATGACAAGCTGTAAATACCTACCTCACTTGTGCCAAGGTAATAATTCAGAATAAACCTGTCGGCTACGTCTACAGCCGCTGATAAAAAACCAGCAAACATTATAGGGTAAGAAAATCTTAATAAGCGCAAAAGAAATTCTATGTCAATTCTCAAAGTGTAATCCGTGCGAATTACCTTTAACATTATAAGTAACAACACAGAACTTGATATTAATTGTGAAAGAATGATTCCCGCTACCGACAGTCTATAAACAAAAACAAACAGAATATTAAAAAATACGTTTAAGACAGCACCAACTGCAGAATATTTTACAGCCTGCTTTGATAATTCTTTTGTCTTAAGCAGAAGTAAAATATAGAAGCAAACCGTTTCGATAAACAAAGTAATGAATACGAGGATAAGCAGTGAGGAAAAATCTGCAGTAGCAAAAATCAAAAGTGAGATTTCTTTTGCAGCAAAACAAAGCATCAGGGTTACAATTATCCCGATCAGGAATATTGCATTGAGCAAAGTAGAAAATATTATTTTTTTCTTTTTTTCGGTTCTCTCTTCAATATAAAATTTATTCAGTGAACCGTGCATACCGAACTGGTAGAGGACTGAAACAATTGCGTAAACCGACATCAGTAAAGCATAATTTCCAAACTCAGAAGTGCTGATAAGATTTGAATAGATCGGCAGCAAAATAAAACTAGCCGAACGAATGAAAAGATTCCCAAGTCCATACCAGGCAACAGATTTTGAAAGACTGTTCTTCATTAAATGATATTATTTAATTTATAAAGTTCTTTCAGTTTTTCGTTTACGCTTTCGTAGCTGTGGTATTTCCTTACCCACTCCTTTCCTTCACGTCCTGATTTTTCTCGTAATTCAACGCTGTCGATAAGTTCATTTATTCTTCTATATAATTCGCCGGCATCATTAGCAACCACAAAAGGATTCTCGGGCAGCCATTCGCGGTATTCATCGGTCATATTTGTGATTGTCGGGATCCCCATCGCAAGCGTCTCAAGCCCGGCTTTTCCATAACCTGTACCGCCCATCGTCCCGCCTACCTGATCTATACAGATGTCTGATTTACTTTTAGCTTCAAGCACCTTATTCCTTGAAAGATTCTCCAGCAATATAAAATTTATTTTCTTCTCTTTTGCAATTTTTCCAATCACTGATATTATTAGTTCCGTTCCTTTATATTTTCTGTTGGTCGGCGAATGAACAATGGTAACCCTTTCATTTTCTTCTTCACTCTTTGCCGGAAGCTCAGATGGATCATAAGGGTAGAATAAATAGTGAAGATCACTTTTCAGGGCAAGATGATCATACTCTGAAGTTATGTTAAGATCAGAAATTTCATCCAACTCTTTAATCACGCCTCTTATTCTCAGGTCACTTCCATAGTAACAGCAGACTATCTTTTTTCCTTGTCTCTTCCATTTAATTGCCTGGGATGAGTCTCTGAAGAAATCAAGACCAGCATCGTAATGAACAATATCGAAATCATTGAGTCCATACTGATCAATCACTTTTTCAATAATAGATCTTTTTGAAAAGTCATTTATGATAAAATAAATTTTCTCAAAAATATTCTTCGGCTCAAAATAAACTGACCTCACAACCGTTTTGTTTTCTTGCAGTACAACTTTCTTCTTACGCCATTTTTTAGCGAGAGAAAAATCAGGCAGCGGCAGATAAAGACAAACATCCTCCGGAAAGTCCAAAGAATTTTTATGCAGCGTTATCAGCCTTGAAAAATCACCGCACTGGTTATGCATTCTGAAAAAATCATAAGGAACCCCTGCATAGTTTTGAGGAGCGATGTGTAAGATTTTTAACATTACAGGTCTTTATATAATGTATCTCTGAAAATTCCCCTTGCACCAAAATTTTCCTTGAACCGCGCAAGACCCCAGTTTGGTTCCATATTGACTGTGAAAATCCCGAAATCAAGGAAGCGGTATCCTTCTTCCTGGTATGTTTTCATAATGTTATAAAATAAAAGATTGACTGCCCTGTATTCCTGGTATTCCTCATCGTGACTGATATAAAAAGCAAGTACGACTTTAGGGTTAGCACTAAAATTACAGACACCTGCTATTAATTTTTTATCAAGGAAAGCCCCCCATAACCTGATCTTTTCAGGAAACATTTTTTTTAATTTTTTAAGTTCATCAATTGTGTGTGTTGGAGTAACATTATGCCGCAGCTTCAGATTCTTTTTTAATATTTCAAAGTATTCATCAAACGCATCACATTCTTTAACGATAACTCCTTTCTTTATAGACTTATTCACTGCTGTTCTCGCTTCAGCACGGTAAGTAGATAATAATTTCCCTTCTTTAATATCGAGCTGAACAACACTCGAAATTTCTCTCTTTAAATATTTGAAACCATTTTTTACAAGGGCAAAATCTATATAATTGGAATACTTACTTTCATAAATTACAGGTGGAAGAGTCAGTTGTATCCTGTCAAATTTTGCTCCTGATGAAAAGTCCGAAAGCCCTTCAACAAGTTCAAAAGAATCTTTTAAATTAAGATCAATGTTATAAACAAACCCGCCGTAGGAAGCACCGCTGTGAGAGGATAATATTTTTTTACCGTCTTTTATTATCTCTACGGCAGGGAAAACTGAAAAAAGCTTTCCGCCTTTTGTAACAACTAGCGATGCATCTTTGAATCTTGTTTTTGGATGATACGATAAAAATTTTCTTGTATGAAAGATAGTACCGTTATCTGAACCGCTGACGAAATCGTCCCATTCTTCGCTGGTCAGCCCTGAATCTGTAAATGAAATAATTCTGAACATAGTAATATTTTCAGCTTTGTTCCCGTTTTTGCGGGTTGACTAATTGATAAACTAACGGTGAGATAAAGATCATCATTATAATCATGTATGGATATTTAAACCTCGCATCACCGAAAGTTAATAAATGAATTGATATCCCGAATATTATAAATAAAAGCAAAAGCCTTAAGCTTTGATTTTTGAAAATTACTTTTATGTTTTTAGTAATTGCTAATAAGAACAGAACAACTACTGAAAAATAATACAGATGATGAATAATAAGAAGAAAGAAATAAGAAAATTTCGTAAGCAGACTTCCGCCCAATAACGGCACGTTTTCTTTTTGGATAAAAATATTTTTCATCACCCTGTAAAGGTTCCAATCATTCAAATTCAAAAGACGTGAGACAGTAATATCGTCCCAGATAAACATATGCACTAATTTCAGGGGAAATAAAGAAATATATTTTATAGGATGTGCAAAAACCCAACTGCTTGCCTGAGTAAACCAGAAATTTTCTTTTTCGGAATAAGTTTTTGTTTCGGGTTGAAGAATATATCCGGCTTTGCCTTTTTGAAAAACCCTGTCGTTGTAAGCTCCTGTTGCGTTATCATTAGCACCGATCAAAAGATTTACCGGTCCGTTTGTAGAAGTAAAAATAAATCTGCCAAAGTTTGAATAAGTGAAAAATCCAAACAATGAAATAAACAGAAGCGCTCCTGCAATTATTTTTCCTGCCTCTTTTAGTTTAAATTTTATACTATCGCCTGCAAATAAAAAATTTACCAGGTACGCTGCCAGCAATGCCCAGCCGATCGGCCTGACGGAAACCGATGCTGCAGCGAATATTCCTGAAATAAAAACTGAATACCTGCCGTTTTGAAAATAAAAATAAAAGCTCGACAGCAGCAGAACGTTAAACAGAAATTCCGTCAGGTTAAATAAAATCATCCCGAGTGTTGACAAATAAAAAATGTAAATTATAACCGAAAGCTTACCATATTCCTTTCCCCAGATTTGCACTGTGAGCTTGTAAACGAGCCAGAGCTGCAAGAAGTTGAGCAAAATGTTGAACAAGCCTATTGTAATTTTTGAATTGTACATCTTTAAAAGCACTACGAGAATATTTATATAAAGCGGTGCGGTAATATAATCTTCATACAGGTGCACAGGTGCTGGATAAAATGTGTGCAGGCGCAGGCAGTCCTCTGCTAACTTAAAATAATACAGCGAATCACTCCTGAATTTTAATGGAGAAAAAATAATATAAGCAAGCTGAACAAGTAAATAAAAAAAGAGAAGTGTCTTGAAATTTTTCTGAAGGAAACCAAATGTTTTATCTAATTTCAATTGTTAATTATTTATGTTCGTTAATTATTACGGATCAGAATTTAAATTGAACCGAAAACATATTTGCATTCCCCAGCCCGAGTTTAAAAGGCATATAAGCATAATCAAAAATCAGGTTTCCCCAGATCAATCCCATTCCTGCTGTGATCCCTTTCGTCTGGTAGTTCGACTGAAATCCTCCCCTAAGTGAAAAAGTTTTCGCATAAGTTATCTCACCGCCAAAGTTTAAATGATTTTCGCGGTCCCTGGTAAACCTTAAAAACTCACCACCTGCAGTGAAATCTAATTTCGATTCCTGCAATTCAATCTGGTATGAAGCACCGGCGCGTATTTCCGTCGGCAATTTTGTGTCAGTGTTTCTGAGTGAATTCATAGAACCAATATTCCTGATTGAAGCAGAGAAATCCAGACCTTCAATAATAGTTCTGTAAAATAATCCGAGGTCTAAACCCCATCCGTTCGCTTCATCAACAAAAATATTTTCGTATAAATATTTAATTGAAAAACCTGCATCAAGCCGTGGCGCAATATTGAAACCTGTTCCGATACTGCCGGAAAAATAATTTGCATTAAATTTAGTTATCGGGTCACCGGGCTGTGTCCTTACTTCTATGTCATTTATGGTGGTAGCATTTAAACCCAGCGCAACAGGCTGACCGAAGAGAGAAGCTTTTGCGCCTGCCATTTCACTTCTTATTCCCTGCACCCAGCTATTGTGTATAAACATTGCTTCAGCACCACCATTATTTGCCAGCCTTGCAGGATTATAAAAAAGCGAAGTGACATCATTTGCAAAGACTGCACCGGCATCTCCAAGCGCTGCGTTCCTCGCACCAAAACTGAATTTTAAAAATGATAACCCGCTGTTTCCTTTTGTTTGCGCAAACGAAAATGGAGAGAGCAGCAGAACAATAAAAAATATTTTAATCTTGTTTTTTGTCATTAAAAATAATGCTTAATTCATAATCAAAATTTCAGTATTAAAATCTTAAATTCACTCCGATAATATGCCGGTCAGACGGTGAATATCTTTCAATCACAAAAGCATAATCTACGCCGAATAATAAATCCCCGAAGAGCCTGAAGTACGAAAATCCCAATGAAGGTCTTGCCGGGAAATCAGAATTGCTGAGATTAATATTATCAATCCCGCCTCTTATAAATAATTGTTCAACAAGATTGTACTCAACACCTGCGCGTAAAATATTTGTACCTCCGCTGCTGTTTTCAATTTCTGCCGAAGCCAAAATTTTATACTCATTATTTTTATAACTGACCCCGATTTTTTTCAGAAGCGGGAAAGCGTCTTCAGTTATCGTTCCGTTCTGCCCGAGCAAAGGCGTGCTGTCCCATTTATATTTGCTGTTAAAATCAGCAACTACAGCAGCTAACTTAAAATTATCACTCAGGCTGTAAATAACGCCGAGGTCAAATCCCAATCCTGATGCTTTTATATTCTGATATAGTTTATAGTAATAAAATTTTATTGCAATACCAACTACAAATTTATCTGAAAAAGTTTTTGCAAGTGACAGAAAAAACTGGTTCTCCGAAGTTGATAATGTCCCGGTCTGAATCCCCTCGTTATCTCTTTCAGAAATATTACCCACACCAGAATTTATTATGCCCGCGCTGATGCCTGCAGTTGAAACTGGCTTCCTGTCGCTTTCACTTTCTCCTCTCGGATAAATATCAAAACGTTTTGTAAAGCTCAGAAAATTCAGACTGCGGTCGAGTGACAAAAATGAATATGAAGTCTGGAAAAGATTTTTTTGCTGGAAGACCGAAAGTGCCGGATTATAATAGGAAACAAGGTTTCCTTCAGTAACTGCTGACATAGCGTTTCCCATACCGATCCCTCTTGCGCCAAATCCCATCCTGCTGAAAGCTCCGGGCATATTACTGATGCTGCTGAATTGCGGCTGTGATAGTGCAGCGGATACAAACAGAAGAAATAAAAAATATTTTTTCAAAACACCCTCTTATTCAATTACAATTATTTTACCAAACTCCGGTTTTGCTGACCCGCGGTCAATCCGGTAAAAATAAACACCGTTCGTTACAAGTTTACCGCTGTCGTCCTTGCCATCCCAAAAATCTATTTCGCTTGCATTGGCATTTGAACTGCTGCCCTTTTGTATATTTTGAATTATGGTTCTGACGTAATTCATCCCGAAATCGAATATACGTATTGTTACCGGTACACTTTTGCCTGCAGTGCTGTATTTTATTTTTACAGTCCCGTCTATCTTCGGATAAAACGGATTAGGAAATGCATAGCTGTCATCAGCAGAAGTTAATGCTTTTGATGCAAGAAAGATTTTCCAAGTACCCTGCCACATACCGCCGGTTTCATTCAGCTTAACTAATCCGTCGGCAGAACCGAGCCAGATAATTTGTCCCTGCGAAGCAGCAGTATAAAATATATTCGTTTGAAGCTGAAGCTTTGAGCTTTCATCAATTATAGATGTCGGAAGTATCCAGCTTGTTCCGTTGTCACTGCTTCTGAAGGCACCATCATCTGTCGCAGCAATTATATCAGAGGATTTAAATCCGAAGTTGTGAACAAATTCCCCGCGCAAAAAAGTTTTCCAGTTATTGCCGCCGTCTGTGGATGAACTAACGGAAGAGAATTCGGCAGGATCATTCGCCTGATTTGTTCCCGCCCAGATAGTTTTGGTTGCTGAATTATAAGCAAGAGCAACAACAAAATTTCCGCCTATCGGATTTTGCTGATTCTGATGATTGAATTTCTGCCAGCTTATTCCACCGTCAGTTGATTTATTTATTCCTCCCGCTGTACCGACATATAAAGTAGAATCGTTTACTGCAATTACAGAAAAGCCGCTGTGGTTAAGATTCCCCTGCGAACAAATTTTACCTGCTACAGGTGATAAACAAAAATTTAAAGTATCAGACGGCGCTATGTGATCTAAATTATCAGGAGGCAATACTACTCTCTGCCAGGTGCTTCCGCCATCGGTACTCTTTCTTAAACCTCCCGCCCACGAAGTTATCCAAACTGTCCCCGGAGTAAAAGCAATGTCAAACGTAAGGTTTTGCTGGGGAACTGTTATCGGCAACGCACGAATTCTGTTTCTGCCATAAACAACTATTGTATCTTTATCTGTATCAACAGGCTGAGGAATACTCTTCCACGTGTTTCCTTTATCATAAGAAATTTTAAGCCCTGAACCAACCTGAACAGTGCTTCCGCTAAATGTTTCGTCATGAGCAGTTGCTGCCCATATAACACCATTGTTATATCCGATAGCAGAAATAGATTCTGTCCCAAAATCTTTCGTACCATAAAAATTTTTCCAGCTTGCACCACCGTCAGTAGAAATACTCAAACCTTTTCCTGAACCTGCAATAATTGTATCACCGACTGTTATAATATCAGTAATCCCATTGCCGGCGGGGCTGTCGTCGTTAGTTATTTTTCTCAGACTATTTTTCCCAAGCAAACTATAAGCTGAAGGAACTATCTGCGAAATACCATTGACCCCAAAAATCAAAAAGAGAAAAAATATTATTTTTATTTTCATTTAACTGTAAGTGTTTTGCTTAATTCATTGCTCAATGCGCCGCTTAAATCAACAGCATGGAATTTAAAGGTCCAGTTGCCGGTTTGCTGCCCTGTCGGAATAGTTAACTTATTTGTAAAAATTCCGTCTCCTGCAGTAACATCTCCGGAAGCCTGTGTGTCGCCTTTATCAGAAAGAGGAAATTTTGAGATCCCCTGACTGTTGATCACTGGAGAATTATCCGGTCTGTAAAGCTCATAATAAACCTGGCTAATATCGCTCAACCCGTTTGAATCGGCTGCCGATACGGAAAAAATAAATTGCTGATCGAACGAGACTGTATCCGGCATAACTAAATTGGATATTACAGGCGCAGAATTATTCTGCCCGTTGAAATATTTAAAGCTTTGTTCGGCAACCTGTCTTGTCGAACCATCGGATAAAGTTACAAAATATTTCACGGTATAATTCCCGCTGCTGTAATATTTACTTAAAGGAAATTTTGCAGAATAATAATTACCGCCCGAAAAGCTGTTATCCGGCGATAAGGTCACAGGTGCACTGTTTAGTTTATTGTAATTTGGAGAATAAATATCTAAGAAAACAGATTGAACTCCTTCAACAGAATTAAAAGCTATATAAAATTTTACCAGCGAATCGGCAGGATTGTAAGTGACAGAGCTGATCTGGTTAATTGAAGTTACCTGGAAGTTCAAGGGTTTCGGTTGAATTATATTATCATATTTTTTTTCACAGCCGGCAAATGCGACGAGACACAGTAATAAGAGAATTTTTTTCATACGTTTAATTTTAATTCATATTAATGAATAATCCAAACCCAAAAAGCTGTCCGTCGCAGTTAAGTTTATCACGGCAACTCATATTAAAAGCCGCTGATAATAAAAGGTGTCGGCGAAAAAGAAATCACAAGAATGAGGAAGCTAAAGTAACCCATTGCCATCCTTCCAGCGCTTAACGGAGTATAATCAGGTATCGGAGGATGTTTTAGTCTTATCACAAAGAAAAGAACCAATGCCCAGAAAAGCCACCCAGCCCAGCCGATTGTGAACGGCAAGTCGAAATAACTTTCCACCAGCCCCAATGTTCCTAAAACAAACAGGATCGAAAAACAAATCACCGCAATTTTGTAATGATCTTTTTCTCCGAACATTGTATAAGCGATATGTCCTCCGTCAAGCTGACCTACGGGTATCATATTCATCGCTGTTATAAAAAGTCCGAACCAGCCGACGCATAAATAAGGATAATGATAAACCTCACTCATCGGCGGGAAAAATTGTGACTTGCTGACAAAGATCATTTTTAAAAAAGAAAATAGCATCGTGTCTCCGAAACGCAGCTCAATTGCATTCTTCCCGAAATCAGGCGAAAAATAATCCGGGTGAATAGCCAGCAAATATTCTTGCCCTGGAACGTGAGTGAACCCGTAGACAAGCACGATTAAGCAGGCAGCAAATCCTGCGATCGGTCCGGCTACTCCAATATCGAACATCGCTTTCTTTGTCGTTACTGGAGACTTTGTTTTTATCACAGCACCCATCGTTCCAAAGTTTAAAAAACCAGGGATGGAAGGAAACGGAATAAAAAAAGGAAGCGTTGCTTTAACTTTGTGATACATCGCCGCAAAATAATGCCCGAACTCGTGTGTGCCGATTATAAATAAAATTGAAAAAGAGTATGGAAGCCCTTTTAATAAAAGATTAATATCGTAAGGCCCTGCGCTTCCGCTCACCCATTCTGCACCGGCTATTGTTGTTGTTATAAACGTGAGCAGGAACAGCCCAATATGCAGCAAGTAATTTTTTTTATCTTTTTTATTCAACTCTGACTCACCGGTAACTTCTTCGTGACGTTTATAATTTATTTCTTCAGCCATTCTATAATTCCACATTAAATCCTAATGAAGCATAATTTTCAGTGAGATCGTAAAATTCACCATGTATGCTTTTACCTGCAAAGTAAGAAAGTGAAATGCTGAAACCCTTTTCATTCCATCTCCCGAACTTTATTCCTGCTGTAATAATATTTGATCCGGCGAAAGCACCGATCTTCTGAATCTTAAAATCATAACCTACAAAAGGAGTAAATGCTTTAAGCGGAAAATTTACAAAATAATTATCAAAACCAACCTGATAAATCCCTTTCCCTATTTCAGAAGGTATAACGTGAAAGAGATATGTAACTCCAAGATAAAACCGTAACTCGTTTATTCTGTAGAAAGGGAAAAGTTCTAAAAATTCCCTGCTATAGACAAATGGATTTCTTCCGTTTCTCCATGCATTTGCTGAACGATCGTAGCTCCCGTCAACTAAGTGTGCACTGATGTGAGCAAACCGGAAACGAAATCCATATTCGTTATTTTCACCTGTTATCCTGTAACCAGAATTTATTCCGAATAAATAATCAATTGCTTCTACAGGGAATTTAAAACTCCGTTCGCTTCGAAGCCTTGTATAAGTAAAAAGATCTGCGCCGAGTGAAAAGGTTTTATTTCCATCCTCGACTTTATAAATATCTGAAGACGTTCCAATATCAAGTCTGATATTCCGCTCGGCTAATAAATAATTAAAACCTGCGCGTGGCTCAAGAAAATTTGCTGCAAATGGCTGGATGTTCAATCCACCGGGGAACCATTCTTTTTTTGTCTGCGCTGAAATAGAAAAAATAAAAGTTAACGAAAATAAAATAAGAGTAGCTTTCCGCATTAAATCATTTCCGTTTTTAGTAGTTGTTTCTTTTTAAATTTTTGTTTGACAAGCTTATTATAACCATACTTGAATTTAGAGGTAAGGCTTGCAAAAGAATAAAGGTTAGTTGGAAATGCGAAAGAAGGTTCGAAGTAACAATTGACAGTGCAGCCCTGGCAGTAATCAAATCTGCCTTCCATCTTTTTATAATATTTTATTTTTTCAGACTGCCTGATTTCTCTGATCGGTCTGTCAATGGGGATTCTTTCGTGCCCAAAGTGATAACACGGTAAAATAATTTCGTTGTAAGGAGAAATCACTATAACACGCGACACAGCTTTGCAGGATGGAGAATTAATATTGTTCCCTCCGTCGCGTCTTAGTTTCATAAATCCTTTGTTAAGATAAACATCGAGTTTGCCATCGCAGAACTCTTCAATAAAATCAACAGCTTCATCACTCAAGCCGGGGTTCCCGAAATAAGAAAAGACAGGGTTGACTAAAAGCACAAGCCCTTTCTCTTGTGCAAGTTCCCTCATCCGCGGCAGCTTTTTGTACGTTTCGTTTGTAACTGTAAATAAGATATCAGGAAACTCACCGAGCGACTTTGCAATATCTATGCTTTTTAATACGTGGCTGTAACAATCAACTTTCCTAATTTTGTTGTGCTCTTCTTCGTCAGGTGAATCGAGAGAGAAATGCAGAAGGTCAATATTGCCGGCTAATTTTTCCGCAAATTTATGATAAAGCAGTCCGTTGCTCGTAATGCTCGTCTGCATTTTAAAAGTTTTAGCATATTCAGCCATTAAATGAATATCTTTATGAAGAAGCGGTTCGCCGCCGGTCAGGTCTATAAATTTTACACCAAGTTCTGCGAGCTGCGAAACATTCGATTTAAAATCCTCTAATTTAGCATAAGGAGTATTTTTAAAAGTTTCGTGATCTCCGAAATGACAGAATTCACAAAAAGCATTACACCTGTATGTTAAATAATAATTGCAGAGCAGAAGCATAAATCTATTGACCTACTTTAATCAAATTTCAAGATGAAAAACCAGCTAAAATTTTCCCATATTCTCTATTCCATTTACCATATTCCATTTTTAATACTTTCTTCCTTTCCAGACAACCTTCCTGTTGAAAAGCACAATAAAAGGAAGCGCTATCACATATACCAAATAATAAACCTGGAAGTTTATGAAATACCTGAAGTTCTTTTCGATCCCCAAAATTCTCAGCGCCGGGTAGAGAACAAGAGCATCAAGGAGAATTTTAAGAACGAGCAAATATAAACATAGGGGCGTGTAAAAAAAAGGCATAAGTAAAATACAGAGATATGTCAGAAACCCGTTTGCCATAATTGCAAAACCTCTGAATGGAACATCAAGCCCGCCAACTCCCCATCTTTTTTTCTGATGAAAAAGAGATTTAATATCCGGGCACGGCAGCGATGTAACCAGAGTATCTTTATCAACAGGGTAAATTATCTTGTATTTTTTTAGCTTGTAGATCGCCATAAGCAGGTTAAAATCTTCTGTAACGCTGAAAGGAAGATTTTCATAGCCGCCGACTTCCTCATAAGCTTTTTTGCGGTACGACATATTATTACCAATGCAGCTTATCGGGTTACCAAGATTTATCGTACTTGAAGCAACGATCAGCAGGTAAATAAAATCAAGAGACTGCATTCCCGAAAAGCTATCGTATGCAGCCTGGGTTGTTATTCCATTCACCATCCCGACATCTTTCTGAAAATATGAAGCGGTTTTAAAAACCCAGGTTGGTTTTACTTCGCAGTCAGCATCAGTAGTTAAAATGATCTCGTTCTTCGCAGCTTCGATCGCGTTTGCGAGTGCATTTGTTTTCCCTTTTAGCCTTCCAATTTCTTTTTTTGTAATTATTTTCCTGAACCTGCAGGGCGAAAGATTTAATTGATCCCTCGTGGCGATAAATTCATCAATTATCCTGCCTGTGTTATCGGTTGACTGATCATCAACAATGATTATCTCTAACTTCCCTTCCGGGTAGATAAGTTTATCAAGAGCATTCAGGCATCGTAAAATATTTTTTTCTTCATTTCTTGCAGCAACGATAACAGAGACTGTCGGCAGGTCTTTCTCTTCGATGACAGGAAACTTCTTAGCTGCCCCAATAATGAAAATCACTGACTGAATGAAATAACCACAGATCGCAATAAAAAAAATTATTTCAAACATTCGTCCGGCTCTCCTATCTTAAATCCTTTTTTACTTGCTGCTTCAATGATAATCTTTATTGAATCACGAATTATATTTTTACTTTTGACGCTGTCGTGCAGGACAACGATGGAATTTCTTTCAAGATATTTCTCTACAGCAAATTTAACAAGTTTCAGATCATTTTTATAATCGTAGGTCAGCAAAGACCACATAACATTTTTCAGGCTGCTGCCGGTTAGCAGACTTCCTGTTCTTAGCTTAAAACTGCCATAAGGCGGACGAAAAAATTTAACTTTGTAATTAAATTTTTCTGCCATCAACTTGTTAAATAAAACTATCTCGCTAACAGATTCATCATAGCTGATTTTAGTCAGCCTCTTATGATTAAAAGTATGGTTGGCAATCGTATGTCCTTCATTAAGTATCAGCTGTGTGAGTTCAGGGTTATTGTTTACATTGCCTCCGACACAGAAAAAAACAGCTTTCACTTTATTTGAGTTCAGCTCATTCAAAATAATTTCGGAAGATCCTTTTACCGGTCCATCGTCAAAAGTCAGCAGAACTTTTCCACAGGAAGTGTTCCAGATAAAGTCCAGGAAAAGCTTTTTGATAATAGCCGGAGGATTATAAAGATATTTTAAGCGGTTCATAAGCTGTATTTTAAAAACTACTTCGGCAATAAAAAGGAAACATATAATACAAGTTATAATTTATTAGCTGAATTTCCATAACTATACTTAAATTTGTTGACACTATTTCAAAAAAGTTACAATGAAAAATTTGCCTGAACATCAGAAAGGGATTTTTGCTGTTTTAGCTGCTGCCCTGCTTTGGAGCTCGGGTGGAATTTTGATAAAGCTCGTAACATTAAACCCTATGCAGATTTCTTTTGCAAGATGCTTCTTCGCCTCATTCGTTTTTCTTTTTCTGTTCCATACAAAGCTTCTCAAAGTTAACTGGTTCACTTTTCTGAATGCAGGATTTTACGCAGGTGTATTAATACTTTATGTTCTTGCAACCAAAACCACTACGGCGGCTAATGCTGTATTCCTTCAATACACAGCGCCGATCTATGTTCTGCTGCTTGAACCAATACTGAATAAAACCAATTACGAAAAAGTAAATATAATTACAATCTCCGTTTGCTTTATCGGGATGCTTATGTTCTTCGCCGGCAAACTTTCCCCCGGAGATTTCAAGGGAAATATTCTTGCTCTTCTGTCGGGAGTTATGTTTGCAGGCTTTCTGCTCGGGATGAGGAAGAACAAACACGAATTTCAGTACAGCTCAATTTTTTATGGTAATATTCTTGTGCTGATCTTTTCTTTTACTTCCGTGATTGAAATACATTCAATCAGTCTGACTGATTTAAGCATGCTCGCCTTCCTTGGCATTTTCCAGATTGGTATCGCCTATGCAATTTTCAGCTATGGATTAAAAAAAGTTCTTGCTGTTGAGGCATCTCTTCTTTCTATGATAGAACCTGTGCTGAATCCTGTCTGGGTTCTTATCTGGTATGGCGAAGCCCCTTCGCTATACGCTGTGATTGGCGGAGTTATTATTCTGCTAGCGATAGCAGTAAGAACTATGATAAGCGGCAATCCAGCAATAAGAGCACGGATTAAAAACTGAGTATTAAATTCATCGTTGGTACGTACTCACTGTTTCCCGCCAAATTAATTGTTTCCAATGTCATTCTCATCGAAAGGTTCTTATTAAATCTTGAGGCGCCCCACGCTGCTTCGAGGGCGCTTATCACGTGATTCAAATAAATTCCTACGACAGCTTTTGTTGAAATATTATAAAGATCATTTGCATCACCGCGCAGACCTGAATAATAAGTAAATCTTGGAGAGAGAATATGAAAATCAGTATCATTCTGATTGCTGTCATCCCAGCCGTGGCTGTATTGCGGATACTTGCCGATCAATTCATAATACTGCTGCTCTCCCGGCAGAGGAAGGTTGTGTGAATAGCCATCGCCGATGTCTGTCTCGAGCCTGTTCAATTCCTGCCAGACAACATTGCCGTTGCTGTCGAAGACGTGATAATCATTTGCATTAAGAGCAGGATTTAAATTTTTCAGATTGTTTAAAGTCCACCGGGCGTAAGTTTTCACACTCCAGTGCTGGTTTGCAAAATTCTGAAATTCGTCAGTTTTCCGGTTGCCTTTGTTATTATAGATAACGGCAGTCGTTATCAGAGCTGCTTCAGCAGCAACAAATATTGCAGAGATAAAATAATTCCCGTTGTAAAATTGCCCCGCACCAGGGACAAGCAAAGAGAAAAGTCCGGCTTTGACCGGGGATTTTTTTTCAGTGAGATCAAATTTTGCTGTCAGGTTTTCCCGGTTAAATTTTTCAAGCGTAGTTTTTGTATCTTCCGATAACCTGCCCGTTAATGTATAACGCTGGCTTACCGTTTGTCCGAAGCCTGTTTGTAAAGCGCTAAAAGACAAACAAATAATTGCCGAAGATAAAAATAATTTTTTCATATTTCTTTTTAGCTGTGATTGTTAATTAAAAATCAAAACCGAAAGCGATACCGCCGTAGAATCTCCATTCTTTACCGTAGGTAATTTTTTTATCATTAATTATTCTTGTAAACTTATCAAAACCATAAGAGGCATCTAAAAATAGCGAGGTTGGAAATATGTAAAATGAATTCATCATAATTCTTAATTCAACACCCGCTCCTTTTTTGAACTGGTCAAATTTAGGAGTGCTGCCTGTCCAGGCATTACCAACATCTCCGTAAAATGACAAGAAAGCTTTATCAATATATAATTGTCCGATCCTCTTATCAATATTCCTAGCCAGTGGAAATCTGTAAGTTAAATTCAGCCACGCAACTTTATTTCCGGCAACAGAATAAAAAGGATATGCTTTCATGCCGATCAGCCCGCCGAGATAAAAATCAAAAAAAGAAGGCATTGCAGGACCTAAAATTGATCCAGCCCTTACTCGTGCTGTAATTGTTTGGTGATCGTCAATCCGAAAATGTGTCTGTGAATTAAATTCCAGCCGATGGAAATTAAAATCAGTATACACAGGCTGAAGTATCCCGTCAACAACAGTATATCTGCCTTCGGGATTAAATTTATTGAACTCATAATTATAAGTTAACTCAAGCCGGGTACCTACAGGATTTATGTCTGAATCTATATACTGCTTTTCAGCATCGAGTGAATATTTAACCTGCAAATTCCTTCCAATCAGGTAAGTATCATTAGTTGAAGGGTACAATGTTTTTCTGTCAGGCAAAAGAAAGCTGCTGAGGTTCGCTGTATACCTGCTGAAAATAAATCTTAACTCGAGGTTCTGGTTCCTCGTGAATATTTTATGTTTAGCAGCAAGATCAACTTCAAAAAGATTATAAGTGACCACTGTAGGAATTATAAAATCATAGTTGACGGCGTTGCCAACAGTGTCAGCTCCAAAATAAATATTTATATTTGATTTTCTTGTTATGTTGTAAAGATCAAGAGTCATTTCAGGCTTTAACCCGAGATCAAACAAGCCGGGAATTTTGTTCCGGTATTCCAGTGTCAGAAACAAATCTCTTTCACCGCGTGTGTTGATCGTACCTCCTGCAAAAAGAGAGTAGCGGTTCAGCATATCCATCGAACTTACAATCAACCCAGGTTTAATTTTTTCGATGAAAGAATTGGTCGTGTTGT
>JAKAGZ010000005.1 GCA_021815365.1 Bacteroidota bacterium
TAAAATAGTTACCATTATTTTGGGAACAAAGATTATATTGGCTATTTCCAGTAACCATTGGACTAGCCCACCACATAAAACTTTTTAAAACTGCTGCACTACCTAAAATATTTAAACTAGCATCCGCATCTGAATTTTCGGTTAATTTGCTCTTAGTGACGCTTAGTAAATTTGCTGCTGTCGTTAAGGTACTCCTTGTTAATTGCATTACTCCAATTCCACCATCTCTATTACTATTTATTACTCCTTGATTAATTCCACTGTCAGTTATGGCTATTGCCTTTATATAGATTAAACGGAATATTAAACCCAAATTATACATTTGAAAAATATAAAAATGTTTTAACTCTAATTATCAAATCAATTTGTCGTCATAATTACAGTTGCTTCAAAAATATGACCTCTCCGAGGTCATTCATATTATAAAAAACATCGTAGATGTTTTATTATTGCCTGTCTGCCGACAGGCAGGTAGAAATTCAGAATAAACACGACTGTTAATCCTTGTAAAGCCTGCCTGCGCGAAGCCGCTTCGGCATAGGCAGGGATTAACAAATTATAACAATACAGTTAAGCACCAAAGTCCCAATGTTGGGGTAAATAAGAATTATATTTTACATACTTCCTTAGTTAACTTATTATTTATTCCTGTTGCATAAATTGGGTTAAAAGTTGAAGAAGCTTCAGTAAAATAATTATCATAAATATTCGTATAATTGACAGAAAATTGATAAGAATTTGATGTCTGTCTATAAAAATGAGCCTCAGTTTCGTTTTTAAAATCCCAGCTTTAATGTTCACGTTGTCTTTTCATCCTTCTTCCTTTCCCTCATCATCTCCGAATTTCTCTCAATATCCACAGGTGCAGAAAACGAGCCCTTAAAAACTGAAAATTTTTATCTGGAAATTGTATTTATGTTTTATATTCCTCTCCACACTTAAAACAAAACCTCGCAGTCGGATAAACAATCTCCTCTTACAGTTCGGGCATTCCTCTATCAGCCTCTCCCCGCAGGCGATACAGAATTCCTGTTTTTCATTTATGTGAGAAAAATTACCGCACGCTGGACAGAGACGGTAACGGTTCTCTGCTGTGTGTCTCTGTTCTTTTATTTTTACTTGTTCCGGCACAACGCATCCCTGTGAAAATAGTTTTACGCCCTTAGTGCCCTAGTGGCATTTCTTTCCTGCCACTCACGGAAGTGATGTCTTCGGCACAAGACACCAAGTCACTAAGGATTTTCCTTATTTCATTAAAATTAACTTCTTCGTCTTGATAAATTCTCCTGCAATAATGCGATAAAAATATATCCAGCCTGTCCAGAGTTGACCGCCTTGCTGCAAGCCGGTTGCGTTAAATGTAAACTCTATAATTTTAATCAAGATTGGATTTTACGTTTTTACATCTACAGGTTTTTTCATCGCCATAAAATTCAAAGCAATAATAAGCAGGTAAACCACTAAATTTAACCAATAGCCAAACTGATAAGAAAGAGTAATAAGCTCATTCTTTTTTGCATCACCGTTTAGTTTAATTTGTAAAATAATTCCCAGCAGCAGACACAGCGCACTGGCTGCGATCATAATCTTATCCTTTTCTTTTAACTTAGATAAGCTCAGCACCAGTCCCGCCACAGTAATGAATGCAAGTATAATTGCCACTGCTTCCGGGTCAACTTTCTCTTTTTTAACCTGACCAAATCCTGCATCTGATACAACAGTAGTACCGGTTACTAATTCCAAGCCGGAAAAAGAAGCTACTGTCTGCCCTCCGCAGTCAACGTGTATCCACGGAAGGAAGAAAAGCAGAATTGAAACAATGAATAATGCCGGGGTTAATTTATTTGTGTGCTGCATACTGTTTATCTCCTTTAATTTTTTTAACCCACCTGTTGATTAAACTTATTTTGTATTATCGCCATACCGATAACACCGAGAAAGAATAACAGAAGAAAACTTTCCAGGTGACCTGTTTTCTTTTTGGTTACTGTTTCCACTCCTTCAGAATAAACCCAGAGCCAGTAAAAATTGGCAAAAGGAATAATCAGCAGCCAGGCTGTTGGTATGCTGGCTCCCAGAACTTTCATCTCTTCTTTTGTACTTACGTACCAAACAAGACCATAAATGCCGAAAGTAATAATCGGCAGAAAGAGAACTGCAAGAGGACTGCGTTTTTTCATATTGCACCTTTGGAATTTTATTAGAAAATACTTTTAACCTTTAAGAAATTTTTCTCTCTTCGCGCCTTTGGGTCTATAATTTTTTAACTTATATAATGTCAGTTAATAATTAATTGTAGTTGCTAATACATTATCAACATAAATTGAATAGCTGCCCTGAGGTACCTTTGTGCCGTTCATATCTGTAAGATCCCATAAATACTCAAATTTTGTTGTCAACGCTGTTGGGATAATGAAAGACCTGACAATTTTTGCTTCTTTGTTCTTTATTGTAACATTTGCCGAATTATCTCCCGTATTAAAATATAATCTTATGCCTGTTATTTCCGAAGTGCTGGTAATTTCATATTTAACCTGCAGCCATTCTTTAGGCTGGAGATTTAATGATAACGGAAGGGCATCATTCTCAAACTTAAAGTGCAGGTCTTTAACTCTATCGTAAGTATCCATCGAAATTTCATCCTGCCAGTTTCCATTGACAATACCTGAATATAATATCTGACCAGAGCCTGCATCTATTAAACGGAGTTCTAACTCAGCCACACCATAACGGCTGATCTTCATATCTGACTTTACCTCAGTCTTAATTATTCCAAGCTCCAAAATTCTATAGGCTAAAATCCTGGTAGCAGTTTGTAATGTTGAGCTGACTATAGCTGTCATAGATGAATCGTTATATATCCTGAAATAATTGCTGATGTGAGAGCTGTTCTCCAATAAAGATATTTTCAATGTATTTTCATTCCTGTCGAAAACCATATAATTATTTTTCAGCAGCCTGCCGATTAAAAACCTGTCAACAACCAATTGCTGATCTTTGTATGAATTGTATAGTCTGTCGAAGTTCATTACAACGATCTTGTCTTTGTATGTAAGGTGTGAGGTTATGCCAGCAGGTAACTCGATTTTGTCTAATGTTTTGTCTATAAACCTTGGATAGCTTTCATCTATCAACTCCTTCATATTGATTTTCTTTTCAGTCCGTGTCTCGCTGCCACTCCTGTCATATTGATAATTAGTAAATTGTGCGACACTGCATCCCCAGAAAATTATTGCAACGGTAAAAATATTATACAGTAAAAATTTTTTCATTCTTACACCTCCACTTACAAAATTCTTTCTTCGCCTTAGTGTCTTGTGCCGAAGGCATCACTTCCGTGAGTGGCATATTTCCCGCCACGAAGACACCAAGGCACAAAGATTTTTATCTTATTAAAACTAATTTCTTTGTTTCTATAAATTTTCCCGCAGTAATTCGATACAAATATATCCCACTAGAAAGCCCGGCTGCATCGAAGTTAACCTTATAACTTCCCGCAAGTTTTTCTTCATTCACCAGAGTTTTTACCTCTCTGCCGAGCACATCATATATTTTTAGCGTAACAAAAGTCTCTTTTGGTAAATCGTATTGAATTACCGTGCTTGGGTTGAAGGGGTTGGGATAGTTCTGGCTTAAACTATATTGCTTGGGTATAATGCCATTCTCTTCTGCTATCCCCGTGGCTATTGAAATGCTTTGCAGCCCTGTGCGTTGATTATTCCCCTGGAACGTACCCCATATCGCAATAAGATTTCTTGTAGTTGAATTTGATTTTGCCAACACAGCATTTTTACTTCTAATACTGTCTGCATCATATATCCCAACTATTTTCCCACCCGTTGTTCCAAAATAAACTATTCCATTGTGCGTCAGTATCGGCGCTGCTATTGCCGTAGAATCCTGATAATACCAGACTACATTCTTTAATGAATCAAGCACATAAAGTTCACCATCATCATTACCAAAATATATATTACCTGAATTTGATATTGATGCTGTTGACCTTATTTCCGCTGAAGTTGAAAATTCCCATTTTATATTGCCTGTAGCTGTGTTTACTGCATACAATTTACCATTGCTGGAACCTATATAAAGAATACCATTAGCATCTATTACCGGAGAAGAAGTTATCTTTCCTCCTAAAAATGTTTGCCAGACTATTGTGCCTGTTTGTATCTTATTCATAATCACTTTTACAATCTTACCGCCGCTTGTACCGACATAAAAATTCCCATTCTGATCAATTGCCGGCGAAGTCGTTATTGTATCTCCTATTGATAAAGTCCACGTTGGTTTTACAGGAGTTGTAATATTATCCAGGTCAAAGCCATAGATAGTTCCTTTCTCTGTTGAAAAGATAAGTCTTCGGTCGCTGGTAATTACTGCCGATTGCTGTATCGGTGCATCTGAAAAATAGCTCCAGGCTACTGTCCCATTTGACCTGTTTATTGCCTGAAAGTTTCTGTTGGTAACCCCAACATAAAGACGATTACTAATGGAATCTATTGTTGGTGTTACCGATAATTCCGCTCCCATTGCAAGTACTGGCCATAATTGCGTACCATATTTTGAAAATGCATATAAATTTCTATCCGATGATGCTATGTACACTGTCGAATCATAAGCAATTGAGCTTGATGAACGTACATTGCCATTAACTTGCAAAGGATACTCAACACTACCGTCCAAGTGCAATTTATATACTGCATCACCTGAAGCAACAGTATACAGGATATCGTCTCCTATCAAAGATACTCCTGAATAAATCGGTCCCCCAAGTTTCGATCTGAAAAATACCCTGGTTACTGTAGCCACGCTTGTATCCTGTGCCCCGTCGTTATCCTGAACTATCAGCTTGATCTTATTTGTACCAGGTCCAAATTGATAAGTTAGTACTGTTGAATCAGATTTAAGTTTACCGTTTATATACCAGAATACCGAATCAATCGTACCGTCCGCATCACTGCTTCCTGCGCTTGAAAATGTATAGGTTTTATATGCATTCTTTCCTGTATTGGAATCATAAATATTATTTAACGAGACTGCTTTAGGGAAAATGTTAAAAGGAACTGCATTGACTTCATTACTCAATGGACTCTCAGCCTGATATTCATTTACTGCCGAAACTTTATAGTAATATCTTTGTCCATTTGTTATCCCATTATCCTGATAACTTGTTGCCGGAACATTTACACTGTCATTTAGCTTCTCTGCGCCGCTTGAGGTTCCCCGGTATATTCTGTATTTAGTAATATTACCAGCTCCTGAAAATGTCCAGTATATTGTAACCTTTTTATTCCCAGCATTGATTGTTGTAATTGATGGTGCGGGAACTAATGTAGTAAAATGCCAGGTAGATGAGTATGCACTTATACCGCCAGGGTTCAATGCTCTTACCCGCCAATAATATATTGCACTTACATTTAATGAGCTAATTTGTTTAGACGTTGATGTAAGTGTCGAATCATTAAATATCAACGATGAGAATAATGAATCTGTTGCTAACTGCAACTGATATGTTGCTGCCCTTGCCGAGGCATTCCAGCTTAGTGTTATCGTTGTCGGCTGATTTGTACTGCCGTTAGCAGGAGAAAGAAGTGTCGGTGTTTCAGGAGATGTATCGTATGTCGTGAAATGACTTATTACCGAAAACCCTCCATAACCGTCATTGTTTCCAGCCCTCACACGCCAATAGTACACCGTCTTGCGCAATAACGAACCAAGTTTCTGTGACGCAGCATTTAACAGTGAATCATTAAAAACTTTCTGAGTAAATGCACTATCAAGCGATACCTGTAAATGATACAACGCAGCACCTGGTACGCCGTTCCATTGCAAGGTTGGACTCGTTGAAATATTTTCAGCGCCATTTGACGGACTAGTAAGTACAGGATTAGCTAATGTTGTTGTAAAGTTCCAGACAGATGAATATGGACCGTTTCCTCCAACATTATTTGCCCTGACTCTCCAATAGTATGTCTGGTTGTACCCGCTTAATGTTAATTGTTTAACTGTATCTGTCAAGGTTGAGTCATTAAAAACCAACACACTGAATGAGGTATCTGTTGCGATTTGAAGTTGATATTTTTCTGCATAGGGTTCTGTATGCCATTTGAAATTTATTGTAACAGGCTGGTTCTTCACTCCTGTCTGAGGAACAATTAACCCAACTGTTGTTGAAGGCGGAGCTAATATGCTGAATGAATACCAGCTTTCGTGTCCTTCTATCTGGTCATTGATACCGTCTGCCTGAGTATCATAGCCTGTAACTGCTACTGTATCATTAATTGTCAAGCCTGGAAGTGTTATCGAGGTATCCGTCCCGACATTTACAATATTAGAAAATGTGTAGCCTGTGAAATTTCCGTAATATACTTTATAACCTTTTCTATCAGATTCTGGATTTGAATTCCATATTATCTTCAAGCCGCCTGCTGCCGGTATTTTATTTACGCCTTGTGGTAACGATATAGGGGCGCTGGTATCCGGTTCATTCAGGATGGGATTTGTGTTTACTACACCGTAATTAATATCGTCATTACCATCATAAATTTTTGCTGCAATTTCTGCACTATTAGTAGTTCCCCAATAATTTTGTGATGCAGGAATATTTTTTGAAGTTTTATTTTCAATTGCATACAGAGTAGAATTAATAAGATTAGAATTACGCGCAGAGTCTCCTGAAAAACTAACATACTGATTAAGACCTATTTTTATGGCAACATTTGTATTTTGGATAGTTGTATTACTGATGCTGCCATTTGTAGTATTTATCCCAGTATTGTTTCCATTCCCAATTATGGAGGAATTTTGTATAGTGCACTTGGCTGCATAATCAGATGTATTAAAATTTAGAATATTATTTTCTGAAGAAGAAATAATGCTGTTTTTAATTATAATATTAGCATTTGTATATCCCTCAAAAATCGTATTAATTAAGAAAGTCCTTGAGATTTCAAACATTTGACCGCTTCCCCATCGTATATTGCAATCTTTAAAGTAAGAATCCTCAATAATGATATTCTGGCTCCAGCAATCCCTGTTAGAATAAAATGTAGCCCTAAGAAAATTAGTCTGTGAAATTTCTATGTTAGCTCCCGAAGCTGCATAATTTAAATTGATAGTTCCATCAGTTATACTCGCACCAATTACTTTTAAAGTAGAATTATTTACATTAATAGTAGAATTTGACACAGTAAGATTTGTAAGTGTTATGCTACCGGATCCGCGGGGATTGCTATAAGAGTTTGTTCCTTGATCAATAGAATTATGAAGGAGCTTTAAATTTGAAATCTTCAATGTATCTGTATTCCCCACATCTGTAAAAACTGCCCTGCTTGCCCATTCCATTACTACGTAGTCAAAATGAGACAAAGATAAGTCAGCATTTGAAAATCTTATTTGTGTTGCACCAGATGATTGATTTGCAACACTAGATGTAAATGTTATATTTTGGTTAGCTGTACCATTTGCGATGATAGCTCCTTTCACAAAAATCTGAAATGCCCCGGAATATTTAACGACAACACCAGGTTCAACTGTAAGTGTTACGCCAGCAGGCACCTGAACATCGCCAACGACTATGTATGGACTCCCGGCTAACGTCCAGGTAGTATTTGATGAAATTATTCCACTGACATTGGTTTGCCCCAATAAAAAACCTTGACATAGAAATAATAATAGAAGAATGGTAAACCTCTTCATAAAGAATCCTCCTTCATCTGTCTGTTCTACAATGCTATTAAACTCACTTTTAATTTAAAAACCCAACGAGCCGGAACCAAAATCGGATGTCAGAAGTCGGAGACCAGAGGTCACACTTGATCTCTGACTTCTGATCTCTGATTTCTTTTCCATTTTGGTTGACGACGAATAGACTAAACATCATCTCCTAACAAAAACAAATTGCCCGCCTTCATCGCCGGTGTCTCTTACAACCTGCAGCAATGGTGTTTGCTCTGAATTATTTGTTACTGCTATCCTGAAGTCATTAAAAAGCTGGGTAGCATCAAAATATTTGCTCTTATTATCATTTAGTGACTTAAGAAAGTAATAGGTAAATATGGAATGTCCATCCTTCCCGGCATCCTGAACTTCCTCCAGACCGCCTGAAGTAATTGCTATTCTTGATGTTTTGCTGTAAACTTCCTTATAATATCTCTCCATATTATTCGGATCAAATTTAATACTTTCTGTTGGTCTGCCTCTGAATATATCTCCTGCAAAGCATGCATCACTGACCAGCAATGTATGCCTGGTTTTTATGCCTCCCATAAAAGTTTTTATTTCATTGTTGGAGATAAAATCGGCAATGGAATTTGTTGTCGCATCCACAGGTACCCAGTATCCTTTGTTAAGCTCTTTCTTAAACTGACCATGTCCAGAATAATAGATTAAAAGATTGTCTTCGCTTTTTATATTATTTGTAAGCTCTTCTAATTCGTGAATAATATTTCTCCTGGTAGCTTGTTTATCAAGCACTGTAATTACCGTATCAAACATATAATCATTTTTTAATGTTTTTGCCACTCCTTCCGCATCATTGACTGCGTTTGCCAATTTAGGCCAATAGCCATGGTAAGAATTTATACCAATGACCAGCGCTATGTATTTACCCGAAGTAATCAGAGGAGCCGCTTTCCTGGTTATATAAAAAGTATCTATAGCGGCATTTGACTTCTTATCAATTGCTTTGACAATGAGTTGGTTGTCTCCGTCCTGCAGATACATTTTAATATTAAAATCACCGTTTGGATAAAGCAAAGCTTCCCTGTCATTAACAGTTACGTTAAAAACACCACTTTCATCCAGCGCCTGACCTTTTAGAATTATAACATCAGATTTACTGACTGCTTTAATCCCTCTTGAAGCTGGAGGGTCGAGAATTTTAATAACAGGACCTGTAATATCCGGAGTCCAGTTTATGGCTAATTTTTTTTCAGATGAATCACCTTTAGTATCATAAGCCTTAATTGTTATTATATTTTTCCCGAAAATTAATTCTTGATTAGTATAAAACTCGTTATTATCTAATAACAATATGTTCTTATCATTTACAATAATCTTATCAATTGTTGTTTTTGATTTTACCATCCCTCTTATAGTAATTAATCTTTCTGAAACGTTCGCTTGATTATTTTCGTCTACTGCTGGTTCAATTAATGTGATTTCGGGTTTTGTGAGTATAGGCACATAATCAATATCAAAATTATAGTTTGCAACTTTCATGTATTTATCCAATGCAAGAATTTCAAAATGATTGAAGCCCACATTAAGTTTTATGACTTTTCTAAATACATTATTGTCAGCTAATATTTCCTTAGTGTTATTTATGAACAGACTTACGCTGTCGCTTTCATCATAAACAGAGCCTTCCACAGTGATAGAGTCACTATTTACAATTAAGGAAGCATCTTTAAGAACATTCGGTTGTTCTAATTTTATGACAGGAGGCTCATTATCAATAGCCTTCTTTACAATTTCCTCTTTCAAGGGTATTAATCTTCCTGTTTGAGTGTAGCCTTTTATCTGTGAGTAAGATTGTACACAGAATAAAAACAAAATCATAGCTGTTATTAATGTTTTCATTTTAAATTCTCCAAATTACTTTCTAATCATTTTTAAATAAGAAAGAACCCCCCAATTGCGAGTGCTACATAAATTATCCACATAAATCCTCCGCCTCCTTTTTCATCTGCCAGCACTTCGAAATAATAATCATCACCTGTTAGCACCCTTTCTTCTTTTTCAGATAAATTCCATATTATTTTTCTTTCTTCATTTGCAAATTTCCCGGTCCCTAAATCTCCCTGAAGAAACTTCGGTTCCATATCAAAATCGGGATTGGATTTCTGCTTAAGTGCAATAGACACTTTATAATCGCTCGTAGTATCTCCCTGGAACTGGTAATATATAATTACCTTATGCTCAGAGGTTTCAAAATGAGCTTTGAGATTAGACTGCGCCATACTCCTGCCTGCAAAGGAAACAAAGAGCAGGATTAAAATTAAAGTGAAGTATCTTTTAGTTATCATATTTCAACCCAAATTTGTTAAAATTATTTACTGTTCATAATATTTAATTGCTGTTCGGTTTCTGTATTTCAACCAAAACAGGAACGACATATTTGCCTTTGCTTTTTGCTTTGAATTTTATCTCATTACCGCCGGAAAAATCTATGTTATTTTTATCAACCTGAATATCATTTAATGCCTCATTCAATCTATCTGCAAAGCTCCCGCTGCCTTTTTCAATCTTATTTATTACCTCATCAATGTCCAGGCTCTTCTTTGAGTATAAGAAACAATAGTATGCAGCACCAGAAGTTGAATCTATGATATTAAAATGATCCTCGTCCGGAATTGCCACATTATTTTGCGAATAAGGAAGGTACGGCAGTGTTCGTTTATCCAGAGGAAATAATTTGGTTACCATGTATGTATTATCAGAACCAAAGGCATAAACATAAGCGGGTTCGTTATTAGATATCTTCAATTCAAACAGCGTTCCTGAAGGATAAGATTTATCAGTAATAAAGTATTGCCCGTTAAATTTTGCGTTCATTATCTTTCCGTCGCTTTCAGTAAACCTTAAAGAGCCTTGCAGATCAGGTACATTAAGAGATTTATTTGGTCTGGCAAGTACTTCAAATGCATAAACACAAAATTTTTCAAAATCTGAATACTTGATCCATGTAAATCCGTTATTGCCCCAGTTCGTTCCCCAATTGTTCATTATTTCAAATGCACCTTTAAATTTATTATCATCATAGCCGATAACCGTTACACCATGTCCTCTGCTTATTTTAGATTTATAATCTTCCACATCAGGTTTCCAGACTTCCTCAGCATAATTAAACGATAGGGGAGCGTTCATTGCAATTACCACCGGTCTTTTATTTGCGATACTTTTTTTTACATAAAGGCTCTTATTTTTAGTTCTGAAATCCGCAATTTCTCTGTATTCAATAATTTTGTAATCCTTTGCTTTTATTTTATCCTGGTTGGTAACTTTACGATCGCAGTCATAAGCAAAGTCACTTAATTTTTCAGCCCCGATATCTTTTAATACATTCAGAGCATCAATAAGCGAGGTACCGGAGCTGCATCCTGTTCCCCGCCTGATCTGGTTATAAACAAACGAAGGAGAGAAAGCGTTTTTATTTATTGTCGAATAATCCCATTCGTTTCTTATTGCTTCAAGAATTGTTCTCGCAGAATAAGCTGTACTCCAGCCAGCACAAGTGCTTAAAGGTCCCTGATTACCCGGCATTGGAGCGTATTCTTTTAATGAATAGGCAGGCGGAACGTTGTGATAATCTCCCCTCATTAACATTGGTGCTACAGGACTGTTTGCATACAAAGAATCTGTCAGCAAAAGACCTCTGCCATATTCCTGTGAAAATACTATTGTCTGATAAAAAATAATTAACAGAAGAATTTTTCTAACAAGATGTTCCATCATTCAAATCTTTCTCTTTAATTTTTTCGTGCCTTATAGTGCCTCAGCTGACAAAATTCTTTCTTCGTGCCTGCCTGCCGATAGGCAAGCCTTAGTGTCTTAGTGGCATTTCTTTCCCGCCACCAAGACACCAAGTCACTAAGATTTTTATCTCATTAAAACAAATTTCTTCGTCTCAATAAATCCTCCTGCAATAATCCTATAAAAATATATCCCGCTTGAAAGTCCGGCTGCATCGAAATTAACTTTATATCTACCTGCAGGCTTATCTTCATTCACCAGAGTTTTTACCTCTCTGCCAAGTATATCATATACTTTTAAAGTAACAAAAGATTCTTTTGGTAAATCATATTGGATAACTGTACTTGGATTGAAGGGGTTCGGGTAATTTTGGGATAAAGAAAAGCTTATTGGCAAAACATTATCTTCATCTAAATTTGTTAAAACTGCATTTACTGTTATGGACAGTTTGCTGATATTTCCTGAGAAATCAACTGCTGCAATTCTATAATAATAGACTTTCCCCTTTTCTGCACTTGAATCAAGAAATGTACTGCTTGTTCTAAATGCAAAGGGTTTAGAGTTGGAAAGAGTGATATTGGAACTTGTGTCTCTATATATAGCAAAATATTGGAAATCCTTATCTACTGGTTTACTCCATTGTAAAGCAATCACTCCATTTTTTATGGTCACTTTCAAACTATCGGGCATACTGGGGATTAAATTATCTAAAGAGTACCCACTGTCAGGATTAGAAGTTGCGAAAGCTGTTGGAGAAACACCGTGCGCAGTGATTTCAAACATAGACCAAAACATCCCTTTTAATTTAGTTGAATCATATATTGTTGGGACGATTGCTGCATACATTGAATCCGATCTTGCAGGCACTTCACCAGCATACGTCCACCAGGTCGAGTCTTGCCTCCAAATGCTGTATTTAGCTACAGGATTGTTTGCATCACCATCGTTAAGAGAAGCCCGCCATCTAATAAATACATTTTTCCCGTTATCATTAGGGACATCAAAAATCTTTACAATTTTAGGAGATGACATTGAAGGAGCTAAATATGTTCTTGATGCCGTATCTGTATTCGAATTGTAACTAACTAAAATTGTAACTTTGCGTAATTTTCCATCTCTTGACTTATTACTCGTTATATAACTTAATAAATATTGATTCTGTAATTGTTGCGATATAAGCTTATAAAGCTGAAGCAGTTGTGATGAGGATGGTGCATAATAATATCTTCCACCTGTTCCTTGAGCAAGAGCAATAAGATTTTTCTCATCCTGACTTCCTTGTGAAAGTCCCAGGCCAATAGTATGAATTGGAATATTAAGTTGGTTTGCCTTATTTATTGTTTCCTGTAATGTATGAGTACTGGAATTATCACCTCCATCTGTAAGCAGAATTATTGTTTTCCGTTGCAGTTCCAGACTCGTTAAATCAAGAGCACTAAAAGCAGCATCATATATTGCAGTGGCTCCATTAGCGGTAATATTACTAATCGCATTTTTTAAAACAGTTTTATCACTCGTAAATGTTTGATTTATATAAACCTGATTATCGAATGAAATTATTGCTGCTCTATCATTTTGTTTTAAGCTATCAACGAAAAGGGATGCTGCATTTTTGGCATCTGTTAGCGGTTGTCCCCCCATACTTCCACTTCTATCTATTACAAGCCCTACCGATATTGGTATGGGATGACTCCCCAGCGGAGTAACAGTCAATCCTTTTTGGAGTATACCGTCCTCATAGGCAACAAAATTTGTATCAGCTAAATTATTTATTGAATTCCTTGAGGTATCAAGCACGCTGACATAATTATTTATAGTAGGAAATTTGTTTGCGTCAATTTGGTCGAAGGATAATTTTACTAACTTAAGAAACGGGTTGTTAAGACTAACCTTGGCAAAAGTAAGAGGATTGTTCCAAACACATCCATCAGGATAAAACCCATATTGGTTAAAACTAGGTGTACCCAATGAATAAACGAACATACTAAATTTTTTGCCAGATAGAACTTTTAAATTACTCTGGGTAAGGTCAATTTTTACTTCAACTTGAAAATGTCCTGAGGTCCAGGATATAGCAGCTTTTACTCCATTAGGGAAATCAATGAGAGGATAATCAAAATGAAGGTTATATGGATAATCACCTGAAATTCCTCTGAATAGCACTTTAGCTGTTCCATTTCCTGTAGTATCATAAATCCAAAAATTACCTTCAGTGCTCGGATAGTTTGCAGGCCATTTGCCATTATTATTTGCATCAAAATAAATACCTATTTCACCGTAACGCTGCAAGTAAGTATTTGAAACAATATTTGAATCGTCAATAGCTATATATAAATAGTTCAAATCGTTTTTGATATACATTTTCGGCTTATAGATTGGTAAACTCGTTGAAAAAACTCCCAGGTAATTAGTTATGTCAACAGGCGTTGCGTCATTCCATTCGTTTGTAGATATATTGCCGTCGATTGTTGGTATATTATTAACTTTAGCAGAATTTATTTTTACACCACCAAGACTTGGGGTACTGCTTACAATATTTGAGAAAGAACTTTCTACTCCATTTAGATAAGTTGAAATTTTATAATAATAAGTAGAATTATTATTTGCTGTAGTGTCAACATAGCTGTAATAATTCCAGCTGCTTTCAATCAAACTGAATGTTCCGTTTGCGGAATTACTTCTATAAATTCTGTATGGAATAAAATTTGAAGTAGAGTGGAAATTCCAGTTTAAAGGTACAAGATGTTCAAAGCCAGTGCCAGCAATTAAGTTTGAAGGTGCAGGTAGACTAGCAAGCCTTAATGAGAAAGCATAATTACCTGTTGAATCCACAGAAAGAGTTGAAAGATTATCAGATTTTTTTCGATATGCTAATTCACTATTTACTAAATTCTGCGAATTATTAGGAAATATTCCTCCATCTGCATAATAAGATATTCTGATATAATAAGTACCTGTACTGGGTGCAACATATATTATGTTTGCAAGTCCGCCATAATAACCAAAATAAGCAATCGTCAATATATTTCCACTATTATCATATAGCTTTAGTTTGCCACCAAGATTAACTCCACTGGAATCATTAATTAATATTTGAAATGTCTGGCCCGAACTTGCGTTAAATTTATAATAATCTATATCGGCAGCAGGAAAAATTGAAGCATTTAATGAGTCATTAAATGTTATCGGTGTTGCGTGTGTGACATCATTATTAGGTTCAAACCTGTCTCCTAGTTGTTGCCCCAACAATTTTAATGTCAAAGCATATCCTCCGGTTGTGCTGGATGGTGATGTCTCTTTAGCAGCCGGCATTATAGAATTATTACTATTAGTAGAATTGGGGAAAATACCTACGTTATTATAATAAGCATATCTTATGTACAAAGTACCCGTTCTTGTTGCCTGATAAATAATTTTCGATTCCGATGTAACATTAAAGTCATCGTTATGTGAGAGTAAGGTACCAGTAGAATCATAAAGCCATATTGCTCCATCTAAACTTGAACCCGTTAAATTAATAGTATGGATTTCAATATTCTGTCCTAAAGTTGCAGTAAATTTATAATAATCAACATCATTCTGAGGATCAACAGTTGCATTTATAGAATCAGCTATAGCTAATTGAGTTGCATGTAATGCATCATTATTAGGTTCATATTGATCTCCTCCGCTGACTTGTGTAGTAACAGAAGCTATCCAAGTTCCATAATTAGATGTTATCGGATATTCAGCTTCAATCCAGACTTTCGAACCAGTCGGATCAACACTAGCCGAATTATAATCGCCCCAACGAGAACCAGAATAATATCCTTCGCCAGATTTTATTTGTGTGCTTGCCGGATTTATTAATACTTCATATGAAGAACGTATATCACAATAATTAGCAGAACTTGAGGTATTGTATACAACAAACATATTACCAGCAGTATCGCACTCGACAGCAGGATAAAAATAATTAACCCCATCTTGTCCATAAATTATATTTTGAGGGACAGTGTTTGTAACCGGATTAATTTTTAACAACCTTAGCGCAGCTACATTACCGCTACCCCAATTATAAGCTTGAGTAAATCCAATATGCAATAGTCCGTGCTTAAATATCACGTCTTGTATCCTGCAATCTCCGGTTCTTAATAAATTACTTCCTCCTAATTGAACAGCGTCGGGTGGCATTGAATAACTTCCTACATTAATCGTAGCAATTCTACTCAGTACCGGAGGGTAATTACTTATACTCCATAATGTCACATTATTCCCTTGGTCCCAGGAATTACTAACAAAATATTCAGTTCCCTTTCCTCCACGCGCAGGCTGTAAAGAAGATACAATGGAATTATTTGCATAAGTTAGATTCCACCAATCAGTCCACGTAACTGAATTGCCATTATATAATGTACTTTTATTAATCATTCTTAATTTAACATATTGAAAAGTTGTATCGGAAAAACTAAACTGATTTGATGTTATATAAACGTTAAGGCTATCGAAACCAATTGCGGGATAGTCTGCCCAATTAGAGGTAGTGTCAGAACCATTTTTGGTAGCGTCTAATTTGTAAATCCACCAACTTCCTATGGCACTTGATGTTTGAGAAATTGCAATAACGTAATCGCAAGTGCGCTGGGTAAAATCTATTGCACTCGCTAACATAACAAATCTGTTATTATACGAATCGTAAAAAGCCCGCGGATCAGTTATATATGAAGATACGTTGAGTGAAGAGAACCAATTTTGTAAAGTAGTGCTATATAATAAGGTACCTGTTTTGCTGTAAATGGCAAAGGATGCATTAATTGCTTCTAAAATTTGTGAATTACCGGCAGCTAACGCACCATCAGGAGGTATCCAATTAGTTGGTCCATAACCTTGGAAACTATCTTGTATGCCAAGGTTCTGTGGTTTAACACTTTTATCTAATATAGGTTGCCCACCACTTTCGAGGTTCAGGTAACTTATTTTTTTCAATTCTTCAACACGGGATATCTTTTCAGGAAAAAGTAACGGAATGTTTTTTTGCTGTATACTTTGAATTTTGCTTAGAGGCACTGAAGTAACAGAATAGGTAGACACCTCTTTGGGGGATATAAACCCATTCAAAGCTCCTGTTTGATATAAGTTTTGAGCTTTAGAAACAGGTACTAGGATTACTCCTATTAAAATGAACAAAACAAAAATGGTAAAATAGTTTTTCATAACTAACTCCTAATTTTAATTTGTCAACGCTTTAATAAATCGAAGTTGGACACTTAGCTGCATTGCCGTTGAATTAAACTGTCCTAGGCGTTGCAGCTAAGCCACGTATATATTTCTTTATATAACGTTTTCCTCCTTATCCCAACATCATTTTATTATTAATCCTCTAATCCTCGCAATATCCACGCTTGTGGAAAACGAGCCACTAACACCTATCTTTTTATAAATCCAGCATTCTCTCTGATAGCTGGAACCTGATTTTGGACATGTTTTAATTCATCTTCAGAAAGCATATCCCATCCTAGCTTCATAACAGATTTATAAAACTTAGCTAATGAAATTGCGATAGGATTGTGTACTCCAGGGTCTCCTATTGGAATACCTGTGGAGCCATATGCAAATTGTGCTTCGGCTTTCACATTAATATCTTCTTGCGGAACAGATACACTTTTAACAAGTAATTTTTGTTGCGTAAACGTTTCAAATACGGCAATTGTAATTTTACCGCTAAGGTTTAATATACCCTCATAAGTGGAATAATTACCACTTGTAATTCCATAACCGTATGATGTGAGCGGGATATAAGTCCAACCACCTGAAGTTTGAACTGCATTTAAATCAATCTCTATTTTAAGTCCTAGTTGACATTCATTTTTGTCCGAATACGTCATCAAGTCATATGAGTCGTAAGGACCTTTAAGAATATATCCATGTGCTGTTAATATTTGCTGGAAATCATTTCCCATGCTTCCACGAAATTGCTTAAAAGGTGATTGATTTGTATAAGTAAGGCTTCCTAAATAAACTGGTTCGAGTAAGGCTACTTTTATTCCGGCACTTCCCGGCGCTACAGGACTTGGTGGTGAATAATTGAAATCAGGGATAATTAAAGGTGTTTTAGCTGCTTCGAGCCCGCCACTGCAACTACAAAATAATACAACACATATTGGCAATAAAAACAAACAGTAGTAAAATGATTTCATAACAACTCCTAAATTTTATTGACAATGAAAATGCAATTGAGTTAAGGCATACCGGCATTGTCATTATTCGATATGCCTGATAATAATTTATCCCAAGGAACATTATTTTTTAAAGCGGCACTTAATAATTGAAATGTAAAATAGATGCACGTTGCCTTCTTGTCCTTCTTCCTTTCCTAATCATCTTATGTATTCCTCGCAATATCCGCACTTGCAGAAAACGAGCCCTTAATAACTGAAAATTTTTATCCGGGAATTGTGTTTATGTTTTATATTCCTCCCCGCACTTATAGCAAAACTTCGCTGTGGGATAGACAATCGCTTCTTTGCAGTTCGGGCATTCCTCTATCAGCCTCTCCCCGCAGGCGATACAGAATTCCTGCTTTTCATTTATGTGAGAGAAATTTCCGCACGCTGGGCAGAGGCGGTAACGGTTTTCCGCTGTGTATCTCTGTTCTTTTATTTTTACTTGTTCAGGCACAACGCATCCCTGTGAAAATAGTTTTGTTTTAATAGGTAGGGGAGGGTCTGATCACAAAGTGACCACTGTGTGGGACCCTCCCCTACCAAGAAAATCAGATACGCATATGCAAGTCTCGTTCCAAAAGTAAAAGTCTTGATTACTGCAGGATTTTTAAATGCAGTAATTGTGAGGTGCAAACTACAGTTGACAGTAGTGTAAACTGTGGTTGGCGGGTGGCCCTCCTTCGCTAAGGCTACGAAGGATAAATTGGTGGTAGGTGGTTGGAGAAGGGTGATTGGAATTTGTTATGCCGGCTCCGTCTAATCGATTTCGCTCCCACATGTTGGAATTTGAGATTTGAAATTTGGCTTCATTTATCAATGGGGCTACGGAGAAGAAAGTTTCTTTTTATATCTCTTTTTAGTAACTTCGCTCAGAAGATTTGTTAACTAATGAAATATTTGAACCGTGAATGACTATCAAGAATACATCTCTATTAATCCGGAAATACGGTTTGGTAAACCATATATTACAGGAACACGAATAGCGGTCGCAGATGTATTAAATTGGCTTGCTTCAGGGATGACATTTGATGAAATCATTCAGGATTATCCAGAACTTACTATAGAATATATCCGTGCTGCTCTTGCATTTGCTGCTCATCGTGAACAAATTTCGAAAATAGTTGTTGCATAAATGAAATTACTGCTGGATGCAAACCTTTCCTGGCGCTTAGTAAAGCTGCTTAAAGAACATTTCAAAGAAGTTCTTCATGTAAAAGACACATCCTTACCTTACCCATCGAGTGATATTTCGATTTGGAATTATGCCCTTGCAAACAACTTCTGCATCGTTACAAACGATGAGGACTTTTTACATCTGCTTCTCCAAAAAGGTTTTCCGCCTGAAATTATTTTATTAAAAACCGGTAACAAAACAACAAGTACATACAAAATATCTTAGTGAAACATAAAAAGGAAATTGAAGCATTTTTTGCATCAAGTGAATATGGCTTGCTCGAAATTTATAATTGACTTTACTTACTAGTGCATCTGCAACTAAATGATTATACAAATATTGCAGGTTTTATTTAGTTGCAGCTCGTCAGAGTCCGTTTGACTCTATCGGAGTCTAACGACCGACACTGTGCCCTGCTATTTCATAAATCATTTAGTCGGAAGGGCACAAGTGTTCCGTCACTTACTCTTATATATATAATTATATTTAGTGTGGAGCTATCTTTCAAGCGTGCGGATATTTTGATATAGAAACCATTGGGAAATGTTTTGTATTCAAGAATCTTAAAATCAGAAACTATAGAAGATTCGCTAAGATACTTTATAATTTCCATCTTCTATATCTTTTTTCTGAGCAGATAAATCCTTTGATTTTTTTCTGAAAGCCTTCCATTCCATATAATCATCCCATTTTTCAAAATCTTCGGAGGAGTCTTTCAGGTTGCCATCAAATTTTTCAAGGCTTGTATTATACTTAGACTCAAAAAAAGATAACTTATCCTCTACAGTATGCAATTGGTAGAGAATATTTGCATAATAAATATTCTTAATGGTATCTGAATTTATCGTTGTCATAATTTTTATTTTATTAAGTTTCAGATGAAAAATAATATGCCTGATCAACAAATTCAATCTATTGATGAATGGTAATAGATGATAAACTTATTATAATGGCTTTACGCTGCTGCATAACGATAAAGATTTTCTGCCAATGGAAAAGCATCTCGGACTGAAAGTAATGAAGGAATAAATTTTGAAATGAATAGCAAAGAAAATATTAAAAAGGTATTCATAAATTTTAAAATCATTCGGATAATAACGAGTGGCTAATAAAAGTTTTGACAAACCTATAGAATCGCGTCCACCCTCGATGATTTGGTTCGGTTCTGTATGTCATTAAATGAAAAAGAATGCAGATATACCTTTCCCTGATGTTGAATTGCTATATAAATAAAACAGACTTTGCGCGAAAAAGATAAAATGGACAGATTATTTCTAACAGAAATTATAAAAAAACTGAAAAAGAAGTGAATAGCAAAGGAAATATTAAATGTATTGTCTCCATCCTTTTCAACATAATTTTGCAATCTTGCTTGTCTGCCGTCTCGCCTCGCTGCGAAGCGGGCAGGCAGGTCTGCCAGGCAGCTTTAGCGAAGAGGGGTAATCTTGCTAATTTTGTAATCATGGTAATCTTTTAATCTTGCAATCACTCAATCCCCAGCTCCTTTAATATTTTCTGAAGCCCTTGGCGGGAGAGCCCTGCGGCTTCAGCCGCTTTTGTGCGGTTGCCGTCCATCTTACTGAGCAGATTTTGAATGTACTTCTTTCTAAACTGTACTTCAGCTTCATTCATAGGCAGGTTATAAATATTTTCAGCCCTGTCATTATCTTCGTTCAAAAGGAATGATGATTCATCAAATACAGGTCCGTCGTTAAATACAAAAGCATTCCTAATTGCATTCTCCAACTCTCTTACGTTACCCTGCCATCTGTGACTTTTAAATTTCTTAATAACATCTCCAGTAACGGAAAATTTTTTGTTTTTATTATTCTCTCTCTCATATTTACGAAGAAAATATTCAGTAAGCGGCTCAATATCTTCTACCCTTTCTCTCAGCGGAGGCATGTTGATCACAGTAGCGGATATCCTGTAATAGAAATCTTCTCTCATTTTGCCAAGCCTCACAAGCTCCTGTAAATTATCGTTACTTGCTATTATGACCCTGACATTTAATTGTATCTCATTATTTTTTTTCCCCCCGGAGCCAACCCTGGATATGGTTTTATATTGTAAGAACTGAAGTAATTTTATCTGGATATACTGGGACAGATCGGAAATTTCAGGTAAATAAACTGTACCATTATTCGCTCCTTCAAATTTTCCGATCCTTTCTTCCTCGGCACCGGAAAAAGCTCCTTTAACGTGTCCGAACAGTTCGGATTCGATAAGATTTTCGCTTAACGATGCAATCGGTACCGAAACAAAAAGCTTACCCTTTCTTTTTGATCTTTTATGAATTTCACTGGCAACAAGGTCTTTCCCGGTTCCCGATTCTCCAAGGATCAGTACATCGGCATCGTTCATTGCTACCCGTTCTATTTCGTAATTAATCCTCTCCATAATTTCGCTTTTGAAGATAAATGAATCGGAAGAAAGCTGATCCTGCTGAAATGATCTTACAGCGCTGATCAGATCTTTTCTCTCAAATGCAGAGTTTATTTTCTGCACGAGCATCTCTATATTAAAATCTTTTTGGAAAAAATCGTAAGCCCCTGATTTCATCGCTTCGACTGCAATATCTATTTCACCTAAATCAGTCACAATTATTACAGGCATGTCCGGTATTTCATTATGAACTCTTTTCAAAACATCAATACCGTAAATGTCAGGCAACTTCAGGTCGAGGAGCAGCACAGAGAAATTTTCTTTTTTCAAAATTGCAAGCCCCTTTGTTGCATTTTCAGCCTTTGTTATTTCGAAGCGGCTTTTCAATAAAAGCTCAACGTCGTTTCTGAATTTGGCGTTATCATCAATTAAGAGAATCTTATTTTTGTTCATAGATTTTCCTTTGTGCAGTCGTGTCTTAGTGGCGAAAAGATTTCTCTGCCACCAATGCACCAAGTCACGAAGAAATTATTTAAATCAGTATTTGCAATTCAATTACCAACTTAGCACCGCCGCTTTCTGAATTTTCGCAGCGGATTTTGCCATTAAATTTCTCCACGCATTTTCTTGCATAAGCCAGTCCAAAGCCCCGCCATTTTCCTTTAGTAGAAAATCCTGGCTCAAATATTTTTCCCAGATTTTCTTCAGAAATTCCTTTGCCATTGTCTTCAATAGTAATAATAACTTTATCGGACACGCGTTCGCAGCCGATACAAATATATTTTTGACCTGTGTTAATCTTACCAAACTCTTCAACGGAATTATGAAGAATCATACTCAGCACTTCATTCAGTTCAGGCAAAGAAAATAATACATAAGATTCCTTCTCTAAGAACCTGGTCTCAATATTTATTTCCTGTCCATAATTAGAGCTGAACCTGGAAGCAACATATTTCAATGTTTCATTGACAGCACATTGAAAGTGATTTTTAACCTCTAAAGAAATATTGGATACGATATTTTTCAGATTCTGAATATTATTTAATATTTTTTTTCTGAGAGCCAAAAGACTCTTTAGACTTTTATCACTATAAAGCAGACCAGAGAAGCTTATCAAATCCGAATTTAACTCACCAGAAGTCCGAAACAACAGTCCACCATACTTAAAGTTATCTCCTCTGTCTATCTTACCATAATCAGGCTTTAAGTTTTGTCTGAACACAGCCCCGGTCTCCTCAATCAATTCAGATATTTTAATTAGCTCAGGATAAACCTCACTGTGAAATTCAGAAATCACTACGGACAATTCTTTTAAAACCTCTGCTCTGTTATTTCCATCGGAAGAATACTGAAAATTCTGAATAAACAGAGAAAGCCTATTAATATTTGCCCGCATGCCGCCACCGTGTTCAAATTTTTTCAACTGAAGAAAGAGGTTTTCCAGCAAATAGGTTACTGACACACCCTGCAGCCGTTTGTCATATTTTGATTTCAATATGATGAACATAAAGAAAAAGCCAGCTAAATAAGGAAGCACATCGTCAGTAAAAATATTCCTCGTGCCGATAGTATACGAAACAGGGTTAGTTAAAAATTTTTCTCCCAGCATTACAATTATAAATACAGCAGCATATATTGCAGCAAAAAGTAAAATAACTGACAACCTTTCTTTTGACAAATATGCCTGTTCTTTCTTATTATAAAAAAGAAATTTCACTTTCTTATTCATAACAAAAACAACAGCAGAAGCTATGATTAAAAAGAAAATAAATTTTAGACTATCGCGGATGAAATCAAATGAATGTACGTATTTAAGAATCTCTTTTTTGATGATGAAGTAACTTTGAGCAAATCCTTCCAGCTCCTGCACGGTGATAAAATCGCCGGGTTTTACTTTTATCGTTTTAGTTATACCTGAAGCAGGAAAATATACTTCAATAAAATAATCACCTGGCTGAAAGGGCAAACCAAAATGCTGAATTTTCGAACTGCAGCTTGCGTAACCGTTGCCGGCATTTACTTCCCTAAAAGCTATTAGCTTCACAAGGGAGGGTCTGAGACCCTCCCCTACTCTGAACAATTTAATTTTTGCACCGATTCCGCTCCTGTTACTCTCAGAACCTATGACCTTTACTTCAAGGTAATTTGGCTTAGTATTAAAATTATTATTCAATTGATTGTCAAAAAAATTTCCAACGCCGGAATTTTGTCCGACAAAAACATCTAAATCGCCGTCCATCCCAACATCAAAGGTGGATACAGAAGTATTGTAACCATTTATATAGGGACTTGAAGGAATATACTTGTCTGTTACATCAATAAATTTCAACTGATTATTATGAAAGCCGGAGTTTTTATATAATTTTATACCACCCAGGTAAGCAATAAAAATATCAAGCCAGCCATCGTTATCAAAATCACCGAAAGCTGTGCCGTAAGTCCATAATGTACTGTCAATCCCACACAGTTTAGTTATGTCAGTAAAATGACCTTTCCCATCGTTTAGGAAAAGTCTGTCATTGCCTCCTCTGTTGCCAACAAACAAATCAAGATTACCATCGTTGTTGAAGTCGGCTAAGAGAACTGAATTAGTTTTTTTAAGAATGCCACAGGATGTTCCGCTTGAATCTGTAAAATCTCTGAAAGTGCCATCACCATTATTCAGATAAAGCTTATTTTCATTTACCCAGTTGCCCACATAAAGATCAAGCCAGCCGTCATTGTTCACATCTCCGAAAGCTGCACAAATTGATGTTCCGTTTGACGTCAGTCCTGATTTAACAGTAACATCTTTAAACTCAGCACCGCTTTGATTCAGATAAATATGATTTGATCCCATAAAGCCGGTTGTGAAATAATCCAGGCAGCCGTCATTATTAACATCACCAAGAATTGAACACTCAGATCTTCCGGCATCTTTTGTTAAACCATATTCTTTCGATGCGTCTCTGAAATATCCTCTGCCGTTGTTCAGGTACAACGTATTATTACCCTGCAGTCTTGAAATAATAATATCGTCGCTGCCCGACTCATCAATATCCCCAGCAGCAACTCCGATTTTCAGATATGATTTATAATTTATATCTGATAAATTTTCATCGCTGCCTGTAATTCCATGCTCTTTGGCAAAATCTTTAAAGAAAAACGGAGGCGCTAAAAGTTGGTTGGCACCATAAATATCAACGGTATATAAAAATTCGGTGTTATTGAAATTAACAATAGCTGAGCCATAGATTGAACCGAGGTTTTGTAAAGCCCAGTTCTTAAAAATGTAATTCGTATTATCTGTTTTTTGTTTTTCAGCGTTTGGGTTAACATTTCCGGGAGAATTTGACTCAATTATTTTTACAAGGTTTTTGCCTCTGACCCAAAGATCCTGCTGGTTCTGATAAAACGCATCCGCCCCAATCAGCCCCACATCCATGAACACATCCCATTTTATTGATTCGAAGTCTTTACTAAAAGTATCAGAGTGCAGAATGCTGCCATTATTTAATAAGCACCAGATATTATTTTTATTATCAAAAGCAATATCAACCACTCCCGCCGGATCTATTTCGTTTCCATCTTTAGCAGTAAGCTTTTTTACCTGCTTCAGATAGAGCCGGTGCGCACTCTTATTAAAAGTAAACAATAAATTATTGTTTATTTTAACACAGCCGAATGATGTATCGTGCATACTAGCAAGAGTTATTTCATCAGAAGGTTTAATAAAGGAATCAGACTTTTCATTAAGCTGAATGATTAAATTAAGCTTTGCGGAATTATCTGAGGAATTAATGTAGAAAATGGATCTTTGATCTTGTAAAAATGAAAATTTATTTCTTGTTTTTATATCGGGAAAGCTTGACGGCGAGCTGTCATCCAGAATCGGATTGTGTGTGATTTTTTTAATTTTTATGCTTGCGGGAGAATCCAAAGTAATTAAAGAATATTCCAATATTGAAAAGGCAAGCATTTTTACAGGGGATATAAATTTAACACATGATATCGTATGTGAAAATTTAAGGTTTAACTGTGATTTATTTGCAATGGAAATCCCATTTCTGCTTTTAATGATTCTCGCTATATATAATTTTGGTTTTATGAATGTGTTAAAGATCAAGGCGTCTTCAGAAAACACAATAACTTTTCCGTTACAGTCACCGTAATTTATGGTTTTGTCTTTAAGTTCAAGAAGGCTTTGAAATTTTTTACCATCAAAATGAATAATACTGCTTCTGGTAAAAATGTAAATATCATCGTCTGAAATTACAGATATATTTATGATTGGATCTGCGCCGGGAACTGCAATACTGCGAAAAGAAATTTTTTTCGATTTATCCTTAGCCGCAGACTCTTCAACACCTTTTACGTTATAGCTAAGCGTGGATATTGTTAATAGTAATAACAATAAATTGCTAAAAGCCCTTATTGTAAACAGCCCCTTTGCCATTCGCTTAAAATCTTTATTATTAAAAGGTTAGCTGAAAAAATTTAGCGAATATAGCAACGAAAAACAAATTAATTTTTGGCTAAGTTATCTTTTTATCTTAGTCGTCTAAATTGGAAAGTTGAGAGTTGCCAAGAAATAAAATTACCTAGTGGTTCTTAGAGCCTGTGTGTCTAGTGGCAATAAAAAATTTCTGGTTATTGCAGGATCCAAAGCAATAGCCACAAAGTCTCAATGGCACAAAGCTTCACAAGAACTTTTTAGTCATCCTCCGAAATTTTCTTTGAATGTATTTTTTATAAATACCGGCTACAGTAACATAATTACAAATGTTTCATATGCAACTTAAATCATCCAGTATTTATTAGTTTTCAAAAATTTCTCCGTGCCTTAGTGTTTTGGTGGCATTTCTTTCTTGTCACTCAAGAAGTGATGCCTTTGGCATAAGACACCAAGACACTACATAGTTAGTCTATCTTGTAATGCGGTTCATACCTGATAATTCCGTAGAAATGAATTGCAATTGACACAACCAGCCCCACCAGCATCGGTTCAATCTCATTTATTACCGGTATCATCAAAAAATTTTCTCTTACTAAATACCACACAAGACTGGATAGAACTGCGGCGATCATTTCTATAAAAATTATTTTGTTACCAATACGCCATCGGGGATAGTAGGCGCTGATAACAGGAATTATCATTCCGGGAATACATATCGAACCAACTGCGTACCATATTTCTATTACTGACGGAATTGCAAAAGCAAGTATCACTGCTACTATGCCCGAAGCAATTAAACCCAATTCTGTGTAAAGCTTCAGCTTATCTTCTGAAGCGTGTTTTGAAATCTTATCACGAAGTGACCAATTCTGGAAAATAAAATCTCTTCCGATAGTTGTTCCGCTTAAAAATAAAAAGCTGTTGAGTGTTGACATAATGGTTGCAAATAATCCTGCGTAAAATATTCCCTTAAAACCGGGAGTAAGAATTTTTTCTGCAAGCAAGGGAAAGGACAGAACGGGCTGTTTCATATTTGGTATTAAAGCTCTGGCATATAAACCAGTTGAAGTTGTAAGAAAATCAAACAGCGCCCAGAAAATAATTGAAATTAAAATTCCTTTCATTGCAACGTTTCCATCCTTTGCAGCATAACAGCGCTGGTGAAAGCCGGGGTCGGCAAAAGTCCAGAGCGCAATTAAAAACCAGACGATCAGAAAAGTCGGCGTGGCTCCACCTGTTAAGCTCAGATGTTCAGGCGGGAGCGAATGGCTGAGAAAATTTGTCCCGCCGAGAGTGAAGTAGCAAAACAATAAAATAATTATGAATGCAATGAACATCACAAAGAACTGAAACGAATCAGTATAAACAGTACTTCTGAAGCCACCTTTAAATAAATATACAAGCGATATTAAAAGGCTGATCAAAAGACTAATAAAAATATTTATTTTAAAGATCAGTGAAAGCAGGCTCGCTGTCATCAGCAGGTAAGGCGCAGGCGAAACAAGAATAAAAACAAGCACCGCTGATACAAGCCCTGCTTCTCTTCCATAAGTATTTGTTATCTTATCGGCGATCGTAAACAAAGATGCCTGTCTGATCTTTTTTGCAAAGAACAGCGCAAACAAGAAAGCAAAAACATAATAAGGGAAGCCCTGCGTGAACCAGCTTGCTATTCCATACCTGTAAGTAAATTCACCCACTCCCAGGATTCCACCATACCAGGCAGAAACATTTGTCAGCACAAATAAAAGAAGTCCCACTTTCCTGCCTGAAAGAAGATAATCGTCTGCTTCTGTCTTTGTAATTTTACCTGAATAAAATCCTACTAAAACAACGGTCAAAAGGAAAGCAATTATTACTGCAATATCTAAAAAACTAAAAGAGACCATTTCTTCTCACAGTATTGAAATCCCTGATCACGAAGATAGGTCCGCCTTTAATTTGTAACTTCACTGAATCAGAAACAGCAGCATTGCTTGTGCTTTCTCTTATTCCAAATGGAAGCGCAGTATTTTTGAGCGGATATTTAAGTCCTGAAGAAGTGATTTTTGTTTTACTGTTAAAACCATAGAGGGAAAATATTTCATCGGGACTGGTCTTAATTTCAACATTCCCTGTATAGGCTGAGAGTAAAGATCTTTCAGCAATTATTTTAATGTTTATCTTTTCAAAAAATTTAAGAACAATCCCAAGATTACAAAAGGTATGATCGAGCCTGTCGCCTGTTACACCAGCTAAAGCAGCCTCGGTAAAATTTTTCGCAATTGCGAACTTCAGGCATTTTTCAACATCAGTGTCGTTCTGTCTTTTTATTCGGATGATCTTAGAACTATCCCGGAAATATTCCAATATTTTTTTATCAGCAGAATCGAGATCACCAATTATAAAATGTGGAATTATCCCGAGTTTTTTTGCAGAGTTAGCACCGCCGTCTGCACAAATGATAGTCGTATAATTCTCCGTTAAAAGAAATTCAATTATACTTTTAGACGGTGGTTTGCCGTTAGCTATGATAATACATTTTTTCATTTAATTATATTATCTGCAGGGGAGGGCCTGAGACCCTCCCCTGCAACATGAACAATAATTACAGACCTATTTCAATTCCTGCTAAAAAATTTCTGTCGGCGATCGGAAAGAATTCTCCGCCGATTGCATTAGCAGAGTACAATCTATCAAAAACATTATTTACCTGGAAATAAATTTTTGATGCACTTAACGAGCTGAATACCTTAAAACTGTAACTCGCCAATACATCTGCTGTGAAATATGCGTCGTTCACATTATCGGAATAACTTACAAAACCGGGGAATGTATTCAAATATTTGTTAAGGTTCTTATCATAATTATCCGAATAAAATTTACCGACATATTTCCCTGTCAGCCGTAAATAAAAATTATCTTTATTATATGCAAGACCAACATTGGCAAGAAAATCCGGGAAGCCGCTTATTTCATTGCCGCTCAGGTCAATAGAACTCTTTGCATCAATATAATATCTGCCTTCCTTAATTTCATTTTTACTGTAGGCAGCATTTGCATAAACTGAAAATCCTTCAGGAAGTATAATGTTCAGAGAAAGTTCAACTCCGCGATGCAGCGTCTGCGGAACATTTCCTGTGATCGGCTGACCATAAATATCAACTTTGCCGTTCTTCACTATTTCATTGTCAAAGATCATATAAAAAAGATTAAGGGAAACATTAAAATTTTTTTTATTAAAAGATGTACCGAATTCTATATCATTCATTGTTTCAGGGTGCACAAGCGGTTTATCAAAATTATAAGTGCCGTTTGCATTTTGTTCGAACTGAGGAACAGCACCACCTGATGCTTCGTCTGCGTTATAGTAATTTGATAATCTTGGCTCTCTTGAAACTCTTGCAAAAGAAAGATAAAAATTCTGCTCAGGATTTATTTTGTAATTTATTCCTAACCTTGGATTAAAAAATAAATTGCTCACACGGAAATTTGTGCCAATGTATTTTTCATCATACAGCATATATTTATGATAAGCCAGTTGAATTTCGCCAAGAAGATTCACCTGCCTATTCAGGTTATAAGTTTCGTGAACAAAGCCGCTGATAATATCTTTCCCGCCCTTATAAAAATAATACCTGTAATCCTTAGTAACCCCTGCTGGTAGATTTTCACCGAAGTTGATACCGCCCCAATGATCAGAGCGGTGATGTCTGAACTCACCCCCAATAATCAATTCGCCGTTTGTATGTTTTATACTGACTCTTGGTATCCACCCGTACTGTGTATTTTCAACCTGAGCACGGATCAGCACATTCACTGGATTTCCATTCGGATTAAATCCGTTCTGGTGTGTTAATCTCAGGTACGAAGTATCAGCCCACGATCCATCAAAATCGAAAAAGCCATTGCCAATAACCAAAAACAATGCAGAGTTGATTGTTACCTTATCGTTCAACTGAAGTTCATTCATTAATTCATAATGCGGCTGAGAGAAATTTTCAATTTCATCCGGTCTCCGCTGCAAAGTGTATGTATAATTTTTATTGTCAGCTTCCCAATATGAATAATTAGCTCTGCGCAGATTTCTATCTTTGATTGCAAATTTTGGCAGTCCAGTATACGCTAAGCCATCTGAGATTGGTCCTCCGTAAATATTAATCTGCGTAGTAAGCTTTTTATCATACCTGACAGCAGAAAGATAATATGCATTAAATTTTACCCAGGAATTATTGCGATAGCCGCTGCTCAAAGTCTGCGAAAGTTTAGCATAGATTGAGTATTTGTTGTCTATCAGTCCGCTCGAAAACGATGCTGAATATTTCCTGGTATTGAAACTACCGATAGAGGAAGAAAATTGCTGCATAGGTTTATTCGAAAAAGAAGAAGTAATTATATTGATCGAGCCGCCTATCGCCGGATAACCGGTTACACCTGAACCAGCTCCTCTTTGCACCTGTATAAGCTGTGTACTTGCAAGAAGGTCGGGAAAGTCTATCCAGTAAACGTTATTATCTTCAGGATCATTTTGAGGAATGCCATTTATCGAAACTGAAATTCTCCTCTGATCAAAACCCCTGATACTTAAATAATTATATCCCAAGCCGTTGCCATTCTCTGAATAAAACGTTGTGGATGGTAGTGATCCGAGAAATTGTGGTATATCCTGCAAAGTGTAGTTCTCATCAATATATTTTCTATTTACCTTATTAAATGCGAGTGGAGTAACACCTTCTTTGCCAAGATTACCTTCAATCAGTACTGTTTGAGAGGGAATAACTTTCGGCTGCAACTCAATCATTAAGGGAAAGTGTGTTGAATCAGAGATAGTGAGCTGTTTATCAGAATAACCAATATAACTTACAACGATCACATCATTTAGCTGTAAGTTTTTAAGTTGGAATATACCATTCTTATCAGATGATGTTCCTATAGTTTTATTGCTCTGCAAAACAATATTTGCTCCCTGCAGCGGCTGCTTAGTTTCGACATCAAGTACCTTCCCATCTATAGTCAGGTTTTGTGCAGGAAGAAGAACAGTTAAAAACAAAAAAAGACCAATTAAGATTTTCATTTTTTTACATCTCCTTTAAATGAAAAATAGCCATTGAGGAACGGCTAAAAATCTTAATCAGGTCTTTAGCCCGTTTCCCTACGCTGGAATTACCCAGATCAGGTTTTAGGGTATTATCTCAGTTATCCCGAACAATCAGGATAACACCCCTAACGGCTAATTAAAATTATTTATGTGAATTAAACTTTTATAAGACTCCTTTTTACAAAGTAAAAATTAAAATAATTTATTAATTATTCAACTATTAATTCCTGACCTATTATTATTTTATTTCCGGTAAGATTATTCAAATCTTTTAACCTGTCGATGGTAGTGTTATATTGTCTGGCAATAGTATAAAGCGATTCACCGGTGGTAACTGTGTGAGTTTTTGCTCCGTGAATATTTCCCTTCCCTGTAGTTTTGTCAGATGATACTTTTTCAGGAAGATCATTCACATCTGCATCAGAATAAATTTTAAGCGACTTTCCGGCAATTATTTTATTACTACGCAGTCCATTCCATCTTCTGATATTCGCAATTGAAACTTTGTACATCTCTGCTATTACACCGATAGCGTCACCTTCTTTAACTTTATAATAGTTAAGATTAGCGGCAGTCTTTACAGTGTTATCACCCAGAGAGGAAACTCCGCGTCCGAATATTTTAATCACCTTTCCGGCTTCTATCCTGTTGCTTGATAATCCATTCCATTTTCTGATCTGTACTACAGGAATACCGAACTTTTGAGCAATCTGGCTCATTGTATCGCCCCTTTTTACTTTGTAGCGGTACACATTCGTTTTAGGAGGTAGTACATCATTAGCAGAAACATAACCAGATGATTTATCTGAGAGAATTTTCAGTCTCTTTCCTGTATATATTTTATTTCCTGATAAATTATTCCAGTCTTTAAGATCATTTATTCCGACACCATATCTCGATGCTATATAGCTGAGATTCTCGCCGCGCCTGATCCTGTGATATATCCAGCTATTTGACATTTTTACAGGAACGTTTTTCGTAACTGTCTTCTCGGTTTCTGATTGATTGTCAAGACTCGAATAAAAATCTTTCTTATCATTGGCAACATAAATCGTTAACTTCTGTCCGATTTTTATAGACTTTGTGTAAGGAATATTATTCCAGTTCCTTATATCACTAACCCTCACATTGAACAGGTCTGCTATGCCTAAGAGGCTATCTTTTTTCTTAACATGATAAACAACATCTGTCTTTCCGGGCGGTGCAATAGTATTTGCATTGTCAGAATCTGAATTTTCCTTTTCAACTGACGCAACGTCATTCGGTTGAACCTCTTTTCCTGACATTTTACTGGTTGTATCAGATTCACTTTTATTTAGTGAAAGATAAGGTGACACATATTCATCATACCCTGTGTTAGTGTCCACCGGATTTGCATCAGACGAACTATCATCAGATGCTGTTTCAGTATTTGTATTGTAAGCATAGTCACCTCCCGAAATGTTAGCCGGGATTTTCAGCTTAACACCTCTATACAATCTCGACCGAACAGAAATATTATTTGCATCTGCAAGATCATATTTCGAAATACCGTACCTAACAGCAATGCTATATAGTGTTTCACCTCTTCTGACAGTATGAACGAGATATGTTCTCCTGGCAGATTCAGGAACATTCTGCAGGCTTGCGGTTAATTTCTCCACTGAACCCCGCGGCACTTTTAGTGGATAGCCTCCTTCAAAATTTGCAGGGGTACACATTTGTGTTAATTCTGGATTAAGCGACAACAGCTTATCAACATCTATTCCCGCAGATTGTGCAAGGTAATTGAGATCTATCGCATCATTAACAGTACAGATATCGTAGTTATCTGGCTTCTGATAATCAATATTTGTAAAACCATACTTTTCAGGATTCATCCCGATTAAGCAAACAGCTATATATTGCGGGACATAACTTCTTGTTTCTCTCGGCAGGTATCTCCGAATATTCCAGAAGTCCGTGCTGCCTGCTCTTCTTATCGCCCTGACAATTCTACCTTCACCTGCATTATAAGATGCAAGCACAAGATACCAATCGCCGAGATCGTTATATAAATCTTTTAAATGTTTTGCAGCAGCATCAGTTGCTTTTTCAGGATTTCTTCTTTCGTCAAAATAAATACCAGATTCAAGTCCATAAAGTCTGCCTGTTGCTTTTACAAATTGCCACATTCCTACCGCACTTGCCCAGGACCTTGCAACAGGATTTAATCCGCTTTCAATCATACTCAGATACGCAAGCTGTTTTGGAAGACCTTCCTTCCCGAAAATTTTTGTTATCATCGGAAAATACTTCCCAGACCTTTCGAGCCACAACTGCATATGATCTCTTCCGCGTCCGGTATAATATTCGATCCATTGTTCAACTATTGGATTTACTTCAAGAGGGATTTCTGCCGGAATGATCACGGGTTTAAAATCTTTTGGTATCTCAGGTTCTTTCCCTGTTTTTTCCATCTGCAGTTCGGGAACAGTTTTTCCCATCCATTCTTCGAGAGCAGCAAACGAAACATCAGGGGGTAATTCAGAAAGACCATCTACATATTTTTTATAATCATCAAGAATTGATTTTTCTAATTCAACGTAGGCTTCATTCTCTTCTATACCGGGATAATAACTTAGATTGTTAATAATCTTTAATGCGGATTCATAATTGGCGACTGTTTCGCTTGTGTTTTTCAGTTCCTGTTTCGCCAGAGCAGCAACATAATACTGTCTGGCTTGTTCTAACATTTCAGAAACTATATCTGTTTTCCGGGATGATTGTACGGTTTGAGGAGTGTCCTCCTTTACTATTTCTTTATTTACACTGCAAGAATAAAAGAAAATAGTAAATAAAGATATAGTAAAAAACGGCAGTACTCTTTTTCTCATTCAGACTCCAAAGGATTATATTTACACAGGAATATATAATTTACTTTTTTTTTAATCAAGTAGCTTTTCAAATAAAACAGTTAATCAATTATAATTTAATAGGTTATGTTTGAAAAAATATTAGAGAGGAATATTTCCGTGTTTCTTTTTAGGGTTTTTGTCAACTTTTGTTTTTAATAATTTAAATGAATTTATTAATTTCATTCTGGTCTCTCCTGGAAGAATAACATCATCTACATAACCTCTTTCAGCAGCAATATACGGGTTCGCAAATTTTTCTATATACTCGGCTAATTTTTTTTCAGTTTCTTTTTGAGGATCATCTGCACCTGAAATTTCTTTTTTAAAAATAATTTCAACAGCTCCTTTAGGTCCCATAACTGCTATCTCTGCACTCGGCCAGGCATAATTAAAATCTCCGCGGATGTGTTTTGAATTCATCACATCATAAGCGCCGCCGTAAGCTTTTCTGGTTATAACAGTAACTTTAGGAACAGTTGCTTCACAAAAAGCAAAAAGTAATTTTGAACCGTGTCTGATTATACCTCCCCACTCCTGTTCAGTTCCAGGCAAAAATCCCGGAACGTCTTCGAGGACTAATAAAGGAATATTAAACGCATCGCAAAACCTGACGAACCTTGCACCTTTTACTGATGCATTTATATCAAGAACGCCTGCTAAAACTGAAGGCTGGTTTGCAACTATTCCAATAGACATTCCGCCGATTCTTGCAAAGCCTACAATTATATTCTGAGCGTAATTAGCATGTACTTCAAGAAATTCACTTTCATCTACAAGTAGATTAATTATTTCTTTCATATCATACGGTTTATTAGGATTAGCAGGAATTATTGTATCGAGTTCTTTAATCGGTTCAAGAGAAGATTCGTCAAAACTTGTATCCTGAGGTTTATCCATAAAATTCAGCGGCAGATAACTCATTAATTTCCTGATGTTAAGCAAAGTCTCAACTTCATTTTCGAAAATGAAGTGTGCAACACCGCTCTTTGCTGCATGTGTTTCCGCTCCGCCAAGGTCTTCAAAAGTTACATCTTCGTGTGTAACTGTTTTAACAACGTTCGGTCCGGTTACAAACATGTGGCTCGTATTTTTAACCATAAAAATAAAATCAGTTATAGCCGGAGAATAAACAGCACCGCCTGCACAGGGTCCCAGTACCGCCGAAATCTGAGGGATAACACCTGATGCAAGTGTATTCCGTAAAAAAATATCTGCATAACCGCCGAGGCTTACAACTCCTTCCTGGATCCTTGCACCACCGGAATCATTTAGACCTATGACAGGTATGCCGAGCTTCATTGCCATTTCCATGATTTTTACAATTTTTTCTGCGTGTGCTTCAGAAAGTGATCCGCCGAAAACAGTAAAGTCCTGGCTGAAAAGTGCAACAGGTCTTGCATCTATTTTTGCAAAACCTGTAACGACACCATCGCCGGGGTAATGTTGTTTGTTCAAACCGAAATCAGTTGCGCGGTGTTTAACGAACATATCAATTTCTTCAAAGCTTCCTTCGTCTACAAGAAGTTCAATCCTTTCCCTTGCAAAAAGCTTTCCTTTGTCGTGCTGTGCTTTAACTTTTTCAGGACCGCCTCCCTGTTTTGCTTTTTCTTTTTTCTTAAGTAGTTCGTCTGTTTTATCGTGCATATTTTATGCCCTTTACGATTTCATAAATTTCAGATGTGAACTTCTGTATGGAAATTTTCTCCTGCTGAACGGAAAGATTTTTCAATTTCGTTCTTTAATGAGAGGAACCTATCGTGCCTGTCCAGACCTTTTATTATTGCGGTCTCAGCATCAATATTGATCTCTTCAAATATGTGTCCGGGGTTTTTCTTCATCAAATAAATTTTATTTGACAGATAGACAGCTTCAGTAATGTTTGTAGTTGCGAGAATGATCGTCAGATTATATTTCTTTATGACTTTCCTTATCATTTCATAAATTTCATCTTTTGTTTCTGAGTTCATTCTTTTAAACGGCTCATCAAGCAGAATAATTTCAGGCTTAGCGGCTAAAGCCCTTGCAAGTGAAATCCTGAATCTGAATCCGAGGCTTTCATTATGCGGAAAATGTCCTTCATATCCCGAGAGACCAACCATATCAATCAATTCTTTATAAAAAACTTCCTGATCACCTAAACTTGAACTTGAATTTGGTCTTCTCCCAAATGCGATATTTTCTTTAACGTTCAGCCATGGGAATGATGATGGTCTTTCAGGTATAAGAGCTATTTTGCCAATCGGTTTATCATATACATTATTTTTTAGATAAACTTTCCCGCCATCAGGTTTTTCAATAGCTGAAATTATTTTTAGCAATGTAGACTTGCCGCTTGCAAACGGTGCAAGTATGGAAATAAATTTCCCCTTACCATCAGTGTCATCAATTAAGATATTAATATTCTCAAGCACATTCTGCTTTGCGCCGGCAGCTTTCAAATAATGTTTTGAAATATTTTCTAATTTTAATATGCTCAATTGTTATTCCCAGAATGCAAATTTCTTTTTAAGAAAAATAATAACGCCTCTTCCCGCGAAGATGGTTATTCCAACTATCAAAAATGCGGAAAACATTGCCGAAAGATCCCTGTATTGAAGTGCCAGTCTGAAAATATTTCCAATTCCGAATTTACCGTATATAAACTCGAAAGCAATTACTAAAGACCAGATGTACAAATGAAGTACAAAAATATGATTAAAAATTTCCGGCTGGAGAGATTTCCAGATCACCTTTCGCCTTATACTAATTTCTGAAATTCCTAAAGATCTTGCCGCATCAACATACTCGTGACATAAGTGTGCTCTCCTCTTCTGGAAAAAAATTACGAAAGAGAAAAAAGATGTGAGCAAAGCAAAGACAAATTCTATGTAAAGTGAATCGTGGAACCAGTAAATTAACAGAAACCCGATAAGTATTCCCGGCAGAAATTTTGAAAACCAATTTAATGAATGAATAAAATCTGACACAACACTTTTCCTGTTATCAAAAAAATGACTGAGAAAATGCAGCAGCAGGTATGCAAATAAAATCGAAAGGTAAACAGAGGCTGTTGTATTCAGGTAGTTAACCGCAAGATGATATTCATCCCATAAAGCACCGAAAGATTGTATCACTATTGATGGCTTGGGCAGAACATTATTAACTGGCAAAACAAATTCAAAGAGAACGATCCAGAGAATAAAATATGTCACTACATAAATTGCTGAAGGTCTTCTGCGGATTTGTAGTTCAATCATTTGCTTGTTTTAAAAGAAATTTGATCGTGACTAAATTCTCATTTATCTAATTCAAAATATATCTAAAGAAGGACTTTATATCAATTATTATGGAATTAGTTTGTACCTTAGAATAGCTAATAAGGTTATTTAGTTCCGTATTACTGTTGCTACTAAGGTAATCTAAAATTTGAATAAGGTTTCCTTACCATCGCAACTTAATTTTATGACAAACCTTAGTAACAAGTAAAATTGAGTCCAATTCACCTTATTACATTATCCAGAATTTTGTACGAACACTAATTGACACAATCTTCACGAGATGACTTCTACAATTTTTGCAGGAAAGGATTTGTAATTCTTTCAATACCGATTGTACTCTCGCTGCCATGCCCTGGATAAATTATCACTTCATCCTCGAGAGTAAGTAGTTTTGTTTTTATTGATTCGATCAGCGTCCGGTAATCTCCTCCGAACAAATCCGTTCTGCCTATACTGCTGCGAAAAAGAACATCACCGGTGATACATTTTTTTTCAGCTTCAAAATAAAAACAATATTCACCGGGAGTATGGCCGGGAGTAAATAAAAATGTAACCGGAACTTTGCCAATTTTAACAGACGTTTCATCAGTTATATATTTTTCCGGCAGCGGAGGCTGTTCTGCTTCTATCCCAAGGGTCTCACACTGTTTCGTGAAGTGCTGCAGAAGGATCACATCCTTTTCAGGAATATAATAATCAGGATTAAAGCTATCCATCACAAATTTGTTGCCAAGAACATGATCAATATGGCAGTGAGTGTTCAGCAAATACTTTACTGAGAGATGATTTACGTCTATAAAATTTTCTAACTGATCTTGTTCAGTTTTATCGAAACAACCCGGGTCGATAATCGCAGCTTCTTTTGTTTCACTACACCAGACCACATAAGTATTTTCGGCAAAGGGATTGAAAGTAAATTTTTGGATCTTCAGCATTTTGAGCTCTATTCAGTTTCTAAAATTTTTTCTGATCCGCTGATTCAGCTTTCCAGTGTAGCTTTTGTAATTATCTTTTGTTTCTTCAATTGAGTCACCGCCAAATTTAAGCAGGAAAAATTTTGCTAGGCTCCAGGCGAGCATTGATTCTGAAATTACCGCACAGGCAGGCACAGCGACAAAATCACTACGCTCTCTCCTTGCAAGAACGCTCTTCATTTTTTTCAGATCAACAGTTTCTATCGGACTCATTAAAGTTGCTATGGGTTTCATTGCTGCACGGACAATGATCGGCAAGCCGGTTGATATTCCCCCTTCAATTCCGCCTGCGCGGTTTGTTTTCCTGAGAAGCTTACCGCCTTTAATTATTATTTCATCGTGTGATTCAGAACCGAATTTTTCTGCAGATTCAAAACCAGCACCGATTGAAACAGCTTTAACTGCATTGATAGACATTACAGCATGCGCTATTTCCGCATCGAGCTTTCTGTCGTAATGCATAAAGCTTCCTAACCCAACGGGTACGCCCGTGGCAACAGTTATGAAAGTGCCTCCAAGCGTGTCGCCTTTCTTCTTAGCAAGTTTGATTTTATTAATTATCGTTTCCTCCTGAGATTTATTCAAAGCTCTGACTTCACTTCTGTCAGCTTTTTCGGATAAATCCCACCCTTGAAATTTCTCTGGTAACTTGTTTGCAAATAATTTCTCTGTAAAATTTTCTTTACTGAAAATCCCGCCAATACTTTCGACATAACTACCGATTGAAATTCCAAACTCCTCCAAAAATATCCTTGCGATTGTTCCTGCTGCTACTCTTGCAGCAGTCTCACGTGCGCTTGATCTTTCAATTGAATTCCTGATATCATCAAAATTAAATTTTGAAATCCCAACTAGGTCCGCGTGACCGGGGCGGGGAATGCTGATTCTTTCAACCCGGTATTTTTTATCCGGCGACATTTTATCAGTCCAGTTTTCCCAATCATTATTTTTAATCAACAAAGAAATCGGCGAGCCTAAAGTCTTTCTGAACCTTATTCCCGAAAGTATTTCAGCAGAATCAGATTCTATTTTCATTCTCATTCCCCTGCCATAACCGGCTTGCCTTCTTTTTAAATGAAAATTAATAATATCGTTATCAACTTTTAGATTTGCCGGAAAGCCCTCGATAATTGCTGTTAAAGCTTTACCGTGAGACTCACCTGCTGTAAGAAATCTTATCATTAATTCACCGTCATTAAATGATGAAGTAAATATAAAAAAAACGCCCGAATAATCGGGCGTTCACAAAATAATTTTTGAGATGTGCTACTTACTCTTGTCAGGGATTTCAAGTCCGATAAATCTTGTATTGCCCTGAGAATCTTTTAATTTTAAAAGTACTGCAGAACCTTTCTTATCTTTAACGGCTTGCTTAAAATCACCGACATTATTTACAGGTTTTCTATCTGCTTCAAGTATTACAATCCCTGGTGAAAGGCGCTGATCCTCAGCAGTGCTTAAAGGTTTTACATCAGTGATCATAACACCGTGATCAACGTTATATTGTGTTCTATCATTTGAAGTAAGGTTTCTGATCGTCAATCCTACCTGGTCAATACTTGCGGTAGAAGCAGCTTTCTCACTTCCGCTTTCTGATTTGTCTTTTATGTCAACAACCTTCTGTGTATTTCCCTTATCATCCCGCGCTTTAAGTGTAACTGTTTTATCTAATTCTTTACCGTTTCTGAAGATCGTAAGATCAACTTTTGTCCCGGCGGATTTGCCTGCAATATAACTTTGCAGTTCATTTGTCTGGTTCACATCTTTGCCATCAATTTTCAGAATTACATCGCCTTCTTTAATCCCTGCAGATTCTGCAGAACCACCCGGGACTAACTTTTGGACCATAATTCCTTTCGGTCTGTTCATACCAAGAGATCTTGCCAGAGCATCATCAATGTTGCTGATCTCAATTCCGATATAACCTCTCGTAACTTTACCGTGAGCTATCAGGTCTTTCACAACAGACTTTACCATATTTATCGGAATAGCAAAACCATACCCGATGTAAGTTCCGGTACCGGATGCAGCAATTGCTGAATTGATGCCTACCACAGCACCGGAAAGATCTACGAGAGCACCTCCGCTGTTACCCGGATTAATAGCTGCATCAGTCTGAATAAAATTTTCTACTCCATACCTGTCCTTGATCAATCCTAACTGACCTCTTCCCTTTGCACTTACAATGCCGGCAGTAACCGTAGAGGTAAGTGATAAAGGATTTCCGATTGCCATTACCCACTGCCCTACTTTCAGAGCATCTGAATCTCCCAAGTATGCAGTCGGTAAATTTTTTGCATCAATTTTAATTACCGCAAGGTCTGTTAAAGGATCGGTGCCGATAATTTTCGCATCAAAAGTTCTCTTGTCATATAAACCGACAGTAACTTTAGTTGCGTTTTCTACTACGTGATTATTTGTTACAATATATCCATCGGGTGAAATAATAATTCCGCTGCCCGAACCTCTTTCTTCTTGTGGCATATCCTTAAACGGGAAGAAGAAAAAGTTTTCGTGCGGGTTATTTTTCATCTCTGAAGCAACATCTATTTGTACTATCTGTGGTGTGACTTTTTCTGCAACTTCGATGAACGCTTTACTGAAAGAAGTTGCATCTGCGTCTAAATTTACAGGCGGAGTACTTGTCCCTAATTTTATATCAGCCATGCTTGGTCTTACCAATCCAAATCCAGATACAAGCAGTGCACCGAAAACAATTCCGGCTACTACAAGTGCCAACGCACCAAATATCTTTTTCGATTTCATATTTATTCCTCAGTTTATTTTTAATGACTATGAAATATATAATTACCGGTTAAGTTTTTCACTTTAACAACTGCAAAGACATAATCCCTTTAAAATCGGGTATGTGATATTTCAAATATTTTTCCATAAAAACAATAGCCTGATCAATAACCCCGGCGCTTATACTTTCTAATAATTTGTTGGTTTTTAGACTTTTCAAGCAATTAAAAAGTTCCTGATTTATTATAACGGACCCTGCGTATTCCTCTGCACATTTCTCACATAAAAGTCCGCTGGCAAAATCGTAATAAAGCTGCACTCCTTTCAGGTCGTTAATTCTGCACGAAGAACATTTTTCAAGCTGAACCGGGTAACCGGTCTCTTTCAAAAAGAAGAGAAGAAATCTGGCAAAAATTGTATTGGCTTTTTCGGGGGAAGATTCAAGCAGAGAAAATATCCTTATCATTCCTTTGAACAAACGCAGATTTTGTTCGTGTTCCGGTGTAAGATTTTTCACAAGCTCTATAATTGAGTAAGCATACTTCAGTTTTTCAAGTTCAGCTTTGATGCCGGGATAATGTTCAATAATATCAGCCGAGCTTATTAGCTGCAGGTCGCGCGTACTCTTGTTATAAAAAACAACTTCGATATAATTTACAGGATCTACTTTCAATCCGAGTTTTGTTTTCGGGCTCCTCCCTCCTTTTAAGATCGCAGAAATTTTACCAAGCTCTTTCGTGAAAAGAGAAACTATCAGACTCGTATCACCGTAGTTCAGCTTGCTTAAAACAACTGCCTCAGTTTTTATAATTTCACTCATTTAATAAAATTATAAGGGAAAGTAAAAACTTTTTCTTCTGTGATTATTCCTGATATAAGATGAGAAGGGGTAACGTCAAAAGCAGGAGAATATGCTTCGTAATTATCAGGTGAAATTTTTACTCCGTTAATTGCTAAAATTTCTTCTTTGCTTCGCCGTTCAATTTTTATTCCTTCGCCTGAAACGAGTGTTCTGTCAATAGTAGTATCCGGTGCAGCAACATAAAAAGGAATGTTATGATAGCTGCAGAGTATCGCAAGGTTATAAGTCCCGATCTTATTTGCAGTGTCGCCGTTCAGTGCTATTCTGTCAGCACCAACGATAACAAAATCAATTTCGTTCTCTTTCATTAATGATGCTGCCATCGAATCAGTAAGGATTGAAAAAGGGATGCCTGAGCGTTCTAGTTCAAAAGCCGTTAACCGTGAACCTTGCAGAAGCGGTCGCGTTTCATCTGCGTAAACAAATTCAACAAGATTATTTTCGAATCCTTTTTTGATAACATTAAATGCTGTCCCGTCACCGCCGGTTGCAAGTTTTCCTGTGTTACAGTGTGTTAGAATTTTCGATTTCTTTTTATAAATCGTTAAACCATTCTCGCCAATCCTTCTGCATTTTTCTGCATCATCCCGATGGATTTCTTTTGCTTTGTATAAAAGTTTTACATATAAATTTTCAGTGTCGTTCTTTTTCTCATTAAAGACTTTTTTTATTTCATCCAAAGCAAAAAAGAGATTGACTGCTGTCGGGCGGGTTTTAATCATTCTTTGAAAGGCTTTCTGAAAAATTTCATCAACATTTTTGCCGGCGGAATTTTTAACAGCGAGAGATAAAGCATAAGCAGCGGCAATTCCGATAAGGGGCGCTCCTCTGATCTCTAATTTTTCAATCGCTTCTGCGATCCTTTCGTAGCTGTCGGTAGTGATATATTCTTCTTTCAAAGGGAGTTTAGTCTGATCAATAAAAACTAACTGATCATCCTTAAAATCAATTGAAAAATATTCTCTGCTATTCATCAAACTTTGAAAGATTAAAAAATTCTCTGTACCTGTCGTGAACACGAAGATAATTCAGTTCCTCCAATCCTTTCGTGCTGAATTTCTCTACGCAGAACGAGGCAAGAGCAGAACCATAAACGACAGCTTTTTTCATATTCTCTGAGCTGAGGTCGCGGGTTTTGTGAAGATAGCCGACAAATCCTCCGGCAAAAGTATCACCTGCGCCTGTCGGATCGTAAATCATCTCAAGCGGATATGCGGGTGCAGAAAAAATAGTATCCTCAGCAAAAAGCAGCGCACCGTGTTCACCTTTTTTGATTATCAGAAATTCCGGTCCAAGCTCGCGGATTTGCTTCGCAGCTTTGATCAGGTTTGGCTCATTCGCCAGCAGTCTTGCTTCTGAGTCATTAATAATCAAAACATTCACGCGTTTTAAAAGTTTTAACAGCTCATCTCTTTTCCCCTCGATCCAGTAATTCATCGTATCGCAGACAACAAATTGCGGATCTGTCATCTGATCGAGAACTTTTATTTGCAGAACAGGATCAATATTTCCAAGGCAAACAAATCTTGATTTCCTGAACCTTTCAGGAATAACAGGATCGAAAGATTCAAAGACGTTCAGTTCGGTAAACAGGGTATCCCTCACATTGAGATCGTAGTGATATTTCCCTGACCAACGAAAGGTCTTTCCTCCCTCTACGACCTGAAGCCCTTCAAGATCAACATTATGATTCTCCAGCATTTTTGTGTATTCTTTCGGAAAGTCGTCTCCTACAACACCAACCAGGTAAACCGGTCCGCTGAAATAACTGGCTGCAAGGGAAATATAAACCGCTGAACCACCTAATGCGTTTTCAACTCTGTCGAAAGGGGTAACGACAGTGTCTAAGCCGAGCGACCCAACAACAAGTAAGCTCAAAATTTTCTCCGGATTTTTTTGTAACAATGATATGAAAAATAACTAAATTGAAAACTAAAGCATAATCTCAATAAATTTTAGCAGGTCAGATCTTTTCGTGAAATATTCGCTGATAATGTCTATTGACTTTTTTTGGCCGGGCCAGGCTAATAATTTTTTTGCTTCTTCGGGCTCTGCCCATAAAAATTCAGAATGTTCTTCACTTAGTTTAACTTCACAGTCCGCAGAAACTTTTGCAGCAAAGACAGGGAGATATGAGAGTGAATCGGTTTCGGGAGAATAAAAAGAATTTACATTCGGCGCTACCCAGAATTTACCCGGTGTAAGTCCTGTTTCTTCTTTTATTTCTCTCAATGCAGCTTCATACGCTTTTTCATTATCCCTTATTTTGCCTGATACCATTTGCCACAATCCAGGGAAAATTTCTTTTTCAGATCTTTCCAGAAGGAGAAATTCAATTCCTCCTTTTGTCTCACGGAAAACGTGCGCTTCAATAAGTTCATACTCTGATTTCATTTTTTAGCCGTGGCCAATAATCTCTGTATTGTTTAACTCGACAAGATCACACTCATTAAAGAGTTCTTCAATGCGGTTTAAATTATTTGAAAGTATGTTAAAAAGATTTTTGTTATTAATATTGCCTGTGGTAACTATGAGTAGCCTTTTAGGGTTTTTGTTAAGATAGAATGAGTTTAAAAAATCAGTGTCTTTTGTAATAACAATTCTATCTTCCTGTCGGGCTATTTTTCTAATTTCCTTATCTGTTGTTTTCTCTTTATCCGGAAGGTTATCTGTATGTATAACATCGTGCCCTCTTTCTTTCAGCAATTTTGAAAGACGAAAGGGCAGTTGAGCGTCAATAATAAATTTCACGCAACAACATCCCTGATAGATTTTACTCTGGTTAGTCTGGATGCAAACTGCAGACATGCCTGAATATCTTCTTTTTCAATAGCAGGGTAATCGGCAATTATCTCCTCTGTGCTCATTCCTGATGAGAGCAGGTCAAGGATCATTTCAACTGGATATCTCATATTGCGAACAGTTGGTTTACCGTGACAGATATCCGGGTTTATAGTAATTCTCGATAAATAATTTTCCACTTCAATCTTCTTTTGTTTGTTTTTAAAATTGTCCTAACCTACTCTTTTCCAAAGACTTTTTCAATAGCACATTAATGTCCGTACTATAAGACATCCCTTAAAAATAAGCCCTGAATTCTGCTCTTGCAGTATTTATAACTTTCCCGCCGCCCTGCCACCTGCCGTCATAACTTAGAGTAGACTGCAGGTTTGCTGCAAGACGATAATCAAAATTAGTACTCCAAAAATAATTTTTCCCGATCAGATTTCCTTCAGTCAGTTCGAAAGGAAGAAAATTATTATTTACATTACCCCGCAGTTCGATCCGCTGCATTTCAATTCTGAATCTTCCTGTGCCGGCAAATGATAAATTTATTCTTACTGACTCTGAGTTTAAGTCAATCACGGTTGGAACTGCAGGAAAATTATCCGTGCTTCTGCCGACTTTAATAGCAAAGCCAACTTCAATATTATTTTCAGGTCTGTACGAAAAATCAGAATTAACTGAGTTTGTTGTAATAAGTCTCCTCTGGTTTGAAAATGATAACGGGTTTGTCGTTAAATTATCCTCCTTATTTACAAAGTCAGTTTGGTTGCCTATTTCAGGAACCAGCCTTGTGCGAAGCCTGATGCTTCTTTCGCGGTTGTATTCCCGCACAGGACCATCATTGAACTGGTTCAAACTTTTTGTTTGTGAAAATCTGAAGCGCAGTGAAAAATCCTGATCGTTTTCAAAAAGAAAAAAATCCTGCTGAATAAAATTTGTCCCGCTGATCGTTTTATTTTGATTCTGAAAATCAGAAAAGTGGAGGAAGTATATTTTTTTATAATCCTGTTCCCTTGTATTCTCTTCAACACGCCAGAAAGTTTCTGTGGATAAAGGCTGGAATAATTTTCCGAGGAAGGAATCTTTTTCAAAAATATCTCCGTAATTGATCCGCCAGTTTGTGCTGGTCTTTAAATTTATTACGGGGAACAACTGCTCGGTCGGCACTGTAATTAAAATGTAATCGCCGTCAAACAAAGTTGGTTCAAATTCGTTAACATCGGCAATGCCGTTATGATTTAAGTCACCGAGATATTTATAATTGCCGGTTCCTTTTGCAACGCGGACAAAAACTTTCTGAAGCTTTGCTGATTTTTGTGTTTGAACTTCATAAAAAATATTCCCATCCATAATTCGTTCCCACAATTTCAAGTGTGTCCTGGAACGGATAAGTATGGTCTGGTTATTTAAATACCCCTGCTTCTTAAAATCTTCTGTATAGTTTTTATCCCTGAGAGTAATGTTCAAATAAGAATTTACCGAGCTGCTTCCTTCATAAGTAAATTCATAAGATTGTGCAGTAGCCCGTGATTCTCTTAAAAGAATTCCATCCAAAGGAAAGTAATCATCCCTTAAAGAATATTTAACAGATACTTTAAATCCGCTCAGCCCGATAAGAGAAATAAAAGGGCTGACTTCATAATATTTCAAGCTGCTGGAAAGAAGAGAGTCTGTTGCAGAATTTTTATCTTCTTTGTTCTCAGCAAGAAAATCCACCCCGGGTTTAAAATATCCAATCGTTTTGTAAGCCTGCCCCGACTGCCGCAGCCAATTGCTTTTCAGCAGAATATTTCTTGAACTCACATAATCAAGATTATATTCGAGGCGGTAATCTTTATTATTTGTAAAAACCAACGTGTTGTTATACCTATCAGACCTGAAATCATTCCCTCTCTTCAAAAGACCAACAGAAGAAGTTATACTCAGCTCATCTATTGGAGAATAATTCAGATTCATTTCCCGTAAGTGTTCGTCAACTGACTGGGGAACATTTATAATATTATAATATCGGTTAAACTCCACCTCGTTAAACCGGTCGAGTGCAGTGAACCTGCTTTGTATGAACCTGTCCTTGTAAGACAAACCAGCTTTACCAAAATTCATTTTCCCCAGCGAGATTTTCTGCGGATCAATTTTTATAAACAAATTCGCTGCGCCGCCAAAATTATTATTATCATCTATATTAGAGAATTTGTTTTTATCCCAGAGGCTTCCGGTAATTTCAAGGCTGATTGAAATGTCATTGCGTGGTTTAAAGTCTAACAACAGGTTGCTGAATTGTTTTGACTCTGGCATCGGTAAAAAAATTACAGGCGCATAACTTCCCTGTTTAATTCCCACCCATTGATAATTCCCCAGGCTTTGTTTCTGATAATCGCCATTCCCCTGTCCGACAAAACTGAATGAAACATTATAGATTGCTGAGGAATCACCGGGATTATATTTGTAGTATGAATAAGGCTGCGAGTTTATCAGTGTGTCAATCTTTTGATAAACACCGCGCGGATTGCCGAGTGAATCTGGAAGGGCGAGGATTACTCCGCTCTTTGATGCTTTATTCCTGTCATCGCCGGCATTTCTTAAAATTGCTTTATCGGAATCTGAAAGCGAAATATCTATTGGTGCATTTTCGTCATCACCTTCTTTTAGATACTGAAATTTTATTCCGAGTTTATCGTTGAATAATTTTGTTTCAACTCCGGTTCCGAGAAAAGTTCTTGCAAACCTTCTGTCAGTATATTCAAAGTCAACTGATATTCTGCTTGCTGAGGTTATCAGCTTGTTTGGAGTAAAAGTAATTTGTGCATTTGAATATTCGATGACGTAATCATTTCTTTCTCCCCTTTTCATTCGAATGCCGTCAACATAAACTTTTTCTGTTCCGGCGATCACAATGATATTCGGTTCGTTGTTTACGCCCGAGAGTCTGTAAGGTCCCTGCACCCCATCCTGTCCTAAAAAATTATTTGTAGTGAATTTCCCTCTCGAACTTGCAATCGAAAAATATGCTTTTTCATTTCCGTAATTATATTCGCCCAGCAGTCCCTGCAGCTTTCTGTTGATAACACCAAACTCCCCGAATCTTTTTTCTAACTGGTAATCACCGAAAGTTCCTGCAGCACGCGGATGTTTTATCTGTATAAAAACTTTGTCAAGCTCATCAAGCCTTTCAGTGTTGCCTTCAGGCTGAATAGGAGTGTTCTCGTCTGTAAGGGCTGCGACTAATTCAATTTCGTCTGACAATTTTCCTGAAAGCTGCAGCCTGAATCCGCTGTTGAGCGAAAGGTCCCTGTTCGTTCCGATAGTAAAACCTCTCACCAGTGTTCCGCTTCTTTCAATGCCGCTCCCGAAAATAGATTCGGCAGTAAATCCCGGTGACTCACTTTGAATTACCTTGATCGTGTCTTTTGTGCTTTCGCTGTATTTATAAACCAGGCTTCTTTTTTTATATTCTTTATTTAGTGACAGTCTGAAAGTTTGATATGTTATTATCAACGTGTCGAAGTCAGAATATTTCAGATCTTTTGCCAAAGAGAACTCACCGGTTGAATATGAAATTTTATATTCGTTTTTATTCAGGATCTTCTTTCCAAGATATATAGTTTCAGAAAAAGGGATGATAGATAATTTTGAAATTTTATAATTATTATCGAAACGAACAGCAAGTGTATCAGAAACTGTTTCGATATAATACTTCTCCTGAGCCTGAGCAGGCAGGGATAAAATGAAAAATGAAATTATTACAGGAAAATTTTTGAATATGAATTTCAAAAGCTGAAAATTTTTTGTTGAAAGCAAATCTATTGTTAACCTGTTATTCGATCAAGTATTAAAAAATCTTCTTTATGAGCCGGCATTCATAATTGTTAAAAATATTTTTCCCGGAACAATAAGAGAAGTAAATATTATGTTTATTCCAAAAAGATTTTCATTACTGCAAACTCACCCCCCCAAGCCCCTTCTCTTGCAAAGGGAAGGGGGCGGGGGATGAGTTACTTTATATACCATAATCCATTACTAGCAACTAAACCAATAAGAAAATTTTTATTATTAGAAAATATTTCAGATAGATATGCCTGCATTAAATAACCTGCTCGTATTATTAAATTTGCCTTCACAGTTGGAATTTATTTTATTATTTTGACCAATCAAATTTAAGCTAATAATAAGAAAGATTATATGATAGAAAAAATCAGGCAGGCAGCGGCGAAAAAAATTGTTTACACACCACATGCTGCAGCACAAATAATGAATGTTGAAAGAATGATCAACCCCGATGAAATAAGGAAAGTTATCAGCGGAGGAGAAATTGTCGAGGATTATCCATATGATGAGAGGGGAAATACAAGTCTGATCTTAGGGTATGGGAATAACAACAGACCCATACATATTGTCTGCGCACCGACAGAATTTTATCTTTTAATAATTACAGCTTATCTTCCTTCAGAGATTAAATGGAGCCGGGATTTTAAAACGAGAGAACCATTATGGTCTGTTTAAAATGCTACTGCGACACTGAAAGGAAATTCAGTCCCTTCACAATTAAAAGAGAAGGCTACGAGATAACTTTTAAAGAAGTACCTTCGTGGATTTGTCCGGCGTGTAATGAAATTTATTTCGATGAATCAGAAGTTGAAATCCTTCATAAGACTGTGCAAAGTCTCGATGAGCAGTCAGTTAAGTTAAAAGAAGCGATAGTGTACTGGCCTGGAAACGAAAGATAATTATTCATACCTCAGCGCTTCAATCGGGTCGAGGTTTGCTGCTTTATAAGCAGGGTAAGTTCCAAAAATAATTCCAACAAAAACACAAAGAGATAAACCGATTGCAACCCAATCGTAAGGAATAGCCGCCTGTGCTTTTAAGAGACTCCCTGCAAGATTTCCGATCCCCACACCTAAAACAATTCCGATTACTCCGCCAACAAGGCAAAGTGTAATCGCTTCGATCAGAAACTGAATAAGAATATTTTTCTTCTGTGCACCGACAGCCTTCCTGATACCTATCTCTCTTGTTCTTTCAGTTACAGAGACTAACATAATATTCATAATTCCCACACCAGCTGCAAGCAGTGCAATTATCGAGACAACAATTGCACCGATCTTTATTCCTGCCGTTATTTGGTTTACCTGTCCGATCAGAGATTCATTACTGAAAATTTCAAAATCGTTATCTTCCCCCGGCGGAACTTTCCTGATCGCACGCATATATCCCACTGCTGCATCAATCAGCCTGTTATAGTCTTGTTTATTTTTTGCCATTACCATGATGTTAATGCTCGTGTTATGCTTTCCATACATTGTTTGAAATGTTGATAAAGGCATAACAACCCTGTTATCCTGGCTCTCGCCGAACATCGCTGCTTTGGGACTGAGAACTCCGATCACTAAGAACGGCCTGTTATCTACACTGATAGTTTGTCCGACCGGATTAATGCTTGGGAATAGTTTATCAACAATGTCTTTACCTATAAGGCAAACATTATTAGTGTATTCTATATCAGTTTCTCTTAAGCTTCTTCCGTAATCAACTGTCCAGTCATTTGTTCTCATCCCGCCGACCGTTTCACCCAAAACTCTGATGTTAGGGTTGGTTTGAATGTTACCATACTTTACAACTTTCCCTCCGCGTGCCTGTTCAGCCCCCATTGCCTCTGCGCCTTTCAATAAACCTTTAAGACGATCAAACTGCTCAAGTGTAATATTGTGCCTGTTCCTGTATTTTCTCCATTCTTTAGGTCCGTGGACACCCAGCGCAGGAAATTTTTGTATCTGAAAAGTATTTTGCGAAAGACCGGAGAGACCATTCTCAATACTTTTCTGAAGCATCGTAATAATTGTCATAATAACAATTATCGAAAAAATTCCTACCACAACTCCAAGAATTGTCAGGAGAGTTCTTAACCTGTTCCCTTTGATTGACTGAAGAGAGAGCTGAATAGTTTCGAAAAGCTGCATAATAAATTATCCGTCAAAGTTTATTGCAAAACAAAATTACTCTGAATAAAATAATAGATTTGTAACTTATATCAAACGTAAAATACCTCTCATTAATTTTAACAAGCATTATTTTTGACAGAGGCATAAAATGGAAGGTTTAAACCAATTAAGACCAGTTCTTACAATTTATTTTTCTTCTGAACTTTATCAGCATTATATTGCTAACTACAATTATTTATATCACTGGAATTATAAAAATTTTGAAATTAAATATACGAGCGTTCCTTCATAGCGGGGCGATATGTGGCTTCATAATTACCTTATTTTTTATAACTGAATTATTTGCACAGGATACCACTTCCAGCCTTGCTTTTAAAAATAACAGACCACAAAGAAGAACAACATTATTCTATCAGCCGGACCTTTCATACCCGATATGGCAGCAATTTAAATTGATCCAGGAAGCAAATTCCGGTGATCCTCTTGCGATGCACGAACTGGGATTACGATATCTTTTCAGCGAAGGATTTCCTGCAGATACTGTCAAAGCTGCATTGTGGATAGGCAAAGCTGCTGAAAAAAAATTACCAGCCGCAGAATATAATTACGGCATTCTATTAAATAACGGATGGGGCGTTGACTGGAATCCTTTTAAAGCATACGAATTTTTCAAAGATGCTGCATCAGCCGGAATGCCGCAGGCTGAATATATTTATGGAATCTTAAATACAAATAATTTAATCGTCAAAAAAAATTGGGACAAAGCTTACACCTGGGTAAAAAAAGCTTCGGACCAGGGCTTCCTGCCGGCAAAAGAAGCAGAGGCTGAATTAAAGAAAAGAGTTTCGCAGGGTTATTTCGATTCAACAAAAACTTCTTCAGAAAAGAATAATACTTTTTCATCAGCCGATGATGAACCTGCTATTACATCAAACCTGAGCTTGGTTTTTATTGACTTCGCATCAAAATCTGATTCCGTTCCGGTTATTACAGACAAACAAATAATCGAAGATATACTAAGAAATGACAGCGAAATTTTGGTTGATACTTTAGGTATCAGCAATAAAAAAGATTCTTTACTGATGTTAAAAAAAACAGGGCTGCAATATTTGGTAAAATCTGCGGAAGCCGGAAATCCCGAAGCTTTAACATTGATCGGAAGACTCTACCAGGAAGGAATTTTTTTTCGCAAAAATATTATTACAGCATCATTATACTATTTACGAGCAACACGGCTTGACTCGCCTACCGCACCGGCTATTTTGTGGTATATTATACGACAGGATGGTTACTTCGTAAAACTAAAAAATCTTGTAGACCAAAATAACGCTGATGCAATGTATGTATGGTATGAGCTTTATATTTTAGGGTTCGATCATCAATTTACAGATCAGGATGCAATGAAGCTTTTAACGAAAGCTGCAGAAGAAAATCACCTGCCTTCAATTGTGGAATTAGGGTTGTCATACCTGACCGGAAAAATTATCGAGAAAAATAAAGACAAAGCTATTTTGTTATGGAAACGTGCCGAAGAGATGGGCAGCATGGAAGCGTCAGTAAGAATAGCCGCTGCAGAACTTTTGGGCGATGTAAATAATGGTATCGGCAATTTCAGTAATGACATTAAGCTGCTTGAGAAAGCCGATACGCTTGGTTCAGTGCTGTCACAGGTCACACTTGCTTACTGTTATGAAAACGGAATTGGTGTTAAAAAATTTAAGCCTGAGGCAGTTAAATACTACAGGCTGGCTGCACAGCGCGGCAGCAGGTATGCCTATGACCAATTGAAAAGAATGTATGATGAAATCCGTCCGCCGGATTTCAAGGTTAAATAGCTTCCTTAATCCCTTCCTGGTTAATTTATTTCTGATCCGAACCGCCCCCCTTTTAAATTTTTAATGCTATATATTTTTTAATTTTTTTTATCTAAATTGCTTTTGTTATTAGAAGGAAGTCGTAATTGAGGAAAATATTTTCTGACGTTTTTTACAGCTAAGATGGAAGATACAGACTACAGAATAAATTCACACCAGCAACTGCTGGATGAAATAAACAAACTTCAGCAGCGCGTTGAAGAGCTTACCCTGAATTCCGACAAATTTAAACTCGTTGAAAAATCTTTTTTAGAAAAGGAAAAAAATTATAAAGAGATTTTCAACTCGGTGAGCGATGCAATTTATATCCAGGATCGTGAAGGACGTTTTTTAGATGTTAACTTTGGCGCAGTTAAAATGTACGGCTATTCGAAGGAAGAATTTATAGGAAAGACGCCAGAATTTCTTTCCGCTCCCGGTAAAAATAGCATGACAAAAACACTTGAGGCTTTGAAGAAAGCATTTGAAGGAGAAGTACAAACTTTTGAATGGTGGGGAAAAAGAAAAAACGGAGAAATATTTCCCAAAGAAGTTGTACTGAACAAAGGAACTTTCTTAGGAAAAGATGTAATAGTTGCTACAGCGAGAGATATATCTGAAAGGAAAAAAGCAGAATCACTTCAGGCTGCTTTATATGCCATTGCTGAAAAATCAAGCTCCACAAAAGACCTCGATGAATTTTATTATTCGATGCATCAGATTATAAAAGAAATAATGAATGCTGATAATTTCTATATAGCAATTTATGATGCAGAAAATAATACTCTAAGTTTCCCTTACTTTGTTGATGAGATAGATGAGCAGCCCCAAAGTCATAAACCCGGCAAAGGTTTGACCGAATATGTTTTAAACTCAGGTGAGCCATTATTAGCTCCCCCTGAAGTTGTAGAAAGGCTTATTGCTGAAAATAAAATAGAAGATATAGGCGCGCCTTCTATAGACTGGCTCGGTATTCCTTTAAAAACCATAGACAAAACAATTGGAGTACTCGTTGTACAAAGCTATACAGAAAAAGTAAGGTACAGCGAAAAAGATAAATATCTTTTAACATTCGTTTCACAGCACGTTGCCGCTGCACTTGAGAGAAAACAATCTTCTGAAGCAATAAAAAAATACTCGCACGAACTCGAAGAGCTGAATAAAAGCAAGGACAAATTCTTCTCAATTATTTCACACGATCTGCGCAGCCCCTTCCATCCTTTGCTGGGACTTTCAGAAATTTTAGCTAATGAGATTGACTCATTAAGCAAGGAAGAGATATCTGATTACAGCAAGGAAATTTTTAATCTTCTTCAGAATCAATACAGGCTGCTTGAAGATCTGCTGGACTGGTCGAAACTTCAGAGAAATACTATAAGTTTCGTTCCGGCAGAGATACAGTTAAACTCAGTTGTGAATGAAACTCTAAGTTTACTCAGAGAGAATGCTGAAAGAAAAAAAATCCTACTGGTAAATCTCATTGATGACAGCACGGTGGTTAAAGCTGACAAGAATTTGTTAAGATCAATTTTACAGAATTTAATTTCCAATGCTATAAAATTCTCTTTTGAAAATGGTGAAATTGAAATAAGTGCAAAAGAACCTGCACTGTCGAAACAGGTTTATAGCAGTTCTGATAAAGAAACAGATCCCGAAGGATCACGAAAAAATGAGATGATAGAAATTTGTGTCTATGATTCGGGAGTGGGGTTAACAAGCGATGAAATAAATAACATCTTTTCATTTCACCTTGGACATTCAAAACCGGGAACAAAAGGAGAGAAAGGCAGCGGTCTGGGATTGATCCTTTGTAAAGAGATGGTTGAAAAACATGGCGGTACGATCCGGATCGAAAGTGAGAAAGGAAGAGGCAGCAAATTTTATTTCACATTACCTAAGATAGTATAAAGCTATGTCTTCCGATTAACATATTCCATAAACCGGCACAGCCGGAACCAAATGGTAAAGTAAACTCAGACAATTAGTCTTTCGGTTATGGTAACGATGCCCGTTTCGTCTAACGGTTACGGAATTCGGTTGCATCACCCGATTCACGTTTTACGCTTTACGATACGGGCTTCGTAACCGAATAACGCTAAACAATTTCTTTTCCATTTTGCGTAAAATTTTATGACGAATAGAACATACCTTCACTTAGCCAACGGGTCAAGCTCTTCAACTTTTTGAAGGATCAATAGACCAGCCATAAAGAATAAACCGATAGCCAGAGCAGCAGTGCGTTCGTTCGAGATATCTGAGATTATTCCGTAAAACAACGGACCAACCACCGCCGAAGATTTACCGAACAGCCCGTCGTAAAATCCAAAAAATTCTGCTTCTCTTTCTTTTGGAGTGAGCAGCGCCATTAAACTTCTGCTGCAGGACTGTGAAGAACCAATTGATAAACCAGCCAAAAGTCCTATCACATAAAATTCCGGCACTGTATTAACAAAGTATGCACCGGTTACAACACCAAGCCAGATTATTAAAGTAATCGTAATAGTTCTCTTGGGACCAATATGATCTGAAACAATTCCGAACATAAATGAGCCTGCAACCGCGGTGCTTTGTACGATGACAAAAAAATAAATTATTTCTGCGTCTGACATTTTTAAAACATTTGTCGCAAAGATCGAGGCAAATGCGATGATCGTAATTATTGCATCGTTGTAAAGGAAAAAAGCAAGAAGGAATTTTGTAACGGATGGATATTTGCTTTTCACGAACAACGCTTTAAGTGTACTGAAACTTTTTTCTACGCCGTTTTTTATCAGTGCCTTTCTGACCGGGTTATCTATTTTTGGTTCGCTGACAAAAACAAATAACGGGATAGAGAAAAAAAGGAAAAAGATTGCTGCAATTACAAAAGAAAATCTTATGTAAAAATAATAATCAGGTGAACTCTGCGGAGGAAGAAGAAACATTACGATCAATAACACAACAAGCGCACCGACATAGCCCATTGCAAACCCGTAACCGGAAACTCTGCCGTAATTTTTTTTTGTTGTCAGGTTCGGAAGAAAAGCATCGTAAAATACCAATCCGGCTTCAAAACCTATATTCGCAAAGATGAACAAAACCATACCTAGCACAATCTCGCCTTTCTCAACAAAAAACATAAATGCAGTACAGATCACTGAGACGAGTGTGAACAAAAGAAGAAATTTTTTCCTGTTCCGAGATACATCTGCGATCGCTCCCATTGGCGGACTTAAAAGAGCGGCGAGAATCATAGATATGCTGACAGCCAGACCCCAGAGCCATTTTCTTCCGCCTGCAACATAATCAGTAAAATATTTCGAATAGATAACAGTAACTATTATTACAGAAAAAGCAGTGTTGGCAAAATCGAAAAACGCCCAGCTTATTATTCTGCCTTTTTCTTTCATTTATTTTTTCTTGCCGAAAGGTTTCGAAATTGTTTCTTCAACCAGTCCCCTGCCTGTTTTGTTGAGAACATTTGTTTCTTTCAGCTTAGATAAAATTGCATCGAGTATCCCATTGATAAATTTTCCACTGCCTGCTGTACTGAAAACTTTTGCGATTTCTATTGCTTCATTTATCGAAACTTTTGGGGGAATATCCGGGAAATAGAGCAATTCGCAGATCCCCATTCTTAAAAGTAATTTATCAATCAGAGCGATCCTGTTCATTTCCCAGTTAGCAACTCTTAATTTTATTTTTTCATCAAGCTCATCTTGATGAGTAATGACCTTGTTAATCAGCTCCTCAGCAAACTGCCTGTCGGGTTTATCAAGTGTATCAGGCAGTATACCCTCGATATGAGCCGTTAATGAATCCTTGTTCATTTCATAGGCGTAAAGTATCTGAAGAACTTTTTCCCTTACAATTCTGCGTTTAGACATTTGAGACATATTCTACTACAAAGTTAATCATTGTATTTCACCTGCGCTTTATTATAATGCAAAGAACCAAAAAACCAGCAAAGCAATGCTCTCTTTCATCCTGTAATAAATTTTATTATCAAAACTGAGGTTCAATCCCGATGCTGCTACCATTGCTTTTATATGATAAAACTTACAAATTTCCTGAACCCTGGTTAAATGATAAGAATCAGAAATTATCACAATATTATGTAAATGTTGATTATCAATCAGTTCATTTTTTATAAATCTTATCTGCTCATTCGTTGATGATGTTTTCTTTTCGAGGCGGATATTTGTAGTATCAATATTTTTTTCTTTCAGGTATTTATAAGCAACTTCGGCTTCACTCATCTCGCCGGGTGCATGCCCGCCGGTTAACTGTATCCTTTTCAAAATCTTTTGCTGATAAAGCTCTGCGGCTTTATCTGCTCTGAATGCAAGACTCGGGCTTGGCTGATTACCTGACCATACAGCAGCACCAAGAACTACACCCGTAAACTTTCTTTTATTTTTATCTTTTGATTTTAATTTATTTTCTGCTCCAGACTGCAGCGTTATAAATGCTGTTATAAATAAAAAAATAACTATGGCAACTGAATTTACCGTCGCTCTCAAAAGTAACAAATCTTTTCTTCCCGATAAAGTAATCCACACAACAGAAATAAAAATAAATTGTATGAACTGGTAAAATGAAAATAGTATCCCTTGCAGAACTTCCCTGAGAGGATGATCCAGTATAAAAATATTTGGAAGAGGTATTTTAACCAGGGAATAAATCTCTGAGAGAACCAGCGCGGCAGTCATCAGTACAGTATAGAAGATCAGCAGTCGTGGTTTATATTCGATTTTTTTATTGTAGGAATAGAACACAATTCCCAAAATCAAAATAAAAGCAAAGAAGAGATTAAAAAAATTTCCCGGATAGAGTATGTCAAAATCAGAAATGGGCAGACCCTGGTTCCTGTATTTTATAAAGTAAAGAAAAATAAGATCAAAAATAATTACGGGAATAATTATGCTTAGAAGCTTTCTCCTGGTATTGTTATTGCGGGCGGGCATTTAAGAAAAGTTTAAGTTCAAGTTCAAGTTAAAGATTAAGTTTAGATTTTTAAGAGCATTAAAAATTCATAAATGATATTCAGAATTTTCTGTTTAAGTGAGTTAAAGTTACCCAATAAAGCCATTCTCTGCAAGGCAGGATTGGGGAAGGGTACCAGCACCTTTTTTAGTTACTGAACTTACGCAAAAGATTAGAGAACAAAAGTTGGCATCTTTTATAGAAAAACAGATAATAATTTTTTCGGAAGTAATACTGTTTTTGTCGCTATATTTTTAAAAACAAAAGCTGTCATCTCTCTATCTGTGTAAGTTGAATAAGTAATACAGTACGAAGTACATCCTTAATCTTAAACTTACACTTCCTCTTATCCCCCTTAATCCATACGAATATTTTTCGCTCATACCGAAAATAAATCAGTAGTTAAGCCTGTTAATCACTTAAAGACGGATAAATTAGAGACATTTTTAATTGGCAGGGTAGTTGCGAATACTACGCTAAAGGATGTTAAATTTACGAGGGTTAAAAAATGAAAAAGTTAATATTTGTTGGAGTTATGATCTTAGGATTTGTAGTTAGTTATACTTCGAGTGTGCCTGAATTTTTACAAAAACAAGTTCAATCACTCAGTGGTATGAGCCGCAGTGAGTTTGATACATACATTAACAAGAAACATTACCTGGTAAAAGCCTGGGCAGTAGATCCCAAAAAAATGGACCCTAAAACTTACAAAGCACTTTACGAAACGCTAAATTATCAGGAGACAATACTTAATTTTATAAAAGGAAAAACAAAATAAGTGCAGCTCAGTTTATCGGGATTACGCACCCTAAATTGAAATTCACAAAATGTTTTTTTTCGTTCTTATAGAAAAACCAGTTGTACCCGCTCTCTAACTTGATTCCAGAGGTTATCCCTGTCTTTATGAAAAGACCCGTTCCCAATGTTGTTAGAAAACCTTTTTTGCTTGAATCCGGAAAAACTTTTTTGCCTGTGATATAGTCAACATCAGTTTCTGATGTCAGCAAATTTCCATATCCTGAAAAGATTGAAAGTATAGGTTCAACAAATGAGCCAGTAAAAATAAAAATCCTGTTAACCAAACCAACGCTCATTAAATAAGATGTGCCTCCGTTAACTGCCGCCTTCGTTCCTGAAAATCCATTTTGAACAAGGAAATTGTCTCCGTTTAAATTTACTGAGCTGTAGCCAAGCTGAATCCCCAGGGAATAAAATTTATTGAACTGATAATTCAGGTCGGCTAAAAAAGATATACCTTGTTTTCGTATCTTTGCTTCATTCAGAGGTCTCAGATTTACTATCCCTCCCCCGTTCAGACTGAAGTAGCCCCAGGCTGATGATTCTTTCTCAGAAAAATTATTTTCCTGATTAAACGATATCCATTCTCCTGTTGAAAGAATTATATAATCAATATCTGTTTTAGGATAGTCATAAAGCAGGTCATTATCCCCTGAACGAAATTCAACAGTGCTCTGTTTTATTTTTATTACTTTCCCTCTGACTGTTCCAAAATATTTCAAATGGATTTCATCAGTTTTTTTTTCCTGCGCTCTCAGCACAAATCCACTAACAGTAATAATTAGAACCGTCAGCAAAAATATTTTTCTCATACAACTAAAACGTTTTCTTTCTACTTTGCTTCATTAGATAAATTATTTGTAAGCCTGATTGCAATACAATCATACGAACAGCGGTTAAGCTGATAATCTGCTGAGCTTCTTTTAATAATGCGCCATCCGTTCAGTTCAAAAATTCCTTTCGAAGCAATAGTCTCGACAAGCTGAAGAGAGTTATCGAGAATATCACTTAACTCTTTATTCTGCGAGAGCACAACAGGTCTTTGATTAGAGGCAGCAATTATAGTCACCGGTTCGATAATCATATTTGATAGCTGCTGGATTTTTTGTTCAGCAGAAATTCCCCTTGCTTCCAGTTGTATCATCCTCGCTCTTGCTTCAGAACCGACCAGACTTTTTGAAGCGCTGACTAAATCCAAAAGATAATTTCTGATTGTATTCAAGTCATTAGCTTTGCGGAAAGATTCTATGTTAGGGTCACTTTGCAGAGCTTTGGCAAGAATAGAAATTTCTTTCAGGTAATGATTCCTCTGGTTATCCGGCACAAGATGCATTATAACTATGTGAACAGGCACATTATCGGGAGCGCCATAGTTAATGCCGGTTGGACTCCAGCCTACCGAGCAGATCAGGTCTTCTTCATAAGGCACACGTGCGTGCGGGCAGGCAAAACTTTTACCTAATGCCGTTGGGCTGTTTTTTTCACGGGACAAAACCAAACCTGCAACGTCTGTACCATTTGGCACGGAGGGAATCGCTTCTATAATATGAGCTAAGAATTGCAGTGAATGAAATTTATCATTATCAGGCAACTCAATTAAACGACCTTCCTGTAAAGCATCTAATAAAGTTTCCATAATTAATTACCTCCGTATTTTTTGAAGAACCAGACTTTAACACTATGCGTCAGAAAACTGTACGCTAATAAAAATCCTAATACCCACAACCAGTAAACTGCCGGGAGCGGCACTAAACCAATTACTTCTGCAAAAGAAGAATACGGCAGCCATGCACCAATCAGCATAATAAATAATGTTGTCAATGTCATCGGCAAAGATGCCCTGCTTCCAATAAACGGAATACGCCTGGTACGAATAATGTGAACGATCAATGTTTGTGTTAACAATGATTCAACAAACCATCCGGTTTGAAAAAGTTTTTCATAATACTGACCGTTTGAACCCGAATTTAGAAACTGATAGCATCCAAAAACAAACCACATAAGAGCAAATGTTGCGTAATCAAAAATAGAACTGATTGGACCGATAAAAATCATAAATTTTTTAATGTTGTCAATATTCCATTTCAATGGTTTAGCTACAATTTCTTTATCTACATTATCAGTCGGGATTCCCGTCTGCGAAAAATCGTAAAGCAAATTGTTAAGCAGAATCTGGATAGGGCGCATCGGTAAAAACGGAAGTAAATAACTTGCACCAACGATGCTGAACATATTTCCAAAATTTGAACTGGCACCCATCCTGATATATTTAACAATATTAGCAAACACTTTACGTCCTTCAATAATACCATCTTCAAGTACTAATAAATTTTTTTCGAGCAGAACAATGTCTGCTGCTTCTTTAGCAACATCAACAGCCGAATCCACCGAAATTCCTACATCAGCAGCACGCAAAGATGGCGAATCGTTTATTCCATCGCCCATATAACCAACAACGTATCCCGCCTGCCGAAGTGAAGTAATTACCTTTTCTTTCTGAAGAGGCGATAATTTCGCAAATATATTATTTTGCTGAACAGCAAGAGAAAATTCTTCGTTAGTCAGGCGGTTTAACTCATCTCCCGTTATAACCCGCCCTGCTTTCAGACCAACATCTTTACATACTTTTTGTGTAACAAGTGAATTATCTCCGGTTAAAATTTTAACTGTCACACCTGTATTATGTAAAACTTTAATCGCTTCTGCTGCAGAGTCTTTCGGCGGATCAAAAAAGGCTATGTAACCAAGAAGTATTAAATTTTTTTCATCGGCCACACTAAAGGACTGATAAGTAGATGGGAACTCGCGGTAAGCAATAGCCAGCACACGATAACCATTGTTGTTAAGCGTCTCGACCTCTTCATAAAGATCATCGTGTATCATGTCAATTAACGGATATATTTCTTCATCTACCTGGTAATGCGTACAAACTGAATAAATCTCTTCAACAGCACCCTTGCAAATCAAAACGTGATCACCTTCATATTGAACGATAACAGACATTCTCCTTCTTTGAAAATCAAAAGGTAACTCGTCAACCAGGCTGCATTTACCTTCAACGTTAAGCTCGATATGCGAAAGTACAGCACGGTCAATCAGGTTCCTTAAACCTGTCTGGTAAAAACTATTCAGATAAGCATATTGCAGAACTGCGTTGCTTTCATTACCGGTAATATCAACGTGTTTTTCCAGGATAACCCTGTCCTGTGTCAGTGTCCCTGTTTTATCTGTACAAAGGATATCTATTGCGCCAAAATTCTGTATCGAAGAAAGGTTTTTTACAATTACTTTTTTCTTTGACATTGTTAAAGCGCCTTTAGCGAGATTCACAGTAACAATCATTGGAAGCATTTCGGGAGTCAGTCCAACAGCAATGGAGAGACCAAATAATAATGCTTCGATCCAGTTCCCTTTGGTTATTCCAACTATCATAAATACAGCAAACACCATCAAGGTCATAAAACGAATCATCAGCCAGGTAAATGATTTGATACCTGAATCAAAACTTGTTTCGGCTCTCCTTTCAGTCAGCTTTTCCGAAATTGACCCAAAGTAAGTTTTAGTACCTGTGTTAACTACTAAAGCACGTGCAGTTCCACTGAGAACGTTACTTCCCTGGAAGCATGCATTTTGTAATTCAAATACAAAACCATTTTCGAGTTTTGTTTGTTCAGCTTTCTTTTCAATTGGCATAGATTCGCCAGTAAGCACTGACTGGCTGACAAAGAAATCCTTTGCAAAGATTAAACGCAGATCAGCAGGTATAATCGAACCCGCATGAAGAAGTACTATATCACCCGGTACAACATCTGACATAGGCAACTCTGTTTCTTTACCATCTCTGAGCAGCAGCACGTGTGACTGCACCCGTTTACCGAGCGACTCAACAGCCTTTGAAGATCTTCTGTCAAGAATATAAGATAAGCCCACACTGAGTAATACCATTATACTCACTATTATCATTGATTTTGCTTCACCGATAATTCCTGAGACCAGCGCAATAACCAGTAACTGAATAACCAAAGGGCTCTTGCATCTGTTCAGAACATCTGCCCAGAAGCCGAGAGTTTTTGAATGTGCAAGTTCATTAAAGCCGTAATCCTCTAATCGTTTTTGGGCTTCTTCGGATGATAATCCCTTAATATCAGTTTCGAGTTTTTCAAGACTGCCCTTAACATCGAGGCTGCAAACTTCAATTAAACGACGTTCATTCTCAGAAGTTTGATGAGGAGATTTTGCTTCTTTAGTAAAATTTGATGAAGATATTTTTGAGAAGATAGAACGAGCCATTACAAATCCCCCTAATAAAAATTTTGTTTACCGATCAGATAATTGCTCATAATTATTCTTATGACGGCGAAATTTGTAATCGGAAAGAAATTTAATCTTAACATGGCACCTCCAAAAGCATATACCTTAGGGTGTGCCTATGAATTAAGCGGAAGGCTAACCTAAGGAAAGATGATACAGTAAGTTTTTTTATTTTCAGCGCCAGGTTCGTCTGAATCGGGCATGTTGTTTCCTTATAATTTTAGATTTAGACTTTTCAAAAATATATTTTTATAAGCTTTAAACAAAATAAAATTATTACTTAACTAATTGTAAGTCTGTGAAGATTAAGGCTGTTGTAGTGTGCTTTTACTAAACTGATATCTCTATCCGTTTTTATTCTGATTTGCCTGAAGCAGATCTAGTGGACAAATAAAAGTGCAAATAAAATAAAACTTAACCAGCAAATCAGCCAACCGAAGCCTATGAATATAACAAATAATAACACATCATAAGCTTTTATCCAGTCTGTAATTTTTTTTAGTCCGAGTATCAAAGACATAACCACCTCCTGGGAGTATGCTTTTTTTCAGCAACTTAGATACCATTTTTATCATTGCTTATTAGACTTATTTTTAAGTTTGACAAGGATAGTTTTTCAGCAGTGAGAAACATTTTGTTTATTTTTCCTGAGTTTTGGAATTATCATTAAAACTATTATGATTTCTTACAATTCTCTCTGTTCTAATATATGCATATTTTGGTATATTATTTGGTATGGGAGAAAATACTTTGTTAATTTAATTGTTTAACAAAGGAAGTGCTTAAAATATTTTAGCGAGGTAAGTATGAAAAACTTAAATACATTTTTGGGGGTTCTTTTGTTTACTTTTATAGCAATTATGTTATCCACACCTCTTTATTCAATGCCAAACTTTGCCAGAAAATATAATATGGGTTGCAGCAGCTGCCACGCGCCAATTCCTAAATTAAACGAGTTCGGATTTAAATTTAGAGCTGCAGGGTTTAGATTGCCTGATGAAATAGGCAAAGATATAACTACAGAGAATTTAGGCGATTACTTTGCAGGAAGAATACAGTCCCGGTATGATTTAGCACGTTCCGAGTCACCTACCGGAATAGTTACTAACACAAATCAATTTACATTTGCAGAAATCACACTTTATCCTGCAACTGGTGCTTATGGCAAATATTTATCTTCACTTATTGAGATGTCGTTTCTTCCAGATGAAGCTGCAGAAATAGAAAATGGATATGTAAAAGTTTCCTTTGGAAAAGAAAAACAATATTTTACTGCAAAGGCTGGGATATTTCACCCGTTTGAAGGTTATGGTGCTTCTGATAGACCACTCGGATTAAGCAGGCCATTGTTCCAAACCACAACAGCAAATTTCAATCAATCAACTGCATTTAAACCATGGGGATACGATCAAACAGGAATAGAATTAGGATATTCTATCAATAATACATTTATCAGAGCTACTATTTTTAATGGTATAGTAGGTACTACAGGAAAACCTGCACAAGGTGGAGCATTAAATAAAGCTAAGACAGATCTATCCTACAACGACAAAGACCTTCAGTTAACTATAACGCAAATATTAGCTGATAACGGTGGTGGAATTACTGGTTACTTTTATTCAGGAAAAGTTGATCTGAATACAGGGCTAACAGGCGGAACAGACCCAAAATTATTTCAAAATTCATTTACCAGATATGCCTTTTATGCCAGCTACCCATTTCAAAATGCTTTATTACTAGGCGGATATCAAAAAGGGCAGGATGATTCTTTTAATAAAACTTTGAAAACAAAGGGAGATACTTTTAACAGCAACGGATTTTTTGGTGAGCTAGATTATAAAGTTGATGAACCTATTTGGTTAGGATTAAGATATGCTCAATTTACACCAGCAGAAAATATTAGTAATAATAAAATAAATAATGTAACAGGAATTGTTAATTATTCTTTTGATAATGGATTACAACTAATTGGTGAATATAATTATAAATCATCGGAAAAAGGAGTGAACCTGACTCAGAAAGATAATTCATTCCAATTAAGAATAATTTATATCTACTAATAATTTCTTTTCATATTATTCCCTAACCTACGTGGTTGAAATAATTACGTAGGTTTTTTTATATAATGATTTTACATAAATTTTAAAAAATGAATATATTTAAGTTATGTATATTAAATCTTAAAGGAATTAATTCAGAATGAAAAAAATAATTTATGGGATTTTTGCATTGGCAGTCTTGGCCTTCCTGGCTTATACTATCTGGAATCAAAAAAATACGAAAACTGAATCCACAACCGAAGGGCAGGTTGAGAATACATCACCTGTAATGCACACCGTGACGGTTAAAGATTTTCTCAACACATCAAATTATACTTATATAAAAGTCGCAGAGAATAACCAGGAATATTGGATCGCCGTGAACAAGATGGAAACGAAAAAAGGTGAAACTCTTTACTTTTCAAAAAGCCTGGAGATGAAAGATTTTCACAGCAAAGAATTGAACAGAACGTTTGACAAAATTTTATTTGTTGAAGGGATTACAGCTTCACCAGATCAGCAGGCGACTGAATTTGTACACCCGCAAATGGCACCTACGCCGGAATCAAAACAAAAAATTGAACCTTACCCGGGCGGGAAAACAGTAAAAGATATTTTTGCAAATCAAAAAACTTTGAATGGAAAGGTAGTCAGAATCAGAGGTGAAGTTGTAAAAGTAAATTCAGGAATTTTAGACAGAAACTGGATACACATACAGGACGGAACAGATTACAATGGCAGTTATGACCTGCTGGTAACAAGCAAAGAAAATGTTAAAGCCGGAGATGTCGTTGCCTTTGAAGGAAGAATTGCAACAAACAAAAATTTCGGCGGAGGTTATTCTTATCCCGTGATGATGGAAGATGGGAGAATTATAAAAGAGAACAAGAAATTATAGCCTGAAGCAAAATACATTTGACAAGGGAGTGATTAGAGAGGGTTCAGAAATACAGTAAAAACACAAACCCATCCCCCCCTTCCCTTAAAAAGTGAAGGGCTTACCAGTAGTGATCACTTCGTGATTTGTAGAATTAACTTTAACATTATATTATTGTCAATTGATTGCAAGATAGTCTCGAAAGTTTTCGGGAAAAAAAATGAATTAAAATTAGGTTGACGCCAATGCTTGCAAGCTGGATTTTAAACTACTGGACTAACTTTTATTATGTGCATCAACTACAGCTATTGCTGTAACATTTATTATATCTTCAACCGAAGCACCTCTTTGCAAAACGTGAATCGGTTTTTTCATTCCCATTAATATCGGACCAATAACGGTTGCCTCACCGATCCTTGCCAATAATTTATATGCAATGTTACCGGAATTAAGATCCGGGAAAACTAAAACATTAGCTTTCGCTTTTAATGAACTGAAGGGAAAATCCTGTTCTATAATCTGGTGAACAACGGCAGTATCAGCCTGCATCTCTCCGTCAAGTATTATATCAGGTCTTTGTGTTTTTGCAATTTCTACTGCCCTTTTAACCTTTAATGTTTGCGGATGTACTGAACTGCCAAAGTTACTGAACGAAAGCATTGCAACTCTTGGTTCAATATCAAATTCTTTAACTGTATCGGCAGCCGAGATAGCAATTTCAGCAAGCTCTTCAGAAGTAGGGTCTATGTTCACGGTACAGTCAGTAAAAAAGTAAACATCTTTTTTAGCAACAACAATATAAATTCCTGAGACAACATTGAACCCATCTCTGACACCGACACACTGAAGCGCCGGCTTGATCGTATTCGGGTAATGAGTTGTTAACCCGCTTATCATTGCATCAGCATCTCCCATTTTTACCATCATTGAACCAAAATAAACCCGTTTACAAATTAATTGTTTTGCTTCGCGCATCGTCATACCTTTCCGTTGACGCGCCTGGTAGAAATTATCTGCATATTTTTCTTTCAGACTGCTGTTTACCGGCTCGATAATTTCAAATTCATTTTTATCATAACCCAATTCTTCAATTTTTCTGACAATCAAATTTTCATCACCCAACAAAATCGGCTTAGCAATATCTTCATTTATCACAGACTGAGCAGCGCGGATAATAGTTTCTTCTTCGCCTTCAGGATAAACAACTCTTTTCGGGTTCTTCTTTGCTTTCTGAATTATTCCTCTAATAACCTCTTTCGACAGCCCAAGTCTTTCTTTCAACTCTTCTTTATAGGCATCCCAATCAGTCATCTTTATTCTTGCTACGCCTGAATCAATTGCAGCTTTCGCAACAGCGGGTGCAACATGCCAAAGTACTCTGGGATCAAATGGTTTAGGAATAATGTAATTTCTACCGAATGAAAATTCTTCCCCGCCATAAGCTTTTAAAACCATTTCAGGAACTTTTTCTTTTGCAAGTTCAGCCAATGCACGGACGGCAGCCATTTTCATCTCTTCATTTATTGCTGATGCTCTGACATCCAGCGCACCCCTGAAAATAAATGGAAATCCCAGAACATTATTAACCTGGTTGGGATAATCGCTCCTGCCTGTTGCCATTATAATATCGTCCCTTACGGACACAGCATCCTCATACATAATTTCAGGATCAGGATTTGCCATTGCAAAAACTATCGGGTCCGGTGCCATTAATTTTATCATTTCCTTGCTGACCACTCCACCGACTGAAAGTCCGATAAATACATCAGCACCTTTAAATCCTTCAAGTAAAGAACCGTGATCTTTTTCACTCGCAAAAATTAATTTGTATTTATTTAAATCTGTCCGCCCTCTGTGAATGCAGCCTTTTGAATCATACATTATAATATTTTCTTTTTTAGCCCCTGCACTTACATAAAGATTGCAGCAGGAAATTGCAGCAGCGCCGGCACCGTTAACTACAATTTTAAGCTCACTCATTTTTTTCCCTGCTAACTCAGCAGCATTGATCAATGCAGCGCAGGAAATGATCGCTGTTCCGTGCTGGTCATCGTGAAAGACCGGAATATTCATTGTGGCTTTCAATGTTTCTTCGATCTCAAAACATTCAGGCGCTTTAATATCTTCAAGATTAATGCCGCCGAAAGTAGGTTCGAGCAATTGTACTGTTCTAATTATTTCCTTTGCATCTTTGGTTTTTAATTCGATGTCAAACACATCAATATCAGCAAACCTTTTAAACAGAACGCCTTTGCCTTCCATTACAGGTTTGCCGGCGCTGGGTCCAATGTCTCCAAGTCCCAGGACGGCAGTACCATTTGATACAACTGCAACCAAATTACTTTTTGCAGTATAGTTGTAAACTAAATCTTCATTTTGTGCAATCTCAAGACATGGTTCAGCTACGCCAGGAGTATAAGCCAGTGATAAATCTCTGGAAGTAAGGCATGGTTTTGTAGGGATTACTTCTATCTTCCCCTTCCGAGGTGAGCTGTGATAATCGAGCGCCTCTTGTTTGTTTAATTTCATTTTTTCTCCTAAGTAAAATCAGATTATCTTTTATGTAGAAATATTTTACTATAAAATATGCCATAAAGCATACCACTAAAATAAATATTTTTTACTTGTGATTTGGGAAGGCAACATTTCATTTCTTACTAAAAACAAACATTGACAGTTAAAAGAATAATGCGTTGCAGTTCTGAATTCTTTAGAATGAAAAACTATTATTGATAATAGGAAATAAAAATGCGGTGCCGGAGGAAGCCTGCACCGCATCAGTGTGAGTATAGATAATGAGTCGGGGGCAATCTACCTTATTCTACCTCGTCTATCTCTGTTTTCATTCCTGCTGTGTTCGTTACCCCGATTATTACCGTTTCGCTCAAACTGCCTGCTGCCCCTGTTAATTTCGGGTCTTTGCCCGATTCTACCCTGCCTTAAAAAAGGATTTTCATTACCACCCCTGTCATTTGACCTGTTATTATTAAACTCAGGCTTGTTATTTCTTTCTTTGTTAAATTCCTTTCGCGGTAAAAAATTCTCGTCATTATTTCCATTACCTTGCCTTTCTCTGAGCAACCCTTCTCTCCTGTTACCGAAATTTTCACGATCCCCGGTTCTCACATCTTTTCTGAAATTTCCATTTCTGTTTTCAAAAGTTTCTCTTCCCCCGATACCAATTCTTGAAAAATCCAGGGATGATCTTTTGTCTGATCTTTTTATAGTTCTTTCATTAACATTTTCTCTGCTGAGTTTATCTCTTTCGATATAAAAGGATCTTACACGGTCTGAATTTCTTCCATTTTGATTTCTTATTTCACGCGGGTCGCTTACTCTTTCGATCACACGTTCACGAATATTCTGACCGCTTCTTTTTCTAACGAAATCAATATCAACTCCGCGATTAATTACGTGTCCATCAGAGTAACCGTAATTTGTTCTGTATCTTGTTCTCTCATAAAATCTCTGAACATGTGCTGAGGGAACAAAATAATTATAAACATAAGGGTCGCAAATATGTCTGTACCTTACGAAATGCCATTGATAATAAGGCAAATAATAATCTGTTGTAAAGTGAATACCGATGCTGATCGAAAAAGATGCGTACGGCGGCAGCGGCGCCCATCCGATATAATCGTCATCGTATCTCCATTCGACCCATGCTGGCGCCCACTGATTGTCCGGGATCCATATCCATCCATAATAATCGTCATAGTACCATCTGCCGTAATGATATGTTATATATCCAAATGGTTCGTAAGATTGCCAATACCAGCCGTCATCTGTCCATATCCAATGACCATTCCTGTACGGTGCCCATCCGTAACCAACGTGTGCAGGGCGCCATACAGTAACTCCCCCGCTTATTTGAATCCAGCTTCCATAGGGTGAGAGTGAAGAATAAAAATAAACACCGCCTTCAAATTGTGAAAATGCTTTGGCATTGATATTTTTAGTAAAAAAAATTCCCGCACTTAATATTACCAGAAGAATTATTATGCGTTTCATTACGTACCTCATTGGTTTTAAGAATAATTGCCAATGATTGTGCCAAAGAATTTTATCTGAAAATTGTTAAAACAGGTGAACGGTAAGCTACCTATGTACATTTTAATGAACGGAAAGAACTATATTGTAGACATCAGAAAAATCACCTTGAGATCTTTCTTTCCTTCCATGTAAAATTGCCAAAGAGACCGGAGATAGCGACAATAACGATGTAAGGTATGTGCAAGATTTCTGCTAAAATAAACGGCTGCATAATTTCTTGCTCGAATAGCAGATTTGTCCCTCTTTTCAAAACTAAAAATTCTGCTGACGCCTTTAAGAAGAAAGTTATCAAGAATACGAACAGAAATTTCAGAGAGAAAAAAATTCCCACAAGCAATTCAATCGTCAAGCTTAAATAAAAGAAAAAGATGAGAACGAGTTTTAATATTAAAAGTTTATTTGCATAGAATAATCCTTTGCTTGCCCATCGTTTACGCTGCTGATAAAATTGTATTAAAGAATAATTTGGTGCTGTTTCTACAATAGCTTTTTTATCGGTGCAAAATCTTATTTCATATTTTGTTTCTTTCCATATTTTCTGCATTAACAATTCGTCATCACCTGAAGATAGATCTAACCGATCATTAAATCCTTTAACTTCCTCAAATACTTTCTTCCTGTAAGCAATATTTGCTGCATTGCAGATAGCGGGCTTATTTATTCCGATCAAACCTGCACCGGTAATTACCAGCCCTGCAAATTCAATTTCCTGAAGTTTATTAAAAAGTTTTCCATTGTTTTTAAATTTAACAGGTCCGGAAATAAACGCAGTATCTACATCAAAATAGTTCAAAAGTGAACTGAGCCAGTCTTTGCCGTAAATACAATCAGCATCAGTTGTGACTATTATTTCTCCTGCTGCATTTTCAATTCCGAATTTTATTGCTCTTTTCTTATGCGCGTTGGGTGAAAAGCTTTCGGGGACTGAAATTATTTTGACATTATCACCCTTCTTATTTCTTACAAGAACATCAACTGAATCATCGGTTGAAGAATCATTAACGTAGATAATTTCAAATTTTTCTTTAGGATAGTTCTGCTCTTCCAGTGTTCGCAGGTTTTCGGAAAGGTTCTCTCTCTCGTTCCTGAAAGGAATTATCACCGAAACATATTCATCAGGAATCCTGCAGCTATCTTTTTTTCTGAGCTTGCCCAGCCCTCTGAATATATCCGAAATGAAAAACAGGTAATAAGCTAAGAGAAAAGTAAAAATTACAGAAAGAATAATTTCAGACATCATTTTTCTTCAATAATAAAATCACACCCGCAGCAGCAGGCATGAGTACGTTGATAAGGAAAAGAAAAAATGCAGCATTAAATCCTACTGAGGCACTCTCTCCCATCATTTTTATAAAGAAGACTGAAGCTCCTTCCCGTATTCCAAGATCAGCAATGGCTACAGGTGGAATAATTGTTTTCGCAAAGAAAACTAAAATCCCTGCCCAGATATAAGTAACAAAATTAAGCTGATGTGAAAATGCTGCTGCAAGCAAAATATATTGAAATGTAACACAAAAATAGAACAGCAATGAAATGAACATCAACTTAAATGATATTTTTTTGTCCATATTTTTTATGGCTGCAAGTTTTTCAGTCAGAGAGCGTATTTTTTCTGAGGAATAAAATTTTTCAAATATTGTGTCCTTCCACACTCCCGGATTAAGCAGCAGGTAAACAATAAAATATGAAAGCACAAAAACGAAAATAAAAAGTGCTGCAGTTATAAAAATTGTTACGTGATAATAATAGTGGATAAATAAAATTGACGCTAAAGCTCCTGTAAACGAAATGACTACAAGAAAGTAAAATTTATCAATCAGGGTTGCGACAGTTACCAGCAGGAAAGGTTTATCTTTAAATAATATTGCTCTTCCGAAATATTCTCCAACCCTTGCCGGCGTAAATGAACCAGCCGAAAGTCCGTAGAAAAGAGAAATCCAAATTTTCTTTTTACTGCTTTCGCCCAGAATATTTTTACAAATGACTTCCCATTTCCAGTATTGTAAATAAACATTAAAGAGAGATAAAAATACCGCCAGAGATAAAAATAAAATATCAGCCCTGCTGAATGCAATTAAAATATCCTGCAAGTTGATCTGATTGATAATATATCTCAGTAGCAACACAGCGATCAGAATTTTGGCACATACTATAACAGCCCATTTGTATTTAATTAAAAAAGGGTTTGAAAAAATATTTTCTTTTTGCATATAGATACTTTATCAATTACAATTAAAAAATCTCTTGATTCTTTAATCGGTAAAACGAACTCTATCCTACGAGGGTGAGTTCTTATGATTCAATATTTCAAATATATTCGATTAGGTTTTACTGTTCTATTTCCAGAATATTTATTTTTAATCCCTCAGTACAATTTGTACACATGTTCAACCCGCTTCTGTCATCAAGAACTCCCTGCCTGAACCGATAATATTCTTCAGATTTCCAAATATCTTTGAAAGTTCTGCCGTTCAATTTGCCAAGCTTGAACTGTGCATCTTTATCGAAGCAGCAGGGAACCACCTGACCATCCCACGTTATAACAGAAGTTCTCCATAAAGCAAAGCAATGATTTTTTAACCTGTTTTTTATTCGATACTTTCCGTCTTCAACAATGTACCTTCTGTATTTTTTATTCAAGGGAAGAAATTTAACTGCGTTCTCATACGAAGATATCTGCATCGTCTTAAATACCACTTTATCAACCCCAACGTCTTTTCCATATTTTAATACTTCATCAAGCTGATGTTCATTCTGCTTCATAACAATAAACTGAAATTCAACGAAGGGTTTACTTTTACCGAGTTCATTTCTCTTTCTGATTAAAGCTCTAAGACCTTTATCAGCCTGTTCGAATGTTCCGCCTACCCTGTACTTCTGGTAGCTTTCTTCATCAAGACCGTCAACTGAAAAAATTAATTTATCCGGAGCGTTTTCAACCACCACATCAACATTCTTATCTGTAACAAAATGCCCGTTAGTGCTGATGCTTATATAAACATTCTGTGACTGTGCGTACTTTATCATTGCAGGAAGATTTTTGTTGATGTACGGCTCACCCTGGAAAAATAGCTGAACATAAAAGCCGGAATTTTTAACCTGGTTAATCCAGCTTTTGAAATCATCCAGCCTGAGCAGCCCAAGCGGTCGTGTTAATGTTCCCAATCCTGAAGGACATTCCGGACATTGCAGGTTACAGTGATTAGTCGGTTCAATTGAATAAGATACCGGCATACCCCACACTATCGGCTTCCTGAAGATCCTTGATAATCCGAATGATGAAATAATTTTTACAACGTTGAAGAACCGTTTTACAGTAAAATATTTAAGGAGATTGATTTCCATTTTTTCTTTTTCGAAACAGATATAATAACGTTGTAAAGATACAACAAATTTATTCGATGGCAGTACTTAGCATACTTTTTATTTTTGTCTTTGTGTAAAACTAAAGATGTGAAAACCTTTAATGCAAGTTTTGTATGAAAAAAATCAAGAGAAATCGAAGGTTATTTAATCAAAATTATTTGAGAAGAATTAGCTTATTAGTTTTAACAAAACTACCTGCCTTCATTCTGTAAAAATATATTCCACTTGAAAATCTGCTTGCGTTAAAAAGAACTTGGTATCTACCAGGTTGTTTTTCTTCGTTAACAAGTCGTGCAACTTCTCTTCCGAGGACATCATACACTTTTAGCGTAACAAATGACGCACTCGGAATATCGTATCTGATTACCGTAACCGGATTAAATGGATTGGGATAGTTTTGATATAATTGGAAATCCTTAATAACAGCTTCTGGCTCCACAGCCCCAAATGGTAGCAATTCTTTCCTTCCTACAAAATTTATCCTGCCGTCAATACTATCCTCCCAGACATAATAAAAAACTTGCCAATTTGGTATAAGCCCTACACTTGCCACCATCGGTTTATTATTTGTAATTTTTGTATAAATCATCGAATCAGGAAACGAATAATTTTTATTGTTTCTAATTCTTACAAAAGTACTGTCATTTCTTTTTAAAATAAAAGTATAGGGAGAAAAAATCCTTTTATTTACTGTTTTACCCATATTAGTTTTTGTAATTACCAAAGGAGTAAAACTTGAACTAAAAGAAGATAAATCCCCACTAGGCTCATCAATCAGTCGTTGAACCCCGCTGTAGTTAAGGTACCACGGATCCATAAAATAAATATTACTAAAACCCGTCAACTTGTTTTCGAAAGTATAACTATAATTATCCTCAAGCTGTAACTTTGGATTATTAACTTCGCCGCTGTCTATCAAAACTTTTTCTGATATTTTTTGCATATCCCAAAAAGTTGATAGGACTAATCTGGATTTATTTTGTTTATCAGTTTGTTTAGACACGCAATTAATTTCTTCTTTCCATTTTTTATTATCATAAACCAATACCTTATAACCTGTGGGCTGTGAATACTTTAATGACTCATTCTTGGCAAAAATTGTATCTGCTCTAATCAAAGAATCTTTTTTAGTCAGCATAAATATTGAGCTGTCTTTTTCGAAGAAAATTTTAATTGAGTTATCATAACCATTAAAATCTAATATAAAACTCGGGTTAGTCTCATCTCCGGAAGAATCAACCAGAATGTTTGACGTTCCCCATTGGTTATCCTTAAACTCTCTGTAAGCAATATCCCACGTCCCTTTAATATTGGTTTGATAAAAAACAATCTTCACACCGTTATTAAGCCTTATCCCCAAAGGATTTAAATTCTGCCCTGAGTTATCTGTAAGTTTGATCAGATTGAAAAAAGTATCTTTTTCCGCATCATAACTTAACAGACCAATATTTATTGTTGAGTTAACGTACGACTCAAATAATAATTCATTTTGTGAATAATATGAATTATTAAAAAATTTAGGATTTTTTACATCATGGTTAAAAAAAGTAATTTGTTTAACAGGAAATTCTGTATAGTATTGTGGAAAAGTATATGATGAAAAGAATATTAACCCGATTAGTAAAAATAATTTTCTCATTCTAACCCCGCTACTTCTTATAAATTTCTGCTGTAAATTGGTTATTGTTTTCCCAAATGTCAATGGGGTCAACAAAATCATTAGGTTAAAAAACTAAATACTTCGGTTTAGCAATTCGATTTAAGAATTTATAATGAATTACTATTCTTTATTGTTAACAAAATTACTTTTTCTTACCTTTATCCCTGTAAAACTACACTTTTGGGAGTATGAATGTTTGTAAATTTCAGTGAAATTCCCGGGCACGAGAATCTGTTCCTCGATTACTTGTACGAATATAACAAAGTAAGCAAATTCTATAAAACCAACTTCAGAAATAAAGAAGAGTTTCTGAATATCTTCAAAGCGGTTTCTGAATCAAATAAAACTGACAGAGAAATCCTGGTAAGTTTGATTGAAACACAATATCAAGGTCTTTCACCTTCAGAAAAAACCAGGCAAAATTTAGAGCTGCTGAAATCGAAAAAAACACTGACTGTTGTAACAGGTCAGCAGCTTGGACTGCTCGGCGGTCCGCTTTACACTGTCTATAAAATTATAACTGCAATAAAGCTCAGCAATTATTTATCAGAGAGATACGACGATTATAAATTCATTCCCGTGTTCTGGCTGGAAGGTGATGATCATGATTTTAATGAAATACGTCACATAAATCTTATTAATGACCAGAATGATTTCCAGAGATTTAATTACGATCAGGAAGTTCCCGAAGATGAAGACAGAAGAAGCGTTGGATTTATAAATATAAATGATACAGTAAATAATTTCCTAGAAGAAATAAAAAACAATGTAAGAAATACAGAATTCACTCCTGCACTCTTCGAAAAATTAAAAGATATTTATTCACCCGGCAAGCAGCTTAAGGAAGCCTTTAAAGAACTTACATTCTGGCTTTTTGACCAGTATGGAATAATAATTTTTGATCCGCAGGATAAAAAAATAAAGGAGCTGATGAGACCTTTATTTAAGAATGAACTTACAAATTTCAGGAAGCATACGGAAAAAATAGTAAGCGTCAGCGCTGAGCTTGAGGATTTTTACCATGCGCAGGTAAAGGTTCGCCCGGTTAATTTATTTTACAGCACAGACGGCGGGAGATTTCTCATTGAACCGGTTGATGTTGATAATGAATTCAGGCTGAAGAACAAAAGAAAACGATTCTCTTATGATGAATTGATCAGCCTGATTGATAGTGAACCGGAAAACTTCAGCGCAAATGTTCTGCTTCGTCCTGTCTGCCAGGATTATATACTGCCAACTGCATTTTATGTAGGGGGACCAAGCGAGATAGCATACTTTGCACAGGTTTTGCCTTTGTATGATTTCTATGATATTCAGCCGCCTGTTATCTACCCGCGTTCATCCGCAACCATTGTCGAAAAGAACATTGCGTCAATAATTGAGAAATATAATTTGTCACTCAACCAGATATTCTGGGATCCTGAAAAGTTGAAAGAAAGCGTCCTTGCCTCTCTTTCAAATATCACAATTGATGAAATATTCAGCGACACTACAAACAAGATAGACCTTTCATTAGACCAGTTGAAAGAAAAATTATTCGACTTCGACAAGACAATCAGTGATGCCAGCACAAAATACCGTCAAAAAATTCTGAGTTATTTAGATGAACTGAAAGGCAAAGCTATTGATTCACAAAAAAGAAAATACGAAACAACCTTAAGACAAATCGACAAGCTTTCTGCAACCTTATTCCCTGCTGGTAGCTTGCAGGAGCGTGAGATAAATTTTATTTACTTTGCCAATAAGTACGGTGTCGAAGTTGTAAATAAAATTTTTGAGGAACTTGCAATTAATAAATTTGAGCATCAGATCATAAATCTTTGAAAGCTATTCGTGTTGATCCGCTGGGAGGAGCGGCTTTTTTGCCGCTTATCAATACGAATACTTTCTATATTATTACTATCTTTTTTAGCTGGCTCAAAAATCCGGGATTAGAGATGTTCACACAATCAAATCCTTTCACTTTTCCACCGCTCTTCAGAAGCATCGAAAGAACTCCAAACGCCATTGCAATCCGGTGGTCACCGTAACTTTCAAAATGTATCTGTTCCCTTTCTGAAATTGCCTTTGATTTTCCGCTTACCGAAAATCCATCCTCTGATTCACCAACATTCAAACCAGTCAGTCTGAAATTTTCACAGATAGCCTTAATTCTGTCAGTCTCCTTTTTTCGTAATTCGGATGCGTTATTAATTTCAAACACACCTTCAGCAAAAATGCCGGCTACTGCAAGGATCGGTATTTCATCAATTATGTTCGGAATAATTTCTTCCGGAATTTTAACATTGTAAAGCGAACTGCTTTTTATAAACAGATCACCGAATTCTTCGCCTGCCATAACCTGTTTATTACTGGTCTCTATGTACCCGCCCATTCTTTTCAGAACTTCGATATAACCTGTACGGGTCTCATTCAGCGAAACATTTTTCAGTACGAGAGAAGATTTTTCAGATAACAAAGTTAAGACTATAAAAAAAGCAGCAGTAGAGATATCGGATGGCACAAAGTATTCTTTTACTTCCGGATAATTTTTTCTGGAGGAATAACTCACAATTCCATCCCCTGTTCTTTCAACTTTCAGCGCGAGCATTTTTTCTGTATGATTCCTTGACTGTACTTTTTCAATCACGCTTGTCGTCTCGTCTGAATGAAGACCTGCAATCAAGACAGAACTTTTTATCTGTGCACTCGGAACAGGCAGATTATATTTTATTGCATTTATTTTTTCGGTAGGAGTAATTGTGATCGGTAAAGTATCATTTTCCGAGCAGCTAATTTTTCCTCCCATCGCTGTTAAAGGAATAGTTACTCTCTTCATTGGACGCTTTGAAAGCGAAGGGTCGCCGGTGATCTGCGATTTAAAATTCTGAGCAATTAAAACTCCGCTAAGCAGCCGTGCAGTTGTTCCCGAATTTCCTGCAAAGAGAGATCCAGTTGGTGCTGCAAAATTTTTAAAACCTTTACCATTGACCGTCAAAAATCCTTTGCCTTGTGTAAACTCAACACCCAACGCTTCAAAACATCTCCTCGTGGATTTGACATCTTCCGAATCTGATAAATTAAATATCCTTGATCTGCCATTTGCCATTGAAGAAAAAATTACAGCACGGTGAGAGATTGATTTATCTCCCGGCAATTCTAATTCACCTTTTACTTTACTTATTTTGTTGAATTCCTGCAGCATAATTATTTTTTACTCCATCTGTCTATCATATCATCAATTTCTTTTTCAGAATATTCGCTTTTCCCGTACATCCCTTTAGCTGTTCTTTGCCTCAATGCTTCATACAGGATTACTGCAGCAGCAACTGAAACATTCAGACTCTGTACCATTCCATACATTGGAATTAAAAATTTTTCATCGGCGAGATTTGCTGCCTCTTCAGATACTCCCCTGTGTTCGTTGCCAAGCACAACAGCAGCCTTTTCAGTCAGATCAAGCTCAAAAAGATTTTTGGAATCACTGCTGATCGAAGAAGCATAAATCTTAAATCCCTCTTCGTGAAGGTGATCGTAACATTCTTTCACCGATTTATATTTTTCTTTTTCAACCCATTTGAACGCAGAAGCAGAAGACTTTTTACCGATTGCAGGGAACTTATCAATGTTATAAACGAGTGAGACTTTGGGCACACCAACAGCATCGCAGGTTCGGAAGATTGCACTTACATTGTGCGGGTCGTGAATGTTTTCTAAAACTACTGCAAGCGATTTCTGACGGGCATTTACTACAGATGTTATTTTGTTCTTCCTCTTTTCTGTCCTGAATTGTTTCACTAAATATTCTTATAAAAAACTAATTTATAAATTATTTTTTGTTTACTGATTCGTGCTTTATCGAGTTTGAATTTCTTTTTATCCGTCTTCAGATAATATGATGCAAGATCAACTACCTTATCGAGAACAGTATCTTCATCGTGAGCCCAGCATTCACAACCTTTCAGACTTGGGATTTCCGCAGTGCACCCGTCATCAGTTTTTTCAACTACAATATCAAGAATCATACTTTAATTTTTTTAATAACTCGATTCGCTCTTCCCACCAAGTACAATTTTCACACTTGCACTGGCTCCAATTCTGTCTGCACCGCTTGCGACCATTTTTTCGGCATCTTCACGGGAACGGATTCCGCCAGAGGCTTTCACTCCGACAGAGCTTCCGACTACATATTTCATTAAGGCTACATCTCCGGCAGTAGCACCACCTTTGCTGAACCCGGTGGATGTTTTTACGAAATCAGCACCTGCTTGTTTACAGATTATACAGGCTTTGATTTTTTCTTCGTCTGTCAGGAGTGCTGTTTCCAGAATTACCTTACAAACCGCTCCATGCTTTTTTGCAGCAAGAACAACCTGGTTAACATCATGAAAAACATAATCATAGTCGCCCTGTTTCAAACGCCCGATATTTATCACCATATCAATTTCTTCAGCACCGTTTGATATTGCCTGCTCTGCTTCAAATCTTTTTGCTTCAGTAGTTGTGGCGCCCAAAGGAAAACCGATCACTGTACAGACTTTTACATTCGTTCCTTTCAAAAGCTCGCTGCAGAGCGACACGTAACAGGGGTTAACGCAGACAGAAGCAAAATCATATTTTTTTGCTTCGTCGCATAATCCTCTCACTTCATTTTCAGTTGCTTCAGGTTTTAATAAAGTGTGATCAATTTTTCTGGCAAGATTTTTATCAGCAAGAATATCGCCGATACCGGGTCCGGCAGCAATTCTTTCTGCACCAACCTGGACAATATTCTGAACAGCTTTCGGCTGAGTAACTACATTCGTCTCCCAGCCTTTGCAGGATTCATCCTTGCAGTAAAAATCACGCAGGGTTTTCTCAAGCAGTTCCTGCGGATCAATTGTGCTGTGTGATGGATAGCTCATTTTATTCACCATATTTTAAATATGCTTTGTAAGTATTTTTTAAAAGCATTGCAATAGTCATAGGCCCCACACCTCCGGGCACCGGCGTAATGAAAGAAGATTTGGGTGCAACATTTTCAAAATCAACATCACCAACCACACGATAGCCCTTTGATTTGGTTTTATCTTCAACTCTATTAATTCCGACATCTATAACAACAACCCCGTCCTTGACCATGTCTGCTTTCACAAACTCTGCCTTCCCGATTGCAGCGATAAGAATATCTGCCTGCTTTGTATAAAAAGAAATATCCTTTGCCGCAGAATGACAAACAGTAACAACAGAATTAGCATTTTCTTTTTTCTGAAGTAAAATATTTGCGATGGGTTTTCCAACAATATTACTTCTTCCCAAAACTACAACATGTCTGCCTTTAGTTTCAATATTATATCTCGTCAATAATTCCTGGATGCCAGCAGGTGTGCATGATAAAAAAGTGTCTTTGCCTATAACAAGATTTCCGACACTTACAGGGTGAAAGCCGTCAACATCTTTTTTAGGAGATATAGCTTCTATTACCTTATCTTCATTTATGTGCTTCGGAAGAGGAAGCTGAACAAGTATGCCGTGGAAATCAGGGTTTTTATTATAGCCTTCCACAATTGAAAGTAGCTCTGCTTCGGAAATATCCGGGCTTAATTTTTCAGACTTTGAAAGCATCCCGATCTCGACACAAGCTTTGCTTTTGCTTGAGACATAAATTTCAGAGGCAGGATTATTACCGACCAGGATCGTCACAAGCCCGGGTACTTTTTTCCCTGCTGATTTCAGTTTACCGATTTCAATTTTTAATTCTTCTCTTACCTCGGCAGATATTTTTTTACCGTCAATGAGTTTCATCAGAATATTTTCTATTTAAAAACAGTCTCTCTTCAGTCATTTTTATTTTATATTTTTTCTCAAGGTACAATCCTAATTTTGTGTCGCCTGATATTTCATCAGCAAACGGATTTGAATTCTGCCAGCCTGTTTTTTTATTCTTCCTGAAATTTTCCAATCTCCTTAAAGAAATTTCACAAAAGACCGGATCCAAATCTGCAGTATAACATCTCCTGTTATTCATTTCGGAAGAAAGCAAGGAAGTACCTGAATGAGAAAAGAAATCAATCACAATTTCATCCCTTCTGCTGCTGGCTTTGATGATCCGGCTGATTGCATCCAGAGGCTTTTGAGCATAACAGCCGTTTACATTTTCTTCCATCCTGTAAAAAACCTGCTGAATATCTATCCACACATTCCCTGCCCTGATAAAAGGCGACCTGCTTCTTTCAAGGTTTTCTGTTTCCCTGCCATTCACCTTTTTATAATAGCCTTTCAATACTTTAGGAATTTCAGTGTATTCAGCTTCAACGTTAAATTCAGGTTCACCTTTTATATAGTAAAGAAGCTCCTGCCTGATCGCCATCCAGTTTTTCTGTGTGCCGTAGCCTCTCTGGTTCCGCATCGTTATAAAGCTTCTCGACCTGAAGCCGGAATTGTTCATCATTAAAATAAAATCTGCAAGCGGCTGGAAATTATTATTCTGATCAGCACCGAGCCATATATAATGAGATGCATCATCAGCAAGCGAGTCAAAAGTATTTTTTACCCATAGCAGACACCACTCTGTAAATTCTTTTGAGTCTTTCTCGTCAAAAGCTATAAAATTATATGGAGGATCCTGAATAGCAAGAGCAGCCCTTTCTTTTCCCATCAATCTTTTTATGGAAATTTCATCAGAAGAATCTAGGCAGGCAATTTTATGTTTCCCTTCCGGGTCCTCCCATATCTTTCCCTCCTCAAATCTGCAATAAGGCAAAAGCAGTTCGTGCAGTTCTTCGTCGAGGTCAATTCTTGGCAGCGGAAAATTTATCATTGAGCTTGATTAGTTTTAGTTATGAACTCAGGAAAAAGAATTCTTTCTAATTCTGTAGTCTTTCCTGTTTCGGTATCTATTTTAAAAAACATTCCGCAAAGATGAGTATCGTTCTCAGCAGTCTCGTATTTCTGCGGAGTGGCGTAAATAAATCTGTTCACAGCAGCCTGAACTTTCATTCCAATAACTGAGTCATAAGGACCAGTCATCCCAACATCAGTAATGTACCCGGTACCGTTAGGAAATATTCTTTCATCTGAAGTCTGCACATGAGTATGAGTACCGACAACAGCGCTTACTTTCCCGTCAAGAAAATTTATCATTGCAATTTTTTCAGCGGTAGCTTCGGCGTGGAAATCAACGAAAATAATATTTGTTTCATTCTTCAGCTTTGGTATTATCCATTCGGCTGTTCTGAATGGACAGTCAATATCAGCCATAAAAGTTCTGCCCTGCAGGTTAACAACTGCTGCTTTTCCTTTTTTTGTTTCAGCAATATAGTAGCCGTTCCCGTAAGTCCCGCGCGGGTAATTCAACGGGCGGAGAGAACGTGACTCGCTCTTCAAATAGTCCTGCGATTGATGCTTATCCCACGTGTGATTCCCGCCTGTAATTACGTGTATGCCCAGGTCAAAAAGAATTTTACCTTCTTTCTCAGTACAGCCTTTACCCTCCGAAGCATTCTCACCGTTTGCAATTACAAGATCAGCCTTATATTTCTGAATTAATCCCGGCAGCCAGGTTTGTACAAGAGCCATACCCGGTTTGCCTACAATATCTCCTATAAAAAGTAAATTTAACTGAGTCATAAATAATCCTTTGTGAGATTTAAATATATCCAAAAGAGGTATAAATAAAAAGAAAACCTGTTTTGACACTCTTAACTTTTAATAATAAATTTCATTTATGTTTAATGAAAACCTCTCACGGATAAACCTGGAAGATGCAGAATTTTGTGTGGTAGATACGGAGACCACAGGACTTTCTGCACGAAACAATTACATCATCGAAATAGGAATGGTGAGAGTATCAAAATTAAAAATCACTGAAACTTACCACACACTTATTAACCCGGGAAAAGCCATTCCATACTTTATAACAAGCATGACCGGAATTTCAAATGATGATGTTTACAATGCCCCGTTTTTCGAAGACATTGCAGATGAAATTTTAGAATTTATCGGCGAAAAAGTTCTCACCGCCCATAATCTTTCATTCGATAAAAGTTTTCTGAAATATGAATTTATCCGTGCTGAAAAAAATTTCAGTACTAACCATGAACTTTGTACAGTAAAGCTGGCAAAGAAACTTTATCCTTACCTGCGAAGCAGATCCCTATCTTCAGTATGTGCTTATCTGAAATTAAAAAATTACGGCACACACCGCGCCCTTTCAGATGCTGAAGTTACAGCAAAAGCATTAATAAAAATGATAAAGGAAGCAAAAGAAAAGAACAGCATTCAAACACTCGGAGAACTAATCGCACTGCAATCGGGAACCAACCTGCCATACAAACCGCTTACCGCTAAAAAAGAATTGGGTGAAGATGTTTCTTCCCTGCCGCACGCTCCGGGAATTTATTACTTCCTGAATTCAAAGAATGAGATAATTTACATTGGCAAGGCAAAATCTTTAAGGGACCGTGTTAAATCATATTTTTCTCCTGCTGCGCCGCGTAAAGCAAAAAGAATTATTAAGCAGGCTGCGAGATTAAAGATCGAACTGACTAACTCTGAGCTTACTGCGTTTTTAACAGAAGCTGAATCAATAAAGCTGATCAACCCGAAACATAACTCGCAGTTAAAAAAATATGGCAGTAAATATTTTTTAAGAATTACAGCAGCGCAGAAATTCCCTGCACTTGAGATATGCAATTATTTTGATTTCGACGGTAACGATTATTTCGGCTTGTTTATCTCTCGCAGCAAGGCACAGGAAGTTTTTGAAGTGCTTACTAAAACTTTCGCTCTTCGTGAATGTGATGATAAAGAATTTTCAAAAGGGCAAGCGTGCTTCCTTGCGCAGATTGACAGGTGCATTGCACCCTGCGAAACAGGAAATGCAGATGAGTACAAACTGGAACTTGAAAAGGTTTATGAATTCCTTTACGGTAAAAGCCAGGCAGCTTTAAACAGGCTGCTGAACAAAATGAAAGAATATTCAGAAAAACAGAAGTATGAAAAAGCAGCCGAAGTAAAAAAACTTGTAGATATGATACTCTCACAGACACACAAGTCTTCCCTTCTTGCCGAACCGGTAAATTCAGCTAACGTTCTTTTCGAAATAAATGAAGGCTTCGGAAGCGATTATATTTTAATGATAACCGGAAAAATCTTTGTAAAAAAATACTCATTAAAAAACAGAGATTACTTCGAAGAAGCTGTTGATGATTTTTACGAGGGCACGATAAACCTTAATGTAATGCCTGAAGATGAAGACCTAGAAAAAATGAAGATCACTCTGAACTGGCTGATTAAGCACAGGAATAAAGTCAGAATATTTTATCTGAAAGATTACAAATCAAAATCAGAGCTTTATGCACAGCTTGCTAATTTCAATTTCAGTAATAATGAATCTGAAGAAAGTACTTTCGATATAAAAAATTTTATTAATTCTGAAGTAGAAATTTAGTTGCAAACAGTGGTATAAAGAATCTCAATAACAGCTTTTAAAAAGGAAAGTAATTTATGGAGAGGAAGATTTCTCTTAAATCAGTACTTGCTGATAAAACCTCAGGCTCGTCAGAAATAGTGACAAAGCTGAATAAGTATTTTTCCCAGAATATTAAACAAACCGGGAAAATAAAAAAAGAATTGCCTGAGATTAAAAAAACCTTCTCCGGTTTTGCAATGGTCAACGAATACATAGCAATGGTTGAAAACCTTATTGATAAGAACAACATAGGTGATCTGAACTTCTTCCTGGCTTTTATTCCGGTAATTATAAAAGGTTCTTTTAAGGAAATATATGAGAAGGCTGAAAAACATATTCTGAAGTACAATACAATACTGACCCTGTCAAACAGTAAAACATTGCTTAAGGTTTTCAAGATGTGGTTCAAAAAAAATAAAAAATTGAAAATTATAGTCTGCGAATCACGCCCGAAAAAAGAAGGGATAATTCTTGCGAAAAAACTGGCACGTGCAGGAATAAAAACAGAACTGATCTGTGATGCTTTATTAAGCCAATACATAAAGACTTCTGATGCGGTTATTGTTGGCGCAGATGCTGTATTAAAGAACGGAAACGTAGTTAATAAAACGGGAAGCAGGAATGCAGCAATAATTTGTAAGTATTACAAAAAACCATTCATTGTTTTTGCTGGAGTAGATAAATTCACTGATGAAAAAAGCTTCAGCCCTAAAACAGAAAACCCTGAAGAGATTTTGAAAGGACAAATTAAAAACCTCACTGTCAATAATTTTTATTTTGAAGAAATAGAAAAAGAGCTGGTGACGAAAATATTCACCAACCATAAATGACCAAGTCAAGACGAATATTTCCTTCCGGATTTATATCTGTTCAAAACAAACTATGAAAATTGATAACCTGATTTAGTGTCAGATGTTTTCAGAAATAATCTGATAAGGTTTTTCTACGGTTCGTTATTTTTAGCTGCTAAGGTTTTGAACAGAACAAATCATAAGGTTGTAACCATATTGTTTGTTAAATAAAACCTTAGTCACAGAAGCAAAGCATAACAGCAAACCTTATTACATTGAGGTCCAGCAGTTATAATGCTACTAGCGTCGTGTCATCTTTGTAATGTTGCGTTAGCTAAAACTGGCTTATACGTCTTCGCGCACCTTCGTGGCTTCTTCGAGGTTTTTCGTGTCAGAAAAAAGTAACACGAAGTTCCACGAAGAAGGCACTGGGAACCACAAAGAAATTTGAAGTATTATTTTTAGTTTTTTCTCAAACCCTACTTAAAATACTTGCTTAAAGTTTTTTCCAGGTTTCCGCCGCGTAAGTCGCCCTCCATTGCTAATATTTTACCGTTAGCGTCAACAAGAATTGGCCGCGGGATACCTATAACTTCAAATTCCTTAACTATCTTATTCTTCCAATCATTAACAAGAAATGCATTCATCCACGGCATAGGGTATTTTTCCTTTCTGAATTTAGCAACATCATCAGTGCTTTTGTCCATGGAGAGGCTTAAAATTTCAAAGCCTTTGCTTTTGAATTTATCATAAGCTTTCTGCAAGCCGTCCATTTCAGCAACGCAGGGGCCACACCATGTTGCCCAGAAATCTATCATATAAATTTTCCCAAGCATGCTGTGTTTTGAAAATTGTTCATCCTTATTGTCAAGTGAAGTAACTGTAAAATCCGGTATTTCTGCCCCGACCTTTATTTTCGATTCAACCGGAAATCTTTTTAGCAGATCCTGTGCTTCCTGAGCATCAGCAAAATCTTTTTTAACCAACTCGTGAATCTTTTTCAGTTCTGTTACATTGCCTGAAAATTTTGCAGTAGCAAGTTTACCAAACAGAATAGTGAACTTTACAGAGTTGCTTTTGGTTTCTTTCAGGAATTTATCCTGCAGATCATTCCATTTGTATTGAGGTATAAGATTGAAATAAGAGTTGAATGAATTTGGCAGCACCTCCCAAGCCTGTCGGGCAGGAGGAATTGATTCATAAAATGCTGTGGCTTTTTCAAAGCTGTAGTCTACAGGATGATAATATGCAAATGATACATATAAGAGTTTCAAAAGATCTTTAATCCTCTCATTTTTTTCTTTATTAATTCTTGACAAAAGATCGCTGAAGTAAGTGCCTCTGTCATATTTAAAATTCATTGGTGATTTTTTAGCATCCCTGTATTCCTGAAATTTTTTGCTTGCATCGTCCAGCACTTTAGTATACTCATTATAAATTTCAGATATTTTCTTATCGTAACTGTTCCCTTTAACACTAACTTTACTCTCTGCGTCTTTAATAAGAAGCTTTGAAGGATCGAATACAATTTTTGCAGCACCGTTGTTAACAGTCATAATGGATCTGTAATCACCTGATGAATCAGGCTCAAACGACTCAGAGCCGGGTGCATTAATTGTTCTGCTGTTTATTTCTATGTTGCACAACTGGTAACTTATTTCTTTCTGATCAGTCTTTACCTCATAAGTGTATGTGCCGTCTTCCTGCTTAGTCATCTTTTCAGGAGAGGAAAGGGCAAAGTCGTTAAAGCTGCCGGCAACACCAACGTCATCAAAATTATTTTTATACTTGTACGGTGCAAGAGTAACATCAATAGTTAGTTTTTTATTCCTGTCGTTCAGCACAGGCACTTTCAGAGGGTTATGGCTTGGAATGGAAAACAGCAAAAAGTTTACCCCCGGTTTTTTGAGAGTGATGGAATAATTTTCATTTGCGTCACAACTGACAAAATCTTTTCCGTTTGCATTCTGGATTGACGAAATAGTCCCTACAAGCGCATATTTAGAAGGCTTCCCGTTCACATCCAGCAGCTTACCTTTTACAATTGTTGTTTGGGCAGCGATTGAAATACTAAACACAATCAATAATAAAATTGACTTGAAAGCTGAGTTAAAAATACTCCCTCGTTTCATTTTAACCTCTCTTTTTGTTTATGTGATTGAAGTTTTTAGTTATTTGAGTTTGCTGTTATTATTCAAAAATTATCGCAAGCTCCCCTCTCGAGAAATGTACAAACGGGAGCCCCTCATTTTTTTTGAGGGATAATTAGCTATTTGTTTACAGATAATCAAGGGAAAAAATAGAAGACGCACAAAAAGTCAGATGGAAAGAATGAGGCTATTGAATATTGAGTCCTGCACAAAACGCTGGACTCTAAAGGGCTGTTTCTTCATTTCATAAAAGTAATTTTTATTTTAATTTGCTTCATACATTTTAACAGTTATGAACAGCAGCTTAGAATCTAAAATAAAAAATCTGCCCGATAACCCCGGCGTATATCAATTCAGAAATGACAAAGGAAAAGTTATATATGTCGGCAAGGCAAGAAATTTAAAGAACCGCGTGAGAAGTTATTTCCAAAGCAATCTTACTTCGGCTAAGACCGCCGCACTTGTAAATAAGATCAGCGATGTTGAGCTGATAATTACCGACAGCGAAATCGAAGCACTTGTGCTTGAAAACAATCTTATAAAAGAGCTGAAGCCGCGTTACAATATTAATCTCAAAGACGATAAATCATATCCGTTCATAAAAGTTACGAACGAGCCTTTCCCGCAGGTTTACCCGACACGCAGAGTTGTAAAAGACGGCTCAAAATATTTTGGACCTTACACAAACGTAAAAGATATGAAGGCAGCTTTGAGAATGATAAACCAAATATTTAAGATCAGAAGCTGCAGACTGAACATTACACAGGAAGCTATTGATAAAAAGAAATTTAAAGTCTGCCTTGATTATCATATTCACAAATGCGATGGACCTTGCGAAGGGCTTGTTTCCCAAAAAGATTACAACGATATGGTAGGCGAAGTTGTTAAGCTGCTCAAAGGCAAAACCGATGACCTGATAAAAGAGCTTACTGTAAAAATGGAAAAAGCAGTTGAAAAAATGGAATTTGAAAAAGCCGCGGAGCTTAGAGATAAAAGAGATCAACTAAATGTTATTGCATCGAGACAAAAAATAGTTTATAACGATTTTGAAGACCGCGATGTAATTTCAATTGCGTATGAAGGTAAAGACTCTGCCTGTTCCATTTTTAATATACGCAGCGGAAAATTAATTGCTAAAAAACAACTGAAGCTCTCAATTGAAGAAAGTGATGAGCCGGCAGAAATTTATTCGGCGGCAGTTAAATTTTATTACGGTGAATATGTCGAAATCCCAAAAGAGATACTTATGGAAGTTGAACCGGCTGATATGGAAATTCTCTCTTATTGGCTCAGCGGGCGTGCAGAAAAAAAAGTAAAATTCGTTATTCCAAAGAAAAACAGTGATGCACTTTCCTTAATAAGAATGTGCAAACAGAATGCCATCCTCCAGTTAAAGGAAATTCAAATTCAGAAAATGAAAAATAAAGGTAATGTACCTTACTCGCTTTCTGCCCTTCAGCGTGATTTAAGGTTAAACACTCTGCCAAGAAAAATTGAATGCTTTGATATTTCAAACCTGCAGGGAACTGATTCAGTTGCAAGCATGGTCGTTTTCGTTGACGGCAAGCCTAAAAAAAGCCTGTACAGAAAATTTATTATCAAAACTGTTGAGGGACCGGATGACTTTTCCAGTATGCGCGAAGTTATCGAAAGAAGGTACAGAAAACTTTTGGAAGAAAAAGAGATTTTTCCTGATCTAATAATGGTTGACGGCGGCAAGGGACAGTTATCCAGCGCTGTAAGTGTGCTGAACGAACTTGGCTTTTCACGAACCGGTGCCCAAACGGACTCCGGCAGAGGAACTCAACAAAAATATAATATCATCGGTCTTGCAAAAAGGCTGGAGGAAGTTTTTTTCCCCGGTAAGTCTGAGCCGGAATCAATTCCAAAAACTTCATCGGGATTAAAATTGCTGCAGCAGATAAGGGACGAAGCACACAGGTTTGCAATTACTTTTCACAGGAACCGGAGAAGCAAAAGAACAATCACTACGGGGCTGAGCGAAATAAAAGGGATCGGGAAAGCTACAGCCGATAAATTGTTAAAAGAAATCGGAAGCCTTGCCGAAATTCAAAATGCCGACATAGAAACTCTTTCCAGGGTTGTGGGAAAAGCTAAGGCGGATGTTGTGAAAAAATATTTCGAAGAAATAATTCCGAAATAAATCAGAATTAATTACTATATTTTGAAAAACTTTTCTGAAGATTTGTAATGAAAAATTGCTTCTTAATATTCGCGATGCTCGCAGCAGTTTTTAGCGGCTGCAGTAAAAACTCCGGCAATGACAAACAAAAAGCGGATGGTAAATTCTTCAGGAAGATTGTGATAAGTGCAGTTAACGGGAACATTACCGCAAATGACTCGCTGAATAAACTTATAGATTTCAGGCTGCCTGTAAATTTTGACTACAACGATTTGAAGATAGACAGCCTGAAAAACGCTTCAGGTAAAACCCTGTATTCAGTTCTGCTTCAATATCCTAATCCTGTTTACAACAGGTTTGCTGTTTATGACAGCGCATTTAATAATTATTTAATTGATAAATCTCTTAATGGAAAAATTTCTGAAGAAAGTTTTTCAGTTAAGGGGTTGATATTCTTAAAAGTCAGCGAACAATTTACTTCCAAAGAAATTTTCGAATTGAATCGTTTATCCCTTTACTCAATCAGCGATACATCTGTTAATCTTGTTTTTAGAGCATTTACCCTGATGAAGTCCGGTAACCAGGAATACACACAGAAGATTGATGAAATAACTGCCGATAGAATTAAGACGACTTCGACCAGCAGCAAATATTCACAGGTTAGAAATAAATCAGACGTCTTTACGTTTAATTATAAATCCGGCAAGTACGAAAGCGCTAATGATATTTTTGATAAATATATTATTGGGCTGATACAAAATTCCAAGTACAGTACAGATAAGCCCGAAATATCTGATGAAAAATCTGCCTGGGAATCCGTCGGTAAAAATCCCGATGCAGATACGATCAATTATGCCGGTAACTCAAAAAGCTCAATGGGCTTTTCACTGACTCTTTCAGAGGACTGGAAGGAATTTAAAAATTTTGGAATAACAGAATTTGTTAACAAGGAATTCAAAGGCACAAGGTATTTTAACAGTATAATCGGAACTACAATTTCCGTTGTGCAGATACCTGCTGATAAAGCTGCTGAAGATTTCATCAACTACAAATTAGAAAAAGTCGCTGAAGGAAAGATCAGGCTCAGATATTCCGATGAAATTATAAGCGGCAGAGACTTCGTACAGTTTTTCGAATACTATTGCGGCAACAGAAAATTTCTGCTTATAATTAACGGTTCAAAATATACTTATAACGACTATAAGGATCTTTATTCAAAAATAGTGAACTCTTTCTCGATGAAATGCTGATGTATATGCTTCCTTTATTACTTATAGGATTTTTCTTTCAAAAAACTTTCTTTAGATTCTGTCCTGAATTTGATGTACTTTTAAATAACTTGTAAAGCGAAATTTTAAAAATACGGGAGAGGTTTTTTATGATAAATAAATTATCAACAAAATTTTCTGCTTTCATTTTAATAGCTGCTTTTTCAGCGGCTGTAATTTTTTCAAGCAATACAGTAAACGCACAAACTCTGTGGAAAAATAATAGTCAGAACCCCGGCACAGGGACACCTACAACTACATTCCCTGAAGAGAAAAGCAACAAAACAATTATTTATGTTGCACTGGGAGCAGCAATTACGGGACTTCTTCTTTATAAATTTGTTTTTCATAAAGATAAAAAAGAAGAAACTGATTCTACTAAGAATGCCAATTCATCTTCGCTGCTTATTCATTCAGGTTCTTATTTTACAGACAAAGATTCAGAGCTGGCAAAAAACGAAGAAGCTCTGCCTGTAAATTTATATTTCGGTGTCCGGAGAGATAATTATGCAGCAGAAGAAAGAACGTATGTAGTCGGGTTATCATTAAAGTTCTGAGCAGCGAAAATAAAACCGGGCAGCAGTTACCCGGATAATTTATCTACCGCTGCTTCCTTCCGGACCTGGCGGGGTTTGATAGTTATCCGTCAACCACTACCCGAAATTTAAATTTCTTTTTTAGCAAGGGGCACAAAGATTATTAATTTACCCGATTATATCAAGCAGTTGTGAAATGTCAACTTAATTATTCAAGCGGGGAAAATAAACTAAATGTTGGATATTTTTCTTTTTTTCTCATTGAACGTATTCCTCTCCCAGAACACACCGTCTTCGTAACCCTGTATGTTTTTATTTTCATCTGCAAGCTCTAATCTTTTTTCTGCCAGGCAGCAGTAAGTTAAGTCTATTTCAACACCGGAATATTTGCGTCCTAGTTTTTTTGCAACTACCGCCGTAGTCCCTGAACCAAGAAAAGGATCAAATACAAAATCACCTTTACGTGAGCTTGCCAGGATAATTTTTGCAAGAAGCTTCTCAGGTTTTTGCGTTGGGTGTTCCGTATTTTCCGGCATTGACCAGAAAGGGACTGTAATATCTGTCCATAGATTTGAAGGGTACGTTACCCTGTAATTTTCCTGTTCGCTTGTTACCCAGTCTTTAGGTTTGCCGTTTACTTTGTAAGGAGCGAGCACTTTTCTTTTTAATTTTACATCCTCAATGTTAAAAATAAATTTATCGCTCATCGTGCAGAACCAGATATCCTCGGAGCAGTTTTTCCAGTTGCTTTTTGCACCTCTTCCCTTTTCCCTTTCCCAGGTTATCCTGTTCTGTATATTAAAATATTTTGAAGCTGAATTAAATATTGCCTGCGAAGAATTCCAGTCACAGCAAATATAAATTGAAGCGTGTGGTTTTAGTAACCGCACTATTTTGCTGAGCCAGCTATTTATCCATTCTTCATATTTAGTATCATTCATTTCTTTAAAAGACCTTTCATTAAATTTTTTGCGGAGGTTGTACGGCGGGTCAATGAATAAAAGATCTATAAAATTATCCGGCAATAAATCCAGCACATGGAAAATGTCACCGTTGATTACCTTATTTGTGATCTGGCTTAAAGCAAATTTGCTTTCAGGCACAGTCAGCAGGTTTCCTTTGAGGGATTCCATTTCCTTGCGGCTAAGAGTTAAAGTGCGGTTATACTTTGCGCTTTTTTTTTGCATTATCCGGTTACCAATTACGTGCAGGAAAGTTCATTTTGAAAAGTTAAAATTTAGAATATTTATCCCTTATAATTTCAAGCTCTTTAATAATGGTTTCAAATTTATTTACTAACTCATTCGCCATGGCCTCAGTCATTTTGCCAAAATCATTCTCACGGGCGGCAGACTCAAGGTCGTGGCTCATTTGAGTAATAAAGTCTATCCCTAATGTAACACTGCTTCCCTTCAACTTATGCGCATTGAGCTGAAGCTTCTTGGCATTTTTTTCTTCCACTGCTGCTTTAATATTACTGATCATTACAGGCAGGTCAGTTATATAAATATCAAGAAGCTCTAAATAAAAATTTACATCCTGTTCATTCTGAATATCCTGTAAAAATGTGATCTTGCTTTCATCAATCAATTGAGTCGGGACCTTTTTCGATTTCAAAGCAGAGATAATTTCGTTCTTCTCTTCATATATCTTCTTACCCCATTTAGATAATACTTTTTGCAGGTCTTCGATTCTGATCGGTTTGCTTAAATAGTCATCCATTCCGGCTTCAAGACAGGTCTCCCTGTCGCCCTGCATAGCGTTAGCAGTCATTGCAATAATTTTTGGTCTTTCGTCAGGCTGGAATTCATCAAGAATAATTTTTGTTGCTTCATAGCCATCCATTTCAGGCATCAGCACATCCATGAACACAATATCATAATTAATGTTTCTTACATTCTCCACTGCCTCAATACCATTAGCAGCAACATCGGCTCTGTAACCAAGTTTTTCAAAAATCCTGAGAGCCACTCTTTGATTAACTGTATTATCTTCTGCGAGAAGTATTCTCAGAGGCATTTCAGTACCAAGGTTTTTATCAATAACCATTTCTTTGGCAGTAACTTTTTCCTTTTTGCCTTTCTCTGTTCCGCTTAAAACATTGATCAGTGTTTGCTGAAGCTGAATGTGTTTAATCGGCTTTGAAAGGAAAGCTGCAAGGTTCATTCTGTCATAATCTGTAAGCTGGTCTTTTCTGCCGATCGAAGTCAGCATTATGATCGGAATATCTTTTGCATTTTCAAACTTTCTGATTTCGTGCGAGAGACTGAGTCCATCCATAAAAGGCATCTGGTAATCCAGTAAAGCCACATCGAATTTTTCACCTTTTGAAAGCAAGTTAAGAGCTTCATCGGCTGAATCAACATCAACAGACTCCATTCCCCAAGAGTCAGTCTGAATTTTCATTATTCGTCTGTTTGTTTTATTATCATCAACAATAAGAACCCGCTTGCCTTTCAGCTCCGGTCTGTGTCCCTTCAGATAAATTTTTGATTTTGAAGGAGCGGCTTCAGCTAAAATAGAAAAATAAAATGTAGTACCTTTCCCAACTTCGCTTTCCACCCAGACTTTTCCTCCCATCATTTGAGTGAGTCTCTGACTTATAGCAAGCCCGAGACCTGTACCTCCGTGTGTTCTTGTTGTTGAGGTGTCAACCTGGCTGAAAGATTTAAACAAGCGGTCCATTTTATCGGATGGGATGCCGATACCTGTATCGCGCACAGAAAATAAAAATTCATATTTATCACTTTTATTTTTGAGAGAAGCAGAAACTGTAACAAATACTTCACCTTCTTCAGTAAACTTCACTGCGTTATTTACAAGATTAATGATTATCTGCCTTAATCTTGTAACGTCTCCTACAATAGTCAGCGGCGTGTTATCTTCAATCAGGTAAGCAAGGTCAAGAGATTTTTCGGCAGCCTTCGGAGCTACAAGGTCGAGCGAATCTTCAATGCAGTCTCTCAGGTCAAAAGGATTATGCTCAAGCTCAAGTTTTTCAGATTCAATTTTTGAAAAATCAAGAATATCATTAATAATCACCAGCAGTTGATCACCGCTGAGCCTTATAGTTTCAACATATTCTTTTTGTTCTTCAGTAAGATCGGTATCCAAAAGAAGCCCCGTCATTCCAATCACACCATTCATCGGCGTTCTGATTTCGTGAGACATCAGTGCAAGAAATTCGCTTTTAGCTCTTACTGCAGATTCAGCACGCCCCAAAGCAATATCCAGTTGCTTGTTTTTTTCGATCAGATCCTCTGATATTCTATTTCGCTTTATGACCGCAGCAAGTGTTGCAGCCATCGTGGTCAATAACGATTCTTCGTTATCAGACCATATCCTGTCTTCGGAAAGATCGTCGAAACCTATAAATCCCCAGTATTCGTCATCAACCATTATCGGCACAAGGATCAAAGATTTAATTTTCTTATCTATGAAAACATCTCTTGCCTCGTACGGCAGATCCCTTATAATGAATTTCAGAGTATTGCCGCTTGAAAAGTTCTCATAAAAATTTAATGCAGCAAATCTTGAGTATGATAGTTTCTGAAGTGCAGGGTCTTCTATCTGCTTTTCAGTTGTTTCAGATGACCATTCAAAAAGAAGCTTGGCATAATTCTCTTCCGTTTCCTCCACTACTTCGTGCTTATAAATATATACCCTGTCAACTTCGGCGGCTATTCCAAGAATTCTCAATGCAGTTTTAAAACCGGTGTTTATATCCCTGTTCGATATGAGGGCTTTAGTAGCCTCTGCAATTCCCTGCAGCAGGTTATCTTTTTTTCTTAAAAGGATTTCATTTGATTTTCGTTCAGTAATATCGCGAAAGATGCTGAGCAATAATCTTTTACCATTGAGATTTTCCAGAAATGAATTTGAAATTTCAAAATCCAGATGAAGTCCGTTCCATAGATCTACAGAAGTCTCATACTTTGATGAAATAGTGTTGTCCTTAAAATTCCGTCTGTAGTGCTCGATTGCAGTAGGAACATAACCGGGGTCATATATTACAGAAAATAATTTCCCTTCAATTTCATTTTTTGGTATACCCACCACATCTGAATAAGCCTGATTGCATAGATAGACAACACCATCCTCATCAGTTAAACGCATTCCGTCTGATGACCTTTCCCATATATTTCTGAACGTATTTTCAGACGCCCTTAACTTTTCCTCAGCTATCAATCTTTCTTTGATAACGTGCATAGTGCCTTGCCCGACCATTTTGCCATGCATCTCAATTATTTTTGCATTGATCTCAACAGGGATTTCTTCGCCGTTTTTATGATTAATCGAAATTATAAAATTATGAAGTTCCTTTTCTCTGTAAAATTTTGCCAGAGCTTCCAGTACTGATCTAACCCGCTCTTTAGTTACGAACTTTACAAATGATTCACCTAAAACCTCTTCAACGTCATAGCCAAAGGATTCTTTGCAGGATGGAGTAATAAAAATAAGTTTGCCGGTAAGTGAAATTCTAAAAATAACATCTACTGATGCTTCAGAAACAAGAATGTAATCTCTTACTGAATCTTCCAGGTTTGCAATAACATTCCCAATCGTCTTTATTTTATCTTTGACACGACCCGGCAATGCGCTGCCTGATTCTAAATCAGATAAAGCCTTTTCCAGGTTTTTTAACTCCTGCTCAAAACGAATTATTTTATTTTCTGTTGAAATTGTTTCCAATCAGGCTATCCGTAATAAGTATTATCATATTCTCCAAAAAATAAGAAATTTTTAGCTGCTAAAGAATAATTTATCAAATGATTTGTCAATATAGCAGCTAGTGCCCTTCGAACTTAATCTTTTAATAAATGGAAGAGCACAGTGGCGGTCGTTAGACTCCGATAGAGTCAAACGGACTCTGACGAGCTGCAACCCAACAAAACTTAGATATTTGTACAATCATTTAGTTGCAGACGCACTAATAATTCAGCAGGTAATTTAACCTGTATTTAAATCTTTCCTTAGGCAAAAAATTATTCTCTAAGTTTGAAGCAAATGGCACAGGCGTATCGAGGCTTCCGCATCTGATTACAGGCGCATCGAGATATTCAAAACAATTTTCTGTGATCCACGCTGAAATCTCTGCCCCGATGCCGCCTGTCAGGCAATCTTCGTGCAAAATGATCGCCTTACCTGTTTTCCTTACAGACAATTCTACCGTTTCCTTATCCCACGGAAGAAGGGTCTGGAGATCAATAAGATCAGCCGAAATTTCAGAATGTTCTCTTAACGAATCCAAAGCCCAGTGCACACCCATGCCATAAGTAATTATAGAAAGGTCACTGCCCTCTTTAAGGATATTGGCTTTGCCCAATTCTATTGTGTAATAATCGTCAGGAATTTCTTCAGACACAGAGCGATAAAGAGCCTTATGCTCAAAGTACATCACCGGATTCGGATCTTCTATCGCTGCATTTAAAAGACCTTTAGCATTATAAGCATTTGAAGGGTAAACAATTTTTAAACCCGGCGTATGGAAAAACCACGCCTCGTTTGATTGAGAATGAAAAGGTCCCGCACCTACTCCGGCTCCTGTGGGCATACGCACTACAACGTCTGCATTTTGTCCCCAGCGGTAATGAATTTTTGCAAGATTATTTACAACCTGTGTAAACCCGGAAGAGACAAAATCAGCAAATTGCATTTCGATAACGGCTTTCCCCCCTGCAATAGAATAACCTAAGCCTGTTCCGATTATTGCAGACTCGCAGAGCGGTGTGTTACGAACTCTATCCTTACCAAATTTTTCTACAAACCCTTCAGTGACTTTAAATACTCCGCCGTAATCAGCGACATCCTGCCCCATAATTATAAGCCCGGGATATTTTTCCATACTTTCTCTCAGAGCATCCGAGACGGCATCAACAAATCTTCTGTTATTTTTCTTACTGCCTTTTGGTTGAATCACTTTTTGATTGAACGGGGCGTAAACATCATTTAATTCTTTCTGAGTGTCAGCAGTTACTGGTTTTTCATTGGCAGCAATTTCCCATTCGGTATCAATGTTGTTTTTAATCTTTGTGCAAATTTCATTTTTATTTTTTTCAGTAAGGATTTTTTCTTTCAACAGGTAACTTTCAAAATTCAGTATCGGATCTTTTTTACTCCATTCGTTCATCAATTCTTTTGGAACATACTTGGTCCCTGATGCTTCTTCGTGCCCGTGCATTCTGAAAGTCAGTGCTTCAACAAGAAAGGGCTGAGGTTTTTCCCTGATCTTTTCGGCTATGCTTTTTATTGCGGAATAAACTTCAAGAATATTATTCCCATCAATTCTGAAAGCTTCAATCCCGTAGCCTGCTGCTTTATCAATTAATCTTTCACATTTATATTGTTCATTAACCGGGGTTGATAAACCATACCCGTTATTTTCGATCAAAAATATTACGGGCAAATTCCAGACAGCTGCAACATTTACGGCTTCGTGAAAATCGCCTTCGCTTGTACCGCCGTCTCCTGTAAAAACCAGAGTGACTTTTTTTGTCTTATTAAGTAAATTCCACAGTGCGATGCCGTCAGCAACTCCCATTTGCGGACCGAGATGAGAAATCATTCCGACAATGTGATGTTCAATCGAACCAAAATGAAAAGACCTTTCGCGTCCTTTGCTAAATCCGCTTGCCTTTCCCTGGAACTGAGCAAATAATTTTCTTAATTGTACATTTCTGACCGTGAAAACACCGAGATTCCTGTGCAGCGTTAAAATAAATTCGTCATCTTCAAGCGCAAGCGCAGAACCCACAGAAACGGCTTCCTGCCCAATGCCTGAAAACCACTTGCTTATCTTTCCCTGCCTTATGAGGTTGACCATTTTTTCTTCTATAAATCTGGGGGCTGCTAATTTTTCGTATATGCTTATAAGAAATTCGTCTGAATAGTCTTTCCTATCGAAGGTCATAAAATGAACCGCAAATTAAAATAAATAAAGGGAAATAATTTCAGGGATTTAAATTAGACTATTATCACTTCAGGTTCAAGAACTGTAATAAAGTTTACAGTTTCATTAAAAAAATATTAGTATTATGTTACAGCAGCCTATGACAAAAGCGTTGGTTCTTCGGTCTTTATTAAAAAATAGTCAAAATTTCTCCGGTTGCAAAAGAATAAATTATTTTAAAAAGAGGAGTAAATGGAACATCTCGTAATTATAGGGAATGGAATAGCTGGCATAACAACAGCCCGCAGAGTCCGGAAAATGAGTGATATGAAGATCACTGTTATCTCGGCTGAAACAAAGTATTTCTTTTCACGAACTGCGCTAATGTATGTTTACATGGGACATATGCGCTTCAATGATATAAAACCCTACGAAGATTGGTTCTGGGAAAAAAACAGGATTGAATTAATTTATGCGCTCGTTACTTCAATAGATACTGATAACAAAAAAGTTAAGCTTGCTGATAATTCGGAAATATCTTATGACAAGCTTGTAATTGCAACAGGCTCAAAGACAAATAAATTTGGCTGGAAAGGAGAGTATCTGCCCGGTGTTCAAGGATTTTACAGCTTACAGGATCTTGAACTGCTTGAAGAAAATACTAAAAATATTTCTCAGGCAGTGATTGTTGGCGGAGGATTGATCGGAATTGAACTTGCCGAAATGCTTCACTCCAGAAATATCTATGTAACTTTTTTAGTCAGGGAAGAATTTTATTGGAATAATATTCTGCCGAGAGAAGATTCAATTTTAATTTCGCGTCATATTCTGGAACACGGTTTCGATCTTAAACTTAACGTGCAACTAAAAGAAATTTTAGCAGGAGAAAATGGAAGAGTTAAATCTGTCATCACCGACAAAGGGGAAGAAATTAAATGCCAGTTTGTCGGATTAACGCCGGGTGTTCATCCGAATATTGATGTTGTTAAAAATTCCAAAGTTGAAACAAACCGCGGGGTTTTAGTTAATGAGTATTTCGAAACAAATATCCCTGATGTTTATGCTGCGGGAGACTGCGTAGAATTAAAATTTGCCGAACCCGGCAGCAGATTCCGCTTTGAACAGCTTTGGTATACTGGAAAAATGCACGGTGAAACTCTTGCTCAAACGCTCTGCGGTAAACGAACAAAATATGAAAGAGGCGTATGGTTCAACTCGGCAAAATTTCTTAATATTGAATACCAGACCTACGGCTTTGTATCGGCAAAACCCAAAGATGACGAAACACATTTTTACTGGGAACATCCTTCCGCGAAAAAAGCAGTCCGGTTCGTTTATAAAAATGATGACCACTCAGTTATCGGAATGAATACCTATGGCATAAGATACAGGCACGAAATTTTTGAAAAATGGATAAAAGAAAAAAAGAGAATTGAATTTGTTCTCGAACATTTAACTGAAGCAAATTTCGATCCTGAGTTTTATGAAAAGCACGAGAAGGAAATCTTAAAAAAATTTAATAATGATAATGACGGTGCAGATTTGAAATTAAAATCTGCCACAAAATTGTCACTAAGTGAAAAGAAAATTATTTAAATTTTTTCTTAAGGAAATAGACTATGACGCCTGTTCAAATTCAGCCTTTCAAAATATACAAGTATAATCCAAAGCTGGAAATTATCAGAAGAAGCGGACTTGGAATTGCACTCACAGGAATTTTCTTTTTGCTCCTGTGTCTTACCGGAACAGCGAAGATAACGCCTGAGCTGTTTCTGTTCCTTAGCTTTGGTCTTGCGGTAACAGGAGCAATTATTTATTCACTGCCCGCTATCTGGGAATCACCGGCGGGAATAAAAAATAACAGGATATTTTTCAACAGCTTTACTTCGAAAGGAATGATCGGCTGGGCAGCAGGAATAATAATCACTTCATTTTATGTTTCCCTTTACTGGTTCCCTTCTTTTATCGAAAACTGGATACGGCTTGTTGATCCTCTGAGCTACTTCCTCAGAAACGAAAAAGCTGACAGATGGTTCCTGTACGGAACTTTTTATACTCTCGCTATTCTGATAATGGGACTAAAAATGATTATCAAATACAGGCACAACAGATACCAGCTTATCAGAACTTTATCTGTTATGTTTTTCCAGCTTGGGTTCGCTTATTTAATCCCGGCTTTATTAATAATGTTCAACAAACCTGAACATTACTTTTCATATTTCTGGCCATTGAAGTATCAGTATTTATTTCCGAGTGATATTAATTATTTAACTCATACAGCCGGCGCATTGGGCTACTTTATGGTTTTCTGGGGAGCTGCTATGACGTTCATTGCTGTTCCGGTTCTTTCATATTTTTTTGGCAAGAGATGGTATTGCTCGTGGGTCTGCGGATGCGGCGGGCTTGCAGAAACTGCAGGTGATCCTTTCCGTCATCTTTCAGACAATTCATTAAAAGCCTGGAGGATCGAGCGCTGGTCAATCCATTCAGTGCTTGTGTTTGTTGTTGTTACAACTGCTTTGTTATGGACAAACTCTGCGTCAGGAGGAAAAGTTTTGGGAGAACTTTCACAAACTTTTTCTTCTGTTTATGGTTTTATCATCGGCGCTGTTTTTTCGGGAATTGTCGGCGTTGGATTTTATCCGGTTATGGGAAGCAGGGTCTGGTGCAGATTCGGCTGCCCGCTTGCCGCAGTTCTGGGATTTTTTCAAAAATTTAAATCCAGATTCAGAATTACAACTAATGGCGGACAATGTATCTCCTGCGGTAATTGTTCAACTTATTGTGAAATGGGAATTGATGTAAGAGCTTATGCACAGCGAAGACAAAATATTATACGCTCTTCGTGTGTCGGATGCGGAATTTGTGCAGCGGTATGCCCGCGCGGAGTATTAAAACTTGAAAACGGTACTGAAGAAGGAAGATACAATGTTGTGCCCGATGATGAACTGGTACTCATTAACAGTCAGAATTGATCGCTTTGAGACGTGAAATTTTTCTTCTAACTTTCATTAAAAAAAAACATTTTTACTCCTCTTTAGCGCCGATCGATCTTTGCTGCGAATGCATTAATAACTCACCTTAAGCATTTAACCTTCGAGAAATAGAAGCAACCTTCAAGGTTTTATGAAGTAACCTTCAAGGTTTTGCGTAAGGTGAGTTAATAAATTCAAAGCATATTTCCAATATCTACAGAAAAGGAATTATGCACATAGTGCATCTGCAACTAAATGATTGTACAAACATCGAAGTTTTGTTCAGTTGCATCCAACACTGTGCTCTTCCATTTATTAAAAGATCAAGTTGGAAGGGCACTAAAAATAAACTGTTGCAAAAATCACGGAGCCGGTATTAAAATTTTCACCTCCCGGGTTGCCGAACCTGTTGGATGACTTGTCAGAGAAAACTATATTGAACTGAGCTTCTATACCCATGCTGAAATTGCTGCTGAAGAAATATTCTCCACCTCCCAGCATACCGACAATTATATCAGTAGTCGAGTTGCCGTTTTTTGGCGAGCCGAAAATCGCACCAGCCCTTGCACCAATGATAGGCGCAAAGTTATTCATAAAATTGATATAATGATGGAAAACCAGCCCCGCGCTTATATCAGTATTTACACCACTGATCCCTACAATTCCGATGCTTGGCGCGAGTGTGTTTGAATTACCCAGCCAGAAAGGGAACAACAGATCTGCCTGCGAACTGTTAACTACTGCAGAAATCCCCCATGAACCGTGAGCTGGACTCTGCCCGTAATTATAATTTGAAAAGCACAAAAATATTATCAATAAAACTGAAGCTACAAGATTTTTTTTCATTTTATATACCTGCTTATTATTTATAAAAACTGATTAAAAAATATTTGGAAAGTTCTGTTCTCCTAGAGAGTGATATATCATGACATCTCTCCACATTAATCCTCCTCCGTCGACAGACAAATATATCCTGTATAGGCCGTCCGGAAGAGTTTCTCTGTTTTGATCTTTACCATCCCAAAGGAAAGTATAAACCCCTGCATATTTCTTTCCCTCCATAAGTTTCATTGAAAACCGGTTAGAAGGAACTGCATAATATCCATTCAAATAAGCAGAATGATTGGGACTTTCAGCAGGCGCTCTCCCTCTTACAACCCATAAAGAAATATTTGATTGCACAGGCAATGTAAATCTTATATTAGTTCCGTTATATGCTGGATTTGGATACGGCGGTTCAATGGAATATCTGTGGGGCAATTTATTGTCAGGTGGTCCGTTATATGTTAAAGTTGATTTTTCATTTGGAGTGCCGATAATTCGTAGTGGATACGGGCTGTCCGGTCCAGTCACTAAAATTCCTGTAATGATCGGTGTATTTGCTATCTCGTATGCAACAGGATTTGAAGATTGTTTACAGGAAGAAAACAAAACAGGTAAGAAAATTATAAATAAAGCAAAGAAGTGCTTCTCAAATTTTTCCATATAGCCCCGCAATAATATCTGAATAATTAAAGTGGGAGATAAAAAACATATCCCATCTTTAGTTTACGAGAGTAAAAATATGTATTAAATAAATTAATGGCAAATTCTATTTCTGCTATGCTTGTCTAAAATAAAAAATTAAAAAAGACAGAAGAGTTACCAATTCGGATAGATTGATAAACAAATTAATTTTGTTTACATTTTATCAAACAATTTTTTGGGGGAAAGATGAGGCGGGTAACATTTCTATCAGATAAAACTCTTTTTCAAAGTTTCCCCTACACTATACCTTT